>QHYZ01000110.1 GCA_003225295.1 Acidobacteriota bacterium | reverse complement strand
TGTAGAGTGTGGACTCGTTCAGCTTCCGTGCTTCCGCATCGGCGATGAACTTTTCATGAGCGCCCTTGATCGTGACTGGTTGTTCTTGCTGCCGAGTGCGGCGGTCCTCGGCTTCCCATTCGCGGATCATCTCTTGCGCTCGCTGCCAATCCCGTAGCTTGAGAGACTCGCGCATCTCCTTACCCCCAAGCAACCCGTCAACCCATAGGGGGCATTGGCAGTGCCTGTGTTTTCGTCCCTTCGCCCGATGGCGGCAGTTTCTTCGCTGGCGGCGGTAAATGGTCAGCATCGTTGGATACTCCTACCAGGCAGACATCTTCGATGATAAACGAGAGTGGACGCGTTCGAGCACAGACTGAGGAATTCGCAACGTAACATATCGTCTCTTGTGGCGGGGGCTTCGTTCTCCAATGACAAGCACACCAGGTTCGTTTTGGAAAAGCTCACGAACTTTGTCGGTGCTCAAGTTCCACTGGGCCGCGATTTCTGCCACGGCATAGTGCCGTTCAATGTGTGTCGCATTCACAGCACCAATGGAAACTGATACGTGGCGCTCAGGAGGTTCCTCGGTACTGCCTTGGTAGTGGTTCCCATCGGCCACCTCCTGCATGGTGTATGTATATAGCATTTTTGACCCAACGGAGGCAAGAAAATTGCATGGCCAAATCCTAAACCTCGCACGCATTGCGCGTTCGAGCTTGCCTGATGCGGAGGACAGTTTTTGTTTCCTCGTTCCTCGGATAAGATCGTTGTCGTGTTCCGATTCGCTTAGCGCAGGACTGCATGTCAATTACTAGTGCTGAATCCCCTCAGGACGAACCGCACTTGAAACAGGTGCTGGAGGAGTGTAAGCGGCTCCGCGAGGAAAATGAGCGTCTCCGAGCTATGCTCGGCATGAATCATTCGACAACTAATCAGACACCTTCTCAGAGCAGTCCCAACCTAAAGCCCTCACTCCAAAGCTTAGGCGAGGTTTATACCCCAGAACGAAAGATTGCGCTTTTTCGGAATCTGTTCCGTGGACGAGAAGATGTGTTCGCCATTCGGTGGGAAGGCAAGGGCGGCAAATCTGGCTATTCGCCGGCAGGCGCCATGGACTGGCGGGCGATCCACGCTGCGAAACCCGAAGACCGAAAGAGTGTTGGGCGAAAGACACGGATACTCCATCCCCTGACGGACGACGTGATAGAAAATCACCTCAGGGGAAAACAGACAATCGGCATTTACCCACTTCTCCCAGACGAGACTTGTTGGTTTCTTGCCGTGGACTTCGACAAGAAGTCTTGGATGGCGGACGCGGCGGCTTTCATCGCAACCTCCCGAAGCTTCGAGGTCCCTGCTTTTGTCGAGCGCTCGCGGTCGGGGAATGGCGCACACGTTTGGATGTTCTTTGACCGACCGGTCTCCGCAGTAGATGCGAGAAGGCTAGGATGCGCATTGCTAACTCGCACCATGGAAAGAAGGCACGAAATCGGGCTGGATTCATACGACCGACTTTTCCCAAGTCAGGACACCATGCCCAAGGGTGGCTTCGGGAATTTGATTGCCCTGCCGTTGCAGAAGCAACCTAGAGACCAAGGGAACACAGTTTTCTTAGATGAACTGTTTCGGCCTCATGCTGATCAATGGCGATTCTTGGAGACAATCCAGAGAATCCCGGCGCAACGACTGGCTAACATTATTCACGATATGGTCCCCGCAGGAAATCCAGTTGGTGTACATCTCAGTTTTGCTGATGAAGACGAAGGAGAAGCCCCTTGGCATCGGAGCCCTTCGCGAAAGCGAAGAGATGAAACCATTAGCGGTCCGATGCCACCTAGTGTAGGTCTAGTGGTCAGCAACCTAGTGTATATCGAAAAGAAGGACTTGCCCTCGGCCCTCGTGGATCGTCTGATTCGTGTGGCGGCCTTCCAAAATCCTGAGTTCTACCGGGCTCAGGCGATGCGGCTTTCGACATACGGCAAACCACGGGTCATTTCGTGTGGCGAGATTTTCCCCGAGCACGTCGGGCTTCCAAGAGGGTGCATAGAAGAGGTGACCAACGTCTTCAAATCACACTCCGTGAAGATAGAAGTGAAGGACGAACGAACCTCCGGGAAGAAGATCAATGCTATCTTTCATGGTCAACTTCGGCCCGAGCAGAAGGATGCGGTCGAACGAATACTCGTTCACGAGAACGGCATACTCTGTGCACCAACCGCATTTGGAAAGACTGTCGTTGCGACGAATTTGATCAGCGCTAGAGCGGTGAATGCGTTGATTCTCGTGCATCGGCGTCAGCTCATGGATCAATGGCGGGAACGTCTAGCGGCATACTTGGCGTTGCCGATTGAGAACATTGGGCAGTTCGGTGGAGGGAAAGACAAAAGAACCGGCTTGATCGATGTTGCTGTGATTCAAAGCGTCCAGCGCAAGGGATCGACGGAAGATTTTGTTGCGGACTATGGCCATGTGATCGTTGACGAGTGTCACCATATTTCAGCTGTCACTTTTGAGCGAGTTCTTCGTGAAGTAAAGGCAAAATATGTTCTGGGGTTGACGGCTACGCCGACGCGAAAGGATGGCCATCACCCTATTATCTACATGCAGTGCGGTCCGATACGTTTTCATCTGAGTGCCAGGAAGGCAGCGGAGTCTTCACCATTTCGGCATCGCGTGTTCCCAAGATTGACCAGTTTCACCTGGATCAGGCCGGAAAACGAGACGACCATCCAAGACATTTATGCCGCTCTCTATGTCGACCAAGCCAGAAACGACTTAATCGTGCGGGATCTAATGCAAGCTCTATCCGTTGGGCGTTCGCCCCTCGTTTTGACAGGTAGGACAGAGCATCTCAAGTATCTGGCTGAGCGATTGCACGGACTGTGCTCGCACACGTTTGCCCTAAAGGGCGGAATGGGCGCGAAGCAGAGAAGGAAGCTGGCTGAATCCCTGGTTGCCGTTCCCTCTGCTGAGCCGAGAGTAATTCTCGCCACCGGAAGCTACCTCGGCGAGGGATTTGACGACCCTCGACTTGACACGCTCTTCCTTGTGATGCCGATTTCGTGGAAAGGCACTCTGCAACAGTACGTTGGCCGCCTCCATCGCCTCCATGAGAACAAGAGCGAGGTGCAGGTGTACGACTACGCCGATGTATCCGTGCCCATGTTGGCTCGTATGTACAAAAAGCGGTTGGCGGGATATGCCGCTTTACAATACGCGATTACAGAAAGTCATTGAAGGTAAGGGAAAATAGTGAAGACGCTCCAAAAATTCTCAGCCGGTGTCGAAGTAATTCCCGCAACGACCTCGTGGTACCTGGCAGATTTGGGTGAAGCGCGAGGGAAACAAGAACTCTTTACGAAACAGTCTCCACAAACCCTCAAGGCACTTCGGGAACACGCTCTAATAGAAAGCGCCGTCTCCTCGAACCGTATCGAGGGAGTGGTTGCTGACCAGAGTCGCGTGGGGACGATCGTATTCGGCCACAAACAACTGCGCGACAGAGCCGAAGAAGAGATCCGCGGCTACAGGAACGCCTTGAAGCGGATACACGAGCAGGGCTCCAAACTCCCGATATCTGAGGACACGATTCGAGAACTTCACAGACTGATGAGGGGCGGGATTGGAGATGCCGGGCAATATAAGGAGAAGGACTCCGACATCATCGAGAAATCTCCCGATGGAAGGCAAAGAGTCCGTTTCCAAACTGTCCCCGCCAGTGAAACCGCGACACACATGTGTGAGCTAGTTTCTCTGTGGAAAGAGGGCATGGAAGAGCGCCGAATCCACCCATTGATTCTTTTGGCGGGCATGAATCTGGATTTTCTTTGTATTCATCCATTCCGGGATGGAAACGGCCGCGTTTCAAGATTGCTCCTCCTTTTGCAGTGTTATCATCTGGGTTTCGAAGTCGGGCGCTATGTCAGCTTGGAGCGGGTGATCGAAGAGAACAAGGACCGGTACTATGAAACGCTGGAACAAAGTTCTAAGCATTGGCATGAGGGCACGCACGATGCGTGGCCTTATATCAATTACATTCTTTTCATTCTCAAGAGTGCGTACGTTGAATTTGAGGAACGGGCTGGCCAACTAGGTTCGCCCAAAGGGGCGAAGGCAGAAATGGTCCTTGGAGCCATTCGTGCTCAACTTGGAGAGTTCCGGGTGACGGACATCGAACGGACCTGTCCTGGCGTTGGCCGGGAATGGATACGGAAGTTGCTGGTTGATTTGAGAGGTTCGGGAGAAGTGAGCTGCCGTGGCAAAGGCCCCGCAGCTCGTTGGCGGTACGAGAAGAGTAAGGGTACCACCACTAAGTGAGGGTATTAGTGGGGGTATTGTCAGTTCCCCGTCAGCCAAAGATTGAACCGTACGAGAACAATCGGTGTGCCCTAGCGTCGGCCTAGAGATTTGGCTTGTCGTTGGGCTTGGCCGGTCAATTCTCGGCCGAAAACGCCTGTCAGCCACTCTGGAAGGGACTGCGTCACCTTGACTAGTTCGCCGGCGATGAAGCGAGCCACAAGCCGGTGTCCCTTGGCGTGAGGCGTGTTGTCGTACACAAGCAGATCATCGGCGTGCTTTCGAGTCTCCCGCAGGCTCTTTATGGATTGTTCGTAGGACTCTGGAATTGTATTCAGCGGCACTGACTGCCCTCCGCGACTCATCCGGATCAGGATGCGCCCGATATTCAGGTTAGGGTCTTCCGTGGAGATGAACACGATTTTCGTGGCGTAACCTGCGTCCCTAGCGCTCTCCACTAATTCGGTGTCTACGACGAGATCCTCAACGGCAAAGGAGCGCTGCTCGCGTAAGGCTGTTTCGCGCTGGTGCGAAATCGGGGGGATGAGGGTGGGAAAGGCTTCTTTCAAATGGGCCTCGTAGAAGGTAGTCTTACCCGCGCCCATCGGCCCGGCGATCACAACTAGCAATGGTTTCTGCTTGCTCAAAAGATGTCCTCATCTCGCTGCTTTGCGTGCAGTGGCGTGTGCCGCCCCGCGCTGGAACCTGCCCGCAACTAAAGCTACAGGGTACCGTTTCCCAGAAGACGCAACCTCGACGGTTCTTTTGAGTTTGGGGTCATACTCGTAGCGTGTGCCGTCTGGAAACGTGCTTCTCGGTCCCTTTTGCTGGCCAACAAGATTCCCGAGCGCCTCTACCAGTCGCTGGCGCTCCGCAGTGCTCATCTGGTCGTAGGTGGCTGACTTCTGTGTGGGCCTAGATGGAAGTCCTGGATTGGTTAACCGTTGTTTCGAGTAGTAGGCCGCCAACCCGCTGTTCACGAGTTGATTGATCGAGCAGCGTCGGGTTTCGGCCACGTTATGAAGCTTCCGAATGAGGCGCCGAAGCAGGACCACCTGTGTCTCGCGTGCGGTTTGTTTCTTCTTGCCCTGGAGAGTGACTAACTTGACGGTATTGAGGTTGACGGCCAACAATGCATCGTTGATCGAGGCGGACAAATCACCCTGGTACCGCCGCTTCTCGCGAAGCAGCTTGTCCAGATTGATCAACAAGCGAACGTTGAATACATCGAAACCGGGATTTCTACGTATTGCCACAGGTCGCAGGTCCTTTGCAGGGAACCGCCGTTCTCATGCCGGAGCAGTCCGTTACATACGACCCAACGGACGCGCTGCGCGCGGAGTGAGAAGAGGTTAATCCGGCCTTACCGCAGGCGGAGCGGATTGCGTCCATCAGAACACAACGATCTGATATGAACAAGACGTGGTCGGAATGGGCTAACCCCCGAGTCCTGTTCTGCGAAGTTTCGAGTCGCTGCCTCTGCCGTGACAGTGAGCGATTCATAAGTGTTTGCAAGGACTTACAAGAGCACGGACGGCATCCTAAGTCATTGCAAGGAAGCCTTAGACATCGCCGTTGCGTACCTCGGTGCGTAGCACGGTTTGAGAGCACAAGTTCGGAAAGGGGCACGCAATTTTCAAACGCCCACCGCGTCTTTCGTCCAGGCGGATTTCTTCAGCGTCGGAGGCAGCTAGGCGGTGAAGTAAGGGGGCAGAAAACTAACACCTCAGTCATTTTTCTCCGTAGCGCGGGGCAGCCAAACACGGCTTTCTCGGACAGCGAACCGCAGTGCTGTAAGTTTTCTTTTGCCCTGTGGAATCGTGACGAGGTCTACGCAATTTATTCGATATTTGTGATGGACTCGATAACGCTAGCCTGCTCAGGCCACCTGAGCTTGCGGTGTGGACGGAAAGTTCAAAACCCAAATGTTTCGAGAATCGAAGCATGCAGCGCCCGGCCACGCCGCCAAATCAGAAAAAGATGAGGTCAAAATGGAGCAGTGCGCTGTGGGTATGGGGGAGTAACGTGCAAGGGGAATGCGTACAGAACCAACGGCGTCGGAGGCCTTGTCATGGATAATGACGCAGAGGAGGGTGGCGCCTTGCTTGAAGGTAAGCTGCGCGGACAGATCCCAGCCCTTTTGTGATATGGCGGCGTATTCCTGAGGATCGAAGTCAGCTTCAATGTCTTTTTGCGTGGCGTCGAGGAGCTTATTCTTGGGGTCCAGTTGCATGAACATGACTTCGAAGCTGCCCTTACGATGGCCCTTGTTCAGATCTGTGAGCATCGACTGCGGATTGAGATGGACTTTGGCGTCGATCTTTGGCTGCTTTGCGCCTGAGGTTGCAGCGATATGGACGGTCAGAGGAAGCTGGCTGGACTCGATGGGGCTGGCGGCAATCTGGCTGAGAAATTCAAAGCGGTTCCTTGGCGGCACGGGGCGCGCGTCAGGCAAAGCGAAGTAGCCGCCGCGAGCCAGCACCGTTACGTTCGGCCGATTGACCTTGACCTGGATTTTGCGCCATTCGCCTTTCCATTGATTGTGGTCGGGAACATAAGCTAAGTTGTAGGTGAAACGGGCGTCGTCTTCCGCGCGCCGGATGCCAGTTTCCAAGTCGTTGCTATTGAAAAATGCCCGCCCGCCAGTCCGGTTTGCAAGCTCAAGTAAGGCTATGTCGGGCTCAGGTGTCCGGCGAAGCAGGTCCGCCATGGGCTCTGTGCTCGACGATATATCAACTAGGGGCGAAGTGTTGCGGAGGTCAAGATCGACTGTCTCCAGGCCTCTGGCATCGACAGTGTACACGGCAATTCCTACGCCGTTCATCAGCCGAATCATGCGCTCGATATCTAGGCCATTCTCCCAGGCTGGTATCTTAGCGAGCTTAATGCCAGACTGGCCGGTCCAGCGCTTCAGGAATTGGTCGAGATCATCACTCTCGAAGTGGGCCATCGCTCCGATACTGTCGGTCACCCAGATGATTGTCTTTCGGCCCTGGACGTTGGCAAGCTGTCGGGCAATTGCCTCAATAGACGCGGTGGTCATCTGGATAGCGATCATGAGTCTGTCTCTTATGTAAGCGTTTGATATATCCCCGCCATCCTTTCCGAAACGATAGCGGTTATCTTTGCCGGAAAGAAAGCGGTCTAGGTCTGGATCGCCGGTGCTCTCCTTGGCTGCGGCACGCACCTCCGGCACATGAGAGTGCAAATCATCGTAGCGGCGGATCGCAGCAAACAGGTCAGAGGCATCGCGGTTGAAGTCGTGGACGATTTTGAGGTCGTCGCCCAGCACGTAAATTCCGATGTGGTCTTGTGGCTCGATTTGCCTAAGAAACTTGCGGATGCGCTGAAGTCCGTAGCCTTGCGAGGTCCAACGCGAGTTCAGCGTATCGAACAGCAGAATGGTCGAACTGGGCGCGGCACTGTAATCGGTTGGGCGGTTCGTGTAGGTGTCCGGGCCGGGCAGCGAAGCGACGGACGTGGGCCGCTCGTTGTCGATGGCGGAGAAGAAGGCAATCTTCTGAGGCTGGCCAGCGTCAAGAACGGCGAAATCGTCATGGGCAAGATCCTTGACGGAGTTGCCCCGCTCGTCCGTGACCACGACGTTGACGTTCACCAGCCTGGTAGTGACCCGCAGAGTGGTGTCTACGCCCTGGCTCTGCGGGCGGGCGGATGAGCCAGCCAGAAGCGCGAGCGCCAAAGCCACGCAGGTTCCTGTCCGGCAACGCTGTCTGTGATTGATCACAGCTTAACTCGTGCAACCATCGCGAGCGTTCACTCGAGGGGAGCCCTACGTCAATGAGGGCCCCCTCCGAGTACACTATGTTAGATGTCAATTTGCTAGAGGCGTTTCGAAACCTGCAGTCGATTGACTCGAAGAAGGAGCCGGCCCCTCGCCTGCCCGGTCGCTTCAGGTAACGGTGCGTTATTTCCATGAGCCCGCTTCCCGTCCTGGAGAAGGAAGAGCGCCTCTTCGTAGGCCACCTCGACCATTTGTTTCTCCGCCGCAGTCTTCGCCGCAGTGAAATCGTCTTTTTCAAGCCCCACAAGTTACTGAGTGAGTTCTCGCATTGGTATCCCAACAGAGTTGGCTTGCTCGATGTTTTTCAAGACTTTGCTGTCGTAATGATAAGCAGATGCCCTCCTGAGGAGCAGTGTGCTAACCCATTCGGGATCGCCCCATGTCGAACCATCCGCAAAGATCGCGGCTTTAAGTTGGACGTCGCGCTTAAGTTGGTCGGGCGGAGGGTTCGGGCCAAAGAAGTTAAAGGTGTAGTTCTTGCCTGGCGCCAATTCCTTCGGACCAAACGGGTTCAGCACGCTATCAAAGAATCGGACGGATCTGTCCGTGGCTGGCTTGGCCAGTAGGGTGCGGGTACCTACTGCGGCAAGCGCACTGATCGGTAAGTTTGTAGTGTTGATGACGTTTAGCCGAACATGACCGTCGCTGAGCATTTCGATGTTCGTACCGATCTCCTGAAGCCTTGCTGCAAACGCCCGATGATAAACGACAGCTCCGGTCATCACTGCGAGTGCCAAGCTGGCCGCTAAAATTGGTTTTCGCATCGTTGTCTCCTTCTTGTTCATCGCTGTTTTTTCAAAAGGTACAGTGGATGGTTCGCTGCAAACAGCCAGAACAATGACGCAAGTAACTGGCGTGGCTTTCATGACCGTCAAGAACGACGACTCCCAGGCCGTAATCCGGCAAGACTTTGTTCCGTTTCAGGCGCTCGTAAACGTCGTGAATCCCTTGCCGCAACCCGTGGGCATCGAGCACCGCATGGACTCGTCCCAGGGTGTCTGCGCTGAAGGTCGGCTCTTCGAGCCAACGCTTCCAAAAGTGGGCCCGCCCGACCTGTTCCCAAGCATTGATGCTGCCCAACCTGGCCCAGAACAGCACCAGCGACGATTTCACCACCGCCGCTGTGGAAATGCGTGGTTTCTCTCTGCGGTCGGAAACCTGCGTGACGATATCTTTGGAAAGCTGAAAGATTTTTTCCGCATAGGCGATCAGGCGGCGAAGAACCGTTATCGTTTCTTTTCCTGAAGTCGTTTCCATTCCAGCTCGGAAACTTCCTCAATCAGTTTCTGCATCAGGCGATAGTTGTTGACGGCTTGGCGAATGCGTTGCTGCCAGGCTTTTGGGACACAGATCTGGCGAAACTTCCCCGCTTGGCTCTGCACCAGGTACAAAGACTTATGCAGTTCCCCACGGGCACAACGGCAATTCGCCTTGCCACAAGTGCCAGAACGTTCCGAGAGAGTGCCACGAAGAAACCACTGACCGGAGGAGAGCTGCGCAATGCGGGAACGGAAGTTGCGCTCGACGGCGGAGAGGTTGGTGCGGCGGTTCAGAGAGTGGTTCATAACTTATACATAGTATATATACAAGATAAAAAGAGAAGTCAAGAGCAAAAACACAATGCGAATTTGTTCTCCGAGCGTACCTCGGCTAAAAGATGAATGGAATCATACGGTCGGATCGGTTAACAATCTTCGTTGCGGAATCGCTGGCTTTGACGGTCAGCCGTTCGGCGTGCTACTTCCAGGTCCTCAAGAACTGTACCTTAGCGGGGGGACACCTGCCAAGGGGCAATCCTGTCAACCACTTGCAATGACCACTAAGGTGTTTGGTCTGCTATCGGCCCATTCTCGTTTAAGGTCTTCGCCTGATTGTAGCGTCCGGCCCCCGGGAAGTATAAAAAAGGGGGCCGTTTTTTTGTCTGTCTTCATGTCATGACCCCAAGGCTGCAGTTCGGCCTTGGGCAAGGGGAACCTAGAAACTACTCATGGGAGTGTCTTTGTTCGGACCCGGTCCTATTGGAGCAACTAACCATCGTGATAGGAGCGCCGAAATGTTAGCAACAAGAAAGGTAAATTCATCAGGGCTATTCCCCGACAATCTACGTAATCCTTCTGTGCGATTCGGAGGTGTTTCTGCCGACCACTTTCGTCATGCAATTCATAAGAGTAACGGAAATGGCCACACTCCAGGCAACGGCCACGCAGAGTCACCCACCACCGGGTTTCTCCTTTTGGATGCGTCTCTTCGGCCCATCTTTGCGAGCGAAGAAGCTCTGGCGATCCTCGCTTACCCGGGAGTTCCATCCGAGCAGGGCTTTAACAATTTTATACAAATCAGAATCGGGTCTCTAGTTTCCAGCAATGGCAATCATAACGGTTTCTCTCCTTTCGAATTGGTGAATGAAGTCGCTTCAGGAAAGAGGCGCTACCAACTTCGGGCATTCTCGGTGAAATCGATTCTAGGAATTGGGCTGGGACCGGCTATTGCTGTCCTCCTGGAAAGAAGGTACGACAGTGGGCTCAATCTCGAGAGTGTTGCCCGGAAATTCCGCTTATCCCGGCGAGAAAGGGAGACAGTTGATTTTCTGCTCCAGGATCTCAGTACCAAGCAGATTGCCGACCGGATGGGCATCAGCCCAAGCACCGCCAAGGCTTTCTTAAGATCTGTAATGAGCAAAGTTGGAGCGGAAAATAGGACCGGCATCATCGCGAGAATTCTTCAGGCGCCGAAAACCTAAACGGGGAAACGTCATCCTAGCCTCCCTTCTCTGTTCATCCAGCGTTCGTTCTTGCAGGGTGGTTGGTGTGTCAGGTTAGCCAGACTACATGAGAAAGAAACCGCACAAAAAGCGGCTTCAAGCGCGCTATACAACGAATGGGCGGTTTCTTGGCGGCCAGTTGTCATTTGCATCAAAGCCATCGAAAATCGCAGGCCTTTGAAGGGAAAGTGAAAAATATTTCCGAAGGGGGTTTCTGTGTCATCGCCACTCGTGCTCCAGAAAGGGGCGGACTCCTTCAAGGCCGGCTTTTGTTTCCTCGTGTCCTGCGCAGATCCCTACACTCGCTCAAGTTCGTTGGACACAATCCACCTCGTCCGGCCAGAATTACCATGTTGGCTTACAATACGTCATCTGATTTGAGACTTCCTTCGATGTGTTCACCGCTGTGCTCCTCGAGCAGTACTAACCATTTCGGTTAGTCCAGCAGCTAATTGACGCAGCGCTTTTGTCTTAATACCGTGTGAGTGCCGCCACTTTCCCACCCCTGGTGGTCCAGGACCGTCTCCGGTTAATCGGCGACCGTCGCGTCCGGCACAAGCTGACAACGCCCTGAACAGCGCGCCGCGCAATAGCGCGTACTTGGAGCCATTCAGCCCTCCTCTCTTATCTTGCGACTGGATTCGCAACGACGCGCATGAGAGCGGGTAGCGATGCGGCGATTCTCTGACAGGTGGGTGGAGACCGCGACCTTCAGGTCTTTACGCGATGTGAATAAGCTCACTACCGGATATCTCTCGCAAAACGAGGAGGAAACTTAGGACATGGACTGGCAGGTGACAACCGTACCTTCGGCTCTTCTCGATCAGATTCCAGATTCGCCGAACCCGGCACGGCGACGTTGCAAGGAGTGACAAGCATGCCTTCGGCTCTTTTCGATCAGATCTCGACCTCGCGTCTCTCCACGGGTTTGGAACTGCTCCGAAATACCCTACGACCCACGCCACATGTGCAGTTAGCAATGAAGGGGATGGATCTCTTTGCGAAACTCGAGTATGTCAACCCGGTTGGGAGCATCAAAGACCGCCCCGCCTACTGGATCCTCAAGCGGGCGGCCGAGCGAGGTGAGATCTGCGAAGACACAACGGTGATCGAGTCCTCCTCCGGGAACTTCGCCGCCGCTCTCGCATCCTTCACTCACCTGGTCGGCCTGCGGTTCATCCCGGTGATCGACCCCAATATCTCTGGCACCTACGAGTCGTTCCTCCGGCGGATCTGTCCCACGGTGGTGAAGGTCGAGGACCGTGACGACACCGGCGGATTCCTGAAGACCCGGCTGCAGAAGGTGAAGGAACTATGTGCCACCATTCCGAACGCCTACTGGACGAACCAGTATGGAAATCCGGACGCCGTAGAGGCGCACTACGAACTCACGGCGACTGAGATCTGCGCCGATTTTGACTCGCTTGATTATGTCTTCATCGCCGTCAGCACAGCAGGAACGATCGCCGGAGTGTCTCGTCGGCTCAAAGAGCACTATCCCAACATTCGGGTCATCGCCGTCGATACTGAAGGCTCCGCCATCTTCGGTGGGACACCGCGCAAGCGCCATATTCCCGGCGTTGGATCGAGCATCGTCCCGCCTTTGCTGTCGCAGGCCGAGATTGACGACGTTGTCTTGATATCCGAGTGCGAGACCGTTGAAGCGTGCCGGGAACTCCTCACGACCCACGGACTATTCGTGGGCGGCTCCAGTGGGACGGCGTTCGCGGCGGTCAAGCGGTATGCCGCGAGGATTCCGGCATACAAGTACCCCACCGTGCTGTTCCTGTGCGCGGACCGCGGCACGCCCTACCTTGACACGGTCTTCGATCCCACGTGGGCGAGCAGGCTCGAGTAGCGAAGCGAGGAAGGCATGCACTTCGAGCTATCGATCATCAACGGCAAGATTGTCTTCGACATCATCCGAGCTCATCGGGCCGATTGCATCGACATTGTCCAGAACGCGTATCTCGCGCACGCAGACGGACAATCCGTCAACCCAGACAGCTACTTCCTGCGGTTCCCCGATAAGCCCGATTGCAGGATCATCGCGCTTCCGGCCTACCTGGGAGACGGCTTCCATGTGGCGGGACTCAAATGGATCGCTAGTTATCCCGGCAACGTCCAGCGAGGCTTTCCGCGCGCGTCGGCTGTGCTCGTGCTCAACAACTACGAGAATGGGTATCCCTTTGCCATCCTCGAAAGCTCGATCATCTCGGCGGCCCGAACGGCCGCGTCAGCTGCTCTTGCCGCCGACTGGCTGACTAGGCAATCGCGCCGAGCGCATTCGCTGGGCATCGTGGGCACCGGGTTCATCGCCCGGTACGTCTACGACTTCCTGGTCGACACAGGATGGGAGATTGAAGAAGTTCGCTTATATGACAAGTCGCCTGTCGAGAGCGAGAAATTCAGAAACACAGCGTGCCGCCCCGAGCACCACCGCGCCGTCGCAGTCGTTCCCGAGCTGACACAACTGATGAGGGCCTCTGACCTAATCCTTTTCACGACTGTCGCGTCCACGCCATACGTCACCGACGCTTCCCTCTTCGAGCACAACCCGGTCGTGCTGCATATTTCCCTTCGCGATCTCTCACCGGAGATCCTCCTCCGGTCCCAGAATGTGGTCGACGACGTCGAGCACGTCATGAAGGCGAATACCTCCCCTCACCTCACCGAGCAGAAGACTGGAAACCGAAACTTCGTGACCGGCACTCTCGCCGAGATCATGTTGGGACGCAAATCGGTGGATCGCAGCTGTCCGATCATTTTCTCCCCCTTCGGCCTGGGGGTCCTCGATGTGGCGGTCGGCAAGTGGGTGTACGACAAGGCGGTGGCCGCCGGCCAGGACCACCGCTTAACAGACTTCTTCTATGAGACCGCGCGATGAGGGCGGGCTCGTCCCATTGAGGTGGCTACAATGCCCAAGTCTTCGCTGGTGACCGACGAGAGGCACGGCTCCGCGCCCACCGGCGTCGAAGCCGTCTTCGCCGAGCTGCTCGCCGAGATCCTGTGCATCGACCGTGTGTCGGTGGACAGCCATTTCTTTGACGACCTGGGTGCTGACTCCTTGGTGATGGCCAAATTTTGCGCGCGAGTGCGGAAGCGAGGGGACTTTCCGCCGGTATCCATGCAGGACATCTACCGGCATCCGACGATCCGTAGCCTGGCGGCCGCGCTACCCGACGCTGCGCCCGCACCTAGTAAGTCGGCGGCGGCCAAAGCGTTGGAGGTACCGACCTCGACGAGCACTAGAGAGTACCTGCTCTGTGGGGCGCTCCAGACCTTGTTCTACTTAGGATACTCGTACGTCGGCGTCCTTGCCGGCGTCGAGGGCTACCAGCGGATGGTGGCAGGATCGAAGGGTGTCGAAAGCTATCTGCGGCTGGTCGTTTTCAGCGGTGTGGGGTTCCTGGTCGTGTGCGCCGTACCGATCGTAGCGAAGTGGTTGCTCATCGGTCGTTGGAAGACCAAGCAGATCCGTCTGTGGAGCCTGGCGTACGTCCGCTTCTGGATCGTGAAAACCTTGATCCGCTCGAACCCGGGCGTCTATTTGTTCGTCGGTACGCCTCTGTACCCCCTCTATCTGAGGGCGCTAGGCGCGAAAGTGGGGCCCGGTACCGTGATCCTCTCCGGGCAGATACCGGTGTGTACGGACCTGCTCACGATCGGCGCAGGAACAGTGATCCGCAGAGAGTCGAGCTTCCACTGCTACAGGGCACAGGCCGGTCGAATCGAGATCGGAACGGTGACCCTCGGCCGTGACGTGTTCGTAGGCGAAATGGCGGTGCTCGACATCGACACGTCGATGGGCGATGGGGCGCAGCTCGGCCACACCTCATCCTTGCACCGCGGCCAGTCGGTGCCGGTCGGCGAGCGGTGGCACGGATCTCCGGCACGGCGTACCGATACGAGCTACGTGAGAATCGCGCCGGCTCGGTGCGGCAGGCTGCGTCGAGCCACTTCTGCCGCCCTCACCTTGATCGGAACTCTCTTCCTGTACGCGCCGCTTCTCGAGGCGGGCCTCGGTCTGCTGTTTCTCGGGGTGTCGTCGTTGGTCGAGGTGCTGGTCCCCGGCGTGAAATCCGGGGCCGGAGCGTTGACGGTTCGCGGGCTCGTCATCGTGGCGCTCGCCTTCTCAGTCGTTCTTTTCTTCGGCGCGACGCTTCTCGGCCTCCTGGCCGCCGGCACGGTTCCTCGCGTGTTACGCGTGTTTATTAAACCGGACACGGTCTATCCGCTCTATGGATTCCACCACGCGGTGCACCGGGTGATCGCTGGCCTGGGCAGACAGAGGTTCTTCGGGGTTCTCTTCGGTGACAGCTCATACATCGTCAACTACTTACAGTGGCTGGGATGTCGGCTGTCCCCAGTCGTGCAGACGGGGTCGAATTTCGGCTGCGAAGTGGCGACCTCGAACCCCTTCCTCACCTCTATCGGCAGCGGCACGATGATCGCCGACGGGCTGAACGTGATCAATGACGAAGTGTCGAGCACCTCATTCCGAGTGTCTCGAGCGGCGATCGGGCCCCGCAACTTCCTGGGCAACTACGTCAACTACCCCGCGGGAGGGAGGACAGCTGAAAACTGCCTCCTCGCGATAAAGGCGATGGTTCCACTCGACGGCAAGGTGCGCGAAGGAGTGGGCCTCCTGGGCTCGCCACCTATCGAGATTCCGCGTTCGGTCGAACGCGACAGCCGATACGACCATCTTCGGACGGGGGAAGCGCTCGCCCGCGGGCTTGCCGCGAAGAATCGGTTCAACCTTCGGACGATCGGTATCTTTCTGCTCACACGTTGGCTTGGGGTCTTCTTGGTCGTGCTCATAGACTTGGCCGCGATCGAATTCTTCGAGGGGATGTTTGCAAACGCGGCCATGGCTTTGCTGTTCGCGCTCAGCCCAGTCGTCGCCGCGGTCTACTACGCCATAGTGGAAGGTTGCTTCGAAAAGCTCAGCCCGCCACCGCCGTCCATCTGCTCCATCTACGACTCACGCTTCTGGTGGGTCGAGCGCGTCTGGAAGCTGCACCCGATCAACTTCTTCCACCTTTTCGACGGCACACCGTTCCTGCCTCTACTCTGGCGGCTGATCGGTGTCCGGATGGGCAAGCGGGTCTTCGACGACGGAGTCTACATCTCAGAACCGACCCTGACCACCTTTGGGGATGAGTGTGTTCTCAATCACCAATCCCTGATCCAGTGCGAGTCGCAGGAGGATGGCACTTTTAAGTCTGGTCGAACCAAGATCGGTGCCGGCTGCACGATCGGCGTTGGCGCCTTCGTCCACTACGGCGTGACGATGGGCGACGGATCAGTGCTCGCCGCAGACTCCTTCCTGATGAAGGGAGAGTACGTTCCGCCGCATGCGCGGTGGGGCGGCAACCCAGCGAGGGAGATGTGAGATGAGCAACGTCATATGTAATCGAGGAGAAACGGCGTTTGCTGACGAGCGGGAGTTTTGGCGCAGTGTACTCCTCGCCGGTGGATTCACCGCTCTCCCGCGGTGGACCCTCGATCCGGTGGCCGGCGTCGGCGAACACGAGACGAGAATCCCCGACCAACTCGCGGCGACGTTGTGCCGACTCGCAGACCAGCTCGCCATGCCGCTCAGCTCGGTGCTACTGACGGCTCATGCCAAGGTGCTTGGCGCAGTCTCGGGCGAGTCCGAGGTGTGCACCGGCTACGCCTTAGAGCTAGGGTCGCCGCTGCCAATTCGGATGACGCTTGGACCTCGCTCGTGGCGCGAGCTACTGCTGGACGCTTCTCGAGCCGAGGCGGAACTCTTGGCGCACAGACATTTTTCAATTGACGATCTCCGGTGCGAGTTGGGCATAAACGAGCCTGTGTTTGAAACTGTTTTCGAATTGGGTGCGCCCGGGCATGGGGAGTTACTACAGCAAAGCGTACTGCGCGTCGCCTTCGTGGAGCGTAACGGGCTCGTTTTGCGACTACGCTACAAGACGGGCGTGCTGGACGCAGAGTGCGCCGCCCGGATCTCCGGCTACCACGTCACCGCGCTGGCTCTGATCGCGGCCGATCCGGATGCCGAACACTCATGCCAGACCCTGCTTTCCGCGGAGGAAGTGCGTTTCCAGCTGCATGGCCTCGCCGGACGGCGCAGAAAGCTACCAGACCGTCGCGTGCACGAGTTGTTCGAGGCGCGCGTGCGGGTGCACCCGGATGCCGTCGCGGCCTTGCACGGCGACACCCAGCGAACGTATCGGGAACTCAACGCCCGCGCCAATCAGTTGGCTCGAGCCCTCTTGGCACGGGGGCTCGCCCGCGAAGGTGTCGTGGGCGTCGTGACCGAGCGCAATCTCGACTGGATGACTGCCGTGCTCGCGATCTTCAAAGCTGGCGCCGCGTACTTACCCATCGAGCCGCATTTCCCGGCCGACCGCATCGCCAGGACACTTTCCCGGGCCGACTGCCGGTTCGTGCTCACCGAACGCGGCAGCACCGCCACGCTTGATCAGGCTCTCGCATCGCTGCCAGGAGTGGAGACGCTCTTTATCGAAACGGCATACCACGAGGGCCATCCCGAGGGCGATCTCGGAATTGAAGTCGCGCCCGAACAACTCGCGTACATCTACTTCACCTCCGGCTCCACCGGAGAGCCCAAGGGCGCAATGTGCGAGCACGCGGGTCTCTTGAACCACCTCTTCGCCAAGATCGACGACCTGAAGATCGGGGCGGGGGACGCCGTGGCCCAGTCGGCGCCGCAGTGCTTCGACATTTCGCTGTGGCAACTGTTGTCTGCCGTCCTCGTTGGCGGACGGACCCTGCTCGTCGAGCAAGAGGTGATTCTCGATGCCCGACGCTTCATCGACAAGATCGTTGACGGCAGGGTCAACGTCGTGCAGGTCGTGCCGTCCTACCTCGAAGTGCTTCTGTCGTATCTAGAGGAGCACTCGCGCGAGCTGCCAGACCTACGGTTCGTTTCGGTCACGGGCGAGGCGCTGAAGAAGGAGTTGGTGCAGCGGTGGTTCCGATCCTTGCCCGCGATCAAGCTGGTCAATGCGTACGGGCTGACGGAGACGTCGGACGATACCAACCACGAAGTCATGGATCGCACGCCGGAGCGAGAACGAGTGCCGCTCGGCCGCCCGGTCAACAACGTGTCCGTCTACGTCGTGGACGAGCATCTCGCACCCGTGCCGCTCGGCGCCCCAGGAGAGATCGTCTTCTCAGGCGTCTGCGTCGGCCGCGGCTACATCAACGACGCAGAGCGCACACGGCGAGCATTCATGGCGGATCCGCACCGCGCTGGCCAACGACTCTACCGCAGCGGTGATTACGGCCGCTGGTTGCCTGACGGCAAGCTGGAGTTCCTCGGCCGCCGGGATTCCCAGGTGAAGATCAGGGGCTTTCGAATCGAGATCGGCGAGATCGAAAACACACTGCTGCGCGTGCCAGGCGTCCGCGAGGCCGCGGTCGTCGTCACCGAGGGACCTGGCCGCAGCAAGTGCCTGGTGGCCTTCTACGCGGGCAACGGGCCACTCGATGCCGCCTCGTTGCGGGACCGGCTCGGCGACTCGCTTCCGAAGTACATGCTGCCGACGGCGTTCCATTGGAGGGAAGGGCTGCCATTAACGGGCAACGGCAAGGTGGACAAGAAGTCGTTGGCGGCGCTGGCCGCGGAGTTGGACGTCGCCGAGCAGAACCACGAGGTGCCGAATACGGCGACGGAGCGTCGGCTCGCAGCCAAGTGGGCCAAGGTGCTCGGTATCCCCAAGGAACAGATCGGCAGGCGCGCTAACTTTTTCGATCTCGGCGGCACGTCGCTCTCCGCTCTCAAGCTGGTGATTGCCCTTGGCCGTACGGTGTCCCTCAAAGACATCTTCGCTCAACCGGTCCTCGCCGATCAGGCGGAGCTGATTGATCGCTGGCTCGAGCGGGGAGCTCCAGTGACTGTCGGAAGTGCTCGCTGCGCGGAGACCAGCGCAAGTACCGCTCAACAAGACGAATGGCGCCGTTGAAATGACGAACTTATCTTCAACCTCACTGCTCAACGTGGACGTGCAACCCGGCAAGCCGCCAGTGCTGCGGGTTGAGGCGGTCGGCGAAGCAGCGCGCTGGGCAGCCGATTACCGCAACGCGCTGCGCTCCTTGGTCGCCGAACACGGCGCACTCCTAGTGCGCGGTCTCGGGCTCCGTGACGTGGCCCAGATTGACACGGTTTTTCGGCAGCTTGGCAATCTGATGACTGAGACGGAGGCCTTCGCGCCCCGGCAGCGCTACGTTCAGGGCGTATACTCCGCGTCGAAGTGGCCGCCGAACCACCAAATGTGCATGCACCACGAGCTCAGCTACACACTCGAGCCCCCTGGGCTCATGCTGTTCGCGTGCCTCGTTCCGGCGACGGACGGAGGCGCAACCCCGGTGGCCGACTCGCCGACTGTCCTCAACGCACTGCCCGCCGACTTGGTCGAGCGCTTTGAGCGGTTAGGCTGGCTCCTGATTCGCAATTACAACAACGACATCGGGTCATCGGTCGCTGAAGCCTTTGGCACTGACGACCGTCACGCTGTTGAGAGTTACTGCCGTGCCCACGCGATCGAGTTCGACTGGCAAGGCGACGGGGCGCTGTGCACCCGGCAGCGCCGCAGCGCCGTCGTGCGTCACCCGCTCACCGCCCAGCGGTGCTGGTTCAACCAGATTGCGTTCCTCAACGAATGGACGATAGACGCGGAGGTGCGCGAATACCTCGTGGATTCCTACGGCGAGGACGGGCTGCCGTTCAATACCCGCTTCGGCAATGGGGACCCGATCGGCGCGGACATCGTGCAGTTGATCAACGAGACCTACGAAGCCAACACCGCACGCGAGCGGTGGCAGGCCGGCGATCTGATGCTTGTGGACAACGTCCGCACCGCGCACGCCAGGGAGCCCTTCGAAGGCCCGCGCAAAGTGCTCGTGGCGATGGCCGATGCAGCGCGCCTGGCCAACTCCTCGCCAACGATCAAGACGACCGGCGGCTATGATCGCTTCCAACGCAACGGAGACCGCAATGTCTAATTCGATCACAGAGCCTGTGACTCCGGACCAGCGATCCTATGCCGCTGTTCTCAGCGACTTGGACTGCGGGTCATTAGGAGAGCACATACGCCGGCCGAGTCTCGCGACGAGGAGCATACGCGTTGGCGCGTCATTTACGTCTCTCGACTTGTGGTACGTCGACCTAGATGTGACTGCCGATGCCCTCAATTGCTTCAGGCAGGGGCTCTCACGCGATGAACTCGCCAGGGCGGAGCGGTTCCACTCGGATTTGCACCGAGCGCGCTACATTGTTGGACGGGCCACCTTACGACGTGTGCTTGCCGATCGGCTAGGTTGCTCACCAGCCACTATCCGGCTCTCGTATGGAAGGAACGGCAAGCCGATGCTTGAGGGCGGTCGGGGACACGTTGAGTTCAACCTAGCGCACAGCGGAGGCGACGCGGTCATCGCACTCGCCGATCGTGCTGCCGTCGGAGTGGACATCGAGCTCCACCGACCAATTAGCGACGTCGAATCACTCGCTCGTCTCGTGTTCTCGGATGTCGAGCGTCGCGAGCTCAAACTCGCTCCCGATCCGGTGTCGGCGTTTCTGAATGGTTGGACGAGGAAGGAAGCGTACGTGAAGGCGCTCGGCATAGGGCTCACCGCGCCGCTGAGAGAGATCACCGTTTCACTGTCCGACGGGGCGGCACTGTTCTCAACGGGCCTTCGGGACCGGTCGGCCTCCTATTGGCGCTTGTTGAGCGTGCCGCATCCACGCGCCGTGGTGGCCGTCGCGCTCGGCCCTCGGCTCGACCGCGCCACGACGACGGGATGGTTGCAATCGAAGGGGGAATTGCCCGGTCTAAATCCGGCCGTCAACTGTCACCAGATGCGACACATCTCCACAACGATGAACGGCGGTTTACAGCGGAGGAATCCCGAGTGATACCGGCTGCTTTTCAATTGCCGACCGCAAGCGGAGAGTGAGCGTTATGGCATTCTCGGCCCGCATTCCTGACGCGGCCCAATCGATGACTCCTATGTCCGTGGGAGAGCGCATCGACGTGGTTGACATCCTCCGGGGCTGGGCAATTCTCGGCATGTTGGTCGTCAACTTTTCTCACGACCTGGACTGGACGTGGTGGTTTACAAAACTCTGGCCGGGGACCGCGGACCGGGCTGCCTATTCTCTGTTGCACTTCTTTGCCGCTGGAAAATTCCATGCCCTGTTTTCTTTCCTCTTCGGCTGGGGTTTCGCCCTTCAGATGGATCGCGCCGAAGCTCGTGGCGTGCGGTTTTTTCCACTTTACGCTCGGCGGCTCTTCGTTTTGCTCCTGTTCGGTTTGGCGAACATGGTTATATTCAGTTGGGATGCGACGCTCGTTGAGTATGCCCTGACTGGGTATCTGTTGTTTCTGTTCCGCGGTCGAGCGCCGAAAATGGTCCTAGCTACTGCATTCCTGTCCGTTTGCTACTGGCCCGCGCACGACGCGGCGGTAATTTACAACCATGCTCGGCGCTTGGCAGATCCGCATACTGTTGAAGCGACAAGGAAGGCAGACGCTAAGGCGGAAACAGAAGAAATTGCGAGTAAAGAAGACGAACTCCAGCTTCGCACGCACGGCAGTTTCAAAGAATTCGTTGTGCAAAATGCGGGGGAGGTCGCGGAGGGCTTTTCCTCCGGTGGTTTTTACCTTGGCCTTTTGGGTTACCCGTTCCCGCTGTTGCTATTGGGATTCTATGTGGGTCGGCGGCGAATTCTTCAGGATGCCTCCACGTACGTTGGATTTTTGCGAAAGGTGTTTGGGTGGGGCCTGAGCTTAGGTCTTATGGGCAATGGAGTGGGTGTCCTAGTGTCTCGCTATCCCGGAACTTACCAAGCTCCGTGGGCTAGGTCGTGGATAGGCGATGCCGCGTTCATCCAGATCGGCGTACCGGCACTCTGCTTCTGCTACGCTTCCGCTATCGTTCTGCTGGCACAGAAGCCGAAGTGGAAGGTCCGGTTCGCGCCGCTTGTTCCGGTCGGACGAATGGCGCTGAGCAACTATATTCTGCAAATACTTATCTTCGACCTCCTTGCCTATGGACTGGGGTTTTTCGGTAAGGTCGGGCCGCTTCTCGGTGTTCCCGTCGGCCTGGTCGTGTTTCTGCTTGAGGTTCGGTTGAGCGCCTGGTGGATGAGGCGCTTCCGTTTCGGCCCGGCGGAGTGGCTGTGGAGAACCCTCACCTACGGCAAGCTTCAGCCGATGCGCTGCGACCCCGCGCGGCTGCCGGTCGTCAGAGCATTATCAGAACGGTTTGACAGTCCCTACATTAACAGGAGGAAGCCATAGCGCCAGTTGGAAACACGCATGCTCTGCGCACTCCGCTCCCTCCTTCCGTTGCATTGTGCCTCTGTATTCTAATGTTTTTTGTGCCAGGCCTATTCGCTCAATTAAAAAAGACTCAGGAACCAGCCCCGATAGCTCAGGCGGTTGCCGTTGAGCATCCTCCAAAGCTCGATGGCACTCTTGATGACCCACTGTGGCAATCCGCCATGCCGATTACTGACTTTCGCCAACGAGAGCCGTACGAAGGACAACCGCCCACGGAGCGCACCGAGGTGCGCATCCTCTATACGAAAGGCGAAATCTACTTCGGAATCTCTTGTTTTGATTCGGAGCCGGGGAAAATTGCCGCCACGCAACTCCACCGCGATATCAGTCAAGAACTCGACGACTACTTTGAGATCTTGATCGATTCTTCGCACAACCGACGCAACGCTTACGTGTTTCAATTCAATCCCATCGGCACGCAGCGCGATGCTTTAATTATCGACGAACAGCCTCCTGAAGATGACGGCAGCGAAGGGGACCCAGGTTGGGACGGTGTGTGGGTTTCCGAGGCGCGCATAACTTCGCGGGGCTGGATCGCTACCGTTGCGATTCCTTTTTCGACATTAAACTTCATGCAGACGAACGAAGTAGTGTGGGGCATCAACTTCAAGCGTTTCATTCGCCGAAAGAACGAACAAGACCTCTGGTCCGCTTGGCGCAGGTCCTTTGGTGCGAACAAGATTAGCCAGGCCGGCGAGTTGCATGGAATCTCTGAAATTGCCAGTGGTCGTTTGTTCATCGTGAAGCCCTACGGCTTGGGTGGGTTCAACCATTTGCCCCCTGCCGCGAGCTTGGCAGGCCTCACTCCAGGCATGCAGGCCCTTTACACAGGAGGCTTGGACGTGAAAGTAGGCCTCCGCTCGAATCTAGTTGCCAATTTGACGGGCAACACCGATTTTGCGGACGCCGACGTTGACACGCAGCAGTTCAACTTGACGCCCTACAAGCTCTTCTTTCCTGAAAAGCGGCAATTCTTCCTCGAAAACGCAGGCATCTTCAACTTCGCAATGGGTGACTACGGCGATTTGCTATTTTTCAGCCGCCAGATTGGGATTGATCCAGTCACGGGACAGCAGGTTCCCATGAATGGCGGAGGAAAGATCACGGGCTCTCTTGCCGGTTTTGATGTGGGCTTCATGGACGCGAGTACCCGCTCGAGCGGTCCGAATCCTTACGGAAATTACGCCGTGTTCCGGTTGAAGCGCTCATTGCCGGGAGGCTCCTATGTGGGGTTCATGGGCATCGACAAGCGTGCGGGCAATACCGCTCCTCCTTTCAACCAGAGTGGAGGAGTCGACACGCGGATCGTGCTGATGAGAAACCTTGTTTTGACGGGTTATGCCGCTCAGACGCGTTCGCCCCTCGTTACTGGCGGTCAGACCAATCTGGGCGCTGGACTAAACTATAAGAACAGTTGGCTAGAATTTCTTGCCGAGCGCCGCAAGATCGGTCCGAATTTCAATCCCGAGGTTGGGTTTCTCGAACGTACAGACTGCGTCTGTGACTATGCTGACCTCACTCTAAAGCCGCGACCAAAGATTCGCGTCATCCGCGAACTTAATTTCGAAGGTATGATGTTCCATGCCCCCGACACGCACGGTGCCCTGCAAACCCAAGAATGGCTAACTTCGTTCGTCGCTAAATTCCACAGCGGGGCTTACACCGATGACGACATTGTCGATGTGTTTGCGCAGCGAATCGTCACGCCGTTTAACATCTACAAAAACGTTGTTATTCCTCCTGGCTTGTATCGCTGGACGCGACACCAACTGACGTATGGCACGGCCCAGGATCGCCGCTGGGTCCTTCAGTTCTTTGAGCGCTTTGGTACTTACTACAACGGCCGTTTGAACGAGGCACGCATTCGAGCCTCCTACCGGCCAAGTGAGCGGCTGTCCTTCAATTTCTCTCAACAGTGGGATCGCTTCCGCTTGCCGATTTCTGGAGGAGATTTCTCGGTTGTGTTCGGCAGTTTTCAGACTAACTATGCCTTTTCGCGATTTCTCACACTTTCCACGATCTTCCAGGTCAACACGTCGAACACGCAGGCGGCGAGTGCAAACATTCGTCTCCGCTGGAACTATCGCCCCGATAGCGATTTGTTCGTGATTTACACGGTTGGCCAGCAATTTGCGAGCTTAGTGGCTGCCAATCCTGCCCAATTCACTCAGAACCGTTTCGCTGTCAAATATACGTACTCCTGGCGGCCTTAGGTCGTCCCGAAGTCTGGTCTTCCGCGATTGTTCTCCAACGCGACGTTGATCACAGTGGTAAAGGCGCGAGATTTGTGCAACATGCGGAATGTAGGCATACCCGACTCCGGGATTGCCATCTTCCGGCGGCAAAGTTGTCAGTAGGAGAAAATAACGGCGCGTCATATGATCGTTCGTTGAAAATGCGGGAGGGCTCATGCACACTTGGCTGCAAGACTTTCGCTACGCCTGTCGAATGCTGCGTAAGAACATCATTCTGACTGTCGTAATGGTGGCCTCTCTCGCGATCGGCATCGGCGCGAATGCCGCGATTTTTAGCGTGGTCGACGCATTGCTGCTGCGTTCCCTGTCCTATCCCCAACCGGAGCGCCTCGCCGCAGTGTGGCTGCACTCGCCCGGGATTGGCATTTTCCGCGACTGGCCCTCACCAGGTCAGTACATCGATCTTCAGAACGAAAACCATTCCTTCGAGCAGATGGCTCTCGCGCAAAGCCGCACTTTCATATTGACCGGCCGGGATCAGCCGGAACGCGTTGAGGCCATGCGCGCGCAATCGAGCCTCCTGAGAATGCTCGGCGCAAAGCCGATTCTGGGCCGCTTGCTCTTACCGGACGAGGATCGCCCCGGCAAACCCGACGTTGCCATTCTCAGCTATCGTTTGTGGCAGAGACGCTTCAGCGCTGACCCCAAATTTCTAGGCACGACCATCACGCTCAACGGAAACCCCTTAGTTATCGCTGGCGTGCTCCAGCCCGAGTTCATGCTCAATGCTGAAGTGATGCCCTCGGAAGGCCCAATGGATAAGATAGACGTGTTTGCGCCATTGCCTTTAGGACCCGATGCCGCGCAGAAGAGAGGAGATGAAAACTACAACATTCTCGTGCGCTTGAAGCCCGGCGTTTCCATTCAGCAAGCGCAAGCGGACATCGACGTGATCGCCGGCCGGATTCGCGAGAAGGACAAGCGCGACCGCACGTTCGGCATGCATATCGTGGGTTTGCAGGAGCAAGTCGTGGGTGACGTCCGCCGCGCGCTCCTGGTGCTGCTCGGTTCAGTCACACTCGTTTTACTGATAGCGTGCGCGAATGTTGCAAACCTGCTGCTCATCCGCGGCGCCAGCCGCGAGAAGGAAGTCGCCATTCGCACCGCGCTCGGCGCCGGATGGCAACGGGTCGCGCGTCAGTTACTCACAGAGAGCATCCTCACGGCGCTCCTTGGGGGAGCCGCTGGGCTTGTAATCGCACGCGCGAGCCTGTATGTGGTCCGCGCCATGAACCCAGGGAATATCCCACGTCTGGAAGATATCGCTATTAATGGTAGCGTCCTCGCGTTTACGTTCGGCGTTTCGCTTCTCACCGGCATTTTGTTCGGCCTCGCCCCGGTCGTGCGCGCTGTCAGAGTAGACCTGAACACGTCGTTGAAGGCGGGAGGACGCGGCGGACAAAGCGAGGGCGGCCTATATTTGCGTCGACATCGCGTGCGTGGCCTTCTCGTCGTTTCAGAACTGGCCCTTTCGTTGATGCTGTTGATCGCTGCCGGGCTGCTGGTCCGCAGCTTCGTCCGTTTGCAGAGTGTCCCCCCAGGCTTCACCACGGATCGCCTGCTGACCATGCAAGTGGTCGCCAGCGACCCAAAGTATCGCGATGACAAAGCGGCGGCCAATCTGTTTCAGCAGATTGACGCACGTGTCGCGCACTTGTCGGGAGTTCTGGCCGAAGGCACGGTGTCCGCGCTGCCGCTCACAGGTTCCGTGGGTTGGGGAGGCATCAACGTGCAGGGCTACACACCGCCACCTGGTCAGGAACTCCAAGTTGACATGCGCATCGCCAGCTCAGACTACTTTCGGGCTATGAAGATTCCCCTCCGTAAAGGCCGGTTCTTTGCGGAACACGACACCCCGAACTCCATGGATGTCGTTATCATCGATGAAAAATTCGCGCAACGCTTCTGGCCGGATGGCGATCCTATTGGCAAACATGTGTGGTTCGATCCCAAAAAGCCGATGACCATCGTCGGAGTCGTCGGCACCGTCAAGCAGTATGGGTTGGGTGCGGATACGAAGATCGCCACCTATTTTCCGGAACAGCAAACGCCCGACCGGGGATTGTACCTCGTGGCGCGCACTTCCTTTGCGGATCCCGCCAGCTTGTCGAGCACCATTGTGCAAGAAATCCACAGTATCGATCCAACCGTGGTCGTATACGGAATCCGCACTATGCAGGACCGTCTCTACGACTCGCTGGCGCGTGAGCGCTTCTCCAGCACGATGCTGGCAGCGTTTGCGGTATTCGCGCTGCTACTGGCTGCCGTTGGACTCTATGGAGTGATGTCGTATCTGGTGACGCAGAGTACCCGGGATATCGGCGTCCTCGTAGCATTGGGCGCTCACCCCAGCAACATTATAGGGCTGGTGGTACGGCAAGGGATGGAGTTGGCTGCCATCGGCATGTTCGTCGGTCTGAC
Organism: Acidobacteriota bacterium; assembly: GCA_003225295.1. Taxonomy (GTDB): domain Bacteria; phylum Acidobacteriota; class Terriglobia; order Acidiferrales; family UBA7541; genus Acidiferrum. The sequence continues at coordinate 1,095 of QHYZ01000110.1, read as the reverse complement.
GGGAGCTGTCGCGCTCACTCGGGTGATGACCAGCTTACTTTTCGGCGTGAGCACCACGGATGCGGCAACTTTCGCGGCAGTCGTAGGGTTGCTAGCGGTTGTGGCCTTCGTCGCCACGGCCATTCCGGCTTGGCGAACCACGCGAGTCGATCCGATGGTGGTTCTGCGCGAAGAATAGCGCCCCGCATCGGGCTAACTTACTCCGCCAGATGGCCAAGTCCGATTAGCGCTTACCGGAGACGTGGAAATTACGTCCGCGAGGCCAGCGGCTCTTTGTTTGTTGTGTCCGCGCTGCGCCAGGTGGTTCCGCGTGTTGGTGCTAGCAATGTAGGTGTAGAAGTTGGTGGTATCGTAGGCCAGTAGTCGACGGCCGACCAGGTGCTTCTCTTTCCACAGACCGAGTAAACGCAACTGCGCTTGATCGAGGGGATCCTCCGCATGAGTCAGAGTCTCACTGGATTCCGGAAGAATCTGTTCGAAGGCGTCCCAGAAGGCTTGCGAGGTAAAGCGCTCGGAAGGGAAACCCCACTCGGAAGCAAGGAGGGTCCGCTCGTACCAGCTACTGACTTCGGTTTTCGGACCGGGATCACAGATGCGGTGAATGGCCGCGAGCAGGAGATAGTGAGCGGGACCGGGTCCGGAACGCGGAGCAGGCCACAGGGATTCGAGCAGCGGCCACACGCCGGACTGTTTGGCAGCCAGCCACAAGGCGCCGGGGAGGCCGAAGTCTCGCAAGGTGGCGGAGAGGGGAACCGGGGCGGACTTTTGCTCGATGAGTTCGGCGACTTTTTCGGCGGTGCCGAGATAGGCCTGATGAACGATGCGGGGTTTGCCGTCGACGCGAGCGCTTTCGACGAGGTAGTAGTAGAGGCGGTTGCCCTTTTTCTTTTTGATGAGGCTAGCCATCAAGGGTAATACATAAACAAGATAGCAATCATTGTCAAGCATAAAATACGACAAACATCAAGAGTGTAAGCCTGAAAATAGGGGGTAATACATAATCCAAGAGGAGAAAACCCGCTTAAGTTCTACGGAGGGAATGATTTAGTGAAAATGCGCAAGGCTTCGGAGAGCACTCGCAGTAAACTCCCGCTA
>QHYZ01000334.1 GCA_003225295.1 Acidobacteriota bacterium | reverse complement strand
TCCCCGATCTTTTGCATTTCCGTGTGGATCATCCGGTTGATTTCCATTCGAGATCGATTGTCAGGCGAAACAACGAGCGTTCCTTCAGGCTGCTTTATATAGTCACGGGCTATTTCTTTGAGCCGTTCGTCTTGCTGTGGAATTTCATGGACGCGGCCTTGCGTATCGAGCTTTTCAATCGCTTCCTTTACCTCTCCGCGTGAAAGATGCTCGACAACTTCTTTGAGGGCTGGGTCTTTCTGCCGAATGATCTCATCCAGCCGCACGGTTTGGATTCCGGCTTCTTGTCGCTGCTGATACGGGGTTCCGGCTTCAACTGCCTGGTGCTGGCGTGTATCACCCACCAGCAAAACGCGGTCGCTATCTTTGAGCCTGTGCAGAAACTCGTTCATCTGCTTTGTACTAGCGAGGCTCGATTCGTCCAGAACGTACAAGTGTTTTTGTACGCCAGTCTGGTCATTGCCTTGCGCAAGATGCCTTTGGAGCGTGCTCGATTCGATTCCGGCCTCTGCGAGTTTTTGCGCTGCCCGTGAGGTTGGGGCGAATCCTTCAACTTTGTAACCCTCTCGCTCGGCAGCTTCACGAACCACAGCTAACGAAGTCGTTTTCCCCGCGCCTGCGACACCCTCCAGCGCCATGACTTGATCCCGGCTTGCGAGGATTTGCTCGACCGCTACTCGTTGGCTCTGGATTAAATGAGGATGGTGGTTGTCGATTTCTCGCCGCGTTTCGAAGCTCGCTAACGCCGGGCATTCGTTCTGCCCCTCCCGCATCATCTGGATTGTTTCTCGCTCGTATCCGATCATCTCTTCGGTCGTAAAAGCGCGGCCTGGCGGGCCTGACTTTTTCTCGACTTCGATGAATTCGTCTGAGCCGACGCGCTTTTCAAACTCCGTTCGCACCTCTGTGAATGTCGCGTCTCCCATCGAACGCCTCAACGCATCTCGCAATAGATCACGTTCATCCACAACGGCTTCGCGTTCCAGATTACGTTCCTTCGAGAATGTCATCGCCGATTGAACGATTCGGTGAGGCGCTTCCTGCTCGATGTCGCGCGCCGTTTCTTTGCTAGCTCGGACTACGCGGTCCGGCTGATTGCCGAAAGCCTCCGCTATCTCTCGATGGCGCTGCTGCACCTCGTCGTGCGATAGATTGAGCTTGGCCTCCCGTGTTTTGTGGGCCGCAATTTGCGCAGCGTCTGCACCACGCTGTTTCTCTTTCTCAAGGTGCTCCTCGATCTGCCGGCGACGCGGGCTCGATGCCGCCAGGTATTCTTCGCTATAGCCTATGATTTCTGGTTGCCCACTCTTCCCACGTTCGATCTCGTAGCCGAGTGTTTTGAGCCGAGCAGCTAGTTCAGAGCGGTACACCGCCGTCGCATACTGCTGCGTTTTGTAGAGTTCACGCGGTTGCAGTGCATGGGCTTCGCCGTCTTCGGTCTCCGTAAGATTGAAGAAAACAACATGCGTATGCAGCTGCGGTGCGGCATAACCGTCGACCGGCCTGGCACTGTCGTGCTCGAATTTTGTGGCCACCCATTTGCCGGTTGTTTCCGCGGGAAGATTCCCGCCGATGCGCGCCTGGACATACCGCTCCAATTCATCGAGTGCAATGCCAACGCTTTCTCGATGTGCCTCCCGTACTCGTTCATCTCCGCCCACAAGGGCAGTCAGCGACACGCTCTTCGGTGCCGAAAACGTCGCATCCCATCCCGCGCGGTGCTCCATCGGACTTACCTTCCGACCGTCCCTGTTTACGTATTCCCGCGCTGTTTGATGGCGCACCAGCTGCTCGCCACTCATCGGGTGTTGGCCTTCAGAGAGCCTCTGGAAATGTTCCTCGCGCACTTCTCCCCGCAATCCCCATTGCCCGGCGAGCCTGCCGTGCCACTCACCGCGTATCTGGTCGCCTTGCGAGTAGTAGTTTTCTCGCGCGTTGGAAAACTCCTCCGCGTGATACGCCTGGGCTTGGCTCGCACTCAGTGGATTGGAGATGGTTAGCATCGTGCCGTTGGCCTATCGGAAGAAGTGTCCTGGTTCTGCTCGGTTGCGCCGTAATTCTTGCTCAGGGGACTGCTTCCCATCCTGCGACGCGAGGTTCTGTTCTAAATTGCTGTTTGCTCCCGCCGCTGCTGCCGCAGTCTCGCGCTCTTCCTTTCGTGGCATCTCCATCGGCCGTTGGATGAATGAAGGATGGCTGTCTGGCAGCTCGACGATGGAGAAGCTCATTCCCACAACGAGATTCCTGTGTTTCAGATACCCATGCAGTGGCTGGAGCCCGGTGATCTCGCTCGGTATCACCAGCGGTTCACGTTGCCGTTGGAGATTCTGGGTC
>QHYZ01000333.1 GCA_003225295.1 Acidobacteriota bacterium | reverse complement strand
TTAACAGGACATAAGATGGGTACATCTGGCATACTCCTCGAAGGAGGTGCCATGGTTCCGCGAATCCTGTACTTACACCCGAAGACCTACAAACATTTGATCCGCTTGCGCAAACAAGCAGAGCGAGACGGAGCTTACCGGGTTGCCAAGCGATTGCAAGCAGTAGTGCTGAACTCGGAAGGGCGCACGAGCGGTGAGTTAGCCCATCTACTCGCGGCTCCACGTTCGAGGGTCGCTGAGTGGTTAGCACGCTATCAAGCTTTTGGCGTCGACGGGCTGCTCGAAGGACATCGCTCGGGACGGCCATTGGAGCTGACGCTGGCGCAGCGGAAACAGCTCGACGACATTCTCGACAGCGGCCCAGTAGCCTACGGCTTGGATACCGGTATCTGGACCTCTCCCATGGTCGCCTGGGTCATCGAGGAAGAGTTCGGCATTCATTATCATCCAGGCCATGTGCGCAGGTTGCTCCATCGTTTGGGCTTCTCGGTGCAACGCCCGCGTCGCGTGCTGGCCCGAGCCAGCGCTTATCAGCAAGATCGCTGGCAGCGCTACACCTATCCCAGGCTTAAAAAAAAACGCAGCGGCAAAACTGGGCATTGATCTTCACCGACGAAGCCAGCTTTCGCCAAGATTCTACCCTGCATACCACCTGGAGCCGGGTTGGTTGTCCTCCAGAAGTTCCCGTGACCGGACAGCGCAAGAGCGTGAAGATTTTGGGGGCCATTGAATTGTGGAAGGCGCGCTTCCATTACCGACCAGACACCGTCTTCAATGCTTGCACGTATCTAGCTTTCCTGGAACAACTGGCTCGCAGTTATCGACGACAGGGCGCCATATTAATTCAGGATAATGCCACATACCATACAGACGGCGACGTATGGGCTTGGTTCGATGCCAATCGCCACTGGCTGGAAGTTCATCCACTGCCGTCCTACTCACCTGAACTGAATCCGACCGAGCGATTGTGGAGATACACCCGCCAAACAGGGACTCACAATCGATACTTCCCCAACGAGAAAGAATTGAGCGGCACGCTGAGTCGAGTGTTTGGTGAGATGCAATCCTATCCGGAACTCATCCGGCCCTATTTGCAATCTTTTTTGTAATCAGCATGTCCCTGTATTTATACGCGCCTGTATAGCATGCCGAGACTTGAGCTTACAAGGAGCCGCTCGATTTCCGAAACATCTCGTCCCAGAAACGAAGGCTCTCGGCCATGGACCCTGTCGAGCGATTCGATGCCGACTTCGCCAAGCACGCTCGCTAGTTTCGGATGGGTCTTGCGGAAATCGGGAGGCCTTTCCCAAATAACGAATCGGCTGACTGTCGGCATCGGATCCTTCAGAACGGTTAAGAATTAAGAAGTTTCCGGAACGAGAGCTCGCAAAGGCCGCGGCAACCACACATGAGCTGTTTTCAACCTACCACGCGATCAAAAGCAATATCGACGAGTTCGTTCAACGTGTTCATTAAACTTGAGAGTCGGGCGGAGAGGCAAGTCATCGAAATTCGCGCCCACAACTTCGAAACCCGTTCCGCTCTGGGACTCACAGATCCGCGTGCCCTGATGATGATTATAACAAAATGGAATCCGCCAGATCGCGAGTTTCGACGCAGGATTTGACGCGTTCCCCGGTAAGAGCATTAGGTGGGGCCCACAGCGACCGAATTAGCATCCAACCTTCCCAGAGCCAAGATCGTTGCACCCTGCTGGGTTACAAGCCTTGACGGATGGCTCGTCAAAAGTGGCTCCCTCGCACGCAACGTAGAATGTCGAGAGGGTCAACCGAGGAGCTATAGAGCTTTGATGTGGCCGTTGAGCCAATCGAGGATCACGGAAAAGCGAAACCTGCCTTCGGCAATCGCGTCGACCATGAAAACGTAAGTCTCTACGGGATCTGCTTCGATGGTGAAGCCGTTCATCAGTAGGAAGGTGTGAGTGGCATCGAATGCGACGCGCTTGTTACCGTCGAGGAAGGGGTGATTATTCGCCAGCGACTCCATCAGGGCCGCGGCCTCTTCTGCCGGGTTGTTGTAATAGCCAGTTTGAGGGCGGAAAACGGCGGCCTCCAAAGCCCGTACATCTCTCAGGCCGTGGGAACCGCCGTAGGTTTCGATCTGCCGATGATGAATGGCTAGGACTTCGGCTACCGTGAGGTAGACACGCTGGGCCATTTACTTGGTGTGGGCCAGCTTCTCGTACAACTTCCGGTACTGCTCGTTGGAGCGGCGGGAAGCTTCCAGCACCTCCGGACGGACTAAGCGATGGGAAGGAACCACATTGTGGAAGTAGAACTCCAATGCCCGCTCCAGCACGTAGCGCTGTGGCTGTCCGTTCTGCTTGGCAACCGCAACCATCTCCTCGTACAGCTGCGCATCAATTTCAGGAGTGAACTTTTTCGTCGTGGTGGATGGCACGGGATCACCCTCCAATACGCCTTATGTTAAACCTGCCCCATGAGAAGTCAAGCTAAATCTTGATTTATCCATCGCCCAGGTA
>QHYZ01000332.1 GCA_003225295.1 Acidobacteriota bacterium | reverse complement strand
ACTGGGAGCCGGACTCCTGGTGGATCGGCTACGGCGCAGGCCAATTCTCATCGTCACTGACCTGGGCCGAGCGGTGGTTCTGGGATCAATCCCGGTCGCGGCGTCGTTCGGAATATTGAGCATGCGACAGGTTTACGTTGTCGTTGCGACTGCCGGAATACTGACAGTGCTCTTTGATGTTGCCTACCAATCGTATCTGCCCTCGCTTGTCGAGCGCGATCACGTGGTCGAGGGTAATAGCAAGCTCGCGTTGAGCAGTTCGTTCGCGGAGATAGCTGGACCCGGACTTACCGGCATACTGGTCCAGTTGCTAACTGCTCCCATGGCTATCCTGGTCGATGCGCTTTCGTTCCTTGCCTCTGCGCTGACGGTTTGCCTGGTTCGCAAGCCGGAGGCTGACGTCATTTCGATTCGCGGTTCGCATATTTGGGAAGATTTCACCAGTGGGTTGCGAGCGGTTACCCATTCCCCGATACGCCGCGCAATCGCTGGGCACTTGGCAACGGCTGGATTTTTTGGGGGATTCTTCGCGTCTCTGTATGTTTTGTACGCGATCCGATATTTGCACCTCAGCCCGGCCCTCATAGGTGTGGTGATAGCTCTCGGTGGAGTCGGAAATATTTTGGGGGCGGCGACGGCCCCACGCCTCATGCGGCGATTTGGTCTGGGAGTGACCCTTATTGGGTCGATCTTGGTAATGGGAACTGCGACCCTGATGATTCCCCTGGCGCGTGGTTCCGTCGTGGCTGCGACCGCTTTTCTGATGGCTGCGCAGGTGGGTGACGTCGGCTGGCCGATCTATAACGTTTGTGAGCTTAGCTTACGGCAGGCGATAACTCCGGACGATTTGCTAGGCCGAGTGAATGCAGTGATGCAAATGCTATTTCGGGGGCTCTTGCCGGTCGGCTCTATCTGTGCCGGGGCATTAGCCGGATCGATGGGAATGCGTCCAACACTAACAGTTGGTGCCGTAGGTTTAATGCTGTCGAGTCTATGGCTTCTTTTCTCGCCTGTTCGGACAATGCGCGAGTATCCGACTTCCGATGCCTTTAATTCGGGTTACGCGGCGGCAGGCATTTAGAAACCTGAGTGCAATCCGTGACGACCATTGCTTGGGAGATGACGCATGCGGTTGAGACGAACGCAAGCCCCGCCTTCGCTTGGAACTACTGGACAAACGCGGCAAATTGGGACGACCCACCAGCGAAGTTCGAGTTAGACGGTCCGTTCGCCAGCGGGTCTCGCGGGACCACGCGATTGCCGGGGCAGGAGCCGCTGCATTGGTTCGTCCGGGAGGTCAATGCTCCCCACGCGGCCACCATGGAGATGCAACTCGAGGGCGCCACGCTGTCGTTTGAGCCTCCGGTAAACAGTACATGACTTTGAGGGACAAATCTGCATATGCCGAGTTAACTGTTCATTTCTGCCACGCGACGCAGTCACTTCAGTTTCGCGGACTCCGCTTTTGCAGCGACGAGGATAGGAATGTCGGGGTCGGCATCTTTCCAGAGAGTAAGGAAATCTTGATACGCGGTGCGGCTCTTGGCAGTGTCGCCCTGCATCGCATAGGCGCGTCCCAGTTGAAGGTGGGCCAACGCACCAATGGGTTCGTTGAACACAACTCCGCGATGGTCGAGGATTTTCTGAAACTCGGCTGCTGCTTCGTTGCCGCGATGTGCAGCAAGATAGGCCTCTCCTCGCACATAGACCGGATATGAATTTGGCCAGTTGTAAAACCAAAGAGTAGGCAGCCCGAGTTCATACGGGGCAGCGACCTCCAGAGCATCAAGCGCCTGCTGCGGGTTCGCATGGTTTAATGCCAGTTTTGCCCGTAAGGTAGGAAGGTAATTGAACTGTACGACCGTGTTTTCGGGGAAGCTCTCATTCAAATTATCCGCTAATCCCTGCGATTCGTCCCCTGTATAGGCTAGGGCAAGCACTACGGCATAATACTTATCTGGTCCACCCGAACGTTCCTTAGCCAGCGCTGTCCGTTGTCCAGCTCGGTTTGCATTGCCAAACAGGCCTTCTCGCAAAGCAGCCACGGCCTCGTAGGTCGCCGAGATTTCATTCTCCCCTGCCCGCTTGGCGGAACTTGCAGCCTGCCGTGATAGCTCACGCGCTCTTCCAAGATGTCCGAAGTAAGCAGCCGTGTCGGCCTCTAACGCCAACATCAGGTATTCTTGGTCCGGTTTGCCAGACCAAGCGGCTACTTGCCGCGACATTTCGGCGGTGTCATTCCGATAAAAGGCGAGTGAATAGAGAATGGCCCCAAGACCAGAGTCCAGGCCCTTTCCATGCGCCTCTCTAGCCAAGGCTGCAGCGTCCTCGTCTCGGTTCAGCAGCAAGTATGTGTACGCAAGAAATCGATAGCTAATGGGGGACGGAGCAAGACGCACGGCCTCTTGATTCTCTCTGAGACCCGCTTCATATTGCCCGAGAGCGTTATAGAG
>QHYZ01000331.1 GCA_003225295.1 Acidobacteriota bacterium | reverse complement strand
GGTCCTCTCAATGACCACCACGCGGTAAAAGGGCTTCTTTTTCTTCCCAATCCTTGACAGACGAATCATTAACACTAAGTCAGTCCTCCTGAACCTTCTATTCTAGCCTGCTTGGGTGCCGCGCGGCAATCGAAGTCTACCTTTGGTAGTGGTTCAGTTTGAAGCCGCGCCCAGAAACATGAACAATCCGCCCAGCATCATGACCAATCTCAGAGCCAAATGCACTTTCTACCGCGTCTGGATACACGCGATGGCCGTCTGTGGTCAGTTGTTACGCGATTCGCCAGACGCCCAGCCAAATCGTGCATGAACTGATAGGCGGTGGCCGCTTCGCGTGTCCCAACGCGCCAACTAGGAATCAATTTCGTTTCCGCATCGAGCGCAACCCAGGTCCACACATTCCCGTAGCCAAACTGGCCTTGTTTATCGTCGGGCACGTTCTTGTCTTTGGCATAGCAGAATTGCCAAATCTCATCACACTGAATCCGCTTACACGTGAGGTTTCGCAGGGCCTTATCGTGATACGAGGCGCAGGCTGCCCCGAGCGATTCCAGCAGTCGAAGAATCGTTACCTTTGACGCGCCAGTCATGCGCGCAGTGGCGCGTAGAGAATTTCCCTCAACGAGGGCTGCGATGATTTGCGCCTGCTTTGCCCTTTTTAGTCGGTTCATTGGTCGATTCCTCTCGGTGAAAATAGTATATTGACATGGGACTTAAAGTCAATTATTATTTATACGGACGTTCACTGATTATAGGATAAGGAACATGATCTTTAAGAGCGTGGAGCTTAGAAAAGAAGAATTAGAAGTTATTGCTGCCATTGCGAAGATGCATAAGTCGCTTAAATACAGCTTGTCTACACCCTCACGATGGGAGGGTGTTTTGCGGCGAAACGCCTTTGCTCGCGCGATTCGGGGATCAAATAGCATTGAAGGCTACCTAGTAACCGCCGAGGATGCTATCGCCGCCGCCGAAGGAGACGAACCACTTGAGGCAGGGGAAGAGACGTGGCAGGCGGTAACAGGCTATCGCAATGCTATGACCTACGTTCTGCAACTCTCCAAAGATTCTAGCTTTGCTTTCAATGATGGCTTCCTTAGAAGCCTCCACTTCATGATGCTGTCCTACGATCTTACAAAACATCCGGGGAACTGGCGGCCAGGGCCGATCTATGTCCGAGATGAATCGAAGGGAGAGAATGTTTACGAAGGCCCACCCGCCGATATTGTTGCGAAACTCGTAGCGGAACTCGTCGAGTACCTTAACGGCCCACGAGATAGTGAACACACTCTTGTCAAAGCGGCTATGGCGCATCTCAATTTAACGATGATCCATCCGTTCTCCGATGGGAATGGCAGAATGGCTCGATGTTTGCAGACTCTCGTTTTAGCAATCAAAGGAATTGTCGACCCCACATTCTGTTCAATCGAAGAATATTTGGGGAAAAACACTCAAGACTATTACGACATTCTAGCTGAGGTAGGGCGTGGCAAGTGGAATCCGCAACGCGATACTCGTCCGTGGATTCGATTCAACCTCACTGCTCATTATCGCCAGGCTGGTACTGTCCTGAGACGTTCAGTGATCATCAAGAAATTGTGGGATGAATTGGAAAGAGAAGTGGCAAGAAAAAATTTGCCGGACCGAGTGATAGGGGCTGTTGCTGATGCGGCGATGGGATTTCGCGTTCGCAGCGCCACCTACAGGCATTTTGCTGAAGTAAGCAAAGTTGTTGCAAGTCGAGATTTACGAGCGGCTGTAGAATCGGGCCTGCTCATACCAACAGGAGAACGGAGAGGACGAATTTATAGAGCTTCTGAGGAAATTAGGGCAATAGCTGTGAAGATACACGGATCAGAACCGAAGGGTATACCTGATCCCTTCCAAAAAGGCGTTACCTTGATTTCGTAATTCGTTTAGCCTTTCTCTTGCGGCTCTTAGTAGGCTTTTTCTTTGGCATGCTCGAAGGCTCTAGAGTGGACTCTCTGACTATGCGGAAAGCTGCTTCGTTTATATCTTCGGTTTTGCGCTTTGCCATTGAACCAATGTGTGCACGGTCGGCGGATCACTCCAATGGGATCGAAATTCAAACTGTACCACTACCCTACCTTTTTCGAATGGATCAGGTATCCCTTTCGGCTCTGATCCACGTATTTTTGCAGCTATCGCCATAATCTCTTCAGAAGCTCTATAAATTCGTCCTCTTCGTTCACCTGTTGGTACTAGAAGCAGGTCATTTCATAAGCGTGTCTTCGGGGACCAGGACCGATTACGGGCCGATGAACGCAGCAGCGGAATGATATGCTGCGACCTTGTCGAAGGAGGTCTGGTGAAGCTGAACCTGATCATCGCCATCGTGGCGGTGCTAACACTTCGAAGGGCGGTTCAAACGCCCGGGCCATCATTCGACTTGCCCACGGACAAGAAGATCGATGCGCTTTTCTCCGTGCTGACCTCTCCGGACGACCCCGGGCTCGCCGTGCTGGTGCGAAAGAATGGCCGCACCCTTTTCGAACGCAGTTATGGTGTGCGCGATCTCCATTCGAGAGTGCTGATCGACGCGCACACGAATTTCCGGCTGGCGTCCTGCACCAAGCAATTCACCGCCCTGGCCATCATGTTGCTCGTGCACGACGGAAAACTACGCTACGACGAGACGCTCACGGAACTCTTTCCCGATTTTCCTCCCTACGGAAATTCCATCACCGTTCAAAACCTGCTGAATCACACTTCCGGCTTGCCTGACTACGAAGATTTGATGGAAGCGCTCGAAAAAGCGAAAGGCCCGAGATGGACGCCGGAAAGACAAATTCAGGACGCCGAAGTCTTGCAATTGTTGAAAAAAGAAAGAGCTGGAAAATTTACGCCGGGGGCCAGCTGGTCGTACAGCAATTCCGCTTACGTGGTGCTCGGACTTATCGTCGCGCATGTTTCAGGAAAATCGTACGGCGAATTTCTTCACACTCGGATTTTTGGGCCGCTGAAAATGAATCACACCATCGTCTTTCAAAAGGAAAAAAACGAAGTCGCGAATCGCGCCTTCGGCCACACCAAAGACAATGATGCTTTCAAAGAAACCGATCAAAGCCCGACTTCCGCGACGCTTGGTGACGGCGGCATCTATTCCAGCCTCGAAGATCTGGCCAAGTGGGATGAGGCGCTCGGGAATCATACGCTGCTGAGCGACAAAGAATTTCAGTCTGCCTGGACCCCCGTGAGGCTTGCCGATGGCTCCGAACCGCGCTGGCCCAAAGAACCCAACGACGACAACCTGCATCCCGGCAAGCCCGTTCGGTATGGCTTCGGCTGGTTCCTCGACCCTTATCAAGGGCGGGAGCGCATGTGGCATACCGGAAGCACCATGGGTTTCCGCACGGCCATCGAACGATTCACGGAAGCCCATGGCCTCAGCATGATCATTCTTTCGAATCGCACCGACCTCCAACCAGAAAAGCTGGCGCTCGAAGTTGCTGACTTGATTTTCAAAGAACAGCACCTTCGCCGCTAAAAAAGGGCCACACTGCACTTTCAAGAAAGGCCGGCGAGCTTGCCGAGGCCTTTCATTTTGTCGCGGGCGGTCATGGCGCCGTACTGCTTCATCATGGTGCGCATTTGCAGGTATTGCTTGAGGACGATGTTGACGTCCTGCACCGTCGTGCCGCTGCCTTTGGCGATGCGCTTGCGTCGCTTGCCGTCAATAACGTTGTGGTCGCGGCGTTCCTGGTTGGTCATGGAGTTGATGATGGCTTCGATGCGGGTGAGCTGGCCCTCGTCGACCTTGGCATCCTTGGGAAGATTCTGAAGCGGACCCATCTTGGGGAGCATGTCCACGATTTTTTCGAGCGGGCCCATCTTGCGAATCTGCTTGAGCTGATCGCGGAAATCTTCCAGGGTGAATTCTTCCTTGCGGAGCCTGCGCTCGAGGTCGGCGGCGGCTTTTTTGTCGACCGTCTGTTCCACGCGTTCGATGAGCGACATGAGGTCGCCCATGCCGAGAACCCGCGAGACGATGCGCTCGGGATAAAAACCTTCTAGGGCGTCATATTTTTCGCCTAGGCCGACGAACTTTACCGGCGCGCCAGTGACTTTGCCGATGCTCAGCGCGGCGCCGCCGCGAGCGTCCCCATCGAGCTTGGTGAGAATCACCCCGGTGAGGCCGAGGCGCTTGTGGAATTCGCCGGCGGAACGCACCGCGTCCTGGCCGATCATGGAGTCGGCGATGAACAGCATTTCGCTGGGCTGCAGTTCTTTTTTCAGCATGCTCAGCTCATCCATCAAATCATCATCGATGTGCAGGCGGCCGGCGGTGTCCACCAGCACCACGTCGCTGGCGGAAAGCTTGGCTTCCTTGATGGCACCTTTCACGATTTCGAGCGGCTTGTCCGTGCCGGCGCCGGGCCAGATCGCCGTGCCCACGGCTTTCGCGACTTGGGCAAGCTGTTCGCGCGCGGCGGGACGATAGACGTCAGTGGAAACCACCAGCGGACGGTGGCCGTGTTGCGAAAGCCATTTGGCGAGCTTTCCGGTGGTGGTGGTTTTGCCGGAACCCTGCAGCCCAACGATCATCCACACCGAAGGCGGGCGCGAAGCGAAGATCGGCTTGGCGTGCTTGCCGAGAATGGCGGCGAGCTCATCGCGGACAACTTTGACGACTTGCTGATCGGGCGAAAGTTGCAAAAGGACTTCGCTGCCGATGGCTTTCCGACGGATGTTGGCTAGGAGCTCATCGGCCACGCCGACGTTGACGTCGCCTTCGAGCAGCGCGTCACGAATTTCGGCCAGCGCGTTGTCCAGGTGCTCATCGGTGAGCTTGCCCTGGCCGCGGAGGTTCTTGAAGGTGCGTTGGAGCTTTTCTGTAAGGTTCTCAAACATGGTTCGTGTTAATGCCTCGCAAGTCGCTGCTCAAGAATAACAGGGCGGAACGACCGTGGGTACCAGGAGTGACGGCGAGCCGTGTGACCGGGGGGCAGTGTGACCAATCGGGACGGCCCTTGCACTCCGCCGGACGCGACTTGATCCCGCTATTGAGTCCACGGGTATCGAGTGCGATATTCGAAACTGGCTGACGCGAGATCGACCGGATATCGACCCTGTACCCCTGCCATCAAATTAATGAAGGTCCAGTACGCGGTGTCGCGGTAGATCAGCGGGGAGGGCCTAACGACTGTCAGAGAATCCGAAGGGCCAAGCCAAAGTATTGCATGGTTTGGTTCCCGGTCATCAGCCCACGTCACAATCGATGGGGTAGGCCAAGAAGGATTTCCAGGGCCGCTTTCGTCGATCAAGTAGAACTTATTGGGGTACGAGCGCTCGAAGATGTGACGGGCGTTCCCACTGCGTTGCGTCAGGTTGAGATGACCACTTCCGCTTAGCACCAACGCTCGATGCCCCCTGGCCATGACGCGGGTGATGCTTGCCGCAATACTGATTTCGCGCGGGTCCTGCAGAGTTTCCTTGTAGGCAAGGAACGGCCTAAAGTACTGATCCGGATTCGCGCGGAATCGGCCAACGTCGAGCGGGGCGTCGCCGAGAATGACTCGAATTCGTGCCTCTTTGGGCAGTTTCAAATTGACGGCTCGCAGCTGATCATAAAAAGCCTCGTAGATTTGAGAATTTGCCACATACCACCCCATCGCCGCTTCCTGCCAGACTGACCTGCGCACTGCTAGCGGGACGTCCTTCCCCTCAAGTACGTAGCTGTCGACTACACCTTGATAGAGTGGATTTCCGACCTCGACTACAATGTCTTGAACCTTGCGGGGAAGACGAGGATCTTTGACTAATTGTTGGAGAAACTGAAAGTACTGCAGGCACATGTGGAGATCTCCGATTCCGACTATCGGATATTGATCCAGCTTTTCCAAAACAAAATCGACGCCGCTGTTAACGACCACACTCGAGGCAGGCCGGGCTGACACGGCTGCCACTTGCGGGGGAGGCCAAATGCCCGGACCGCGCAGATCGAACCCCGCTTTTGCTAAGTCGAATGGCATGCCGTAGATCAGCTTCCAACGCCGATTCAATTCCGTCCAGAATTCCTCATCTTTAAATACGAGCGCATTCGGCTGCATCTTCGTCAGGCGGTCGCTACTTCCAAGGTAAAGGACCGCATCGGCCACATCCTCTAATCGCGGCGAGTCCGACGCTCCGATGAGCGGCTGAGCACCGAGCCAACTGTTCCGCAATAGGGTGATGCTTCCGGGGTCAACGGCCTGTTCTCGACGCTCAACTTCCTTATATGAGTCTCCAGCCCCAAATCTGCCTTGCGGGAGTACCAGAAAGAAGGTGCCGGGAGCAACTTTTTCGACGAGCGCGCGCGCATTCGAGGCCGGCCTGCTGTTTCGGTACAGGTGCACTCCTGCGCTGATCACGAGAGCTCGCTCATGTTGTCCCAAGACGTCCTCGACGGCGGTCGCAAGGGCATCTTCTCTAGGCTGCCCTCTAAGGTTCAGCCATTGCTCCTTTGTCTGAACCTTTCTCCATGAGATCGGCGCATCTGCCAGGGTAACTCGCAGTCGCTGCTCTTTTGGCAAACCGAGATTCACGGCGCGTATGGTGTCAAACAACTCCGAGTACAAAGGCGAATCCCAAGTGAGATCCGGCGATTCAGTTGTGTCGTCCCAAACGTGTCGAAGAACACTATTGGCCATCAATTCGCCGTCAATCAGGTAACGGTCGAGGACTGGCTGAAGGAGTGGATTGCCAAAATCAACAATGATGTTGTGGACCTTCTGGCCGAACGCTGGGGATTCTACGAAACTTCGGGTTTGGGCCGTCTGAGAGAACTGCTTGCCCACGAACAGTGAGAACGAATGTCAAGATGAAAGCACAGACTCGCAAGTCACGAACAATTCGATTCATCGCTGATGCTTCTCCTCTTGAGCCCGCCCCCGCGGTTGTCGAATGCCGGCGCTCTTTGAATCGCTGCGGTATTCCGATTTACAGTCGCCGCCTAGCATAGAAGCGTCTTAACTCCTGGTTTCACGACTTAGGTCCAAAGTTATGCGACTTGCGTCTCAATGAAACAGGCCCCTCGTGAACCGTCCCTTGGTCCTCGTGGACGATTCTTGCCGTGCCCTTCATCACATCTCCTTCCTGACGGAGATGGAAAGTCAAGACCGCTCCGGCAGTTACCTGAAAGGTGACGGAGTTGCCCTGGATTTCAGCTTTCTCGATGGGGAATTGATGGGACGCATCGCCGGCGGTGCCAGTCAATTCAGAGCCGTTTTGTTTCAGAGTTACGGACCAGGGGATGGTTAGATCGCTCCCCGCATTCCCAACGTCGACCTTGCCTATCCAGGTCCCGGTGACGTCAGCAGCCGCTGCAGTCAACGCGAACGCCATTAAGGTGACCAAGATTTTGTGCATATTGTCTCCTTGCGATAAATCATCGCACTGGTAAAACGAAGCAAAGCACCAGAATGTGAACTCGGAAGCGCGAAACATTTTCTTTCGGGGCCTTGTTAACATCTTTGGCCACTAGAACGCTTTATGGACGGAAGAGGTGTATTGCGATGGATTCAGTCGTGGGAGTTTTCGGAGGGGTGGCCGTCGTCGTCGCGATAGCGTGGGCGTTTTGGTCCCTCGCTTATAATTTCCGCCGGGGATGGGTGGCCAAGAAGCAGGCAGAAGTTCAACTCCGCCTGTTGGAACGATTGGGAACGGGAGCTGAAGTACTGGCGTATTTGCAGAGCCCACAAGGGCAGCCACTACTCGATGCGATCGGTGTCGAACGCGGCAGCGTCTTGGCAAGGATTATGGGTTCTGTACAGGCAGGTCTCATTCTCGTTCTGCTTGGCTCCTCCCTTCTGCTATTGCGGCTGTTTGTCGCCGATGGCGGCTCGTTGCTGCTGATAGGTGTGCCGACGATTGCTGTGGGTTTAGGGTTCCTCGGGTCTTCCGCCTTCTCGTTCCGGCTGTCCCGTTCTCTTGGACTGATCCATGACGGACAAGCCACCCGATGACGCCGAATTCTCCGACTTCTATGAGCGGACGTCGCGTTCTTTATGGGCCTATTTATCTCGGAGCTCGCAAAGTGACTCGGCGGCAGACGACCTGCTCCAGGAGACATACTTCCGTTACCTCCAATCCGGATGGCGGAGCCTGCAACCAGCCGAACGCAGGTTCTACCTGTTTCGGATCGGCACCAACGTACTCCACGATCATTTCCGGCGACAACGACGAACTGGCTTCCATTTGGGTAAGGATGTGGTACAGACCACTTCCGGGAGCATGACATTGAAAATAGACTTGGCAAATATCCTCAGGAACGAGATGAAGAGGCGGGAGTGTCAACTCCTTTGGCTCGCATACGCCGAGGAGTTCAGTCACCGTGAGATTGCGCAGATAACCGCCCTTCGTGAGGGCAGTATTCGCCCGTTGCTGTTTCGTGCCCGGCAGAAGCTAGCTGCATTGCTCAGAGCGGCAGGATATGGCAGGAAAAGCGCGAGGCGACCATGAACGAGCAAGGAAAAGGATGCCCAAGCGAAGAGCAACTCCTTCAAGCAATATCGACGGATGAGCTGCCTAAATGGACAGAACACATCGGAAGCTGTTCAGAATGCCAGGCTTTGATCGCCGTCGTGGAGGCAATCCGGTGTGAAAGTCACCTGGCACAAGGCCAAGCGCGGCCACCGTCGACGCAGTGGATTTTGTTTCAAGCAGACATGAGGAGGCGTCGCGCAGCAGCTGCGACGGTAACCTTGCCCTTGAAGATGGTCGGACGATTCGCATTCCTAGCGGGGTTGGTAGTTGCAATGGCTGTTTGGTATTCGGTTGGTTCGGGCGTTACAAGCTGGCGTGAAGCCGTCTCGACCGGCTC
>QHYZ01000330.1 GCA_003225295.1 Acidobacteriota bacterium | reverse complement strand
CACCAATCGTGAGCTTGTGTCCTTTGAAAATCATGTTTCCATTTACCCGAACAGTGCTAGTCTTTTTCATAGCCGGTCTCCTTTTCATTGTGCCTTGAGCACGTCGAACATTGGGAGCGTATCGCATCCCGCGGAGACCGGCCCTCTCATCCCATCTGATTAACGCTAGTGATTTATCGCGAGTTAGGGATCTAGGACTGACTATTGTTTTTAAAGGCAACAAGGTTTATGTTACCGGAGTGTTGGTAGTTAAAGTGGAAATCCTGGCTAAGGGCATCCGATCCCCGGCCATTTTCTGGAGTGACAAATGAAATCAGTCCTGAAGGTTCTTCCGCTCATTCTTTTTGCCGCCATTCCAGCATCCGCCCAAGACCCGGAACTGCGTCGCGAAGCAGTTCAGTTGCTGGAGCGTGCCAACGGCGTCAGCCTCTCGCCCAAATTGCCAAATCTAGAGCGCATAGACACCTTCCGCTTCTTTGACTCCAGCTCTGGGCCACAAGAGGGCACGTTCACGCGTGTGGTTGTGCAGGGTACGGGAAGACGCGAGGAGTCCCGCTTCGGTGAGTATCACTCACTCGATATTTGGACCCGTGGGCGGCTGGCGACCATGAGAACCGGCGAATTGCTCCCTCCTGAAATTGATACCGTCATGCGGCTGACCCCCATTTATTTGCTGCGATTCGCTGACGACGATGTGATCCATGCGATCGTTGATAAAGCCGCAGGCGGGAAAAAGATTCGATGCATTGAATTCGATACCATCCGAGGCCAGAAGGTCGAAAACAATGAGCTCTGCGTCGATCACAGCAATGGAACATTGGTTTTAGAAAAGGTCGGTGACGAGCTCATCGAAAACAGTGAGTTCTTTTCGTTTGCGGGTGAGCTTGTGCCTGCCAAAATTGCCTACTCGTTTGCCGGCGTTCGCAAGCTAGAGATTTCGCAGACCATGACGGAGCTTACTGAAACGAGCGATAACGTCCTCGCTGCGCCGCCCGAGGCCCAGATCCGCAATTTTTGCAAAACCTATCGGCGTGCGATCGGAACGTCCATGCCGCAGCCAAAGGCAGGGAAGGGCGGCAGAAATACCGATGTCGCCATTCGAGGAATCATCTCGACAGACGGAAAAGTCCATGAAGCCGTGGTGCAGAGCGCGGAGCACCCTGATTTAGGAGCCGAGGCGTTGGCTCTGGTTCAGCAATGGGTATTCACGCCTGCTGTGTGCGATGGCAATCCAAACACCCAGGAAGCGACGTTCATCGTGCATTTTCACGGGCGTTAATCCGCATTGGCATCATGAAGGTTGGCATGTTCATGCCGCTCAAACTCGATTAGGAGCTCCTGCCGCCGTTTCCAACTCATCCTCAGCTTAATTGAGCGGTGCGCCGGGTCTCGCAGCTTCTTATCGTTATTTTGTTGCTAAATCCGTTCGGACCATTCGGAATACGGGTCCTGCCTTTCTTGACCATACCAGAAGGAATCGTTGGGCGCTTCTTATTGGCGGCTAAGGGCTAGTTGCTACCCTTGGTGATTCTGGGACTTTTCGTAGTATTTGTCATATTCAAGTATATTCAAGCATAGGCAGTCGTTACGTTCTCGTCGTTGATTACCGCGGGCAATCATGATGGATTTCGTCTCCGTCTTTCAATCTGGCCTCTCATTTCCATCAGCCCAAGAATGGGCTGTGTTGCTGCTCCTCGTGTTGACTTGCATCGCTCTGCTCGTGGTTGCGAGACGCTCGAGGAGTGCAGGTGGCCGCATGCTCCGTAGGTGGGTTATCTATCAGGGGATATTACCCCTAATTCTACTAGCGTTGGCTGCGTTTCTGAACAGTGGTACAAGGTTAGCAGACTTAATTACACGCGTTTTCCTGTCCGGTCGAGGCTTGTTAGCGCTTTTTGTGATTGCAGGAATTCTCGTAGGATTCGCGTTATTCAAGCACGGGAACTCTTTACGCTCCCGCAGATGAACCCGTATGGTCAAAAATCTCAAACGCATTGAAAAGGCTTGGTTTCCGGTCGCCCAATTTTCTCTCACAGCTGGATTCTGAAACCTCAAGAGCACGTACAATCCGGGTTCGAGGATCAAGTTTAGGGCGGCTCTGGAATGCTTCGGCGCGCCTGCTCGCCTATGTCATGGGAACAGTCGATCAAGAACTCCTGTTGCAAAACGAATATCTGGCGGCGGTTGTGCACTGTACACGGGACTGCTGACGAAAAAAGTGAACTGGGTGCTCGATCTTGACATCAAAAGTTTTTTCGATGGGCTTTCCCACGAATGGCTGGTCAAGTTCATCGAGCATCGGGTGGCCGATCGGCGCGTCGTGCGGTTGATCCAGAAGTGGCTGAACGCCGGCGTGCTGGAGGATGGGAAACGAATACGGGTGGGGGAAGGAACGCCTCAGGGCGGAAGTGCTTCGCCTCTTTTGGCAAACGTCTATCTTCATTACGTGTTCGACCTGTGGG
>QHYZ01000328.1 GCA_003225295.1 Acidobacteriota bacterium | reverse complement strand
AGATCCCCTCCACAATCGAAGTCCTGAGCTTCGGCTCGATCCGTTGCCAGTCCTCATAGAACCAACGCTTTACGGCTTCCAATTGGGCACGCTTGTCCGGGTCAGATTTCTCAGGCGCCGGAACGGTCTTCTTCCGGAACTCAATCGCATGCTTCTTCAGATGCCGCTCTAACGCGTGTGTGGCTGGGGCCCGGTACTGGTCCGTATCTTTGGCTTCATCCGGAAGGAAATCGAAATCGATGAGCACCTGGATATGCTCTTCGTAAGTGGCCTTGGGAATGAAGACAAGATGCTTGTCAAAAAGCAGGTCTTCCGCCTGCTCGATTCGCTGCTGCAAAAGTTCAGGCGAAATCGCGCAGTGATAAACATCGAAGAGGGTCACGTAGTCAAAGGCAACCTTG
>QHYZ01000329.1 GCA_003225295.1 Acidobacteriota bacterium | reverse complement strand
CGATTGTTCGAGCCAAAACTTCGACTGTTCTTTGAACGTGACACCGACTTGCTGTTTGACAACGCGGTTGAAGTACTGCGCGGTGTCTACTTGGGCGTCGGCGATGATTTCCCTCGCCCTCCTTTCCCGCTCGCTGCGATTCAAGGAACCGGGACCAGAGATTGGGCAGATGCGCTCACGCGCGAGCGCTCTTTTCTCCTGACCCTCTAAGTCTTTCCAGAATCGCACGACGAACCACTTTCCCGATGATTCAATGTGACCGTTCTGACCAGTTCTGCGTGACAAGGCTTTGCCTCGTTTCCGCTTTGCTGGCGTCGCTTTCGCGACTGTATCAGCGACGTTGCCTGGCAGCAAGTGGCTACTCGACTGCATTCCAACTGTTTGGCAACCTGCGAATTGGATCATCTGGTTCATGCGTGGGCTAGTGGCCACCGTTGCGGAGTCTTGACTGAATATTGCTCAGCAACACTGCAATTTTTTCGCCTTCCAAGAGAGATTCGAATTCATTCGCCACCTGGCTCGCAGGACCTCCTGCGAAGAGATTGGTCGGCGTTCACAGCTCCCCGTCTGCTGCCTGCCGGAAATACGATTTGTTTGGGTCGTTGAAATAGGGCTTGAGGTAGCAGAACATCGGCGGCATCGGATTGAGCCCGTCGTAGGCAATCGTCACGGATTGCGCGTTGCGCAGCTCCGTGAATGTCTTCATATCGAAGCGATAATCGCTTTGCTGGTAGTAGGTCTTCGATGTAGTGAGGTTGGCCCTGTTGGATTGGGCCTTGCCCGTCAGGAGACTGACGTGGGTATCGTGGCCGGTTTCGGAAAGGTTATAGCCAATCTTGAGCTGGTCTTCCTTGCCACAAAGCTCGCTGGCAATCTTCGCGGAAAAGTCATCCGAAAGGGCCAGAAAAATCTTCGTGCGGAAGGTCTGCAAAAGCGTGCGCCAGGTCTCACCGGGCAATGAAGACTTCAGCGAGCTGATGCTCTGCGTGGCGATGATCGGGATGCACTTCGCCTGACGCGATAGGCTAAAGAACTTTTCATCCCCAGTCGGCTCGTTCTCTCCCACCGTTGCGAAATGCTGGTACTCGTCACAGATGAAGAACACCTGGCGGAAATACTGCTCCGGATAGGCCTCTATCTGGGGCAC
>QHYZ01000327.1 GCA_003225295.1 Acidobacteriota bacterium | reverse complement strand
ATCGAGGCTGACTTCGACGTAATCGCCTTCCCTCTTGTAACGCTGCAATATGTCCCGAACTTTGTGGCAAAAGTCTCCCTTTACTTCCAGGGCGAGTCCGCCAATGCGCTTCCCGCGGTCATGGGCCTGATAGGCAATCAGCTGTTCCGCGAAGGGATACATGCAGCAACTCGTCTTGCCGCTGCCAATCGCGCCGAAGATCGCAATGCCAGTAAATAGTCCACGGGCAGGAATCGTCAACCACCGGGGATCTCGAGAGGGTGTTGGCCTACGTGGATTGTGGACCTCGCCGAGGACGATATAGAGGTCGTTGCGCTTACGCGGGTCGGGGTAACGTGGCAGTCGCCCGGGCTTGTCCGGCCGGCGAATTTTCGATGCAAAAACGTACAAGCCTGAAAGCAAG
>QHYZ01000062.1 GCA_003225295.1 Acidobacteriota bacterium | reverse complement strand
GTGCCATTCAGGAAGTCAACGAGTTCGACATTGTTGTCAATGCCGTCCAGCAGGTAGTTGTTCTGCGCGGGACGCAAGCCGTTAGCTGCAAAGCTTCCGCTGGCCCCCAGTCCGCGCGTGTCCTGTTGACCCTGAGTAACGCCCGCCGAGAGTTGAGCGAGAAAGGTGAAGTTGCGCCCGTTGAGAGGAAGAGCGTCTACGGTTCGCTCGCCGATCACCTGCCCAACAGAGGCATCTTGTGTTTGGAGCGCCGGCGGTTCGGCGTTTACCACCACCGTCTCCGTCGTTTGGCCGGGCGGCAATGCGAAATCGACAACCACTCTCTGCTGCACGGCTACCGTGACGTTATTCTGCTGGACCTTTTGGAAACTTTTGATTTCCGCTAAGACGGAGTAGTGCCCAATCTTGACCGGCGAAAAAACATATTCTCCCGCAGATCCACTCGTAGTCGATATGGACAGTCCCGTATCCTCATTAATCATGGTCACTTTCGCCCCGGGGATCACCCCTCCACTGGTATCTTTGACCGTCCCTGAAATCGCGCCCGTATCGACCTGTGCCAACATGTTCATAGGAGCAACCAGCCCTAGCGTCATAAACGCGAAGATAGGCGCTAAATTTTTGCAGGAGACGGGGGTAAACATAGAAATTTCCATCCTTTCCCTAAGTCAGTACTCGGTCGAGGAGTTCGCTTACGGCGCGCTCGGACTCGAGGAAAGCGTTGCGGTGATCCATCGCTCCGGCCAAATCGGAATGCGAGAACGCGATTCTGCCAAAAGGACCATTGCGAAGGGCGTCGCGGGGAGCCGGTTTACCGTCCAGCCCGAAGAAGAACCCGGGTTGTGGATTAATAAAGGCATGGCCAAAGCGATTGAGCACGATTCCGGCGATATCGCGCTTCGCGTCGAAGCCCGAAGCAGCAAACATTTCCGTCATTTGCTCGCGGATTCGCCGTTCGTAGTCGGCGAAAGAAGTGGACAGCAATTCCGCGCGGCCCAGTTGACCCTGAGAGCGAGCTGGGAGCCCAGGCTTCGCAAAATCAATGAAGAACGTCAGCACCGTAGGCAGATCGGGACCCGTGGTAGGCGAATCGACGCCAAACGTCGCGTTCTTGCGCACGTTGACATAACGGCCGAACCCTTCGAACCACGCGGCGCTCGAAATGCCGAGGTCATACAGGAAACGCCAGTTGCGAACCGCGACATTCACGGTCATGTAGGGTGAGTAGTTGAATTGCTCATAGCTATTGCGCCGCGCTTCATCCAAGTCTCGAACGACGTGCTTCGTAATCCAACCTCCGCCTGCCATAACCACGGTCTTCGCTTTTACCCGTTGAAGGCGACCGTCGTTTAAGTAAGTAACAGAAACGAAATCCGATTTAGCAGGCTCGCCTAGGTGTTCAACGCGAACCGCGGTGGAATCGAGCCGCATCCGAACGCGCTGACCGGCTTGATCTAAAGCAGCGAAGTTAACCGAGTTCTTCCAAACAGCCTCCATCGTCCGTGGACCTTCGATCGCTTCGGGAATCAGCGTCTTGATCAGCAACCGGATCATGCCCGAATTGCCGCCCGGAAACATTTGGATCCCCGTCGCCATACTGTCGTCTACTGTCGGAATTGTCTTCGACCATTCGTGCTCGAGGAAGCCGGATAAAGCGTCGGGGCCCAGGCCAAATCCGCCGCTCATTTCGCCGGCGACGAAGAAACGAATGGTCTCACGACTGACGCCGTAGGTGCGGATGAGATAGTCCTCAAGGGTCATACTGTCCAGTTGTCGCGAGACCGGGTCGCCTGGATAGTCGTAGATCAACGGCGGTACGACAGGCTGCTCGCTATTCAGCCTCAGCATTTCGTTGCGGGTGGTCTCGGAAAATGGCGTTCCTTCCAGTTTCTTGCCCCAAGGATCGGTGATCCAGATTCCGGGCTTATGGCCGTACTTCGCTCCGAAGAAGAAGCCATTCGCCGGCTTGCCATTGATGGTTCCTTGACCGTAGGCGCTTCGCGGCAAAGAAATTTCGGGCGAGGGACCTTGCCATTTCTGATACGACTTGAACGCGTCCCAGTCCAGGCCCATCGCGTTGTAAACGCCTTTTAGGAAGCTGTTTGGATAGGGCGGCTGAAAATGAACCGACGCCTGCGGGGCAAAGAGACGATGACCATCGACGACGAACTCATTTCGCTTCGCGACACCGCCAAAGATTCGCGCATTGTCGAGAATGAGACACGTGCGATTCGAAGTCGCTCGTTGATGGAAAAACAATCCAGCCGACAGGCCGGCGAACCCGCCACCGACTACAACGCAATCGTATACTTCGCCAGTTTCGGTTACTTCAGATGGAACTTTGTCGTACTTGCCGTCACGCACAGCATGTGCGCTGTGGATCACCGGCTCGGTGTTGCCGGCAGCGGCCTTGTAGTCGCCCTCTCCGGTATAGCCAGTCCAGCCAGAACTGATTTCACTGGCTGCCTGATTACTAAGCGGAAATGGACAAGCGCCAGCCACCAACATGCCAGCCGACGCCGCCAATGTGCCATCGAGGAAATCGCGCCGAGAAATAGGCTCGTTCAGACCAAGGATATTATCGAGATGAGGACACCGACCCACCGCGATCTCCCTTTCAGCTCGTTTTCACGACGGCGTTGGGGTGCTCCCGAGAATTTTCCCATCGCTTACTTTTTATTATCTTCGGTTGATACCGTATGCTTTCGTTGTCTGTCGTTCGTGGTGCACGTTATTTTAAGATCGTCAGTCCTGTCAAGCAGAAAGGCGAGAAGGCGCTTTCAGGAAAACGCGTCTGTCCATGGTTGCCCCCTCGATCGAACAAAAATGTTGCGCCGCTAGCTCGCCCAGCTTAGCAACTGCTCCAAGCCAGCGGCAGCGTTGGATACCGTGCCGCGCGGCAAGGAAGGTCCGATAGCGATGGCTTCGTTGTGACCTTCGAACCAGACCAGGAACGAAGATTGTTCGGCTCCCGTGAGCCGCTGAAGGTTCAACCAGTTGTAATAGGCGCCCATGTCCGCATCGATCAAGGAGCCGAGAGGATCGAGTTCGGCAGCTTCGCGGCTGGCGGAGAGCATCTCGTTCATGGACTTCTGGCGGTGGCGCGGGGCGAAGCGCACCAGCAACGTGAGCGGCTGGGCGCGCCGCAGGGCTTCGCGCGCGGTCCATTGCGCGAAGGTGGTGCTAAAAATCTGCGTGCCGGAGCCTTCGGTCAACATCTTGACCTGAAAGCGATCCAGCACGGCGTCGCCCACTTTGACGAGACCGAGATCCGCAGGACGAAGTTGCGCGAGGTGCGTGCGCAGCGCCTCCGGCCCCATGCCGGGGCGCTGAATTTCGATGCGAATTTTGGCGGACAACGCAGCGCGCACGGGTTCGAGCGCGTGGTAGGAGACGCAAGTAAGCCCGGGATCGTGAGCCGCAGCTTGGCCGCCATCGATGTACCAGTGAGCGTAGGGAAGCGCATGCTCCTTGGCGCGGGCGGCGACCACGTTCAGCAAGAGTTCGAGGCCGTTGTCCGGCTTGACGCCGCTGAAATAGGCGCCGTGCGCGCGGAGCTTGCGAAAGAGGGGCTCGTCATATGCGGCGACTCCTTGGCCGATGACGGTGATTCCGAGGCGCGGCACGGGCGGCGGCTGTGGCGGCACAGCTGCGCGCAAACGATCGGCGTAAGCGAGCGCCGCGGTTCGAAAAGCATCCAGTTGATGGGTGGTCCAGAGATGAGAGGAGAGTTGTTCCACAAACTGGCCGGGGGCATTGACCCAATCGAAATTTTCGAGCTGGGAGGAAAGACGGATTTGCGCGAAGCCGCGCAGCCAGTCCTTGATTTGTTCTGAAGAGAGAGAGTTCAGGTTGGCGAGTTCTTTTTCCAGGGCGCGGCGCTCGGCGGGAAACTTGAAATCGTATTCAATGACTTCTCGCAACAGGCTGGGCAGGAAGCTCAGCGGCAAGCGTTGCAGCGCGGAAACATAGCTGCTGACTAGTTTCCTTGCTTCCGGCGAATAGCCATTGAACTGCTCCGGTTTGAGATCGGAGGGAAGCATAAATTTACAAAAGTTCCGGTATGGGTTTGCCTTGCGCGAGCGAAGCGGAAAATCCCAGCATGGATCCAAGAGTTGGGACGAGATCGGTGGAATCCATCGGGCGGTCGAAAACCACGCCCTCGCGAACGCCAGCGCCCAGCGCCATCATCCAGGTAGTGCGCGAGAGCGCATCGCCGGTGCGATGATGCTGGAATCCGTTGCCGCCGGAATCGTCATCCGAGTCGCGGCCGAAGTCCGGCAGAATAAACAAGGTGGTTTTGCCGGCATACTCGGGCTCGCTCTGGATGGTTTTCCAGAGGTCGGCGCAGAGCCGGTCGGTGCGGCGGATGCCGTCAATGTAGAGGGAGTAGGCGCCGGCGTGAGCGATATCGATATCGTGCATGGTGATCCATAGAAGGCTCGGGGCTTGCTGTCGCATGAGCTGACGAACGATGTACACGGAGAGCTCGTCGGGGCTGGACAAGGTGAGCGCATGGGCCTTGAAGTCGTCGACGGAGAGCTTCAGCATCATTCCCAATTGCTGCAATTCAAATTCGCTGCCAGCGAGTTCCGGAGTGTGGAAAGGCGTCTCATAGTTATCGCGGAGCAGATGCTCGTAGTCCGGGCCGCCGCCGGAAGTTGCAGCTGTCAGAAGATGCTTCGGCAGAATTACTTTTGCGCCCAATCCCGGGCCGTAGGAACGGTGGCTGCTTTCTCCAATGCGATTGAACCCGTTGCTGGGAGCGACGACCCAGGCATCGGAGGCGGGGCGCTTCAAGTCCTTGCGGAAATATTCGAAGACGGTCGGATGTTCGGGAGGAAGGGAAGCAAAATTGTTGATGGTTTCGTAGACGCCAGTCGCCAGGCTGGCGGTTGCGACGTAGTGGCCGAGGATTCCTCGATTGACCATCTGCGTGAAAAAGGTGGACTGAGGGATGAGTTCGCGCATGAGGTGCGGAATGTATTCCTGGCCTTCAGGGGCGAAGGTTTCCTGGTCGCGCGCGCCGCCGCCGAAGGTGATGACGACCACTTTTCGCTTGCCGGCAGGGATGCCCGTTCGAGCGCACAGACTAGAGGGCAGAAAGGAACTGCCCAATGCAATTCCAGCACCGGTACGCAGAAATTCGCGGCGAGTCCAAGCGAGTTGGCGCGCGAGTTCTTGAGGACGAGATGCTTTCCCGGCGGCCAGGCGAGGCCGCTCCATTGCGTTTCGCGATGAAGGATGAAAACTCATTCAATCTGAACGCTTTCCGTAGAAACCACGACGCGGCTGAATCGGTGTCAAGACATCCATCAGACGCGCTGAAACTTTTTTCATGCCCGCTCCGCGAAACCCGAAGTGCATCACGGTTTCGCGGCGGGGGAATCCTTCGCCGAATAAACAAATTGCCGAATTTCGGCGCGTTGTTTGTCTAGATCGGCGAGGTGCTGTTCGCGGAGCCGCCGATACACCTGGAACTGCTGCTGGGCACGGTCCTTTTCGCCGGTGCGAACGTAAGCCTGGCCCAGACGATAGTGAGCGTCAGCAAGATCGGAATTGAGCTCAAGCGCGCGGACATACTGCGGGATGGCTCGGGCATGCTTATTTTGGTCGGAGTAGAGATTGCCGAGCTGCAGGTGGGCTTCCGCCAGCTGGGGGTCGAGGGCCAGCGATTTGCTCAGCAGGGATTCGATTTGATGGAGATCCAAGCTGGGATCCTGGGCGCGCTTGCCCTTCCATAGGCTCATTGCGTAATAGTAGAGAGCGCGCGCGTTGTTTGGCTGCAGCTCCGCGAAGCGGCGGAAGCGCTGGATCACTTCGTCCGCCTGGCTGGGGGAGCTATCGTAGGCCCTGGAGAGAAAAAGATAGCAACCAGGATCGGCGGGATTGAGATCGGCAGCCTTCAGAAGCGATTTGACAGCGTCGTCATAGTTGCCGCGCGCGTAGAGAGCCATGCCAAGACCGATCATCAGGCGCTGCGAAGCGGGATAGCGCTGGCAAGCTTGCTGGAAGACCTCGACGGCGGGTCCGACGGTGCGATGGAGAAGGAGTTCACTTCCCCAGTCAAAGAGGTTGCTCTCGGTGGGATCCATGTGGGCGGCGATTTCGTATTCATTTGCCGCGGCCACGAACTGCCCGTCTTTTTCTTCCACTTCGCCAAGCAGATTGTGCAATTCCGCGGCGTTCTTGCGTTTCAGAAGATCCTGGAGCAGTTGCCGGGCGTCCGCGAGCCGGCCGATTTGAATGTAAGCGAGAGACAAGTCGTAACCGTTATCGTAGGAGGAAGGATCGATTCGCTGGGCCTTTTCTAGAAAGGGCGCGGCGTCAGCGACTTTGCCGGAGCGAACATAGGCTTCGCCGAGGTTGTGATTGGTGTCGAAGCTGGGCGGGTCAAGCTCTACCGCTTTCTTGAACTGCTCGGTGGCGAGACCGAGTTTTCCCAGACGCGCGAGATTGACGGCAAGGTTGGTTCTGGCGGGCGCGGAATCCGGCTTCAAGTGCACGGCCTTCTGGAGATGTTCGGTGGCTCTGGCGTCCTGCGTTTGCGCGGAGTAGACCAATCCAAGGAGTTCTTGCACTTCAAAACTTTCAGGAGCTTCGCGCACTAGGTTCTCCAACTTTGCGGCGGCTTCGGGATAATGGCCCGAGTCATATTGAGCGACAGCCGCCTGGAATTCGCGATCCAAATCGCGACTCTGCGGGGGGCCAGCAGTGGCCGCCGCCAGCCGGCACGCCGCCAGAGCCAGGAAGAAGGCTAAACAGACCAAGCGGTTTCGTATCATCACGATGATTGCAGATTACCACCGCCGAGTGGCCGGCGGGAGCAGGAGACTCAGAGAAAGCCAGGGTGAAAACAAAGGGCGGCCCCAGCCGATGGGAGCGCCCTTTGCGGGGTGTCACTGGGGGCCTAGTAGTAAAGCTTCAAAGCGAACTGGATCTGCCGGGAGTCATAGGGAGCGTCGCGGGTGGAGCCAATTTCACCGAAATTGGAATTGCTGAAATTGGTGGATCCGGAGATGGCGACCACACCGTTGCCGCCGAACCCGGGAGCGTTAAAGTTGGGATGGTTGGTAATGTTGAATATCTCCGTCCGAAACTGGAGGCGCCTGCGCTCGTTGAACGGAATGTCCTTGAAGACGGAGAAGTCAAGGCGATGGAATCCCGGTCCGGGAACCTGTGCTGGGCCACCGCCCAGCGCAGAAATCCCACAATTGACAAGCGGCGCTCCAATCGCTGCCTGTGTACACTTCGGTGGCTGAGTGAAGGCTTTGGGATTTCCAAACCAGCTAAGCTTTCCATTTGCGTCTGTATGCAGACCCACATCCAAGGGCTGCCCACTCACAAGGAGATCGTAGCAGCCTGTCCCCGTGGCGGTGCCGTTGGGGCAAGCAAGCGTGATTGGCTGGCCACCTTGCAGGGTGGTGATCCATTCAACGCTCCAGCCGCCTACGAGCTTGTCCGCAGCACCCGCAGCGCTAGACATGAATTTCTTGCCTTTGCCGAAGGGGAGTTGATACCCGCCACTGAAATGGAAGACGTTGCGGATATCGAACGAAGCCAGTCCGCGATCCTGCTGAATCCCCACACCTGGAACATCGGGAGCCCGATACCCCCTAAGGCTTCCACCGTTTAGCAAATCCCCAGCGTCCGATAGTGTCTTCGACCATGTGTACGTGGCGAGGAAGTTCAAGCCGCCCGAAAATTGCTTTTCGACCTTCGTTTGCAGTCCATGGTAAGCACTACTGCCCTCGGTTGCGGCGTAGCTTGCGCCCCGGCTAAAATCGTGAAGCGGCAGGAATTGCGACGTCTTCTCGCCGGCTGGCAAGCTGGCAGGCAAGATTTGGGTGACGTTGTTGGAACCCGGAAACGACTCCAAATGCCGCGCCAGCGACGTCACGTAAGCTGCTTGAACCGACATCGAGTGAGTCAGTTGATACTGCAGGGTGAGATTGCCGCTCATGGAGTAAGGAGTCTGGTAGTTGTATTGGATTCCACGTAACGACAACCCGGATGCGAGAACCTGAAGTGGACTGAGTGGGTTGCATGAAAAGCCGGACTCAAAGGTCGGAGTGTTGCCCGTCGCGGCAGTCGCGGGACAGCCCACATAGTTGGTGGGGATTTGAGAGGGAATTGTGGCCGTTCCACTACTGCTGTCTCCGTAAGAGAAATTGAACTGGAAGGGATAGTTCTCGCCGATGTTGGGCGAAAACCCGCGGTTTTCAAAGCCGTTGTAGAACATGCCGAATCCGCCGCGCACCACAAACTGGGGGTTAACTTGATAGGCGAAGCCCACCCGGGGTGCAAAATTGTTCTTCTGAGAATTGCCAAGCCCTCCGCCGTAAGCATCGGTAGCGAGACACTTGATACCGTCTTGAGCAAGCAAAGTGGTGAAGCTTACAGAGACGAAAGTGTTGTCGCAGGAGTTCTTCCCCCCGGGCATTAAGTAAGTTGGACCGTTGAGCGGGCCGCCCGAGGGAATGAAGTTAGCCTGATTTCCATGGTGCTCGTAGACCAGCCCAAAGAAATCCCAGCGCAGACCGAGGTTAACGGTCAGCTTGCGAGTAAGCTTGATGTCGTCGTTACCATACACACCGTAATAGTTTTTGCCGTTGTCGGTAAGAGAGATGTTGGAGAGGTAGATCTGAGTCGGGCCACCGAGGAATCCAACTGTGCCGCCATTCGCAGCGCCAGCCGGTGTTAGCAGGAAATTCGCGATGCCCGTGTTGCTATTCGAGTTGTTGGGGATGTCCGTGTAGTTGCCGTTGAAATCGAATTCTCCACGCGACCAAGGGGGTTGCAGTGTCGAGAATTTAACGTGCTGATACTCGATTCCCATTTTGAAAGTATGTTTGCCGTAGATCTTGGTGACGTCGTCGGTGAGTTGGATCGTGGAGGTGACTTCGTCCGAGGGCAGGAAGGCATTGCTGCCCAGTGTCTGCAAACCGTTGATTCCGAAAGCGGGAAGTCCGCCATTCAGCGACTGCTGCGAGACGCCCAGAATGCCATAGGTCGCTGGGATGTTCGTTAAGTTACTGGCCTCCGGCGAATAGCGCGAGGTGTGAAGATAATTCAAGCCGGCGCGAGCTACGTTCACCAGGGAGGGTGAAAACGTATGGGTATAGCCGAACGCGCTTTGCTGCGCATTCGCCGTTTGCGTTCCTTGCTGGAAGCCGCCGCCGTCCGCAATCCCACCAAAGATGCCTGGAATAAGTTGGGGGTCGTCGACAAAACTAAAGCGGTAAAACAGAGTGTCCTTTTGGCCAAAGTTGATGTCCATCCGCGAGTCAAACGCGTTGCGATGTTCATCGAGCTTAGGTGAATTGGCGAAATTACTGGAAATCCCGGCGCTTGTCGGCAAGGGATAGAGCTTCAAGAGGGCAATAGCGTTCGGATCTAACCGTCCGGCGGGAATCTGGTTCAGGCCGCAAGCTGCGGTAAAGACTAAGGTGCCCGGGCCGCAGGAGGTCCCGAATGGGTCACGGACGAAGCCGCTGGACACCGCGGTCAATCCAGATACGGAGTCAACCGCACCCGCCGTGACCGGCCTGGTGGTTGTAGGATCGAAGATGGTTCCCGTCGGGACCGTCCGACCGAGTGCGTCCTTTTGTGTTCCGCTCTGAAAGTTAATGAGGTCCGATAGGTTTGTGAAGCCGGAGTTTCGCTCTGCTGCCGTGGGAACACTGCCCGTGAGAATCGTTCCTTGGATTCTCCGGAATCCCTCGTAGTCGCCGAAGAAAAAGACCTTATTTCGGCCGTCGAACAGGTGCGGGATGACTACCGGCCCGCCTGCGGAAGCGCCAAACTGGTTCTGGCGCAATTCACCTTTGGGTCTGCCACCGGCATTTTCAAAAAAATCTGCGGCGTCGAGCTTGTCATTGCGGAAAAACTCCCAAACCGCGCCGTGTAGCTCGTTGGTGCCGGATTTGATCGTGGCGTTCAGAACGGCAGCACCGGAGCGGCCGTATTCGGCGCTAAAACCAGTCGTTTGGACTTTGAATTCTTCAATGGCATCCACCGGGGGCAGCACCACAAAGTTGGTGCCGTTGAGGAAGTCCACGGTGTCCGAATTGTTGTCAATGCCATCGAGCAAGTAGTTATTTTGGGCAGGCCGGTTGCCATTGGCTGCGAAGGCGCCGCTAGCGGCGTTGCCGCGCGTGTCGGCCTGGGGCGTGTTCACACCAGCAGCAAGCTGAGCCAGAAAGGTAAAATTGCGCCCGTTCAGGGGCAAATCATTGACACTGCGCGAATCGACGACCTGACCGACGGACCCGCTTTGGGTTTCGAGCACAGGAGGAGCCGCGGATACTTCCACGATCTCACTCACCGAGCCAGGCTTGAGCACGAAATTGATCACTACGTCGGCGCCCACGTTAACCGGGATGCTCGTTTGCGTCATGGTCTGGAATCCTTGGAGGGACGCCGTGAGCTTGTAACTCCCGATTTTGACAGGCGTGAATTTGTAACTGCCATCCGGCCCTGTGCTGGTGGAAAGGGCCGCACTCGTGCCTTCGTTGGTGAGCGTAACTTTAGCGCCGTTAACCGGCGCCCCCGAGGCGTCGGTCACCGTCCCCAGAAGGGTGCCAGTATCAACTTGAGCGCGAAGAGGCTGCGCACTCAAGAGCAGAAGCCACAGCGCGGCGGTCATCGTCAAGGATGCGCGCAGAAACCCGGATGAAATGGCCTTGCGATTCATAACCGTTCCTCCTCAGTCTCTTTGCAGCAGTGCTCAGCAGTTCTGGCAAGCGTTTGCACTCCAAGCCGACCCTCGACCGTCACATGGGAAGCGAAAATACACTCCCCCGAGCCTTCCTCGAACAGTTTCTGCGGACGGCGGCTGGACCGATCGACCCGTCGAACGCGCGAAGCAAGAACACATACTGCTCCGCGGCACCAAGGTATGCTTTTCTTGAGACCCCGGAGCGCCAGAATGGATGTGTGACGCGATACCAACCGGGCCCCCCAACGACTTAAACGCTTAACCGAGTGCCACACCGCTTACACCGTTCAATGCATCTTGTCAAGCAATTTGTTTCATCTATACTTCCCCGGTGGTTGGCGTGCTCCCGAATGCGGGAGGCAAACCAGGACCGCCTGCGAGCGGCTTGAGTAATCCAAATATGGGTCTAACGATTCGTGATGTGGCGAAGGCTGCAGGGGTATCCACTGCGACCGTGTCCAATGTCCTGAACAAGACGGGCAAGGTAGGGCGGCGCACGCACCTGCTGGTACTCTCGACCGTCAAGCGTCTCGGATATTTTCCCAACGTGCATGCGCGGCACCTCGCTTCGCGCGACAGCCGCACACTCGGAATCATTGTGTCTGACATTGAGAATCCGTTCTTTCCTGAAGTGATCAAGAGTTTCGAAGTCCGCGCCCAACAGCTTGGTTACGACGCCATTCTCAGCGACACGAATTATGACCCCAGCAGAACTCGAAAGGCCGCCGAGAGAATGATGGAGCACAACGTCCGCGGTGTTGCGGTGATGACCTCCGAGATCAGCTTGCGATTGATTCACGAACTCGCGCGCAGAAGAATTGCCGTTACTTTCCTGGACCTCGCGCCAGTACGCAGTTACATGAGCAATTTGAGAATCGATTATTTCTCTGGAGTCGAGCAGATCGTCAAATATCTGCATACCAATGGACATCGGCGGATCGCCTTCATCGCCGGGAGGCCCAGGCTTAAGTCCAACCTGGCCCGCTTGCAAGCGTATGAAAAGTGCATGCAAGATTTGGGACTCGAGCTGGGGCCGATAATGCGGGGCGACCTCCGCTTCGAAGGCGGATTGGCAGCGGGCCTGGCAATCGCCGAATTAATTCCCATGCCTACGGCAGTGGTGGCCGTCAACGATCTCACCGCGGTGGGAGTCATCAAGGGCCTGCTGAAAGCCGGCTGCCGCGTCCCGCAAGATGTTTCCGTAACCGGCTTCGACAACACCCGGCTGGCCGAATATAGCAATCCCTCAATCACCACGGTGGACGTACACCGGGACATGCTGGGGAAGATGGCGGCCGACGCTCTTCATGAACTCTCGCGCTCCGCTGATCCTCAAGGCAAGGAATATCAAATTCCCGCCGAGCTGATCCTGAGAGATTCTTCGGGACCGGCTCCCTTTGAATAGTTTCCTTATTATTTGGAACGGTCTGCCCTGGGTGCTAGCATGCAAGAGTTCAGGCATCGCCGCCCGGACACCTAAGAATGGCGCGTCGCAAAGACGAAAAAAGCGGTTTCTCACGCAGGAGTTTCTTGAGGAGGATGCGGTGGGCCCCTCTGCTTTTTCTTCCTGCTCCCATCCAGGGATTTTCCTTCCCCTCAGTGCGACACGAGAGTTCCCGAGATCGTAACGCCAGTTTTCCGTTCGCTGATTTTCGCCTGACGCCACACTATCCCGCGAAGTCTCCACTGGAGGATGTTTTGAGCCGAGTTGTACCCGGCTCCGATGAATACCTCACAGAAAAGCACGCTTTTGAAATCATGCGGCTCCTGGCTGAATGGGGCGAAGCGCTAAAGTTCTCACCGCCGGCTCTCGACGCCCTGGCGAAATTCCTGGACGCGTCGATTGAAGCCAGTTCGCTGATTCCGACTCAAGAAAAAGCTTTGCGCAGGGGAAACGGCGTCGATGTCTATCGAAGGTGGTTTTCAACCACTGGGGTAACGGGCCGCGAGCGATTTCTCCAGGAAATTCAGAGTTATCTGGCGCCCCTAGCAAGATTGGAGACAGCTGAATTCGAAATTGTCGGAATCAAGGAAGGTGCAGGATTATCGCGGACGGTCGAAATCCACATTCGGTATGACCTGGTCGGAACACGGAAGGACAATGGGCGCGAGGAGCGTATTGGAGCTTGGAAGACTGAGTGGACACGCCATGGATCCGACGCGTGGCGAGCTATTCGATGGGCAGCCACCGATGAAACGCTGAGCCGGGCGCGCGAGCCGGTTTTCATTGACATTACTTCTCACGCTCTCGGCCAAACGGAATCTTTCGGGAAGCAGATGCTCCATGGAGTTGATTATTGGCGCACAGTTCTGGACGGAGCGTGCGGGATCGACGTTTATGGGAACAACGGTTTAGCCGTCGGAGATTTTGACGGCGACGGATTGGATGATCTATATGTCTGCCAGCATGCGGGACTTCCCAACCGGCTCTATCACAATCGCGGCGATGGCACGTTCGACGATGTGACCGAAAAAGCCGGAGTCGCTGTGTTGGACAGTACGGCTTGCGCGCTGTTTGCTGATTTCGAGAATAAGGGACGACAGGACCTGCTGGTAGTTTGCGGGAGCGGGCCGCTACTCTTCTTGAACCAAGGGAACGGAAAATACTCACTCAAGCGCGATGCCTTCCAGTTCGCGAGGCCTCCGCAGGGGACGTTCACACATGCCGCCATCGCTGACTACGATGCCGACGGACTGCTGGACATTTATTTCTGCGTGTACAGCTATTACCTGGGCCTGGACCAGTATCACTATCCCGCTCCGTATTTTGACGCGCGGAATGGCCCGCCGAACTTTCTGCTCCACAACGAAGGGAATGCAATGTTTCTGGACCGGACTGAGACGGCGGGGCTGAACGTGGACAACGATCGGTACAGCTTTGCGTGCGCCTGGGGCGACTACAACAGTGATGGTCTTCCGGACCTCTATGTAGCCAACGACTTCGGACGAAACAATCTGTACCGCAATAATGGCGGAGGAGAATTCACCGCCGTCTCTGCAGAAGCAGGCGTCGAAGACGTCGGAGCGGGGATGAGCGCTACCTGGTTCGATTTCGACAACGACGGGAAACCGGATATCTATAGTGCTGCGATGTGGTCTGGCGCTGGCATTAGAGTTTCTGAACAAGCGCGGTTTCACGAAGATGCTCCGGAGAACATACGGGCGCTTTACCGTCAGCACGCGCGCGGCAATTCGCTGTATCGCAATCAGGGGAATGGGAAGTTCGAGAACATGGGAAACCAAGCCGGAGTCGACCTGGGCCGCTGGGCCTGGTGCTCGGACGTATGGGACTTCGATCACGATGGCTATTCGGACCTTTACATTGCGAATGGCTATATTTCGAGCCCAGAGAATTCCGCAGGCGACAAGAGCGACCTTTCGAGTTTC
Organism: Acidobacteriota bacterium; assembly: GCA_003225295.1. Classification (GTDB taxonomy): domain Bacteria; phylum Acidobacteriota; class Terriglobia; order Acidiferrales; family UBA7541; genus Acidiferrum. The sequence goes on along the minus strand of QHYZ01000062.1, from coordinate 69,058 downwards.
TTCTGGCGCCAGTTGGTGGCCAAGTCGCCCCAGAACCAAACGCCGTCGTTGCGCTACGAACAGGGTTGGAACGCCATCAATGAGCTGATCCGGTCGGACAACTCCTGGAGCGGGCGGGAGAGGAATGTTTTTTACGCGAATAATCGCGACGGCACGTTTTCGGAAGTCTCAGGAACAGTGGGCTTGGATTTTCTTGAGGACAGCCGGGCGTTCGCGCTCGCCGACCTGGACCACGACGGACGATTGGAAGTCATACTGAAGAATCGGAACGCACCACAGCTGCGGATCTTGCGCAACACCATGAAGGATATGGGCCAGTCGGTGGCCATCCGGTTACGCGGGCAGAAGAGTAATCGAGATGCCATCGGCTCGGCAGTAACAGTCGAAGCCGAGGGACATCGTCAGACCAAGTATCTACAGGCCGGTTCCGGGTTTCTATCGCAGCACAGCAAGGAGCTTTTCTTTGGCGTTGGAAAGGTCCCAGGAACTGTACGTGCCTCGATTCGCTGGCCCAGCGGGTTGACTCAGGCATTCGAGCATTTGCCTGTTAACCATCGAATTGAAATCCAGGAGGGTTCCGACAAACTTGTGGCCAATCCCTTTCAGATTTCGCCTGCTTCTTTCGCGCGGACTGGCAAATCGCTGAAGCTGGAACTTCTTTCTTCGTCAGCGGAAACATGGCTCATCGAGCCTGTGAGCGCGCCGGAGTTTTCCTTGCCCGACCTCGCGGGCAAGACGCAGGAACTGCGGTCGTTGCGAGGCGCCCCGCTACTTCTCCATTTTTGGGCAACCGCGTTTCCGCCCTGCCACGAACAATTGCAACTCTTGCAGAAATATCAGCCAACTTTCGCTGCCGGCGGCCTTCGCATTCTTGGCATTAACGTGGATGATCCTGGCGATGCACAAATGGCGCGAACATTCGCTGCTAAAGAAGCGCTAAGTTTCCCCAACGTGGCCGCAACCCAAGAGCTAGGGGGCATCTACAACATCATTTACCGTTACCTGTTCGACCGTCGCCGGGATCTGCCTATTCCGACTTCTCTCCTGCTCGACAAGGACGGCATGATTGTTAAGGTTTACCAGGGACGGGCGCATCCCGAGCGGCTGCTGGAAGACTTGAGATCGTGCCCGCGCACGCAAGCCGAGCGTATTCAGAGGGCGCTTCCTTTCAATGGGGTGCTCTACCAGCGTGCGTTTCAGCGCAACGACTTCACTTACGGGGTGGCCATGTTCCAGCGCGGATATTTGGAGCAGGCAGCGGCGTCATTTAAACAGGTCATCGCGGCCAAGCCGGAAGATCCCGAGGCCTATTACAATCTGGGAACGCTCTATCTCCGGAAAAACGATTTGCGCGGCGCGCGCCAATATCTCGATCAGACCGTCAAGCTGCGTCCGGATTATCCGGAGGCGTGGAACAATCTGGGAATGGTGGCCGCGCAGGAAAGCCAGGCGGACGAAGCTATCCGCGACTTCAAACATTCACTGAGCTTGAGGCCAAGCTATGCCATCGCGCTTACGAATCTTGGGAACGTGTATCGGCGGCAGGGTGACTTAGACGAGGCGGAAAAACTCTTGAGCCGCGCGATGGAAATTACGCCCGATGATGCGGAGATCAACTACAGCCTCGGAATGCTCTACGCGCGGCAAAACCAGCTCGAAAAAGCTGCTCGGTACTTGGAAACCGCAGTGACCTTGCGGCCGGATTATCCCGACGCGCTGAACAACCTGGGCGTCCTTTTTGTCCGTGAACGGCGAAATTCCGACGCAGAAGAGCGATTCAAGACGTGCATTCGCGTCGCTCCAAACTTTGACCAGGCCTATCTTAATCTGGCCCGCCTTTATGTGATTTTGGAGGAAAAACAAAAGGCCAAAGAGGTATTGCTCGCGCTGCTGCAACAACAACCGCAGCACAAGGTGGCTCAGAAAGAACTGGAGATGCTACAGTGACCTTGCGGCAACTGCGATCAGAGCACTCAGGGAGGCATACTGGAGGATGAAGTTCAGTGTTTCAATGCGGCCTTCATGGAGGTTTACGGGTAGAAGGCCCAGATTTAAGGGCATCCTCCTGCTGTCCCTGATTTTCTTGTTTCCCGGAGTATCCGAAGCGCAGCAATCTGTCCCCAGCAGGAAAAATGCCACGCCAACGGGGAAAATCCAATCACATTTTCCGGAAGTGGAAGAACTGCTTCGCCAAGGCCTGATAGAACAAGCCAAAGAAAAAATTCAAGAAGAGCTCCAGCGAAATTCCTCCAGTGTGGAGGCGTACAATTTGTTGGGAATTATCTACAGCGACCAAAAAGAATACGCCAACGCCTTGGAAGCGTTTCAGCATGCGCTGAAGCTTGACCCCCACTCCACGAGAACTCGCAACAACCTCGGGAACGTGTATGTCGCCGAGCGAAAACCAGATCTAGCCGAGAAAGAGTTCCGGACAATCTTGGGTCTGGATCCCGCGAATCGTGATGGCAACTACAACTTGGGCCTGGTCCTGATGGCCAAGGGCCAGCCTACCGAAGCCATTGTCCACTTTCAGCGTGTGCGCCCCGCGAACGTCCAAACTCGGTTCAACCTTATTCGCGCGCTTCTCCAGGCTCGCAGAACTGCCGAAGGTCTGAAAGCTGCAACCGAGCTGTCCGCTCAGAATAAGGAGGACGTCCAACTGCATTTCACTCTTGGCGTGTTGCTGGCTTCTGAAAAACAATACCCGGCAGCCCAACTCGAACTGGAAAAGGCCATTGCGCTGCAGCCGGAAACGTTCGAGATTCTCTTTAATCTTGGACAAACTTATCTTCGCGGTGGCGACTACGCGAAAGCCGAGCAGACACTCAATCGGGCGCTGAAATTGAAACCCGATTCACCCGAGACGCTCTATCTGCTGGCGCAAGTCTACGCGGATCAAACGAGAGCAGTTGATGCTCTGGATCTGCTGGTTCGAGCGCACAAGCTGGCTCCTCTGAATACGGACATCATCTTTCTTCTGGCGCGGGTCAGCATGTCGCAGAATTATTTTGAAGATGCGATCCCGCTCCTGGAATCCGGTCTGAAAATCGCGCCGCAGCGTGTCGATCTCTACGCCGCGTTGGGCGAGAGCTATTTCATGTCCGGCAAGGCGGAAAGGGCCATCGAAGAGTTTAAGACACTGATTCAACTGGATCCGTCGCCGCGATCTTACACATTCATGGGACTCTCGTATCGGCATCTAGGGCGCTTCGATGAAGCCCGGAAGTATTTTCAAGAAGGACTCAAGAAGGATCCGCGCAACGCCTCCTGTCTGTTCAACCTAGGCTACATCGAGGAGCGTCAGGGAAATCACACGCGCGCCGAGGAGTTGTTTCAACAAGCGCTTCGCTCCAACCCCGATTTTTCCGAAGCGCTCTTGGAATTGGCGAATCTGCGAATTGCCAACAAGAGATTGGAAGAGGCCGCGGAGCTGCTTCGACGATATGTGAAAGCCAGCCGCAACGCCGCCTCGGGATATTACAAGCTGGCAATGGTCGAGAGGAGCCTCCATCAGCTCGCGGCCGCACAGAGGGATTTAAGCGTTTTTCAGACGCTTTCGAAAGACCCTTCGCCGGGGCCGTACCCGTACCAACATCTTTTCGACTACCTTGATAACCGCTCCAGCCTTTCGCCTCAGGCGCGGACTCAACTGGATTTGACCGAGCTGACCGAGCAGATTCAGAAACATCCGGACCAGCCGCAAGACCTCTACCTGCTGGCCGAAGCTTATCTGAAACTGGGAAAACTCGAGGATGCTCGAAAAACCATTGCGCAGCTTGATCAGATCAGCTCAGGCGACTACCGCACACAGACCGGAGAGGGTGTACTGCTGGCCCGCTACCGTTTGTACGACGACGCCATTCAGCATTTCCAATCGGCCTTCGGCGCCAACCCGGATTCCGACGACGTGAAATTTGATTTGATGGATGCCTACTTTCGCAAAGGCCTCTACCCGCAGGCGCTCGAAGCTTCGCAGCAAGTTTCGCCGGCGGGTCAACAGGACGATGCTTACCTGGCGCTGCTCGGTGACATCCATGCGCGTCTGGGCGACACGGCCCGCGCCAAAGGAATTTTCCAAGAGGCCATCCGCCGCAATCCTGACAACGACCAGTATTACCTGTCGCTGACTCTCGTCGAACTCCGCGAAAATAATGTCAGCGGCGCCGAAAAGACGTTGCGGAAAGGTCTGGCGCGAATTCCCAGCTCCGGAAAAATCCTCTGGGGCTTGGGAATTGTTTCGGTGTTGGAAGGGAAGACTCCGCAAGCCGCGGAAAACCTCGAGCGCGCCGTGGACCTTTTGCCCGAATGGCCCGGGAGCTATTCCACGCTGGGCGTTTTTTATTATCAAACGGGAGAAATTACCAAAGCCCGGGAAGTGCTGAATCGTTTCAAGGGCAGCAACGCAGCCGGTGGTTTGGATGTGAATCGTATTGAAGAAGCGCTGGACCAAGCCCCGGTGACGTCGTCTTCGCTCCGCGAACCCATGCCCATGGTTGCCAGGCAGCAGCTGCTTCAACTGGCGTTGTCGCTCGCTGACCGGACACTGTGAGCAGACCAGGGATGGGGAAAAGCACAACGAGCAGCAGGGCATTCAAGCTTACAAACAACTGGAGCGCAATCCTCGCACTCAGTGCGATGAGTGTTGCCGCTATCCAACTAAGAAGTTCCGCTGGGCAAGCTGCTAAAACGCAGGACGCGCGAATCACGGTCCGGTATACCGATGTTCGACAAGCAGCCGGAATCACGTTTCGCCAGGATTCCACGCAAACCGAAGAAAAGTATTACCTCGAAACGATGGGCACCGGCGTCGGCTGGATTGACTATGATCAGGACGGCCTCATGGATCTATACTTTGTACAATCAGCAGCCACCGACATTTACAAACCGCCGCATCCTCTGCGCTCGGCGCTTTACCACAACAATGGTGACGGAACGTTTACCGATGTGACGGAAAAAGCCGGCGTCGGCGGTGCGGGCCACTATGGTCAGGGAGTCGCCGTCGGCGACTTCGACAATGACGGCTATCCCGACCTGTACGTCACCGGCTACGGCCGCGCAATCCTTTATCACAACAACGGCGACGGAACATTTACCGACGTCACTTTCAAAGCCCGTGTCGCCGACGAAGGCCAGTGGTCAACCAGCGCCGGATGGTTCGATTACGATAAGGATGGCTGGCTCGACCTGGTGGTAACGAATTACATCGAGTGGACGCCTAAGACAAATCTGTGGTGTGGCGAGCGCCGCCCTGGTTACCGCTCTTACTGCAATCCCGGCAACTACAAAGGGCAGAAGACCAAGCTTTATCACAATAATCACGACGGCACGTTTACCGACGTCAGCGATGTGTCCGGTGTTGGCAAGCCCGAATCCAAGGGCATGGGGGTCGTTCTCGCCGATTTTAACAATGACGGCTGGGGAGACATCGCTATCGCCAATGATACTTGGCCGAATTTTCTTTTCCTCAATAAGCACGACGGAACGTTTCAGGATGCTTCCTTCGTCTCCGGTTTGGCGGCGAGCGAAGACGGCCGCTACGAAGCGGGCATGGGCATTGACGCCGCGGACGTGGACGGTGATGGTTGGCAGGATGTCTATGTCACGCACCTCGATTTTGAATTGAATCGTCTCTACCACAACAACCGTGATGGAACGTTCGACGACTGCACCTATCGCTCCGGCATCGGCAACAAAGCCATGCTGTTGAGCGGTGTGTCCACGAAGTTTCTGGATTACGATAACGACGGCTGGCCCGATATTCTGCAGTTGAACGGCGCCATGCTGGACAACGTGAATCTGTACCACAGCGAAGTGTCCTACCAGGAACCGCTGTTGATGCTCCGGAATTTGGGACAGGGTCGGTTTGAAAAAGTTTCGGATTCTTTAGGCCCAGACTTCATCCGCCCCATCGCTGGCCGGGGCCTGGCTACGGCTGATTTCGACAATGACGGGGACATGGACATCGCCATCAATAATCGCGGTGACTATCCGGAGCTTCTTGTCAACAATGGCGGCAACGCCAATCATTGGCTGGAAATTCTGCTCATTGGTACAAAATCGAATCGCGATGGAATTGGCACTTCTCTGAAGCTCACTTCCGAAGGCGTCACCCACGTCGAACAGTCCAAAGGCGGCATGAGCTACATGTCGGCAAGCGATCCACGAATTCATTTTGGCTTGGGCAAGCGCGCGAAGATCGAATCTCTGGAAATCACTTGGCCGAGCGGGCAGATAGACAGGCTGACGACTGTGCCCATCGACAAGATCATCGCCGTCAAGGAGGGCGCGGGAATTGTGCCTCGCAATTTTCCCAAGGTGCCAGGTAAATGAAGAGAGACAGCCGAAGACGCTCTGCAAGCGAATTGGTTCGGTCGCCAAATTGCAGCTCGGCAACTTGCGCCCCGGGTGATCACTGACTATGAATCTCTTGCGCCGCCGATTTCTCGGCTCGTCCTTAATCGTTCTTGGCAGTTCACTATTAGAGGCGCTCGCAACTCCGCTCTGGAGATGGCCTGGCACGAAGCGCCTCGAAGCGGCAACTCTTCCAATTCCATCCACTTCAAATTCACCGGCAGCCTCGCCGGTCCAGTTCGTCGACGTAGCTCGCGAGGCCGGCCTAACCGTTCCTAATGTCTGGGGCGGCGCCGAGCACAAAAAATACATCATCGAAGCGAAGGGCAGCGGACTGGCTTTTTTCGATTATGACAATGACGGCTGGCTCGACATCTATCTCACGAACGGAACCCGCATCAATACCGACTGGCCACCCGGCAAAGCTCCCACCTCGCATCTTTACAAGAACAATCGCGATGGAACCTTCACCGACGTCACAGAAAAGTCCGGCCTCGCCCGCACCGGCTGGCAGACAGGCGTCTGCGTCGGCGATTACGACAACGATGGCTGGGACGATCTCTTCTGCTGCTTCTGGGGACACAACATCCTTTTTCACAACAGTGGCGACGGCACCTTCACTGATGTCACGCGCAAAGCCGGCGTCTACGACGACCAAATCCGCTGGGGAGCCGGATGTACGTGGCTGGACTACGACCGCGACGGCCGTCTCGATCTCTTTGTCTGCAATTACATCAAGCTCGATCCGGAAAAAACTCCCTCCAAGACTGACCCGCCGCAGTGTCAGTGGAAAGGCGTTCCCGTAATGTGCGGTCCGCGCGGTTTAACCGGCGACACCAACGTTCTCTTCCACAACAACGGCGACGGCACCTTTACCGATGTCTCCGCGAAGTCCGGAATCCTCAAGCCCGGCCCTCGGTATTCCATCACAGCCGTCTCCTATGATTTTGATAATGACGGCTGGCCCGATATATATGTCGCCGTGGATTCCGAACCCAGTATGCTCTTCCACAACAACCACGACGGTACTTTCACCGATGTCGCGGTCATCGCCGGCTGCGCCTACAGCGAGAACGGCCACGAACAAGCCGGAATGGGCGTTGCCGTCGCCGATTATGACGGCGACGGATGGCTTGATATTTTCAAGACCAACTTCGCCGACGACACGTGCAACCTCTATCACAACAACGGCGACGGAACCTTTAGTGACGTTACATTCTCCTCGGGCATCGGCATCAACAACCAGTACGTTGCTTGGGGTTGCGGCTTCATTGATTACGATAATGACGGCTGGCCGGACATCCTGCAGATCAATGGACACGTCTATCCCGAAATCGAGGGGCATGAGCTTGGGCAGACCTACAAAAATCCACGCTTGGTCTACAAGAACATGGGTGAAGGCCGCTTCAAGGATGTCTCGTCAGAAATGGGACCTGGTATCAGCGAGCGCTTCTCCAGCCGCGGCGCAGCCTTCGGGGACTATGACAACGATGGCGACATCGACGCTCTGGTTCTGAACATGAACGACCCGCCTTCACTGCTTCGCAACGACGGCGGCAACCAGCAGAATTGGATCAAGATCAAGCTGATCGGCACAAAGTGCAATCGCACCGCCATCGGCGCGCGCGTGCGGGTTGTCACCGGCAAGCATGCCCAGATGGATGAAGTCCACAGCGGCTCAAGCGTTATGTCGCAGAGCGATCTGCGCCTGCACTTCGGTTTGGGAAAAGCTCAAACGGTAGAGCTCATCGAAGTCAAATGGCCGACCACGCAGAAAGTCGAGCAGCTCAAGCAGGTGAAGGTGAATCAGATATTGACCATCCGCGAAGGCAGCGGGATCGTAGCACCCCTCAACTCCAAGACTAAATAGAGTATTCCGATTTTCAAGGTGGTGAAAGGGCTGCCGGCTGGTCCTGTAAAATAATCAGGAATTGTCGAAGTTCCCGCCTGCGGCTCTCGATTGCAGCGGTTTGCGCTTTTTCAATCTTCTCGTACGCCCGAAATTCCTGCTGTGCTTTCGATTCTTCGCCAATCCGTTTGTAGGCGGAACCCAGACGGTAGTGGGCTTCGCCGAGCTGGGGGTTTACTTCGATGGCCTTCTTGTAATCGCGAATGGCCTGCTCGAAATCGCCCCGCTCGGAATGCAAAATCCCAAGCTGTAAATATGCCTCGCCAAGTTGGGGATCAATGTTCACCGCTTTTTCGAGCAACGCTTCAGCCTGCTGCAAGCCCGCGGCATTTTTCTCCGATCCCCGGTCGCGTTTCCACAGCGTCACTCCGTAATAATAATTTGCGAGAGCATTCCCAGGCTGTTCCTGCGCAAATCGTGCTAGCTTTTGTTCCACACACGCCAGCACTCCGGTCGCCGCCTTCTCCATTTTTCCCAGGAAAACGTAAGGCGCAGGATCCGCGGGCTTCAAATCTGAAGCTTCGCAGAGCCGCCCCGCTGCCTCCGCCCTTTTGCCCTCGGCGTACAGCGCTGCGCCAAGCCCCGCCAGCATTCTCGCGGAGTCCGGATGCGCGTGAGATCCCTTGGTGAAAACTTCTACCGCCGGTCCATCCGCTCGGTGAAGCAACAACTCCGTGCCCCACTCGAAGTGATTCTGCTCGCTAGGATCCATCAGAGCCGCCCGCTCATATTCCCGTACCGCTTCCAGTGGATCACCCAATCGTTCGTTGAGTTCGCCCATCAACCGATGCCCGTTGGCAGTATCCGCCTTCGCCAGCATCGTTCGCACTTGCTCACGAGCTGCAAGCAGTCTTTCCTGAGATTCGCCGTAGTTCAGTGACGGCGCCCCGGCTTTGGTATCCCCTGTCGATTTTTCAACCAACCCTCCGTTTTTGAGCGCCACCGTTTCCTTTGCCAGCGCTTCACTAGTTCTTGCATTCACGTCCGACCCATGCATCCCCGTATTATTCCAATCCGTGACTCCTGCAACCGTGAAGCTCGGCTTGTCTTCAAATTCCATCGCTCCCGCCGCAGAGCCCGAAGAAGAGGGTGTGCCTGAACCGCCAGGATGATCCGCTGTCAATTCTAAGACCAGATCTACGCGCTTCTTGTCTCCCGCGATTAGAACCAAGGGATTCGAGACGCCCTCGCACCATCCCGATATTTTCGCCCTCAGCGTATATACTCCTGGGCGCACTCCCGAAAAAACAAAACTCCCATCTGCCTTGGTCTTCGTCTCAAGAGAGTTCGACCGCTCCTTTTCCTCCAGCAGAACAGATGCCCCCTTAAGCAGCTTGCCGGCCGAGCTGCGGACCGTGCCCTCCACAATGTTCGCCTCTCCCTGCGGTAGGGAAGCACTTTGCGCCCAGACCACCCCACTAAAAATGCCCAGCAGCACGCCAACTTCAGCGATGAGGGCCACAAGAAATTGCTTTTTCAGTGGATTAGTTGCGTCGAGGACTTTGCGCGAGAAATTCATCATGCAGACCATCTCACTTGTGGGGAACCAGCGTCCTACCTCGTTTGCGCATTTGAAGGCATTCTATCCCCGGTTATTACCGCCCGCAAAGGGTCTCAGACGGGCCGTGGGGCGCGTGTTACAGGCAAACTCTCCCCCGAAGCTCCGATTACAGGTTAATCCAGCTGGCAACTCGATCTGCACCCAACACGCCGCGAAATCGTTGAGGAGAGTTCAGGAGGCCAGTGATGGTCGAGGATGTACTTGGCGCTCGATCTCGGAAACCTTTCCCGAACGTCTGGACACTTCTAGATCGTAGAAGTTCTGAAGATTGAGCCAAAACTCAGCGTTCGTATGGAAGTATCGCGCCAGACGCAGGGCAGTCTCCGCAGTGATCCGGCGGCGCTCATGCACGATTTCCCCTACGCGCGTCGCGGGAACATGCAGTTCGAGCGCAAGCTTGTTGACTGTCAAGCCAAGCGGCTTCATGAAATCTTCACGCAGGATTTCACCGGGATGCACAGGAGGCATAAGCGTTTCGGTCTTGTTCATCTCTAGCTCCTTGCTTAGTGATAGTCGACGATTTCCACGTCGTAGCAATGGCTATCGCGCCAGACAAAGCAGATGCGCCATTGATCACTGATTCGGATCGAGTGTTGCCCTTTCCGATCTCCTCGCAGCGCCTCCCATTGGTTCCCCGGAGGCGAAGCCAAGACCCGCAATTCTGTCGCCGCGTGGAGTTGGAGCAACTTCCGCAAGGCAACGCGCTCGATGGCGCGGAAACGCTTGCGGTGATGATAGTGGAAAAGCTTGTCTGTTTCCCTCGAGCCAAAGCTCTGGATCACACGTCAACACGCCTCAGTTAGCATGCAGCGGTCAGTTCAAGGGCCGGCAGATATCTGGCCGGAAACTTAGTTAGTTAGATCCGCGTGCGGCTCCTCAAAGCTTCTTTTTTCCCTACTCGGATGGGTCGCCAAAGTGCTCGTTAGGTTCGAGAATCATCACCCCGTGCGGGTAGTCGAAGATGACTGTAAATCGCCGCAGCAGTTGCGCCCCGATGATCCCTGCTAGGCCAGGCGTGGCCAAAATGCCCGAAGTATTTTGGGAAAATTGCGTGAGTGGCATGGAGACCAGGAATCCTCCGAACCTAATAGCCGGCACCCATCCAAGGCGGGCACTGAGCTCGCCTCCCACGGCAACCACATTGGGGACTTCCATGGTCTCCTGTGCCGATAGAAACTCTGGATGTGCTTCGCTGAAGGCCTTCGTGAGCCAAAGCGCGGTCGTCGCGCCGGAATCGATCAAGAAGATACCGGTGATTGCTGTCCCGTCTTGCGCCACTACCTGCGCCCGAACACTCGGTATGTTGTCCCAGATAAACTGGAGTGGCAAACGCTGACCCGAGCCGGAGTACGAGTAGGTTGTCGGATCGTGGAGATGAAGGACTTGGTTTGCGTAATCGATTTCAACAACATAGTTGCGGAATACATTGGAGCCGAGGAATCCATCAGTACTTCGGCCCACTTCACGCGAGAACCACTCTAGAGGCAGCGTCGCCACAGTTTGATCGCCGAGCTCTGCCCCAGCAAAACTGATGGTGGCGTGGCTGGCGAATGCCAACTTTTGGGCGGACCCTTGCCCGGGTCCATAAGCATTCCCTTCACCAAGGAACCGAATCCCCAGGGTCTTCGATACCGGCTCGTCGAAGACCGTGACACTCGAACCCGTGTCCAACATCATCCAGAGAGGCTGTGAGCCGTTGAGGCTTGCCTGCATGTAGATCAGACTGTCCGCGAGCTGAAAATAAATCGGCGCGGAAATGGCGTCCGAGATCGAGTGAGAGCGCGGAATCCCTCCGCTGGCTGCGGAGTGGCCGGATGCGATATGCATTTGCAATTGGGCTTCGGAGGTGCTTGTCTGGGAGCTGTCTCCCGAGCATTTGCTGTTGTTCGCATCGATCAGAGCCTCAGGCCGCTCGCTGGCAGCCGCTAAAGCCAAAACAACCTTCTTGCCGGTTACGACTGGCCGGCCGTTGGCGCTTTGTGCATTGATTGTTGTGGCGTAGTGCAGCCGAAGAATCCGGGCTGATCCACCGAAATCGACTCCGCGAGTGAAAATTGCTGCGTAGCGAAAGAACCATCTCATCTCCCCTGCCTTCACCGAGAAGGGGAGCAATGCCAGGAACAGGCTGAATATCCAAACCATTCTAGGAAAGAAGAGATTTCTCTTTTTCATGATTCTGCCACTATGGGTGGCCCTTCAATTCGAACGTAATGGTCACGAGCAATCGCACGGGAAAAGCCTGGCCGCTGATGATGGTCGGCTCGTACTTCCATTGGCGGAGGGCTTGCATTGCCGCCATTACGAGGAGCGGGTTTCCGGACACCGCCCGCATTTCCACTACATTTCCCTGCGTGTCGATCACGGCATCGATCACCACCGCGCCGTTGACCCTAGCCTGTCGGGCAAGGAGGGGATAGACCGGGTCTGGCCCAAAGATAACTCTCGGTGCCTTATATCCCTTACCGATGCGAATCGGACCCTTCGGCGCCGAATCGATCGGCGCTGTAGGGACAATGCTCGAAAGGACTCCGCCGATCACGCCACCAGGCTGTCCTCCAGGAACCCCACCAGGAACGCCCTCGCCTGGAACAATGGCAGCCGCCAAATCGTTTCCGCCCAGTTCTTCGGTGAGGCGCGCGACCTGATTCGGTATGACTCTTGGCGTCACCAACTTCCCTTCCGCGGATAACGCCCTCCGTTTCGGGGCCACCGACCGTGCCGACGCGGGTGGCGGAGGTGGAGCAGGCGCGGGAGGAGGTGCCGCGAGCAGCGTCCTATTGAACTGATGAACATCGATCGCTTCGCTGAAGTAAAGCGGAAGCAAAAGCAGTACTGCCAGAAGAAGGAGTTGTACCGTTGCAGAAACAACAAAATCACCCGCGCGGCGCGGTGGTCTAGTCGGACTATTCTCCAGCATCGCCTCCGCGAACAACTCCTTACCATGAGCAAGACCAGCTGGCCCCGACTCACAAACGAATGCCGGAGTGCCTCCGATCGGCCCATCCTTCAACCTTTCTTGACCGCTCACGATGTCAGCCAACTTGACGTCGACGAGCACCAGAAACCTTGGAACTATCACTTTCTCTCCTTCTTCAATATCAAGCGTTGTTGAACGCACGTATACCGGATGGAGCCTGACTCCATCTCGATTCGCGTAACCCTGGCTTGACTGCTTTCCTTAGCGACCCGCAGAGTGAACTTCGATGGATGTTTTGTTTTCACTGGCCGGTGATGCAGGTGCGGTCAGCGGCACAGTCTTTTGACGGGCTTCCTGGTGTCCCGGGTGTTTTTGAGAGGGCGTCAGGTAGCTAAAGGTCACTCCTAGCTCCGGGACCTCGAATGTCTGGACGGTGTACCCCACCGCGGTGTCCACCAGGTTAAACTGTGGGCGTTCAGAAACCACTCCCTGATCGGCTGTAGCCGCCGTGATGATGGCACCAACTCCCTGTCCCCAGATGTATAGTCTGTAAGGAGCGCTGTTGGATGGGAGAGCGAAAGTGTAATCGCCGGGCGGCAGGGTGACACCCTCCCAGTGAGTCTCAACTGCCAGCGTGAATTTCCCTTGGTACCCATTCTGCGCGTTTCCGGCAGTCGCCAATGTGCCCAGCGCAAGAGTAGACAAGCCTAACTTCGCAAATAATTTCAAGTATCGAGCCCAGATCAAATCAAATCTCCTTGTTCGACGAGGTTTTGAATTTCGAAACATTTTATTGTCTTCAGCGTGTAAGACCACGCATGCTCTCGGATAATTCCCCTATCCAGGGACATCTAAGAGGCGGGAATAAAATTGTGTGTAGTTCGGTTGCCAAGTTATGTGTCTTTGTCAGCCGATCCGCGTAGAGAACGAAGTGATGGAAACGACTCCTCGAACGGGACCCACTTCAAGAGGCCGTTCAGTCGTGCGTAGACGAGAATGGCTCGCACTACCCTGGTCACCAGGCCGGGGTGGTTTCCAGATTTCTCCGAGGCGGAGGCCAGCGGAGTCACGTGTTTTTTGCGCTTGACATACGAATTACTTAGTACTATAAAACTCTCATCCATGAGACCAAAGCACACCACGCTCACCCCCCAGGAACTCGAAATCATGAAACTCGTCTGGCAGCGTGAGAGCGCCACCGTCCGCGATATTTATGAAGCCTTGCGGGAGCGTCGCAAAATCGCCTACACGACGGTGATGACGATGATGAAAATCCTCGAAACCAAAGACTATTTGAAGAAGCGCCGCCAGGACCGCGCCTTCCTCTACCGCCCCACCCGTCCGAAGAACCAGGTAATCGGCGGTATGATCCGCGAGTTCATCGATCGCGTCTTCAACGGCTCAGCTGAACCGCTTCTCGTCCATCTCGTCAAAGCGCGTCACATCCGCGAAAAAGATTTGCAAGGAATTGTGCGCATGATCGAGGAAATAAAATGAGCGTCCGTGATGTGGTCAAAGGGGTCCGGAGTTGCCAATGAATATGCCTTTGTGGTTTTCCAACCTCCTGTTTTGGAGCGCCCAAGTAGCGCTGCTCGCCCTCGCCGCCGGATTTCTCCCGGGCCTTTTCCAAATTCGTCAGCCCCGAGTACTACTGGCGTATTGGCGGGCAATTCTTGGCCTCAGTCTGGTGCTTCCATTTGTGGAGCCCTGGCATCGGATGCAAAGCAGTGGCTCGATTGCCTCCACGCCTCGCCTGGGGAACATCAGTGCCATCCCAGCATCCAATCCGGCAGTTACCCACTGGCATTTCTCCAGCTTCCCAATCATCGCCGAGATTCTCGGCGTCGCAATTCTGGCCGGAATCGCCGCTAGGTTTGTAATCCTCGCACTGGGACTCCTGAAACTTCGACAATTTCGCCGGGCTTCTTCGCCGAACTCGCTATCGGCTGAATCCGCCGCCGCTCTCGATCAAATGCGCGCTCAGTTGAGGGCCCGCGCCGAGTTTCGCCTTTCCACCGATGTAGATTCGCCCGTCACTTTCGGCCTCGCGGCGCCAGTGATTCTCTTGCCCGAGCGGTTCCTGGCCATGAACGCGCAGTCCCAAGCCGCGATTGCCTGTCATGAATTGCTCCATGTCCGACGCCACGATTGGGCGCATCACTTGGCCGAAGAAACCATCGATGCCGCCCTCTGGTTTCATCCCGCCATCGCCTGGCTCATCGCGCGTGTCCGCCTCGCGCGCGAGCAAGTCGTTGATCTGGAGGTCGTGCGACTCACGAACGCGCGCAAGCCCTATCTGGAAGCCCTGCTTGAATTTGCGAATGCCCGCCGATCCCTCGCAACCATTCCTGCGCCGCCTTTTCTCGCCGAGCGTCAGCTCGTCGAGCGCGTCACTCTCATGCTAAAGGAGGTTCGAATGTCCCGAACAAGACTCGTTGCTTCACTGACCGCAAGTTCGTGCTGTATCGCCCTGGCCATAATTTTTGCCGTATGGAGTTTCCCTCTCAAAGCCGCGCCCCATTTCGGGCCATATCCTCCGCAACGTGGGATCGTCGCCCCCGGCGTCTCCGGCGGGGTCAGGTCCGCACCTTCAGGCGGCCCCGGTGCCCCTTCTGGTGGACCTTCGGGTGGAGTAACCGGCGGAATCGGAGGCGGCGTCAGCGGTGACTCTGCAAAACGCCAACACGTCGATGAACCCACGGTAGACCAAACCACCATTTGGGTTGACACCACAAAGAAAGGCCCGATGCTGCGGCAGGTTCGTGGCCTGGGAAGGCTCGTTCGTGCAGAAGGTTCCACGAACTTAGTCGGCCGAGTGACCCTCCCGGCCTTCATGACGGTCGACGTGCGGCCTAACCAAAACGCCGCAATAGCTACACGAAAGGGCCCCCTCGCGAACGGGCATGTCAGCGGCATTAGCCCGTCCCCATCAAACGACACGCGCAGCGTGGACCTTGCCCTGGATGCCGTGCCCCCAGGGGTCAGCGCAGGTCTCGAAATCGATGCCACCATTGACATCGAAAAGCTTGAGAACGTTCTCTACGTCGGACGCCCAGTGCACGCTACTGCAAATTCCACGGTTTCTCTGTTCAAGATTGTTAATGACGGCAAAGAAGCGGCGCGCGTCGAGGTGAAGTTTGGGCGCTCGTCCGTAAACACGATCGAGGTCCTCGACGGCTTACAAGTCGGCGATAAGGTCATCCTCTCCGACATGTCCAGCTATGACCACGCCAACCGCATCCGCCTCACCGACGAGAAACACCTGTCTAGCCGCTGAGCTAACCAGCATAAGTTTGATTTGATTCGCGAATTAGAACTCCACACTCAAGCCAAATTGAATCCAGCGGGAGCCCGTATTGCGATTCGCCGGGATGAGTTGCGTGGTCACCACGCCGAAGTTCGCCAGGTTGGTGGTATCCAGGGTCGGGTCGAGAAACGTCGGGTGGTTAAACGCGTTAAAGAAGTCAAACGAATACTCGACCTTTAGTTTTTCGCGGAAACTGGTGACTTTTCCGAGGCGCAGATCGACATTCTTGAACCAGAAGCCGCGCAGCGGCCGGGAACGGCCCGTCGTCGTATCGGAAGCGAGGAGAATGGGGCGAAATTGTTTCAAGGCGGCTGCAGGATCCTTGAAGTAATTGATCCCCGAACCTTCTGATGGGGGTGTCCCCGCCGGGTGTGGGCAGTTCGGCCCATTACTTCCGGAACCGGTTCCGCCCGATGGCGCGCAGACGCCTCTGTTAACGCCGCCGCCGAGGGAGCTGGGATTGACGAGCGGTATTTCGCCCGTGGGAAACGCAAAGATTGCGCCGCCACCGAAAACCTGATTGCTTTCCTGGACCAGTAGCGGGATTCCGCTGCTGAAGCGAACGATGCCAGCAGTGTACCATCCGCCGATGAACTTATTGACGGCTTCGTGGCTGCTCCCCAGACGGTGGCCGCGGCCAAGAGGCAAGTCGTAGTTGAACACGGTATTGAGCACATGCGTGCGGTCAAAGAGCGAAGGCCCATACTCGATGCTGGGGTTGAAGCTGGTGCCATAGTAGCTTGCGGAATTCTGCACCGCTCCGACGGTGTCCAGTGACTTGGAGAAGGTATAGTTCAGGTCGTAGAGCAAGCCATGCCAGGGCCGGTTGCGCAAGGTGACCACCAAGGCGTGGTAGTTCGAATAGTCCTTATGCGAACGCATGAACAGGTCAAACACTTGCAGATTGTTGAAAGTCGGCAGGTTCAAGCCACTCTGGAATTTCCGATAAATATCCATGGTGATGAACAGGTTGGTGACGTTTCCGTTCTGGAAGGAAGCCGAATTCCCGGCAGCAAGGCATGCAGTGGATGAGATATTATTGTTGTTAGGTCCGCAGCCGACGCCTAACCCCGGGAGCAGGTTTTCGAACCACTGTTGAGTTTGGAAAGCCGGGTTCTCATTTCCGTTGGCAAGGAATATGGGAACGCTGGTCCGGATCTGTGTCGCCGTGGCGTCAAACGCCTGAGCAAAAGTCTGACCGCTCACGTTGTCCTTGAAGAAGTATGGTGCCGAATTGAGGTTGAAACTTCCCGCCAGATCGCGTGCCAGGCGGCCGACATAGCCGACTTCCAGGATGTTCTGCCCCGGCAGTTCGCGCTGGATGGTGAAGTCAATCATGTGACTGCGACCGACTTTGAAGTCCGGGTCGTTCTGGAAGCTCAGCAGTTCGCTGTAGACAAGATCTGGAACTATGGGTGATGTTAGGGGCCCAGGAGAGGCGGGGACCGGTATCTGTCCGTCCACACCCACGCGGAAGCTAGCAAGCCCGGGATTGGCCAAGCCCGCGGCTGCGTTGCAGCCTGTTCCGCCGGTGCCACTTGCGTTGCAAAGGGGGGTTACCAAGTTGATGGTTTGCGCGAAGCCCACACCAAGCATCGGAATGATAACGCTCTGGACGGTGTTGACTCGGTCGTAGCCGATCCCATAACCTGCGCGCACGACGGTCTTCTTGTCCCCGAAAAGATGTCTCCAAGGGCCACTCTTGTAGCTGGGATTCCAGGCCACCGCAACGCGCGGCGCCACGTTGCCGAAGTCCACGTTAAAGACGTTGCTGCGACCGGATTTCGAGATGGGAATGTAGGAGAGGGTGGGGTCATAGAACTGGCCAGCCTTGGCCGCCGCCGCTTTCGCAGCAAAGTAAGCAGTGGTATCGAGGATCTTATCGCCGTCGTCATGATTGGCGATGAGGGTCTGCTGATTGTTCAGTTCGTGGGGTGTGGTCTGCCAGCCATAGCCGAGACCGTAGGTCAAGGTGAAGGATGGCGTCATACGCCAAGTGTCTTGCGCGAAGAACTCGTTCATGCGAAGAGTTGTTTTGGCAATCAGGGAAGCGCCCAGGGGCTTGGGATTGAGGCTGCCGTCTCGCACCGCCAGGATGCCGACGTTGTCAATCAACCCGAGCGATGCTGCGTAGAAACGATCCCACCGTTGTACGTCGGAAGAAAGAAGACAATTGGTAAGAACCACGCCGCCGCACGTGGGTGGCCGGTTGACTGAGGAGCCGGCAAGCAAGTTCACGTCAGCATCCATGGCAGCGACTAGAGAGTTCAAAGAGCCGACCACTTTGTCGTCCCGGTCGTGGATGGTCGGCAGCCAGCGGAGGTCCACCCCCGCCGACACGGTGTGCTTGCCCTTCGTCCAGGTCAACATGTCATTGTATTGCTTGCTGCTGTCGTAGATAGCCTGGTGCCGTGCGCGTTGCGTATCTACGTCTACGACCGTGTCGATAAAGCCAGTCGCTGCGAGACCCGGCGCCAGCGCGACGGGCCCATCGGCAGAAGCCGCTCCGGGAAAAGCGAGTTGGGCGGCCGATACGCTGGGCTTGACGACGGTAAAGTCCTGCCGGGCGCGGATCCAGCCGGCGCGAAAACTGTTCGTGAGGTTGGGGCGCACTTGCCAATCCAGTCCGCCGTATTCGCCGTCTCCTCGAAGGTTGGAACTGCTGGGAGTGCTGGGACGCGAGCCGCGCAGATCCACCTGAACGTCGTTTGGCTGGACGTTCCGCGAGTACATGTACCGTCCAAAGAATTGAACTTTGTCGGTGAACTTGTGATCCAAGCGGAACGAGATAAAGTCGGTCTTGAGGGGGGCCGCCAAGTTCAAGCGATCCCCTAAGGTGTTGTGGCCGTCACCGATGGTCGTGTCCGTCCCTTGGGGCATCATTCCCCACAGCGCTTTGATGGTCGGACTGATGCCGAGGGCGCGCGGATCACACGCCAGATTGGCATTGGCACCGCAATTCGTGGACGTCGCAAGGGGGTACTGGATTAGATTTCCGCCCTGACAGTTACCCGTGGTGGGGTCGAATCCCATGGCGCAGTCCTGGAATTGTAGAGTCCCCTGGCGCAATAGATCGCTTGGCATAATGCGGGTGTCCTGAAGAGACTGCGGGAAGCGGCGGATTTCGTAGTTCGCAAAGAAGAAGGTTTTATCCTTGCGGATCGGCCCGCCAATCCAGACACCGCCGCGGTTGTCGTGTGTAGGGGGCTTCTTGATCTTGTTTCGATTGTTATCCCAGGAGTTGGCGTTCAGCGCGGAGTTCTGATGGAGCCAATACACTGAGCCATGATAAGTGTTTCCCCCGCTCTTACTGACGATGGCAACCTGGCCGCCAGAAGAGCGCAAAAACGTTACGTTTTCGTTGGTTATCTCCGCACGAAACTCATCCACACTCCCAACGCCGATCGGGATGATGGGCTTCTCGGTGGCGCCGCCGGAGATCACGTTGTCGGTGACGTCGATGCCGTCCATCACGATGCTGTTCTGATCGCTGCGCGCGCCGGCGATCGTGCCGCCATTATTTCCAAAACCAACTTGGGAGCTGTCATAAGGAGTCGAGCCGGGCTGGAGGGTCAACAGTTCGCTGGCGTCGCGGCCCAGGGTTGGCAGGCGCATCAGCATTGTGCCCCCAACCACGTTTCCCATGACCGCGTCGGTGGTTTGGAGTTCGGCGACGGCTCCTGCGGTGACCTCGATAATCTCTTTAGTTGAACTTACCTCCAGCTTGGCGTCGTAGGTGTAACTCTTGGAGACGTTGAATTGAATACTGGAAAAGGTGGTGGTGGCGAATCCCACCTTGGAGATTTTGAGGGTATAGATGCCAGGGGACACGTTGGGGAAAACGTATTGTCCCGAGGAGTTCGTGGCCGTGGTCTTGATTTCATTGGTGGCTGTGTTCGTCAGGCTGACGGTGGCGTCCGGAACGACGGCGCCGCCCGGATCCGTCACCATCCCCAAGACAATGGCCGAGTTGGCGGTCTGCGCCCACGCTGGAGCGGCAGATATAAACGCGACGAACAAAACACTTGCGACCAAGATTCTGGTAAAGAATTTCATGGAACCTCCCACCACAGAATCAGCTTGCGAGCAGGATTGAAGTTCCAGCAGGAATGGGCAGACGCGCCGAAAATAAAAGCGGCGCCACGAGTCTGAGAGCATTTTTCATGAAGATTTGAGGAATCCTCACTCGAGTCACACACCCAAATTGGAGAGAAAGACAGGCGTGCGGCCGGAGAGGAACAGCAATGTAAGACCACTCGCGGGCTCCACTCGTACAAACTGTGGGTCTGCCATACACTGCCAACCAGACAGGTGTCAAGGACAAATTCATTCAAATTCGGCCGATTCGCGGCGCCTGTGAAAATATGTTGTTCCATCCCGTCCCCTCAACCCTTGATGGCGCCGAGATTTCGCGCTGCGAACCGACAAAATGCCAATAAGGAGACAACGATGAATAGGATGAAACTAGGGTGTTGCAATTCCCGTGCTCTTAATCGGGCTGTTCAGTGCTGCCGTCGTCCAGGCTCAGGTGACCAAAAAGCAGTTGGATGCCGTCCGTGCAAATTTCAAGGTGCGCATCTCGGCGAATCCAGAAGACTCTGTGGAGCAAAAAGAATTTCGACTATTCCCGGCCTTGGTTCTCTCGGTGCCTAGCGCTCGGTGTTATCGTCGATCCAATACTCGCGTCGGGATCTCATCACGAATTGTGGATGATCCTTGGTCACCACATGTAGCGCGTGCAGGCCGGGCGTAGGCGACGTCGGGCGGAAACTAAGTACATAGTAATTAGGTACGTCGTTCGAGACGGCGATAAGGCCTGCCTTCAAATCCTTGGCATCGTGGAAGCGAAAGAACTCGCCTCCCGAGAGTTGTGCGATGGATTCAGCGGTCTCCGTGCGGAGCGCATTGCGTGCGGTCAGAAAGGTCATGGTGGCCAGCCGCAGGGGCGGAGCAAGCTGGCTGATGCAGTCGAGCACCTGCTTACTGTAGTGACCTTCGTACTCGGAATTGGCGCCAGTACGGCTGAAGCAGCCGTGCTCGGGACCGGGGTTCTTGCTACTAAACTTTGATGCTTCGTGGGAGACCGCCGAGCGCGTACTCGAAAAACCGAAGCTGTATATAGTCGTATTCGTATCGCTGCTAAAGCGCAGAGCGTCATCCAGGGTTGTTTTGCTCCCTTGGTCAATGGTTTCGCTGAGCATCAGAATCGCGCGCCGGAAGCGCGGGGGCTGTGCCCGCAGCTGCCGGACGGCGAATGCCACCCCATCCAAAATGGCCGCACCCTGGTCGCCTTCGGAAAGCGTGGCAAGCCGACTGGAAGCTTCCTGTGTTTCTGACGTGAAAGGCACTATCAGGTGCGGCATACTGTCGAAACCGATGACGGCAACACGGTGCTCTATGTTACCGATCAGCGCGTCAAGGATGGAGTCCAGTTCTCGGTAGTCAATGAGATGGCGTGCCCCCGCGCCGCCCGTCTCAACCACGATTGCCAACGCCAGCGGCTCTGAATCAGTGTCCTGCTCTAGTGTAAGAAGTTGCGGTACGCCGTTGTCGGTGAGCAGGAAGTCGTCAGCCTTGAGGTCCAAGACCACACGTCCTTCCTTAGTGGTCACGAACACCGGAGCCACAACTAGGGTGGAATGTACCGTCAGTTTCGGCTGGCCGGTATCGCCCTGTTGGGCAATACCGACAGCGGTGAAGCAAAGCAGGAGAATCAAAGTGCAAATGGACTTCATAGATAAGGTCCACTGTGTGTGCGAATCGGTCATCCCAGACAGACGGCAACACCACGAGTCCAGTGTGATTGTAAATCAGGTGGCTGTCTATACGTTTAGCAGCGACCCGCTCATCAGTCATGTCCTTCCGATTGAGGATTGCTCCTGTTAACTGCTCAAGCGACGGCGTGCAAGGACTACCCACATGAACTACGCCAAATATATATATCGGCTCGATGTTCACCAGCATCGATCTCCCTAGCCGTGTTGCATTCCACCGGTAAGCCGGCGGTCGAAGCCATCCTCAGAAACGAAAGCGAGACCATGCTCACGCTCCACTTCCTGTGGTATCCCCACAGAAGTTGTGGCATTCTACTGTGGTCATGCCACAGGAGGGCCACATGGCGGAATCGAAGCTCGATCTATTACAGGGGACCTTGGACCTTATGGTCTTGCGGACCCTCGCGGCCTTGGGCTCGCTCCATGGCTACGGCATTGCGCGACGCATCGAGCAGGTAAGCGGGGATAAAGTCCTCCTTAATCAGGGAACGATCTATGCGTCGCTCGTGAGGCTGCAGCAGCGAGGATGGATCGCTGCCGAGTGGGGAACTTCGTCCAACAACCGCAAGGCCAAGTTTT
Organism: Acidobacteriota bacterium; assembly: GCA_003225295.1. Taxonomy (GTDB): domain Bacteria; phylum Acidobacteriota; class Terriglobia; order Acidiferrales; family UBA7541; genus Acidiferrum. The sequence goes on along the minus strand of QHYZ01000062.1, from coordinate 46,660 downwards.
ATAGCATCACGAAAACTGGCCGTAAACAGCTCTCTGAGAATGCGGCGAACTGGCAAAGGCTGTCGGACGTGATGGGTCGAGTTCTGGCCATGCCGGAAGAAGGTGGCACCAAATGACTGACTGGCTGCGACAATCGTTCCACCGCCTGACTTCCACTTTTCGTCGCGCCGAGATGGATCACGAGCTGGAAGCAGAATTGGCTGCTCACTTGGACTTAGCCATCGAAGAAAACCTCCGGCGCGGGATGTCCGCGGAGGAAGCTCGGCGTCAGGCGCTGATTCGCTTCGGCGGAACGGAACAGGCGAAACAGCAGCATCGGGAAGCGCGTGGACTGCCCGTGCTGGATATTTTTTTACAGGACCTGCGTTACGCGGTGCGCCAGTTACTGAAGAGCCCAGGATTCACAGCCGCTGCGGTTCTCACATTGGCGCTGGGTATCGCCGTGAACGCCACGATGTTTAGTCTCGTGAGCGCTTTTCTCTTGCGGCGTCCGCCGGGTCGCGACCCCGAGGGCGTGGCAGTGGTTAGTTCCGTGAACCCCGCGCCGGCTTTCCACGCCGACGCGAGTCTGGTCTCGGCCCCCAACTATCTCGCCTGGCGCGACGCAAACCACGTTTTCGCGGACATGGCCGCCGCGGACGAGTATCGAACCGTCAGTTTGACCGCGCAGGGCCACCCGGAGGCGCTCCGTTCAGCGGCCGTGTCTCTCAACTATTTCACCGTGCTGGGCGTCTCCCCGCAATTCGGGCGTACCTTCGAAGCCGGCGAAGACCAGCCTGGACGGGAGAATGTTGTCATTCTTAGTTGGGAGCTCTGGGAGCGGCGCTTTGGTTCCGACGCTTCCCTCATCGGCCGCACCATCCGGCTAAACCGCGCAAACTACGTGGTGATCGGGGTGATGCCTGCGAGTTACCGTTTGCTGGGCTTCACGCCGCAAGTATGGACACCGCTCGTTTTGTCCGCGGCAGATCAAACTGCGGCCGCCCGCACGGATCGTTCTTTGCACCTGTTCGCACGATTGAAACCCGGCATAACGCTCGAACAGGCCCGCGCCGAGTTCGCCGCGCTGGCCCGCCGCGCCGAGGAAGAGTTTCCCGCGACCGAAAAAGGTTGGGGCGCCGCGGTGCGCCTGCTGCCCGATTTCCTGATCTACGATTTTGGAATTCGCAGCGCCCTAGCCGTGATGATGACCACGGTAGGGTTTGTTCTGATGATCGCCTGCGCCAATGTAGCCGGCTTGCTCCTGGCTCGCGCCGCTGGACGCCGGAAGGAGCTGGCCATCCGCATCGCCCTGGGAGCCGGTCGCCTGCGCATCATCCTGCAGCTGCTGAGTGAAGGCCTGCTGCTTGCCCTTCTCGGAGGCAGTGCGGGTCTTCTGCTTGCTTATTGGGGCATCAATTTTGTTCGGGCCAGTATGACCTTCAACGAAGCAATCAGCGCCGTTCCGTTGAGCTTGGATTGGAACGTTTTGCTTTTCGCTCTTGCCGTCTCGTTGGCTTGCGCGGTGCTGTGCGGACTGGCGCCGGCACTGAACGCCTCGCGAACCGACATCAACGCGAACCTCAAGGATGAAAGTCGCGCGGCTTCGCCGAGCCGCTCACTGAGCCGTCTCCGGAGGGTGATGGTTACGGGCGAAATCGCGCTGGCTTTGTTTCTCCTGCTCGGGACCGGACTGCTTTTCCGCGGAATTTTTCTTGTAGAGCATCAGAATCTGGGTTTCCGAGCAGACCATCTCCTTACCGCCAGCGTGACCTTAGACAACGCACGATATCAGGATGCCTCCCAAAAGACCCTCTTGGTCAGAGATTTGCTTGCCCGCCTCCAGCACCTTCCGAGTGCCCAGGCCGTAGCAGTGGCCTCCGAGTTGCCGGCATCTGGACCTGGCAGCGTTACTTTCCGAATCAAAGGCCAGCCCGAATTGCCTGCGGACCTGCGACTCAGCGCTCTCGATGCCGTCGTTAGCCCGGACTACTTCCAGGCCGCGAGCATCCCGCTGCTGCGCGGCCGGACGTTCACAGAAACCGATGACGCCACCGCGCCGCGGGTAGTCGTCGTAAACCAGGAGTTTGTCGATCGCCATTTGAAGGATCAGGAGGCGCTTGGGAAACAGATCCGCTTGGATGTAAACGGCGCCACCCCAGAGTGGAGCGAGATCGTCGGAGTTGTCGCCAACGTGAAAACCTACTCCGAAGAAACTCGCGATGACCCGGAAGTCTACGAGCCATTCCTTCAGCGGCCTCTATCTTCCTTCTCTCTAATGATTCGGGCAACTTCCGATCCAAGTAGCTTAGCCTCCGCCCTGCGCGGCGCGGTTGCGCAAGTGGATTCCGAGCTCCCGCTGGCTGGTGTCATGAGCATGCCAGCTCTGATTGAACGCCAGAAGGGCGGTGACCCATTTTTTGTGCGTGTGCTGGGCAGCTTCGCACTTCTAGCCCTGATCCTTGCGGCTATCGGGATATACGGCCTTATTGCTTACTCCGTGGGCCAACGAACGCATGAAATTGGCATACGCATGGCGATGGGAGCCCGCCACCCGGACGTGCTGCGTATGCTTGTGTGGGAAGGCATGAAAATGACTGCCGTCGGAGCGGCCGTCGGACTGGCGTTGGCGCTGCCCCTGCCCAAACTCTTTGACGCCTTGTTCTATGGCCTCCACCTTCGAGAGCCGTGGCTCTACTTGCTCATGCCCATGGCGATCATGGTGGTGGCCATGTTAGCAACCTACATTCCCGCGCGCCGGGCTACGCGCATTGACCCCGCGGTGGCGTTGCACCAGCAGTGATGCTTCGTGCCAGCAGTAATCGGCTAGTTACGCCATTTGTGAGGGCGTTCCTTGACTACTGATCAACTGAGAGGAGCAGCCGCAACGGTGAAATCATTTGCGATAAGGCCCGCGGTTGTACCGTTGTTCTTAACTCGGTAAAACATGAACGTGCTTCTCTGGAATGTCGAACTGCCATGTGCTGGCCTCCGCAAACGTTTCTTTAGTTCTTAGGGACCTGTTTTACCGCTATCAGCGACATCTGCTCCAGGTCAGGGAAGTGCCCTTCCGCATCGGGTGGGCGGTTAGAAGATGGAAGCTGCTGCACCATCGTTTGGGCGGGGAGAGCCGCCTTGAAGTATTGCGCATAGACCTTGTTGAACGCTTCACTATCGGAGAGGTTGTCGAGATAAACAGTTGTGGAGACGACCTGGCTGAAATCCAGGGAGGCCTCTTCCAGGTTATCAAGCTGGTTTCGCATGGTCTGGCGGAGTTGTACTGCCGTTGTAGCACCATAGACGCCGCCGTTTGGCCCGGGGATAAATCCACTCTTCGCGGAACAGTACAACGTTTCGCCAGCGAAGACACAGGGGCTGGCAGTGGGGCTTGGCGGCATGTTTTTGGGACGCACGGCACGACGAAGGCTCAAGTCGCGCACGGCCACCCCGGTGTATTCGATTTGGGCATGGTGAGGCAAAGCGGTGACTTCTATGGTGGCTCGCGCCGGGGTGTTACCAAATTCAAATCGACGAGCGTAACGTTCGTTCATCAGCCGCATCGGTACTTTCTGGGTCAAGTAGGGATTCACGAAGACCATATGGCTGAGTTTCAAGCCAGCTGCCTCGACAACCGCCTGGAGTCCATCAAGGGCGAGATCCGTTTGAACCGCGGCATCATCGGGGACCGTGTTGGCGAGTGGGTCGCGCCCCTCGATCGCAGAAACAAACAAACGGTCATGCGTTAATATGCCGGGCGAAAATGGTTCGCCGGATTTGTAATGGGGGGGGATAACCGCCTTGCGTCCGGTGAGATCGCGAACGGCAACAGCGTTGATCTCGATGGACGATGGAGATAAGCGGTAAACTCCAAGCACCGCGCGGGCCGGGGGAGTGCCGGGAAAGTATTTTGCGAAGACGTCGTTCAGTTTCTCGTAGTTGCCTAGGTCTTCGAGATAAACCTGGACATAGACAATATGCTCCATATTCAAGCCGGCGGCCTCGACAATCGTTTTGATATTTTCGAGCGCCTGGCTGGCCTGTTCTTCAAATTTGTCAGGCATACTATGGTCTGCACGTTGTGCCCCCTGTCCCGAAAGGTACACGTAGTCACCCGCGTCCACTGCGGCGGAGCGCGGGGAGCTCAAGGGCTGTCCCCGCTGGGGAACTTCGACCGGGTGCACCTGGGCCTGTGTGCTACCGGCTGCGAATATCAAGGTTCCCAGCAAACATTGCCGGAAGTGAGATTTTCTCTGGTTTGGCACTTCGCGAATCCTCATGATCACTAAGCGGCAGGTGCAGCCTTTCGAGCGACACTTAGAAGTTCACGAATACGCTGGCCCACGATGATTGCTTCATGGGGCTGAATAGTTGAAGAGACCAGCTCCAACCTGCGGCGTTGTGCCGATTCCTTCGAACTTTGCTTTGGATTTCCTTCCCGAACGGCCGGAACAATGCTGGGATTATCCGCGCCAGCAACCTCAATTACCGGATCGCCGGCGCGCAGTTTTTGTACACAGTCCCTCACCGTAAAACCCCACTTTTCTTCATCCCATGAAATGTAAAGAGTCGGATAGCGATTGCCATCCTTGGGTATTGAAATGTCGGTTTCAACGCCCGACACCGTCTTCACGAGTTTCGCGATGCGCTCGACGCGAGCATTCCATTCGCGATTGAGAGCATCAAAATCGGTTTTCAGCCAGGTCTCGACTGCCAGGAGCAGACCTACTATTTCTTCCTTGCCAACTTTCATGGCACGACAGACAGCACCTTCCCACGGGCTGGTGTTCAGCATCGCGGCTTCAATCAGATCCTTACGGCCAAGTAAAAGACCGCTGCATTGTGGGCCACGGAGCCCCTTCCCGCCCGAGAAGGTGTACATGTCCAGACCCATTTGTGCGTATAACTTGATGTTGGCTATGGGGGGAATACCGGCCGCGTCATCGAGAAGCATGGGAATACTATATTTTTTTGCTACGGCATTTTCTGTCTGCAAGTCGGATCCCAGATGAGTGGTGTAGATCATCGCGGTGTTCTGGTTGATGGCGTTAGCCAGTTCCTCGGCTGTTCCGACGAGAACCAGCTTGGCGCCCGTCAGCCGAATAGCATTGTCAAATGCACTCCTGCCGCCCACCATGATGACTTCCTGCTTCAGTCCCGTAGTGTCGGGAAGCTGCCAGATATTTTTTGGATCGCTGCCGGCCATGCACGCAGCGGCAGCGGAGGCCATCGCGCCAGCCGCCCCGGAAGTGACCATGCCAGCTTCGGCACCGGTCAATTCAGCAAGACGCCGGCTGGCCGCATGCTGCAATTCAAACATGTTTACGAAGTATTCCGAAGCCTCTCGCTGCGCCGCCCGCACTTCGGGAAATTCCAGCGAACCGCTCAAGTATGTCCAGGTGCCCCGGCAATTAATGATGGTCTTTACGCCGAGACGCGTGTAGACGTTCTGGCGTGAATCTTTGCCGAGCGCAGTGGCAGCACTTGCCAGCACATTTCTAGCGGCAATCTGGCCCAGGAGCGGCGCGGCAGCGGCTAAGCGAATAAAACCCCTACGGCTGAAATCAGGCATGAACGACATTCAAGAACCTCCGTGTGGTAGAAAGGTTAATAGGTCTTGCCAGGTTCGATGGAGCTAGTCATACCGTGCAATAGAATCCGCCCGCTTCGTTTGTCAATGCCATTGCGCTCGCCGGCGTCCGGCGGATGGAGCACTCAACGAGTTTGGAATTCCCCGCGCATTTGGCGTTCTTATCACATATTTCTTGATGTGTAGCAATTTATTTCGTTTCATTACGAACTGTTTTGCAATGAACTCTTTGCGGCGGGGATAGGGTGGCAAGCGAAGATAGGAAAGGCCATTGCGCGCAGAGCGTGCGAGATGCAATATCCATTCTAAAGCTCGGAAAGAAAACAGGGTGAAAAGCGATCGGCAATGAAAAAGATCATGTTGCTCCGGCGTTTGGCGGCGGTACTCACGCTTTATCCGACGACCTTTGTTCACTTCGGCGTTCGCGCGCCACACAAGCCCGAGGTGGCCGCCGCCGCTTGCCAGGTCGAGGAAATCAAGTATCTGGGCTGGCAAGCGCAGCAGGTTTCCAATCCATGGGTAAAACTAATTTTTGTGCCGCAGAACGGCGGCAGGCTGATGCAAGTCATCTTCGATGGCCATCCCTATTTGTTTGTGAATCCGCGGTATGCCGGGAAACATCTCCCGCCCTCCAACAGCGAATGGTTTAACTATGGCGGCGACAAGCTGTGGGTGCTCCCGGAGGGAAGCGAGGACGAGCAGCACTGGGCAGGCAATTCTGATTTGCTGGATGATGGTCTGTTTGAGTTCCAAATTCTCTCGCAAGGGCAGCGCTGCGAAATTTCCTTGACCGGGCCAGCTGATCCTCAGACGGGGTTGCAGTTTACGCGCATGGTGAGTCTCGAGGCGGAGTCGCCGCGCATCAACTTTCACGCGGTGATAAAGAACGCGAGCGGGCATCCCATCGCGTGGTCCGTGCAATCGGTCTCTCAGTACAATACCGCTGACGCCCGGGATGCCACGCGCCACAATCAGAATTTCTGGGCCTTCAGCAGAACGAATTCATCGAGTAGCTACCTCAACCGGTATCATGTGAAATTCGGTCCCGCAGAGAATGCCGCGGCAGAGGTGCGCGAGAATGGGCTCTTCGCTCTACATTATGTTCCTCTGGCAGCAGAGTTGTGGCTCGATTCAAAGGACGGCTGGTTGGCTGCCGTGGATGGCGACAGCCGCTACGCGATGGTAGAGCGATTTCGGTACGACGAAACGAAACCATACCCCGGAAAGGCCTCGGTCATATTTTGGACGAATGGTTCTCAACTGCGGCAGCACCCTGATGGTACAGCCAGTTTCGGATCTCCCGATAAAGAGCCGCCAGCTCTGTATATGGAGGCCGAGCTTAACTCGCCGATGGTGCGGCTCGACCCTGGGGAGTCATACCATTTCGACACGCAGTGGTTTCCCACCCGGGCCGACAAGGACTTCCAAGGTGTGACGGACGCAGGAGTGATCCTCCAACCCCTTCATGCAGTGCAGGATGCTGGCGCCGGCAAGATCAGACTCGTTGGCGCTTTTGGAGTTTTCTTTTCCGGGAAACTGGTAGTCCATTTCTACGGGGCTGGGGGCATGGCCATGGGTACCCAACCGATTACGCAAGTCGATCCCAGGAACCTCCTTTTGTTGCAAACTACAGCGGCCGTTCCGGGCCGGGTGGGCAGGATTTCTCTGCACCTGGTCGATTCCCATGGGCTGGATCGCGGAGCACTAGGAGAAGTGGCGGTAGAAACTTCCGCCGGAATTCAATGAGACGCGAACGTGTTGGTTAAAGGTGCGGGGTCCGGGGAGCCTTCTGCGCTTGCCTCTGATCCCCGTCCCCGGCGCAGAAGGGCCGGGGCTTTCATCGGTCGTGGGACTTGGCGACCGGCAAGCGTTGGTGGTGAAACAGTGGGAAATAACCGGACGTCGTGGGGACGAACACTCGCGATGCTGCTAGCCGCGGGGCTGGTGCAATGCGCCGGCTGTAAGAACAAGGAAGCGCAACCGGCGGCTGCATCCGTGACGGTCGAAACATCAGCGATCACCGTCAGCACGGAGAGCGATGGCATCCACATGCATACGCGAGCAGCGGAGTTTTTGCTGCGGCCTTCCGGTTACTTGCAGGCAAGCCTGCAGAGTGCCGGCCAGATGCTCACGCTGGAAGATCCGGGAAAGGAAGCGGGACAGCAGCTGATCGCTGGGCGCGCCGAAGTGCGCGACTTGATATTTGATTTGACGCACGCGAAGGTAGCCGAGGCCACCGGCAAGCTTGGACGAGTCGGAAAACACCTGGACGTTCCTGGGACGAGCGCGAGCACCGGTCTCGAAGAGATCTTGACCATTGAAGTGTACGACGACTCTCCGACGATGGCGCTGCTCTCGGCTGCACTGCGCAATGCGGGACGGAAAGACGTTGTGCTCGACAGCATCTCGCTCCAGAGGCACCGACTGAATGCCCAACGGAGTGATTGGCGAGCTGCCCCCCATGAGATGTGGTCGTTCTTCGGGTCCAGCCTGAACTGGGGCAAGGACGATGTGCTTCGGGTGCCAGCAAAATTTTCACAAGAGAACCCATTCGGGGCGCCCGTGGAGGTACAGGGAGATTTGGGGCGCGTGGGCGGGGGCATTCCAGTGGTGGCGTTCTGGACGCGGAGTGTTGGAGAAGCAATCGGACACATTGAAACGCTGCCATTGGTTCTCTCGATTCCCGTGGAAACGACCAGAGATCAGCGCGTGTTGGCGTCGGTACGCTTGCCGGCGAATAGGAAGCTGAAAACGGGAGACGTATATTCGACCCCGCGCACGTTCCTCGCGGTATACAAAGGCGACTATTACGAACCGCTGAGCCTGTGGTCAAACGCGGTGGAGCGCGAGGGATTGACCCGGCCCAGAAACAATGAGGAAAACTACGCGGTCAGCTGGTGCGGTTGGGGCTATGAATCCGAAGTGACGCCCAAACAGATGCTGGGGACCATCCCGAAACTAAAGGAGCTGGGCATTCATTGGGCGACGCTGGACGACCGGTGGTTCGACAATTACGGCGACTGGAAGCCGCGGAAGGATACCTTTGCGGATGATGCGATTCAGAACATGGCGAGGGATTTTCACGCGCAAGGGATCAACGTGCAGTTGTGGTGGCTGCCGCTGGCGGTCGAAGACGGGCACAACGGATATGGCGGCCACAAATTCGTCGTTTCAGAAGTAGTCAGAGAGCATCCGGACTGGCTGGCACTTGATAAAAACGGGAAACCGGCGCGGATGACGCGCAATCTGGCGACACTTTGTCCGGCGGTACCGGAAGTGCAAGCTTATTACCAAGGGCTGACGGAGCGCTTCATTCGTGATTGGGGATTCGACGGGCACAAGCTGGACAACGTTTACGCAACGCCCCCATGCTATAACCCGAAGCACCACCACAAGTCTCCGCTGGATTCGGTATACGCGATGGGTGAAGTATACAAAACGATTTTCGAGACCACGCGGGCGCTGAAGCCGAACAGTGTGACGCAGAGCTGCCCGTGCGGCACGCCGCCGAGCTTGGCGTGGTTTCGCTACATGGACCAGGCCGTGACGGCTGATCCCGTGGGCTCGGTGCAGGTGCGCAGACGGATCAAGATGTACAAGGCTCTTCTTGGGCCGCGGGCGGCTATTTATGGTGATCATGTTGAACTGACACGAATTAGTGGTGAAGGCGACAAAGAAGAAGATCTGGGGGATGATTTCGCGTCGACCCTGGGGACCGGCGGCGTGCTGGGCACGAAATTCACCTGGCCTGAATACGGGCCACAACTGAAAAATGTATATTTGAAACCTGGCAAAGAGGCGCACTGGAAAAAGTGGATCGCCCTGTACAACGAGAAGATGCTTTCAAAGGGGAATTTTCTCGACCTTTACGTTTATGGCTACGATTCCCCGGAGGCCTATGCCATCGAGAAGGACGGAAGGATGTTCTACGCGTTCTACGCGCCGGAAAAGCCAATGAAGGTGCTCAAGCAGAAGTCTCCTGAAGGGATTTGGAAGGGCGAACTGGAATTGCGCGGTCTGGCAGCGGGGAAGAATTACAGGATCATGGATTACGTGAACAAGACAGCTTATGGCGTGGTGACGGGACCGACAGCAAAGCTGAAGGCGGAATTCAGCGAGAACCTCTTGCTTGAGGCCACGCCCGCACCGGCGGAGGCGAAGCGCTAGCCCACGACCCAAAAAGCTACTTCCGGCGAATTTTTCCGTTCCGCGGCCCGAGATCTACACCACACTCCAGAGCCGCCGAATAAACGACCTAAACGACCATCTTGATTGCCGCTAGCGTTTTGTGACATGCTACCCTCATTCGGGGTGTGTCATGCAAAATCGCCATAGCCGTGTGGCTTCAGCTCTCCTGCTTGTTCTGGCAATAATTTTTGGCCCGACTGCGCTGCGCGCGGACGTAACCGGATCGATTCTGGGTGTGGTGCACGACCGTACGCAAGCTGTGGTTGCGGGCGCGCGCATCGTAGCCACGAATGTGCAAACCAATTTCAAGAAGGATACCACTTCGGCCGCTGACGGTTCCTACCGGATACTGGCTCTACCGGCCGGAAACTACACGCTCACCGCCAGCGCCCCCGGATTCCAACAGTTCATCACCACAGATATCGACTTGAAAGTGAACGACCAATTGCGCATTGACGTTACGCTCGAAGTTGGCAGCATGCAACAAGAGGTCAGCGTTACCGCCAACGCGGTGCAAGTGCAGACGGAAAGCACGCAGCTGGGTGACGTTATTGAAACAAAGAAAATGCTGGCGCTGCCATTGAATGGCCGCAGCTACTTAGATCTTCTCGGCCTGCAAGCGGGAGTGGTGCCCGTTACGTCCGGCACCATGCAGCAGGACCGGTCAGTTTCCGGAGGATACTCGCCGAACGCCGGCAACCTTTCGGTAAACGGCCAGCGGGAGACGGCCAACGCATTCCTGGTGAACGGCGGCGACGTGAGCGAAGGACGCAACCTGGGTGCCGGGTTGGTCCCCAATCTCGATTCGGTGGAGGAATTCCGACTGATCACCAATAGTTTTGATGCCGAGTACGGAAAATTCAGCGGCGCAGTAATGAACACGATTACCAAGTCCGGCACCAATGGCATTCATGGATCTGCGTTCGAATTCTTGCGCAACGACAAATTCGACGCGCGAGGTTTCTTCGACCCGATCGATCAACCGAAAGCGGAACTGCGGCGTAACCAGTTCGGCTACGCCGTGGGAGGGCCTTTCTGGAAGAACAAGCTCTTCTGGTTCACGGACTATCAGGGAACGCGAGAGGTTAGGGGAGCCAGCACGGGTTCGGTGACGGTGCCGACAGCGGACCAGCGGAGTGGCACCTTCACCCCGGCTGACTTTGCGGATTCCAGCGGCAAGCCACTACTCGTGAGCAGTCAACCCTGCCCCGGCGGTGCTACGTGTGGATTAAATTGGGCGGATACGCTGACGCAACGGCTCGCCGCCACCACCGGTCAGACGGTCGTCGATGGGGAACCTTATTCCACACCAACCTGCGCCAACACCACCCAGTGCGTGTTTCCGACTGACCCGGTCTCACAAACGGTTACGATACCGTCCGCCGCCTTTTCCTTGCCGGCAACCAAAATACTACCCTACATCCCGATAGGCGATGGTAATGGCAATTTCGCCGACGCCAGCCAAAGGAACAAGATAAAGGATGACAAGGCCGGACAACGCGTGGACTTTATCAACAAGATGACCGGCGACTGGTCGTTTTATTATCACTTCGACGACTCCAATAACTTTAACGCGCTGGACGCCAGCGTGCCAGGCTTTTCGAGCGTCACGGTAACCCGTGCACAGCAGGTCGTCCTCAGTAACAACAAAACTCACGGTGCAAGCGCGGTGAATCAATTTCGTTTGAGCTTCTTCCGGACAGCTACGCACACGGACGAGCCAAGTAGTAGCTTCGCAAAACTCTCGGATCTCGGTTTCGCAACGGGCCCAGGAACTCTCGGCATCATCCCCTCGGGCCCTCCTGGATTTCCACAGACGGTGCCGCCGATATACTTCAATAACTTCTCCCTGGGAGTGAATACGCTGACGACGTTTCAGCCTAACAACACTTGGCACGTCTCCGACACTTTCTCGAAAGCGCGAGGCCGGCACACACTCAAGTTTGGCGGTGAGTTCCGCTACCTGCAGATCAATGAGCGCAATACGTGCGCGCCAAACGGAGACTTCACCTTCGATGGCAGCATAAGCGGCTCAGATTTCGCAGACTTCCTGCTCGGCGCAGCGCAAAACTATAACCAGTGCAGCCAGCAGTTCCTAGATTCACGGTCGCGTTATGGCGGAGCGTTCGCTGAGGACACCTACAAGGTCAAGCCGAACGTCACGCTAAATCTCGGTGTACGCTGGGAAGTAAGCATGCCGTGGTATGACACTCAGGGCAAGATTGAGACCATCGTGCCTGGCTTGCAGTCCACACAGTTCCCGACTGCCCCGCTAGGGTGGGTGGTGCCGGGGGACCCGGGCATTCCGAGCACACTCGCTCCCACTCGGTATAACGACTTCTCTCCGCGGCTCGGCATAGCTTACTCGCCCGGCTTCAAGGATGGGATTGCGGCCAAGATCTTCGGTGGCCCCGGCAAGTCCAGCATCCGAGCGTCTTATGGCATCTACTACACGTCGATCGAAGACCTGAACCTGTTCTACGAGGTTGGAGATGCTCCCTTTGGGCTGTATTGGGTATCGCCGAACCCAGTCAACTTCGACCAGCCGTTCCAGGAAGTCGCTAACGGAATGTCAGAAACCCAGCGCTTCCCGTTTGTGTTACCGAAGCCGGGAAGCCCGGCTAATAAAACGCTAGACTATTCAATTTATCTGCCCATCTCGTTTTCGCCGGGCTACGACATTCACAATCGGCCGCCCTATGCGGAACACTACAATTTGTCCATTCAGCGGGAGCTGAGTAAATCGACGGTGCTGACGCTGGCTTATGTCGGAACGCAGGGCCACAAGCTAATCTCCCAATACGACGCCAATCCCGGCGACTTCGCTCTTTGCCTGCAGCTCAACCAATTGGGCGCCACGCCTACATGTGGGCGCAACGGCGAGAACCAGACGTATACTCTGTCTCCAGGCACGCCCGCCCCGGCTAAGGCGTTTACCACCCCATGTCCGTCGGGAACCCCAGCTGGCAGCACCTGCATAGCCGGCACGCGTGATCATCTGGGGCCGGACTTCAGTCAGGACAACAGCTTCACGGCCAACATCGCCAATTCGAGCTACTCCGCCGGACAGATCACAGTGGAGCGCAAAGCCGCGGATTTTACCTTCCTGGCGGCCTACACGTTCTCCAAGGCGATGGACAATTCTTCCGGCTTCGGCCAGTGGGTGAACTTCTTGAACCCCCGGCTCAGCCGCTCGCTCTCTGCATACGACATCACCCACAACTTCGTGGTGAGTTACATCTGGGCCGTTCCCTTCGAGCGGGCCTTCGGCAAACTGCCGAAGCGCTTGACGCAAGGCTGGAGCCTGAACGGTGTTACTCGGCTCTCCGGCGGTCTGCCCGTCGGGCTCAGCCAGGGCGGGGATTACTCGCTGGTTGGAGGTGGGAACACCGATGTACCCAACATTGTGGGGAAGGTCGTGATCCAAAATCCCCGCAAGGATGGTCCCAATGGAGCGAACACCTACTTCCTACCGGACGCATTTGCCAGTGGTCCAAACGGCGGATTTGGCAACGCCAACCGCCAGTTCTTCCACGGCCCGGGAATCAACGTCACCGACTTCGGGATCTCTAAGAGGACGATGATCAGAGAGGCCATGGGGTTCGAAATTCGAGCGGAATTTTTCAATTTATTTAACCACGCTAATTTCAACAACCCGCACGGCAATTTCAACAACACCGACACGTTCGGCAGAGTGACCAGTACCAGGTCATTCGGAGACACTGGTAGCGGCTTGCGCGAAGGTCAAATCAGCGCGAAGTTCACCTGGTAAAGTGTGCGGCGCCAAGTGGGACAGGCAGGAATGCCTGTCCTGCCCGGTTAACTTATGCCTGAATGAAACAATTCCCTCAACTTCGGACAGGGTGTAGGCCCAAGGTGTTTCTGCTACTTCTGGGCCTCTGGCTCGCAGCACCTTCTTTTGGGCAGACTGTCGAGAGTTACCGTCAACAGGCCATCGAGCTTTCGCGCCACAAGTCCTGGGATCAAGCCATCGCGAGTTATCACAAGGCCCTGGACCTCAAACCCAACGACCCGGATACGCATTACAATTTGGCGCTGACGCTGAAATACAAGGGTGACGCCAAACAGGCCGCTGCAGAGTTCGAAGCCACGCTGCGGCTCAAACCGAAGTGGGCCGATGCGCACTACGGATTAGGCGCGACCTTGTACGATCTGAACGATCAGGCCGCCGCGCTCAAGGAACTACGCACGGCGGTAGACCTCGATCCCGCGAACGCCGCAGCACGCCGCCTCCTGGCGCGCATTTATTTGCAACAGAACGATCCTTCGGCCGCTGAGCGCGAGCTACGGCGGGCGCTACAATCGAAGCCCTCTGCCGAGATGCATTTAGAGTTGGGGCTGACCGAGGGACAGCTCGGCAATCTGGATGGCGCCGCGGCTGAGTTTCGCCGCGCCCTCCGACTTAATCCCCAGTTCGCACGGGCGCACTCGCTGCTGGGAGTGACGCTGCGCCGTCAGGGCGATCACGCGGGCGCCTTCGCCCAGTTCCGCAAAGCTGTCGAAATCGATCCCCAAGATCCAGAGGCGCAATATAACCTGGGCATGGAGCTCAAATCCGGCGGCGACATAGCCGGCGCGACCGCAGCATTCCGGCGAGCCATCGAGCTGAAGCCTGATTTCGAAAAGGCGCACTACAGCCTGGGTATCGCTTTGCGCGCTCAGGGCGAAACCAGCGCGGCGAAAAAGGAGCTGGATGATCTGAACGCCCTGCATGAGTTCCGGGCGCGCCTGGCGCAATCGAAATATCTCACTCTCCAGGGCGTGGAAGCGCTGAAGCAGCAAAAGCTCGACGATGCGCTGGCACTTTTTCAGACCTCCATCGAGCAAAGTCCCGAGCTGCCGACCGGCCATTATTATCTGGGCGTAATTTGGGAGCGCAAGCAAGATGCAGCACGTGCCTTGGCGGCCTATGAGAAAGCGCTGGAGCTGAAACCGGACTATGCGCAGGCCCACTCGAGCCTCGGACTGCTCTATTGGCGCCAGAACGATAGCAAACGCGCGCTCGAGGAGTTCCGGCAGGCGGTGATGTCCGATCCTGATCTGGCGGAGGCACACTACAATCTGGGCCTCGCGCTGGAGCAAACGGGGCGTCTCGAGGAAGCCGCTCGAGAGCTGCATGAAGCCATCAGTCTCGATCCCCAATACACTGACGCCCGGATACAATTGGGATTGGTCCTCAGCCAGGAGAACGATACCGCTGGCGCGGCCAATGTCTTCCGTGAACTCGTGCGCCGGGACCGGAATTTCGCGGAAGCGCACAACAATCTCGGGCTGGTACTGTTGCAGGCGGGCGATGTTCGCATGGCGCAGGCGGAGTTTATCGAGGCTGTGCGCCTCAAGCCGCTCTATGCGGAAGCGCACTACAATCTTGCATTGGCGCTGCATCAGGAAGGAAAAGAGGAGCAATCCCGCGCAGAGTTCGAGAAAGCCTACGAGATTTCGCCGGGGTTGAGAAACGTTTCCCACCGGTAAGGAATGATGTCCACCGCGTCACCAACACTCCTCTGCTGCTGGCCACGTAGTATTAATTGCGGTCAAGCGCAGCAAAAAGCGAACAAGCGGGAAATAAATAGGAGGAAACTCCCTTGCTAACGCTGTACGTTCACCTAAAGGATGAGGCGGCTCTTCAGACCTGGCTCATCGAGTTTGGAATCCGCCGATCTCATTTCTCGGAACAGATGTAAATTGGACGACATCACTACTCCGGGGCTCAGGTGCACAGCGGGAGGGAAGTGTATTTTGTTGGTGAGGTTGTCGGCCATGACCCGGACGGCTATCTGACCTTGGCGATGTGGTTGTTGGTAAATCGACGCTGTAATGGTGCCCTTTTGGAAGTACGGGGACATCTCGGCGAAGAGATCCGTGGTTATTAGCTTTACTTTTCCGGCCAGGCCCCGCGCTCCAAGCGCACGGCACACCGGCAAGCAATTTACAGTGTTTACGTAGAGACCCGCAAGGTTCGGGACACGGCGCAGGAGGTCGAACGTTTTTTGGAAACTTTCATCTTCATCTTCGTGCCCTTCAATGATGCCCGCGATCTTCCCGCCAGTGCAGTGTCGCGGGAACGCTTCCGAAAAACCATCGGTTTTCTTGCGGTGATCCTCGGCGGTGAGCATGCCGGCAACAACCGCCACCTTCGAAGCTCGCGGAACGAGCTTGCCCATCAGTTCACCGGCGAGGCTGCCATTCAATGACGGTTCCACGCAGACAATGCTTGAACGACGGCTCTCCGGGGCATCGGTAGATACGCAAACCACACGAATACCATTCGCTTCCGCTTCGTCAATGAGAGGTGTCAGAGCTTTGGGATTTCCTGCGGTGAGAATAATTCCGTCGACGCCGCATTGTACGAGTTCCTTGAAGACCGCCGTATCTCCTTCTCCGAGCGCGTGAACGGGTCGATTCAGGAACTGAAGCCCCAGCTGTGCGACGCGACGAGCTTCATCCAGGACTCCGCTCCAAAGCTGGTCATAGAAAAAGTGTATTTCCCGGGGTATGCACACTCCAACTCGAGCGCTGGCTTTAGCAACCGATAAAGCACGCGCCGCCAGATTGGGCGTATAGCCGATCTGTCGCGCAACTTGCAGAATCCGCTGGCGCGTGGATTCCTTTATCCCTCCGCGCCCGTGCAAGGCGCGATCCACAGTTCCAATGGAGACGTTCGCCATGTGGGCGATCAAGTGGATTCCGCTTCTTGGTTTGGTCATACTTGCTGCCCACACTTCCGCGGGTGCATGGCTCGAGAAAACTAGCCCAGCTCGCGACGACCCTGCCGTCGTGGCACCCTAATTTTCCCGGAGCCCGTTGACTACACCGGAGAGCCCATCTTACGTCATCCGCGGGCACGGCAAACACTGGTGTGCCCTGGACTTGAGTTTTACCGTGTACGCTAACGAACGGATCCAATGCGAGCCCGTAGAAGAAGCCGCGCTGACGTTTTGGAGGACCTTGTATATCCCCGGCGTGAAGTCCCGGGCTTTTGGGTAAGGCAGCTTTGCGCCAGAACACGGGCACAAGCAAGGGCCAAAAGAAAAAGAACCGAAGAATGCGCATGGAGAAAGAGACTGCATGGCCGCCTCCAGAAGGAGTAGGAATCCTTGCAATTCGAAAAGCGTGTGGTACTATAACACTGCCGTTAACGTACACGTTAAGATCATTTCCGTTTCCTTTCGCTCCGTTCTGGTCGCACCGAGGACACTTTTGTGTTGCCATGGTTAGGCAGGTCTGTGGTCCTGCGGTCTCTTCATTCGTCCTGGTGCTACCTTCAGTTGCGCTTCCCGGTGCTAACGTTTGGAGACCGTAATAACGCGCCTGAAATCTATGCAAAACTACGGTCTCGAAAACAATGTTGGCACTGACGGCATGCGTTACTTGATCATGGAGCGACCAACGAGTCTTGGCCTCCGCCGCTAGCTGGCGATGAAATCCATTTTCAGGTCATCGAGGCATCCCTCTTGATGCCAGGGAGAAGTCCATGAAGAACAATGAACAGTACGAACCACAAGCCGAACACAAGTTCTCTTTCGGGCTCTGGACGCTGGGGAACCGGGGCCGCGATCCGTTCGGCGATTTCGTTCGTCCGGTCATTTCTCCCATCGAAATCGTTAGGACCCTCGGCGAAGTGGGAGCCTGGGGCGTCAATCTTCATGACAATGACTTGGTACCAATCGACGCCACTCCTCGGGAGCGCGACGCGATCGTGCGAGAGTTCAAAAGAGCCTGCGCCGAAAACGGACTGGTCGTTCCGATGGCCACCGTTTCGCTGTTCTTTCACCCCGTTTTTCGTGACGGTGCTTTTACCGCCAACGATCCGGAGGTGCGCGCCTACGCCTTGCAAAAAACCATGCGGGCCATGGACCTCGGGGCGGAGTTAGGCGCAAGGATTTTTGTGTTGTGGGGCGGCCGTGAGGGTGTCGAAACCGACGCCTGCCGTCGTGCGGACGAGGCCGTAAAGCGCCTCCGCCACGCGGTCAACTATCTTTGCGAGTACAACATTGACCAAAAGTACGGGTTCAGGTTCGCGCTGGAAGCCAAACCCAATGAGCCCCGCGGGGATATCTACATGGCCACCACCGGCCACTACCTCGGCTTCATTCCCACGCTCGATCATCCCGAGATCGTGGGCGTCAATCCGGAGGTCGCTCACGAGCAAATGGCGGGCTTGAATTCCATGCACGGAGTCGCGCAAGCCTGGGAAGCTGGAAAACTTTTTCACATCGACCTCAACGATCAAATGCCGGGGCGTTTCGATCAGGACTTGCGCTTTGGTTCCGCGAACTTCAAGTCCTCGTTCTGGCTGGTAAAATTCTTGGAAGACGTCGGGTACGACGGACCGCGTCATTTTGATGCGCATGCCTATCGCACCGAGGATTACTGCGGGGTGAAGGACTTTGCGCGTGGCTGCATGCGCACCTATCTGATCCTGAAAGAGAAAGCTGCGTGTTGGAACCGAGACAAAGAGATTCATGCCATCCTCCAGGAGATCTCCGGTGGGGGCAATGGCTCTTTCCAGGCAGGTCCGTATTCGACAGAGAGCGCGACAAGACTGCTGGCCCATGTTTTCGACAAGGATGCGATCAGTAAGAAACGCTTGCCCTACGAGCGCTTGGACCAACTCACGGTCGATCTTCTCGCTGGCCTGCGATGAAAACACCGAAGTTACGCGTGCTGGTTTCGGCTGGTGTGATATTCGCAGTCGCCTATACGAATCCCACGCTTGGTGAATCGAGCCACGATGCCTGGCTGCGGTACGCGTCAATCGGGGAGATGGCGCGGGGAAAATACGCGTCGCTTCCCGCGGCCGTAGTTGTGCTGGGAGATTCTTCGACGCTGGGCACCGCGCAAGGGGAGCTCATTCGCGGCGTTAAGGGCATGCTGGGAAAGACGCTGCGCACCGGGAAGGGCCCGCCTCGGGAGAAGGCCATTGTTTTGGGTACGTTGGCATCGATTCAGGCGGTGGTCCCAGGATTTCACGCCCCCCATCCCTTGAGTGCAGAAGGTTTTTGGCTGACCTCCGGACAAGTACGAGGAATGGGGTGTCTTATCGTTACGGCAATGACTGATCGTGGCGTCCTGTATGGGGTGTTCGCGCTATTGAGCAAGATTGCTCAAAGTACGGAGGTCACCCCCCTTGACGAAATCCAAGAGCCCTACGCTCGGCTACGCTGGGTGGACCAGTGGGACAACATCGATGGTGGAATCGAGCGAGGATACGGCGGACGCTCCATCTTTTTCGACAACGGGAAGGTGCGCACCGATCTGACGCGCGTCCGCGAGTACGCACGCTTGCTCGCTTCCATTGGGATCAACGGCTGCTCCGTCAATAATGTCAACGCGAATCCGCACTTTCTTGAAGAAGATTTTCTGCCGCAACTTGCTCGCATCGCTGACACCTTCCGCGAATGGGGTATTCGGATGGCCGTAGCTATTGATTTGAGCGCTCCCAAGGTCGTTGGAGGGCTGGATACTTTTGATCCGCTTGATCCTCGTCTCGGGCAATGGTGGCGCAAGAAAGTAGACGCGATCTATCGTTGGATTCCGGACTTCGGGGGATTTGTTGTCAAGGCGGACTCTGAAGGTCGGCCTGGCCCGTCCGCCTATGGCAGAACACCGGCGGACGCCGCCAACGTGATCGCCCGCGCGCTCCAACCCCACGGGGGCATCGTTTTCTACCGGGCCTTTGTATACGACCATCATCTCAACTGGCAAGATCCTAGGAGTGATCGCGCGCGAGCCGCCTACGATATATTCCATCCGCTAGACGGCAAATTCGATGACAACGTCGTTGTCCAAATCAAAAACGGGCCCATTGACTTTCAGGTCCGCGAACCTGTTTCTCCGCTCTTTGCCGGATTGCCAGGCACGAACGTGGCGATGGAGCTGCAAATCTCACAGGAATACACCGGCCAGCAACGACATTTATGTTTCCTCCCGTCTATGTGGAAAGAAGTGCTGGACTTCGACCTGCATCTGAACGGGGACGGGGCAATGGTAAAGGACCTGGCCTCCGGCAAGACGTTTCGTCGTCCGATGGGCGGATTCGTCGGCGTGGCAAATGTCGGTAGCGATGCGAGTTGGCTCGGTCACCCGCTGGCGATGGCAAATCTCTATGGGTTTGGCCGCCTGGCGTGGAATCCCGATCTAAGTCCGAGAACCATCGCCGAAGAATGGACACGGCTGACCTTTGGAAACGATCCGGCCCTGTTAAGCACCATTGCCGACATGCAAGTCAATTCGTGGAAGGTCTATGAGAGCTACACGGGTCCGCTGGGGGCTCAAACATTGACGGACATTCTCGGAAGTCACTACGGCCCCGGAGTGGAATCGTCCGAGCACAACGGCTGGGGCCAGTGGCACCGCGCTGACCATGAGGGGGTGGGGATGGATCGCACCGTGGCCACCGGCACGGGCTATGTCGGGCAATATCCTCCGCCTGTAGCCAAGCTGTATGAGTCTTCGGAATCCACTCCGGACGAGTTGCTCCTTTTCTTCCACCATGTTCCTTACACGCGCGTGCTGAAGTCCGGCAAAACCGTGATCCAGCACATTTACGACTCCCATTACGAAGGTGCGGAACGCGCCGCGCAGTACGTCCATCAATGGGAATCGCTCAGCGGCCGCATAGATGAGCAGCGTTACTCTGACGTTTTGACACGACTTGAATATCAAGCGGGACACGCCATCGTCTGGCGGGATGCCGTCTGTAACTGGTTCTTTGGCATGTCCGGCATACCTGATGAGCAGCGCCGTGTGGGTATTTATCCTGATCGCATCGAAGCTGAAGCCATGCGGCTTCAAGGCTACTCGGCCGTGGATGTCGTCCCGCGAGAAAATGCTTCCGGCGGCCAAGCGGTCGAATGCGCGCAGCCACTCGGATGTACGGCTTCCTTGCGGTTTGAAGGCGACGCCGGGTGGTACGACATAGACGTCGTGTACTTCGATCAGAACAATGGCAACTCAGATTTTCGGGTCGTGGTGGGCGATCAGGTAGTGGATGAATGGATGGCCAACGACACCCTCCCGGCCACAAAAATTGGAGGTGATTCTTCGAAGCGACGGCACATTCCTGGATTGGCGCTGCGCCCGGGGGACGACATTCGCATTGTGGGGATTCCGGACAGAGAAGAGCATGCGCCACTCGACTATGTCGAGATTCACGCCTCCAGGGAATGAGCTCGAACCAATCGCAAAGTCTTCTGTCCACTCTTCTTCGGAGCAGAAGGTAGGTCGTCCAGCGGATGCCACGCCAAAGACAGATTCTAGTCTTGGCGAATTTTTCCGTTCTTCGCTAAGCCCTCCAGCCAGCGCCTCGCGGTCATGGCTTCAGGGCGATCGCCGTGGCTCTTCAAGAACTGACGCAGAGCCTCGGCCGAATCCTCGTACCGCCCCACCGCCGTGAGCGACTGCGCGACAAGAAGCTCGATTTGGGGCGCCTTGCCGTTTGACTCAGCGAGCGCTTGCTCGGACGCCTTCAGCGCTTGGCCATATCGTTCTTGATAGTAATAGGCTTTGGCCAACTCCCAATGAGTCTCCCACCCGCCAGGGTCCATCTGCAGCGATTTCTCGAGCGGTGCGATGGCTGCCTGGTATTTCTTCTGGTTGGTGAGGGTCATTCCCAGTGCGGCCAAAGCCCGCGCATTACTTGGATCCATCTGCGTAGCCTTTTCAAGAACGCTTTGTGCTTGCGTCCAATCGCGCAGGCTGAGGTACAGCACCCCTTGTACAAAGAGCACGTCCGGGTGCCCGGGGGCGAGCGTCATCGCTTCGCCCACGAACCTCTGTGCCTCCGCCATTTTGTTCGCGTTTAGCGCTTGCAATCCTTTGTCTAGAGCTTCTTTTGCCTTCGGCGCGAGCAGCGGCTTACCAGGGATACCCGTGTTATCTTCCGTAGCCGATTCCTTTTGCACATAGACGTCCACTTCGGCCCTCACGCTGACGGGTACCGACACTTCCTTTTGGGCGCTCTTGTAACCGGTTGCATCCACGACCACGGTATAATCCCCTAGACTTCGCAGAATGAAGAATGCGCGTCCGTGTGACGCTTCCTTGCGATCGGTGGGCATCCCTTCCTTGTAAACCTTCACGCTCGCGGGCGCGGAGATGGGCTCTCCGGAACTGTCGCGCACGGTCACCGAGATTTCTGCTTTGTCTCCCCGGAAAACGGTTCCTTCACTCGCGCTGTCCTGGCATAGGGCTGGCGGAGCAGGCAAGAAAAGGCAGGGAACTATAGGTAGCAGGAACCGCACGATCCGAAGCGGCGCGTGTAGCTTGGGAAGGCACATAAACGCTCGTGAAGATCTGCTGGAAGAGTAGTCCCGCGCGTTGGGTGCGTCAAGAACTACGAGGCGCTCCGGAAAGCCATGCTGGAAGCAAGGAAATGAGGAAGTTAGGGTTGTATGGGTGGAGGCGAGCCCGACATCTTCTCAAGGAGATCGTCGTCCGCCTTCTTGTGGAGTTCGCGAACTTTGGAGAATTCCTGCTGGGCGGCCGCCCTGTTGCCCATGGCTTGATACAATCGCCCCAGTTGAAAGTGTGTGTCGGGCTGCGCGGGATCTAGTTTCACGGCTCGCTGGAGCGCCGCGAGTGCATCCTTATAATGCTTCTGCTCCCTGTAGATAGCTCCCAAGTCAGCATAGGCGATGCGCATGTCGTCCTTCAGCTGGACAGCTTTTTTCAGCAAGGTAACGGCCCTCTCCAAGTCGTTCCTTTTCAATTCGATGTCGCCAAGATAGGCCAGCGCCTGGGCGTGCTCAGGATCGACCGATAACGCGCTCTCGAACGCGGGTTTTGCGTCATCATATTGAAGCAGCTTCCAGTACAGATAGCCGAGTCCAAAATTTACGTTGGCTTCCGCTGGCGCAGCCTTCGCGGCAGCCTGGAACTCGACGATGGCTTCGGGAGTTCTACCCAGACCGTCCAGAGCCTCTCCCGTCAGCACATGAGCAGCGGCGGAATCGGGATTCTGTTCGAGGATTTGGCGGAACTGGTCCAAGGCGCAGGAATATTTCTTCGCCCACAAGCAGCTCTGCGCCAACACCTGGCGCAGCTCGGTATTTGCCGGATCAGAATTGGCGGCCAATTCGAGATGCTTCGATGCCTCGGCAAATCGCTTCGTTCCGTAGTAGCTCAAGCCCAGCAGAGTACGCGCCTGCATGTTATTTGGATCCACCGCTAAAGCGGCACAGAGCGGAGCCACGGCTGCTTCGAATCGCCCCTGCTTGAACTCCGCCAAGCCCAGATTCAACTGGATTCCCGGCAGTCTTGGATTCAGGGCGAGAGCCTTTTTATAAGCTGAAGCCGCCTCCGGATACTTCTGTTCCTTCGAAAGGACCACTCCCAGACTCGCAAATGCCCCGGCGTCGCGGGGATTTTGCTCCGTGACGGCTTGCCAAACCCGCGCCGCATGTTCGAGGTCTCCCTTTTGTTCGAGGGTCAGCGCCTCGGAGGGGCTGGACGCTTGCGCGCCCGCATTCGCCGGCCAGCACAGCGCGATGGCCAGCAGTCGACGTCTCCAGTCGGTCATAAGCGAATCACGGCTAGTGATATGGTAACCCGACGCTGCTGGTCGGAGAACAATTAGTCTCGATTCCTGACCAGCCCCTGCGTGGTGTGCAGCACCGTGCGGCGGGATATGTGGCGCGAAAATGTTCGATGAAACGCTCGACCCTTACGCTACTGTTGCAGGACACCCTCAGGATCCTTCCGCCATGCTCATCGGATTGCCTCAGGATAAGAGCGCCGTCTCCTTGGTGCAAATAAAAGCTGCCTAGGAGTTGCAAGTGAGCGGGTTAGAAGTTTCGCGGAACTTGCCGCAAATAAAATGGGACAAAACAAATGCCCCGCTGGCACAGCGTACCAGCGGGGCAAGGTGCAATCCTGCGGCGTTGTTTCTAGAAGACGATCTTCATCCCCAGCTGGAAGATTCGAGGTTCGAAGGCAGAAGTGACCTGGCCAAATTTACTGTCGCCGAGGTTGGTGCTGACGTCGTGGAATTGGGTGTGGTTCCAGGTGTTAAAGCTTTCCGCGCGGAACTCCAGGCGACTGCCGCGCGCTTCGCTGAAGACGAAGCTCTTGAAGAGCGACATGTTCCAGTTATCGCGGCCTGGTCCCCGCAGGGCGTTGTGGCCCAGCGTACCGAAGGTACCGACTGCCGGAGCAGTAAACGCGGTGGGATCGAACCACTGGGCGACGGTGTGTGGATAAGCGACGCTGCCGGTCAGGTTTGGCCGGTTCGCGGCAGCAGGGAGGCCGTTGCCGCTCTGGTTGCCGCTAAGTCCGATGTTGATCGGCAGACCGGACGACATCGTCACGATTCCCGACACTTGCCATCCGCCTAGAGCGGTCTTCACGAGCCGGCTCTGGCTGCTCCGGAAAACCGGAATGTCGTAGATGAAGTTGAATGCCACGTTGTGCGTGCGGTCATAGCCGCCCGGCCCGACGTCGTGTCGCCACCCAGCATAAGGATTCGAAACGTTGCCCAGGTCGCCTCCGCCGTTGCCGGCAGTGGTCGGGTCGATGGTGCGCGACAGCGTGTAGTAGGCTCGCAGCTGAAGGTCACGGCCTACCTGCGAGTTGAGGTCAACCTGAAATGCGTTGTAATGCGAGTTAGCCTCGTTGGCCGTCAGCCGAATGGCATGGAAACCCGGATAGGTCAGGCCCGGCGCCAAGGTGTATTGGGCACCGCCGATGAGTGCTGGCAGCGCGCTGGGATCCGGGAGATTGTATTGGCTACGGTCGTTCTGGTGGCGGTTCTGGTTTCCCACGTAGGAAACGGACAGAACAGATTTAGCATTCAGCGAGTGCTGTACGCCAACGCTGTACTGGTAGCTCGCGGGAAGCTTGTAATTGTCCACGGCAAGCCCAGTTAGGTCCGCGGGGTTAATCGGCCGGCTGGCTGCCGCACCGGTCGCAAGCAAGATGCCCGGGTCAGCCAATGTCACGCTGTTGTTCGTGACGCCCAAGCTAAACGGGATATTGGGGCCGGCGTCGTACATGTCGTTGCCCTGGATGCGCTCGTACATGATGCCGAATCCGCCGCGGACGACCGTCTTGGCGTTGCCGCTCACATCGTAGGCAAATCCCAGTCGTGGGCCGAAGGCCGCCCAATGATTGTTCACCAGACCTTGGGGCACGCCGTTCTGGCCGGGGATGCCGATCCCGTTCAAGTACAGCTGAACGCCTGCCAGAATCGGATTTGGGCTGGTGCCTAAGCCCGGGCTGAGGGGGCTAACCGTGCCATCCGGGAGCATGATGGCCCTTTTGGCTGGGTCGTAGAGCGAGGGATAGAAATTACCCATGCGGTTGTTTGCTTCGTACGTGTGTGGCACGCCGTCCCAGCGCAAGCCGAGGTTGAGGGTCAGCCGACGGTTCACGCGCCAGTTATCCTGTACATACGCGGCCCAAGATACGTTGTTCCAGAAGCCTTTGTCTTGCACGGCGAGTTCTGAATAGCTTTTGGCAGTGCCGAGCAGAAAATCGGCAAGGTCATTGCCGGGCTTGGACTTGAGACCGGCAGGGGTGGTAAACGTCCCGTCAAAGTTAAAGGAACCCTGGGTGGTACCGAACAGGTCCTGGACTTTTTTGTAGATCGCCCAGCTCGCCCCGAACTTAAGCTGGTGCGCTCCCTTGGTCAGCGAAATGTCGTCGCGGATTTGGTAATCGTCCGCCTTGTTGCGCCACGGCCAACTGGAGATTTCGAAATGCGAATTAATCCCGCCGTTCAAATCAATATTCGGGATGCGGCTCAGGTTGTTTGGCCCGGTGAATAGTCTTGAATTCGCACTGACGTAGCTCGTGGGGAGCGCCAAGCTGGCCAAGCCAGAACCTGCAAAAGGAAGAATGTTGATGCGGTTGCCGTTGTAGTTGAACGCGGTCTCGTTGAGCAGTGTTGGACTGATGGTGTACGTCGCGTGGATTACGCCGCTATAGGAGGGATTGCCAAATGTGTCGCCCACGGTCGGGACGTTGGCGCCGCTCCATTGACTGATCCCGTAGTTCTGCGTGACCTGTTCCGCAACATAGTGGCCGAAAACGGAGAACTTGCTGGTGAAGTTGTGGTCAATTCGAGCGATCTCTTCCTTCAGATTCGTGGGAGAGTTGTTGCCACCGATAAACGTGGGACGTCCGTTGGCATCCAGGGCATTACTCTTGGGGAAAATTCCTGCGCTGAGCAAAGCCGTCGCGTTCGGAGCGATCATGCAAGACGGAATCTTGTTGCCGGGGAACGGTGATCCTTGCACGACTCCTGCGGGAGCAGCGCCACCCGGGCAATTGGCAAACAGAACGCTCGGGGTGACTTGTGCGCTAGTCGGAACATTGATCACCGTGGAATTGGTGCTGAAATCACCGCCATATGAGGCGGGATCTGGAACCGTCTGGTTCGTGAGGCCACCATTGACATACCTGCGCCACTCCATGTTGTAGAAAAAGAAGGTCTTTGTCCTATTTGGATTGTACAGTTTGCCGAATGTGACCGGGCCGGCAACGTTGAAGCCGAACACGTTCTGTCTCAGCTCAGCGACTTTTTGTGGAGGCGGGTTGAAGAAGTTGCGGGCGTCCAAGGCGTCGTTACGCACGAACTCCCACGCCGAACCATGCAGCTGGGTCGTCCCGGACTTGAGGACCATGGTCATGGTTCCCCCGGAGGACAGACCATAATCGGCGCTGTAGTTGGAAGTAAGCGCACGGAACTCTGCGATGGCGTCCAAGGATGGCGCGATGCTCATGCCGCCGGCACCGCCGCGATCGTCATCCTCGCCACCGTCGAGCAAATAGATGTTGTGGTTTTGACGCATGCCGTTAAACTCCACGCCGGCATCTCCACCGACCGGCACGTTGGGTGCGGAGGCATTGATCTGACTCGACCCTCCCGGCGTCAGAGCAGCAAGCTGGTAAATGCCGCGGCCGTTCACAGAAAGCTGCGACAGCTGCTGGCCGGTGATGAGGTTGCTGGCCTCGCCAGAATCCGCTTGCACATGGACGACGTTGGCTTCGACGGTCACCGTCTCCTGTGCTGCGCCCAGCGCCATCTGGAAATCCACGCGCCTTCGGTCGCCAACGTTTAGCACCAGGCCCTTCTCTTCGGCAACTTTGAATCCCGCAGCCTCGGCCTTAACGCTGTAGTGGCCAATGCGCAGATCGACCGCGACATACTGGCCCGAGTCGTTAGTGGTAATCGTGCGTGCCAGACTAGTCTCCGCATTCGTAATGGTAATCTTAACGTTCGCCATAACCGATCCCGATTGGTCGGTGACGGTGCCCACGATGGTGGCATCCTGGGCCGATGCGCGGAATGGCAAACCGGCCAGAAGCACAACAAGAATCAGCAGATAGCGCGGATTGGACATCTTTCTTAAGGCAACCATAGGCCTCCCCACACACTTCGACGAGAGAGATGGCATCTTTCACTCCTCTTGCACCATGACAAGATTTCTCACGGACCCAACTACCACCCGACCGTTAACGTTAACGGTTAAACTGCTTTTATTCCTTTCATCGATACTTGTCAAGCAGATTTTTGATCGTTGATCGGGAAACGCCGCGGATTTAGCCCGGAATGAAAGAAAAACCAGGAATCGGGCATCGCGAGCTCTCGAAGCTAACGATGCTATACTTCGTGCGCTGCCCTGCTGACCAAAATATGATCACATGACCTCACCCCATCCCAAGCAGGGTAGCGCCTGGTATTTGGCGCTGGGTTTTCGAGGCACCCAGATCCTGGCGCTACTTCTGATTTTGCTCTCCGCGATTGGCGTACTCGGTCAACAGGCTTCCCATCCAAAGACCAAACAGGCGCCTCCCCGTATGGGTGTGGCCACCGGCGCTGCGCATGCCGCGATCAAGGATTCCCATTCCCGGCCCATCACGGCAGGCGGATTCGTGGACGATGCCCCCATCGTGTTCAGCGACATAACCAAACAAGCTGGTCTCGAAAAGTTTTTGCATCGCTCTGGAAGTCCAGACAAGAAGACCATCTTAGAAACGGTTGGTTCGGGTGTGGCGCTGCTCGACTATGACAACGACGGATGGCTCGACATTTATTTCCTGAACGGCTCCACGATAGCGGCATTAAAAGGGAAGGAGACTCCGCCTCGTGCCATGCTATTCCACAACAACCATGACGGCACTTTTAGCGAGGTCACCGAAAAGGCCGGTGTTGCAAACCAACGTTGGGGATTTGGTGTGGCCGTGGGGGACTACGATAATGATGGTTGGCCGGACATCTACGTCGCCAACTACGGCAAGAACCGCCTATATCACAACAACCACGACGGCACTTTCACCGACGTCGCCGAGAAGGCCGGGGTAGCACTGGGGGGATGGTCGACCGGACCTACCTGGGGTGATTATGACCACGACGGGCTGCTCGATTTGTTTGTTCCAGGTTACCTGAAGTTTGATCTTGAACATCCACCGATCGCAGGACAGGCCCTCATTCCTGCGAATTTTTGCCAATTTCGAGGCATTGCCGTGATGTGTGGGCCGCGAGGTCTGCCGGGAGAGCCTGACCATCTATTCCATAACAATGGCGATGGTACTTTTACGGATGTGAGCGTCCGAGCGGGGGTGTCTGATCCCAGCGGCTACTACGGCTTGGCCGCTGTTTTTGTGGATGTGGATGATGACGGATGGGTGGACTTGGCAGTGGCCAATGATTCCGTACCCAACTATCTTTACCGCAATCGGCGCAACGGCGCATTTGAAGATATAAGTTATGCCTCCGGATTTGCCCTAAGCGAGGACGGACGCGAGCAAGCGTCCATGGGTATCGCCGTCGGTGACTACAATCGCGACGGAAAAGTCGATCTTTTCACGACTACCTTTTCCGATGACTACAAGACCCTCTACCGGAATGACGGCGCGAACAATTTCACCGATGTTACCTATCGGGTCGGTCTGGCAGGCCCAACCATCCCTTTTTTGGCTTGGGGAACCGGTTTCCTCGATTTTGACAATGACAGCTTGCTGGACATTTTCATCGTCAACGGTCACGTGTACCCGGAAGTAGACCGGCAAGATTGGGGAACAACCTGGGCGGAACGGCCGCAGCTGTTCCGGAATCTTGACGGTTCCAGATTTGAAGAAGTGCCGCCAGCAACCGGCAGCGGTTTGGCCGATGTCATCACCGGCCGCGGAGCAGCATTCGGAGATCTTTTCAATACTGGACAAATCGACGTGGTCATCAACAATATTGATTCAACGCCGACGCTTCTCGGCAATGTCGTCAAGAACGGTAATCATTGGCTGACCCTGAAACTTATCGGTGGTCCCAAGAGCCCGAGGGACGCAATCGGAGCAAAGGTCTTCCTTACTGCGGGGGGAGTCCGGCAGCGAGCAGAGGTGGTGAGTGGTGGAAGTTACAGTTCGAGTTCCGACCCTCGTGTGCACTTCGGATTGGGTTCGGCTACCGAGGTGGACAAAATAGAGATTCATTGGCCGAGCGGGACACGGCAGAAAGCGACCGTCCCGGGTGTCGATCGCATTGTGATCATTGAAGAAGGGAAAATTACGGCGGAAAGAATTTATGGTGACCGGCCTCCCAGTCGTCGGGATTCGAGCAGCGCCCCTTCGACAGGAAGCCGATCTAGCTCCCCGCGGTTCCTATTTTGCCAACGCCCTAAGACGGATGAGTCAAACATCATCAGAAAAATCTGGCATTCCTCATTCCGGAAATTCTGGCACGGCCGGCGATAGCCAGAAGAGTTGACCCTTCTCGCAGTCCTGTTACTTTCGTTTTGCCAGCATTTCTCCTTGCCTGATACCGTGCACGGCGCGCACACGGCCTGCGCTGCACTTATCCAGAAGCATGCATCGCGGCTATGCAACAAATATTGAAATCTCTTGACAACATGCAACATTCGTTGTATTCGCTTAGCCGATACTAGCGCTGATTGTTCCGTAAATCGGATTTTCTCTCGGGAGGTTTGTTCCTGATTAGATCAGATCGAATGCGTCTCGCGAGTGCGGTGCGGCCGTCCACCGAGCGCCGCCAGGGCCAGACTACGCTGGAAAGGCGCTTTGCAGCCGCAGGAGAAAATCTAAATGCAAGTCGGCGAAAACTCCTTCGATTGATCCTCGAAAATACTGGGGATACCTTTTTCCTGTCCTCGCGAGAATTGGCCAAACGCTACGAAGTGGACGCAGCCACAATCGTCCGAACCATCCAGGCTCTGGGGTACAAGAAGTATGCGGAATTCACCGCCGATTTACGCGCACATTTTGTAACCCAGATTACTCCCTACGCCGTCTTGAAAGCGGCATCGAAGGAGAAGCGCACCGTTGCGGACCGCATTCGCCACGCCATGGATATGGACTTGCGAAATCTACAAGCCCTACAGTCGTCGCTCAATGCGGAAAAAATTATCGCCCTGTCCAAGCAAGTGAAGCGTGCCCGCCGGATTCTCATTGTAGGAATCGACCTGGCCGCGGGGTTGAGCTGGCACTTGGCTTACGGCCTGATGACCCTGGGATTTGCCGCCGAGGCACCCGTTGGCAGCACCGGAAATGTCCAGAGAAGAGTAAGAACCCTGACGCGCGAGGACCTGCTCATCGCCATCAGCTTTGGCCAGTGCTTGCGCGACACGGTGGAGGCGGCGCTGCGCGCCAAGAAACTCGGGGTGCCAACGTTTGGCGTCACCGACAGCGAAACGACTCCCATTGCTCGCATTTGCGATGACAGCTGTATGGCGTCAGTCGCCAGCCCCTCCTTTGGCGGCTCCTACGTCGCTCCCTTGAGTTTGCTGGGAACAATTCTGATCGCCTGCGCACACACACAGACTGCGCGTTCCCTGGAATTGTTGCGGCGGAGCGAAGTGGAAGACCTCGCCGACCACCGCTGGTATCACTCATGAGCAAATCGGGAGGTACTAGATCACGTAAAGCATTGCGGATTTTCCTGGTTCGGGGCAGGGATTGTCGGAGGAAGAGTGACAAGTCTTTGTGGTGGGCAAGGGAAAATCCAACTTCGGCAAAGTTGGATTTTCCCATGACCTGCGATTAGATGGATGCCAGACGCGCTTGCATGCGCTTGGCCAACCTTCCATTCGGCAAATGTTCCTGCAAGCTCCGCGCCCTTCGGCCTACATAACCGCCATCACGTGCATCATGTCGTGCTCTTCGTGTTCCAAAATGTGGCAGTGCCAGACGTACTCAGCTCCCCGAATGCCGTACTTGGACAGAAGTCGCGGACTCGGCGCTGCCGGCTTGCCCGGCGGCAGATCGAACTTCATGTCCACAGTAACCGCCTCTCCGGGGTTCATCCGCACGGTTTCTTTCCAGCCTTTCTCGTTGGCGTCCGGCAGGCGAGCGCTGCCCGGAATTACGCTGAGTGGGAAAACCGGACCGCCTGTGTTCGGATCGAATTTCCAGGCTTCCCGCTTTCTGACAACAACGTTCACCAAGTGGAAGTGCATGGGGTGCGTGTCGCCCGTAAGGTTGAAGATCGTCCAGCGCTGAACCTCGCCCGCCTGGGCAATATCCTTGGGAGTTTCAAGATAGTCCGAGGCCCCGTCGCCCGTGCGCGTGGGAATGCCTAGCCTCTGCCTCAGGCGCCCATAGGTGTCAAAATCCTCGTTGAGGGTCTTAGCCTTGGTGCCGTTGTCGGGTTGTATCGACGTTCCAGGCTGTGTGGCTTGGAACGTTATGGGCAAAGCGGTCTTCAGGGCCGCCAGGGTTTGATCGAAGGTCAATTCCTGCACGGTGGCATTGCCCACCACGAACTTCATGATGACCCGGGTATCCGGGCCATAGCCAGGAACTGTCGCTGGAGCGCCGCCGATGCAGGTGAGATCCGCACGGCCTACGTAGTAGTCGTTACGAATCTCGCCCCCCGGGAATGGTGCGGGCGCATCATTGTAAAGGATAACCTCGGTGCCTGCGGGGACCTCCCTGAAATCGACAATGATGTCCGGGCGTTCCGCTGGGGCCATCAGAAGCGTGTAGCGGTTCGCGTTTCCGATGGTGGGGTCGAAGGCGCTAGAGCCGACGAGTTTGTAGCCGATGGGCATCGCCGGATTGTTGAGCACCGCCGGCGCCGGGAGGAATCCAGCCTCGTTTCCGATCTGGATCATCCTGGGTCCCGACGCGTTCGCAGGAACCAGGAGCGGGTTGCCGTTGCTGTCCACTTGGCCGCTATCCTTGAGCGTTATGCCGTCGGCACTCCCGTCGCTGACGTACAACTGCAGATTGTAGAACCGGGCTTGGGAGCCGTTTAGCAGACGGAAGCGGTACCTCCGGCGCTCCACCGGGAGCACGGGATAGGGCGCACCGTTCACCAGGATGGTGTCGGAGAAAAACTCCGGGACCCCAGAAACGGGAGGGGGAGTGCCGCCCATGCTGTCCCACCTGCCGGAACCGCTGCCGCAGTCCGGTGGCAGCGTCTGCGCTGCTAGGGGCGGACCTTCATACGTGTGCGGATACCACAGGCTGCCAACTTTTGCCCCTGCCGGTGGGATTGAGCCGTAGCCTGGATCCTGGCCCCTCTCGCCGTCCCAAAACGACTTATCTTGAATCACCAGCGGAATCCCGAGCGGATAACCGTCAACGTCGGGGAGAACCCCGGCGTTGATCAATAGCGACTCGGCGTCATCGGTAATCAAATAGGCGCTGGCGATGCCAGCATAGGCGTTGGTGCGTGTGAGCGCGTAGGCGTGGTCATGATACCAGATCATCCGGGCGCTCTGGTCGTTCGGATAATTGTAGATGGCCGACCCCGGGACGTCGCCGTTGATGAAACTGGAGCCGTGTACGGGGCGGCACAAACGCGCCAACCGCGGCCGCACAAAAGGTCCGGCGAGAAGGTCTTGGCCCGACGATGGCTTCTCCATCTCCATCATTCTTTGTAGTCATTTGAAGAGAATCGATCATTCGCTCCAAGAATCTTGTCGCTCTCATTCACAGAGTTTCGAACTCATGCCAGAACACCCGTGCAGCGGTCCGGGCCAACAACCTTCTTCTCAGCAAGAAAACGCGGTGCGTCTGATGGTGATAGAAAAGGTGCGCAGAGCTTACTCCATCCCGATCGCCCTGGCAAAATCCCCTTGCGGAACGACTCGCGGTCCTAAATTGATGCCGAACGCGCAACGTCCTACTGTTTGGTTGCTTCCTGCCCTCCCCTCCATTTTTGGGAGCATGGAAGCGCGTTGCTTTTCAACGGGAAATGCTGTTTCATGTTTCCTGGCAGGGATAGGGTTTTTCCCGGTCTGGGCTATTTTTTCGACTTCATCCCGCCCTTAGATAAGTGTCGTAGCGTAAACCGGCCCGTGGACACTGTTGCGCCTTCATCCCACCTGAGGGCGCGGTTAGTCCAAAAAAAACAACCGAAGAATTCGACCGCCGAGGGGAAAGGTCATGAAAGTATCATCCGTGTGCTTGTTGCTTGCCGTAGTTGCACTATTGGGAGGATGCGCCGTCAAACCAGATGCAGTGAATCCACCTTCTGAAGTCATGGTCACGCCGGGCAGTGCTCAGGCCATCGACTTCGCGCAGAGCCTGAGTCTTAACGCGTCAATTACCGGCGGCAACTCGAGTAAGGGTGTCGCTTGGACGCTAAGTGGTGCAGGGTCCCTCTCGGGAGAGACGCCAACGGCCGCTATTTATAACGCACCCACGTCCGGCAATGCGGGAACCGCAACCGTCACTGCTACCTCCGCGTCCGATTCCACAAAGTCCGCGTCGGTAACCATCAACGTCACACCCCCTCCGTCGGTGACCACAACTTCGCTTCCTGCCGGGACACAAGGCACGGCGTACAGCCAGACGGTGGCAACTTCGGGAGGGGCCGGGACGGTGACGCTCACGGTCAGCAGCGGAAGCCTGGCCGCGGGGTTGAGCATGGATTCTTCGGGGCACATCACGGGCACGCCAACGGGACCTAGCGGCACCAGCGCTTTCGCGGTAATGGCCCGGGACTCCAGCAGCGCGGGCGCGCAGTCCTCCCAGTGGAATCTGAGCATCACCATCAACAGCTCCGTGCCAGCCATGACTTGTGGATCTGGTCGCGAGTCGCTCTTGAACGGCCAATACGCATTCACCATGCAAGGTTTCGATGCCAACGGGGCGGTGACGCTGGGCGGCATGTTCGATGCCGACGGCGCGGGACACATCGCCCGGGTCGTGGGCGTAGAAGACGTTAACAGCAGCAGAGCGGTCGAAACAAATGTTCCCATAAGCAGTGCCAGCAGCTCGTATTCCGTAGGAGGAGACAACCGCGGGTGTATGGCCATCACCACTGCCGCCGGGACATCGATCTATCGTTTTGCCCTCGGGGTGATCAACGCCGGTGTGGCCAGCAAGGGTCGCTTCATCGAGTTTGATAATACGGGAACGCTGGGGTCGGGGCTCTTCGAGAAGCAGGATCCCAGCGCCTTCTCGACGTCCCAATTTAACCGCGCCTACGCCTTTGGCGCAGATTCGACAAGCACTCTTATCACCAGCATGCGAAACAGGTTCGCCATGGTAGGCGCGTTTGCCGCGAGCGGAAGCGGGAGCATCACCAACGGCGAGCTGGACGCCAATGATAACGGTGACATGAATAAGAGTGGCGGACTGAATTATCCGACCAGCGGTCTGCCTTTTACGGGGAGCTATACGGTGTCATCGAATGGCCGAGGCACCATGATTTTCACGGTCGGAACGCAAACCGTCAACATGAGCTTGTACATGATTTCCGCAAGCGAAGCACTGTTTATCAGCGTCGACCCGCAGTCCAGCGTCGCTCCGTTCATGGGCTCGGCGCTAGAGCAATCCGGAGGTCCATTTTCGACTTCGTCGATGAGCGGCCCAAGCGTTCTCTACGTGAGTGGACTGTGTGTAAACTGCGGGCCGGGTTCGACCATAGCTTCGGACCTGATCGCAGGTATTTTCACGGTCTCGAATTCCGGCAGCTACTCTTTTAATGGAGACGAAAGCAAAGCCGGGAGCATTTCATCGGTCAATGACACGGCCACCGTCAACGTAGCTCCTAACGGCCGGGTAATTGCACAGGGGGGAGCGCGACCTCCGCTCTTTTATCTGGTGAGCCCGTGTAGGGCGTTTGTGATGCTCGTGGACGGAGGGGTCTACGCGGGCTTCGCGGAGCCGCAATCCGGAGGCCCGTTCACGAATCAGTCCGCGAACGGGACGTACGTCTTCGGCTCAATCGGGGTGACGCACCAGAGCATAACTCACGAGTCTGGCGTGGCCACCTACGACGGCATGGGAACAGTTGTTGGAACCAGTGACACGGCGTTAGTGGGCCCAACCTCCTCGAATCCCAGTTTAAAACCTGACCAGACCTTCTCCTATACGTATGCGGTTAGCCCCAATGGGAAGTTAATGCTGACGCAGGGCCCCACGATCTACATCATTTCGCCGACCAAACAGGTGGTCTTGAATGTAGACCCAGCGGATTTGTACGCGAGAATTGAACCCGTCGAGCAGTAGGGAGCCAATCAGAGCCAAGTCCCCTTTACTGAACGCCCCGGTGGTGTGTGATCCGTGGCTGAATAAGGGGCTTTTGTTTTGGCTGGTTTGCCGAAGCTTCCCGTTGGTTTTGTTGCAGCTTCGTACCGGAGGTTAGGCAGGATTCCAGGTGTTCTTCGCGGTACGTGCGACACCTAGAAGGCGTTCGATTTTTCGACTCCCCAGCTCAGGGACCAGGAGGTCGATGGTTCAAAATCGATGCGCCCCGACCAAATTCAGCTGTAAGCCTTTTTGTATAGCGCACCATTTTGTTTGAAATTCCTTCGGACGCAACAAATCTTTCTCGTTTAGACTCATTGCGTTATGGTGGGGGATGCAGTTTTGCTGCGAGTCCTTGGGAGGGGAAAATTAGGTGCAGGATCGCTCGTTTTTGGAAGCAAAATCAGAAGTCGAAGAACAAGTCCCTTGGCTTAGAAACATCTTCATCTCAGGCTACGCCGGTTATGACCGCCAACTCCTCCCCGGCGAAGACATTCCATGGCTCTGTGTGGGCCAGGGAGCTTCAACAAACGGCGCGTCAATTCACCGGAGCCTTTCAAGCGATGCAGTCATTTATCTGAAAACCTTTTCTAAACGCCCCCACCAGTGAGAATCTATGTGACACCGCCAGCACGGGTAGGATGCTGCAAGTTAGAAGAAGGAGCCGAACTGATTCGGGAGGTTCTATGAAGAAGATGTTAGTTGCTTGGCTTGTCTCGCTGCTCCCGGCTGTGGTCCTTGCCCAGGAGAGCGTGCAGAAGCCGGAAGTCCCAGTGGAGAAATGGACCGCCAAGACGATCTTGCTGATCGGCGCCCATGCGGACGATGACGCAATGTCGCATGGCACGCTGGCGATGCTTCAGGCGCACGGAAACCAGATTTACATTGTGACTCTTACGACGGGAAATGTGGGCACACAGGACCCGAATTTGTCGCGAACCCAGCTTGCCCAGATTCGGCGGGAAGAGGAATTGGCCGCGCTGGGCGAGCTGGGTATCCCGGGAGGGCACTACATCAATCTTGGATACGACGACGGGCTTCTCGAATTTGAAGATCGCAAGGCGGTGGTGGAAAATCTGGTGCGCTCGATTCGGAAGATCCGACCGGATATATTGTTCGCGTTTGATCCGGGCAAGCGCTATCAACGCTGGCACAAGTCGGATCACCGGACAGCCGCCTACCTGGCAGCGGATGCAGCGCGGGCCGCCATGTGGCGACTCCTGTTTGAAGGGCAGATCATCCAGGAGGGTCTGCGGGAATATATGATTCCCGAGTATCTGTTCTACGACAGTGCCAAAGAGGATGAGAACACTTGGGTGGACATCAGCGAGTTTGTGGAGAAGAGGATAAATGCGGGGGCAAAATATGTCAGCCAGTTCGGACCGGGCTGGAAGAGCTATAAACCGAACCTCTCGGAAACCGAGTTGAAGCAATTGAAGGAATCGGTACGCGAGTCGGTGAGAATGAAAAACGGGAAGC
The DNA here is from genome assembly GCA_003225295.1 of Acidobacteriota bacterium. Lineage (GTDB taxonomy): Bacteria > Acidobacteriota > Terriglobia > Acidiferrales > UBA7541 > Acidiferrum. The sequence continues at coordinate 9,969 of QHYZ01000062.1, read as the reverse complement.
CCATCGAAGGGTTCCGTTATTATAAAGGTCTGCCAGATTCCATAGGAAAATAGGCCGACGATTCAAAGGGCGGGGTTGCGGCGGGCGTCGCATGGCAGGAAATCGGTTTTTCTGGTGCCCGGTTTGTGATAACTTTTTTCCCGGCTGAATACTGTAATTCCTTACCGGGAGGAAATGGAGGTATGGCCACGAAAGGTATTGCGGCAGTTTTGTTACTGCTGGGGTTCGGTGCAGCAGCCGAAGCCCCGCCGCAGGATGCATGGGTGTCGCTATTCAATGGAAAGGATTTGACGGGCTGGAAAAACAACGGAGCGGAGAAGTGGGTCGTTGAGCAGGGCACCATTCTGTGCGAAAGTGCGGCTAACAAGTATGGCTATCTGACGACCGAGAAGACCTATCGCGACTTCACCTTGCGCCTGAAGTTCAAGGGTGAAGCGGCGGGCAACAGCGGCGTGTTTATCCGCGCGCGGATTACCGGCATGGACCCGGAACACGGACCGGACATTGAAGGGATGCAAGTGGAGGTGGACCCCAGCGTGGGCAAGCACACGGGCGGCCTGTATGAAAGCGGAGGGCGCGGCTGGGTAAAGATGCCCACGGTGGAAGGTGAGCAGGCCTTGAAAGCCGGCCAGTGGAATGACCTCGAAGTGGCCGTCGCGGGCAATCACATTGTGACGCAGCTGAATGGCGCGAAGATTGTGGATTACACCGATACCGCGCCAAAATTCACCGATGGCGTGATTGGCTTGCAGATTCACACTGGCGGAGGCGTGAAGATGAGGTGGAAAGATATTTTCATCCAAGAGAAATAGATGGCGGAAGGCGCACTTTCCTGGTGCGACCGCAAATTTCCTTTTCTGAGCCAGCATCATGAACAAACAGAACCGTAGAGCCTTTCTTCAAGTTTCTACTGTCGCTCTGGCATCCGGGCTGGGCCCAGTTGCCGCCCTGCGGGGTGGTGTTACTGCCGACGATTTGGTGTCGAATCTCAGCGTCGCGCAAGTTGCTCCCACTGTACCCGCCAATGAGGGGAAGCAGCCGCTGCGCCTCGGGCTGATTCTGGGCATCGGCAGGGACCCCCATGATGCTATCGCCAAGGTTCACGATCTTGGCTTTCCGACATGCCAAGCTTTCCTGGAGGAGATCGACCCCGTGCTTGCGGGCCGCTTGCGCGAGGCGCTTAACAAATATCAGATTGAGGTGACTTCCCTGGTTGTTGGCGGCCCGGGACGGGAAGTGTGGGACTTCTACGGGGGGCCGCTGACGATTGGATTGGTTCCCCGGGAGACGCGAGAAGCGCGCATCGCACACATCAAAAAGGCGTCGGACTTTGCCAAACAGTGCGGCATCGCCGCCGTGCAGACGCACTGCGGATTCATTCCCGAGAATCCCAATGACCCGGTGTACAAGGAAACGGTTACGGCTATGCGCGACGTAGCAGGATATTGCAAACGCAACGGCCAGAATTTCCGGTACGAGACCGGGCAAGAGACACCTATCGCGCTGGTGCGCGCCATTCAGGACGTCGGCCTGGACAATCAGGGCGTTAATTTCGACCTCGCCAACCTGATTCTTTATGGCAAAGCGAATCCCGTGGACGCTATCGAACTCCTCGGCCCCTACGTCCAGGGAATTCACGCCAAGGACGGTCTGTGGCCGACGAACCCCAAGGAGCTGGGGCAGGAAGTTCCCATCGGGAAAGGCAAGGTGGATTTTCCGCGGATCATCGGGCGGCTGAAAGAACTGAACTACCGAGGGGCCGTCACGATCGAGCGGGAAATTTCGGGCCCACAGCAGGTGGAAGACGTACGAGCGGCGAAGGCCTATCTCGAGAAGCTGATTGGATAAGTTGCCGCGTCAAGCGGGATCTGCGCACCACGAGGAGGACGGAGGATATATGTCAGAAGACACGAAGCACGGATTGAGTTGTTCAGAGAAAGTGGACCGCCGGAAATTCCTTGGCGTTGCGGCGGCCACCGCCGGGATGCTGTTCATCAAACCGGAGTTGGTGCGCGGAACAGCGGCAAACTCCGCGGTTCGCGTTGGACTGCTCGGGTGTGGGGGACGCGGCACCGAAGATGCTACCAATTTGATCGATACGGGCGGCGCGCGCGTGGTGGCGCTGGCCGATCTGTTTCAAGACCAACTGGACAAAGCGCGGGAGAACTTCAACAAAATGCAACAAGCGAAAGGCTACGCGGCGCTGGACGCCGCACAGCTTTTCGTGGGACCGAACGCTTTCCAGCAGATTGCCGCTTCAAAGGAAGTGGACGCCATCGTAATCGCCACGCCGCCCTATTATCATCGATGGCATTTAGAGCCAGTAGTCGCCGCCGGCAAACACGTTTATCTCGAAAAACCGGTGGCCGTGGATGTGCCCGGCGCGCTGAAGGTAATGGAAATCGGGAAGCGCGCCGCAGGGAAGCTGAGTCTTGACGTGGGATTCCAGATTCGCGACTGCCCTCCATTCGTTGAAATGGTGAAGCGGATTCACGGCGGGGCGCTGGGTAAAATCATTTGTGGGGAATCGCACTATTTCGCGGGGTACCTGGACCGACCGGCTTGGCCCGACGCCACACCCGTGGAGCGCCGCCTGCGTAACTGGGTGTATGACCGAGTTCTTTCCGGGGACATCCTGGTCGAGCAGAACATTCACGTGGTTGATATTTGCAACTGGGTGTTAAAGGCGCATCCGCTGAAAGCTTCGGCGAGCGGGGGGCGCGCTGGACGTCCCACGGATGGCGACGTCTATGGGAACTACGACGTGCTGTTCCATTATCCGGAGGGAGTTGACGTCACGTTTAGTTCGACGCAGTTTGCCAAAGGCTGGTGGGAAGTGACCGAACGATTCTTCGGCACCAAAGGGACCTCGCAGTCTCCCTATAGCGGACCGCTGGGGATTTGGGGCGATGAGCCGTGGCAGGCTGAAGGCACTCCTGCGAAAGACGCTGAGCAGACCGGGTTTTCCGCGACCGGGAAGTTCACCTCGAACCTGGAATTTGCGGACCGCGAGAAGAAGAAGGCGTTCGTTGAGAGCATCACCAGCGGCAATTTCCACAATCAAGCCGACAAGGGCGCCGAATCCGCCCTTTCATGCATGATGGCCCGCACTGCGGCGTACACGGGGCGCGAGGTCAGCTGGGAGGAGACGCTGAAGTCCACGGAGGCGTGGGACCCGAAGATTGACCTGAACAAGTTGCGGTGAGGTCGCGATTCTGGATCTCTCTCAAGCGATTCCGGCCGCCGGTCTGCCGGAAAGGAATCCGCGTGGAATGGCGAAATTTGAAAGCCTCTGAGGTGTATATGTGCAATTCTTCGCGCCGTGAATTTCTGAAAACCACTGTGACCACAGCTTGTTCAGCGGGACTCGGCGTGTGCGGCATTGGCGAACTTTTTGCCGACGCGCGCGCGTCGCGCAGCACGTTCGCTACGCCGTCTTCCGCACCGTTGCCGATCAAGAAGGGTGTGCTTCTTGAAATGCTGCCCGCCAAGCTGAGCTATGCGGAGCGCATGAAAATGGCGCGTGACGTGGGGTTCGAGGTGATCCAAGCGCCCACGACTCCCGTCGAGCACCAGGCCGAGGAGATCAAGAAGGCCGCTGACGGCGCGGGGGTGCGCATCGATTCGGTGATGAACATGGACCACTGGAAAGATCCGCTGTCGTCGAGCGATCCGGCAGTGGTGGAAAAGAGCCTGGCGGGGATGCGCACGTCACTGCACAACGCCAAGCTCTGGGGATCAGACGCCGTGTTGTTGGTTCCCGCGGTGGTGAATCCACAGACTTCCTACCGCGAGGCCTGGAGCCGTTCGCAGAAGGAGATCCGCAAGCTCCTGCCTCTTGCTGAGGAACTGAAAATTGTGATCGCCATCGAAGAGGTGTGGAACAAGTTTCTGCTTAGCCCGCTGGAGATGGCCGCATACATCAAGGAGTTTCAAAGCCCGTGGATCCAGGCGTGGTTCGACGTTGGGAATGTGCTGCTTTACGGCTATCCGCAGGACTGGATTCGCACCCTTGGCAAGAGCATCGTCAAGGTCCACCTGAAAGACTTCAAACGCAAGGAAAGTGGGTACCAGTGGGTGAACCTAGGTGATGGGGACGTGGACTGGGAGGCGGTGCGCGAGGCGTTTCGCGAAATTGGCTACGCGGGGAGCGCCATTACCGAACTCGAAGCGGGTGACGAGGCTTACCTCCGCGACGTGAGCCGGCGCGTGGACCGGCTGATCATAGGGCGTGCCTGAGCGCAGCCGCCGGATAGGCGTATCTCCCTTCCGCGCGGAGCTCAGAAAATAGCCGGAGCCGGGTGGAAGCTTCCAAAAAGCGGAAAATTCTGGACAGTTCCTCATGGTCCAGTGACAATTTGAGACATGGGCCGTCCGCTGCTGGTGGGAACCCGAAGAGATTTTCTAATTGGAGCGTGCGCTTTTCTGCTCCCGCAGTCCCGCAGAAAGAGCCTCCCGCCCGCGCCGCCATCCGTGGCGAGTCCCATTCGTTTTCGCGAGATGGCCGGCCAAGCCGGGTTGGATTTTGTGCTTCAGAACAATCCCACGCCGCGCAAACACATGATCGAAACCATGCCCGGTGGGGTTGCCGCTTTCGATTACAACGGGGATGGACTGACTGATATCTTCTTCACCAACGGTGCGTCGATTCCTTCTCTGGAAAAGGATTCACCCAAGTTTTTCAACCGGCTTTACCGCAACGACGGCGGAATGAAGTTCACTGACGTTACCAGGGAAACCGGAGTGGCGGGGACGGGCTATTCCATGGGCGCCGCAGCGGCGGACTATGACAATGACGGCTACACGGATTTGTTTGTCGCCGGTGTGTACCGCAATACTCTCTATCGCAATCTGGGTAATGGCAGATTTGAGGACGTAACCAAAGCCGCTGGCATCAAGAGCGACAAGTGGTCCGTTGCCGCCGGCTGGTTCGACTATGACAACGATGGTTGGCTGGATCTGTTCGTGGTCAATTATGCCCACTGGACGCCCGACTTTGATCGCTTTTGTGGTGATCGCGATCGCCACTTGCGCGTTTATTGCCATCCTAAATATTTCGAGGGGTTATCCAACACCCTCTACCGGAACCGGCGCGATGGGACTTTCGAGGACGTCACTGCCAAGGCGGGCATCGGCGCGCACATTGGTCGCGGTATGAGCGTCGCTTTTGCCGATTATGATAACGACGGCTTAATGGATGTGTTTGTCTCCAACGACAACCTGCCGAACTTCCTGTTCCACAATCGCGGTGACGGGACATTCGAGGAGGTGGGGCTCCAGGCCGGAGTGGCTCTTACGAACAATGGACTGCCGGTGGCCAGCATGGGGGCAGATTTTCGCGATTACGACAACGACGGTTTGCCGGATCTCAACGTCACTGCCTTGGCAGGTGAAACGTTTCCTTTGTTTAAGAATCTGGGAAAGGGTCTGTTCCAAGACGCAACCCACCAAAGCCGGCTGGGCGTTCTCACTGCCACGCGTAGTGGCTGGAGTAACGGCTTCTTTGATTTCAATAACAATGGGTGGAAAGATCTGTTTACTGCCAATTCCGATGTCAATGATTTGATCGACCTGTTCCAATCCACACACTACAAGCAACCCAACAGTCTCTTCGTTAATCTTGGGAACGGCACGTTTGAGGACGTTTCGGCGGAAGCTGGCTTTACTCTCTCACGCGCTCACCGCGGCAGCGCCTTCGCTGATTTAAATAATGACGGAAAAATCGACATTGCCGTTAGCGCCCTCGGAGAACCCGCAGAGCTTTGGCAGAACGTCAGCCCCGACGTCAACCATTGGCTCGTCCTGAAGCTGATAGGCACGAGAAGCAATCGCGACGGGATCGGCGCGAAGATCCAGTTAGGCAATCAGTTCAACCATATGACCACCGCCGTGGGCTACGCTTCCTCCAGTTCGGCAGGCGTCCACTTCGGATGTGGCCAGCTCGACAAGATCGAGCGCATTGAGATTCGCTGGCCAAGTGGGGTAGTCCAGGTGTTGCCCACCGTTCGGACCAACCAAGTTCTCGAGGTCCACGAGCCTTCGAAATAGCTGGTACATTGATGGCTGTTTAAGGAGCGGTGATCTCCACCTCTCGTTTTGCCGCCTCTCTGGCGGCCACGGCAGAGCCCTGAATCTTCTGGTACTTCAGGAGTGCTTGTTGGGAGAGACTGGGCTGGCCACTGGCCTGGTATGCGCTTGCCAGTTGGTAATGCAAGCTGCCGTCTTCATCGGTGGCCAGCGCCGCCTGGAGATGCGGTATAGCCTGGGCCGCTCTTCCTGCAGCCAGGTAGGCGCGCGCCAAGGCCTTATGCGCCGCCAGTAATTGGGGATCACCGGCCAGGGCGCGGTTGAGCAGGGGAATCGCCTCTTCCACTCGTTGCAGGTCGACGAGCGTCTCACCCACGAGAAAACTCAATTCCGCCGAGGCCGGCTGCCCTTCTAGCAGCTTTTGGAGTATGGCTAAGGCCCCGCCGTAGTCTTGGCTGAATTTCAGGCTGATGGCCAGTTGCTTCTGAATTTGCTTGTCCGTGGGCGAAAGTTTAAGAGCTTCACGCCATTCTTCAACGGCGTCCGCGTACTTTTTCTTGCCGTTGTAGATATTGGCTTTCAGTTGGTGCTGCTCCAAAGAGGGCGGCAATTGACCGAGGCGAGTGAAGGACTGGAGAGCCAGCTCATTGTAGGCACGCGAGCGCCAATAATGCGACTCGGGAGTATTCGCTCCCTGGGTGGCCGCCAGCAGCTGAGGGAACTGTCCTTCCCGGAACTGGCACTCGAATGTGGGGGTACGGCAATCCGGTTGTGGAAGACTGACTTCCTTCTCCTCTTCAATGTTTGCCCAGTCGAGATGCTCAGTTTGACGATAGATCTCCGCCACCGCCCGGTGCACTCCTCGCATCGCAGGCGCTTTTTCTAGTGCACGACGGTACAGATAGAAAGCGCTTGAGAACTGCTGCTCCCTGAGTCGAGCGTCTGCCACCAGCGCCAGCCAGTATTCAGATTCCGGTGCCGTCTTCTGCAACTCATCGAAATCGCGAACGGAGAGCGATTCGTAGCTGCGCCCCAGTCCATACCAGGCCGCTGAACTTTCGGGATCCAATTCTGCAAGCTTCTGGTACTGATGGGCTGCTTCGGTGGGGCGGCCGAGCGAAAGGAAGGCACCAGCGAGCATCTCAAGTGCGCCGCGGTGATCCGGCTGCAAGTGCAGGACCATCTTGAGGGCCTCGACGGCTGCAGGCGCCTTGCCCAGTTGGAGACGAGCTGCACCAAGGAAAAGCCAGGCGGGCGTCAGTTTGGGATCGAGCCGGACCGCCACTTCCAGTGGCTCTACGGATTCCCTGTCGTCTCCCGCCATGTGAAGCGCCATGCCCAGGTTCAGCAGTAGACCGGGGTTGCGGGGCACCGCTTGATTCAATTCACGGTAGAGGGGAATGGCCTCCGCAAACTTACCCTGTGCCATGAATTCCTTGGCGCGCTGCGATTTCAGTGCTAAGTCGTCTGACTCATTGGAGCTGCCTGATTGCGTCAGGATCGAAACCAGGCAAAAGAGGAGCGCGCCTGCTGCTTTCATCCGAGTCCCCATATTCCGACTAAGCTCAATTATAGGCAGATGCGTTCTCGGGCGTCAGTACGCAATTCAATTGCAGACACAGGTAAAAACAAAGGCGCAGGCAGGTATGCCTGCGCCCGAAGAGAAAAACGGGGCACGCGACGGCGCGTGCCCCGGCTGTGGATTCCGCACAGGTCAGAACGCCAGGCGGACGCCCAAGCGGAACTGCCGCTCGTCGAACTTGGCGCTATTGATTTCCAGGAAGCTCCCACTGGTAATATCGCCATTGGGGGGGTTGAAGTGTGGTGAATTGAAAAGATTTGAAGCGTCAACACGGAGTTGCACGCCCAAGCGTTCGGTGATGTTGACGGTGCGGAACAGGCTAAAGTCCAGGTTCACGGCGCCAGGACCCAACAGAGGATTGCGCCCTACGTTGCCATAACCAACGCGAGTCACGGGCGCAAATGCCGCGGCGTCATAGTAGGGATTGCCGGGACCGACTCCGCCAAGTTTCTTGGCGGGCCCGACCTGGTCCGGCGTTTGGGTCTGATCTACTGCGTTCAATGAAGCACCTGAGGCCGTAAGACCAAAGGGTTGGCCGGAAACGGCGCTGAAGGTGCCGCTGGTTTGCCAACCGCTGAGGATCTTCGTGGCCGCTCCGCCACCACTCACCCACGGCTTGCCCTTCCCGAGCGGCAGTTCATAGACGTATGCCAATTGGAAGATTTGCGGGGTATTGAAACCCGCCTGGGCGCGGTTGCGCCGCAGGATGTTGGGATCGTTCCAGTTAAGGCCGGCCCACCCGTCGTCATCCGTCCAATTGATGGCCTTCGAGTACGTGTAGGCGCCCTTAACCATGAGACCCTTCGAGAACTGCCGCGTGATGGCAGCCTGGAGGGAGTGGTAATTGGAGCTTAGGAAGCCCTGCCAAAGCAAGGTGCTGGCGGTGCGGTTGCTGAACTTTGCAGTGTTGAAAGGCTGCCCCGCCTGACCCGTGCCGGGTAGAGACGCGTTGACGTCGATGTCACCGAACTGGTGGACCGTCTGCGTACCCACATAACCCACCGAGAAAAAGAAGTTTGCTGGAAGTTTCCGCTCCACCACCAGGTTCCAGGACTCGATGTAGCCCCTCTTCAGTTCGCCAGGGCCAACGCTCCGCTCCAATGCCTGGGGCGGAAGAGGAATGGTCCCGCTGCTGATGTCGGGACAGCAGATGGGCGGAATGCCGACTGGGAGAGATCCGCCCGGAAGCGGCGCAGCTAGCGTCGAGAATGATCCTGCCGGAACAAAGCTGTTTACCCCGGCAAAGTTCGAGCCTACCGTAAGGGGGTAGAACCCGCGAAGGGGTCTGGCCAGAGGCAGCGGATCGACTGATATGCCAAAGCCTGCTCGCACCACGGTGCCGTTGTTAATCTGATACGCAAATCCAACTCGAGGGGCGAAGAGCTTCTTGCTAGTCGTCACACCGAGATGATCGGGATTGCTACCGATTCCGCCGAGTAGCACATTGCCTGTCGTGAAGTCATAGCGATCGAATTTGAAAGCACCGTCGCGCGTCATGAGCGGATAGTATTCGTACCGGAGACCCAGTGTGACAGTGAGCTTGTTGGTGATGCGATAACGGTCCCCAACAAACCATCCAAACTGCCATTCCTTAGCCGTTGCTTTGATAAATTGGTCGCTCTTGCCCATTCCGTCGAAGAGTCCGAGCTCAAATTGCGCGAAGGCGTTAAACAGGTTGGGAGTGGCTCCCCCATTGAGAGCCGTCGTGCTGCCGCCGAAGTCAAACTCTCCGCGTGGGCCGGAGCCGAGTTCCGGCTGCCAGTGGTTCAGGTGGTGATGGACGATGTCCGTCCCGGCGCTAATCTGGTGTTTGCCATGCGACCACCGAACGTTGTGAGAACTGGTGAAGCTCCAGTCATTGCGATAAGCGGGGTTCCATCCCTCGGGGTTGCCAAGGCCCGCAAAGCCAGTAACAGAGAAGAACGGAATTCCGCTGCTGCGCAGGTCCGAGCCGTTGTTGGTACCGGGAATCCCCAGCACGTCCGACCCAATGTTCTTGCCAAAGTCTGGAGTTTGGCCGTACTCGCTCATCCGTGTAAAGCCTACGTTACCGTCGACGACCAAAGTGGGCGAAAGGGTCCAGGTGTGGCCCACGGTGACTAGTTGCACCAAATCATGGAAGTCACCAAGTCCGCCATCACAGGCACAGTCTCCAATGGCCTGGCCCAGGCTTGGCTCACCATGAAACACGGACTTCATGGCGCTGTACTTGGCAAAGATGCTGTGCCTGGACGTCCGGTTCCAATCCACCTTGGCGTCAAAGTTGTTCCGATTCAGTTTCTGTGTAGCCGACTTGGAATAGTTGTCGGTGTTGGGTGCTCCGGAAGCCAGGGTCGGAATAAGCGCTATGATCTTCGCCG
>QHYZ01000275.1 GCA_003225295.1 Acidobacteriota bacterium | reverse complement strand
CACGCGAGCGGCGGCGCTGTTCCGGGATTTGAGCCTGGCACGCGCCGATGGCAGACTGCGGCAACTGTTGAGGAGGCTGAACTGGATCGATGTCTTGGTCGTCGATGACTGGGTCATGGCCCCGATGTCGGAATCGGAGAGAAGAGACTTCTGGGAGATCGCCGAGGATCGCTACCAGACGCGCTCGATGATCCTGACTTCGCAGCTGCCAGTGTCTCGCTGGCACGAACAGATCGGAGATCCCACACTGGCCGACGGAATCCTCGACCGCTTGGTGCACTAATGGTGTGACTCCGAAAATGTGGAGTCGGTATTAGAATTGTCCGCAAAACCGGAACCTTCAAGGCGTTTAGCTTCACATTTTGAGCATAGCATCTGGATCCCGCCGCATACGGCGGCTATCCCTTGGACCATGGAGGTTCAGATGCTTACGACTCTTTTTCCAAAGGCTTTCCAAAGGCATTCATCGTTTCCACTCTTAGGACCGATTGCCGATAGCTTTGACGATTGGCTGCTTGATCAGGGCTACACAGTCGGTTCGAGAACTAATGCAATCGAAATGCTACGTCACATCGATGAGGATCTGCGGCAACGAAGCATCGAGTATGTTACACAGCTTACACATTCGACCCTATATTGCAGCTGGAGGGCTTTGTTTCAGCGGTTTCCTGCCAGAGCTGGTACGGTCCGCGTTTTGGAACGGTATCTAGAAACGCGTGGCTTGCTGAACACCGGCGAGGGAACTGAACTGCGCAATGAGATCGACGTTCACGTGACCGCCTATGCTGACTATTTGCAGGAAGTCCGGGGGTGTGCGCAACGTACAATTTGCGGACATATTCGTACTGCCAAATATTTTTTGCTATATCTCAAAAAACGGTCGCGACGATTGCAAGTGCTTACCACTGGTGACCTGGAAGAGTACGTCAAAAAAGCTAGGACTAGGAGACGACTCGGTCGCGGAGCTCTGCAGAACGAGGTTTGTGCGCTGCGAAGCCTTTTGCGGTTTTTGGCCATGAAAGAAAAGGTTCCGCCAGGGTTGGATCGTCAAATTGATAGTCCGCGTCACTACCGCCTAGAACAACTTCCTCGATGCCTCCCCTGGGAAACGGTTCGTTCCTTTCTCCGATCCATAGATCGAACTACGACCTTGGGCCTTCGGGACTACACCATCTTCCTGTTGATCGCAACGTACGGATTACGCGTTAGCGAGATAGTGGCTCTCAGATTGGAGAACATCGAATGGAGAACAAACAGAATCAAAATCGTTCAGCGCAAGACATCAACACTCCTGGAGCTGCCCTTAACGAATGAAGTCGGAACAGCACTCTTCAAATATCTGCGTCGGGTTCCGCCCCGGCCGCCCCATCGGCAGATCTTTCTTCGGATGATGGCTCCGATCGGCCCCCTCAAACCGACGGCTGTGTCAATGGCCTTTCACGCTTGGTCTCGCCGGAGCGGTTTAGGCATTCCTTATCAGGGTCCACACTGCATGCGTCACGCATATGCTGCCAATCTGCTAAGAAACGGCACTTCGCTTAAAACCATCGGTGACATCCTCGGCCATCGATGTGCGCGAAGCACGGTTACATATCTACGATTAGCCACCGGCGATCTGCGTGACGTAGCCCTTCCCGTGCCGACGAAGCCAGAGCAAAAGGACGTGCGGTCATGAAAAGGGAGCTTCCTTTTTCCTCATCCCTGGCACCCGTGTGCAGTCGCTATATAGACCTGAAGCGAGCGTTGGGGCGCGATTATTCTATCGAACGTCGAGTGCTCCATTCGTTGGATCGATTTCTGAGCGATTCCAGCAACAACTTCCCAGATCTGACACTCAGAGTATTTCAACAATGGTGCCGTACTCAGGAGAAACTTGCTTCTGGCGTGCGGCGCTCCGCGATGCGGACGATCTACAACTTTTGCCTTTATCGCCGTCGGACAGAACCTTATTGTTTTGTGCCGGATCCCTCTCTCTTTCCGTTGCCTCATCAGAAGATTAGGCCCTATATCGTTTCAGAATCCGACGCAGCACAGCTGCTGGCTGCTTGTTCGCGCTTGCGACGGATCTCTACATCTCCCCTCCGACCTGAGGTTATTCGCATCGCGATTGCACTTCTTTATACGACCGGCATGCGCCGAGGTGAACTTTTAAGGCTGATCGTGAGTGACTACGACTCCAAGGAAGGCGCGCTTCTCATCCGTGAATCCAAGTTTCATAAGTCTCGCATACTGCCCCTCCACAAGGACATGGCTAACGAAATCAACCGTTACCTGCAACTGCGACGAGAGCATCACCTTCCAATGTCCCCTGAGACGCCATTGCTCTGGAATCGCCGTGGTGGCGGAGAATCCTACACGGGGTCGGGATTAGGAAAAAATGTAAGAATCCTCTTCAATCTATGCGCCATTCGGACTGCAAAAGGAAACCCTCCTCGAATTCACGATTTCCGTCACAGTTTCGCAGCAAATACCCTGCTTCGCTGGTATAGGGCAGGGGTGGACGTGAATGCCAAGCTTCCGTTCTTGGCGACCTATCTCGGACACGCCTCGATCGTTTCTACATACTATTACTTGCAGTTCATCGAGCCGCTTCGAGCGCTTGCCAGTAAACGCTTTGGCGATCACTACGAAAAATTGGTGGCGCCACCAAATTCGAAGAGAGGGCGCCGATGAAAACCAAAACGTCCAATCAGCTCGGGCCAGCTCTTCGTGACTACTTTGCGGATCACCTTCCACGCCTTCGCGGCATGAGCCCGAACACCATTCAGAGCTACCGGGATAGCCTAGTGCTACTCCTCCGCTTCGTGGCCTGCGACCGCAAGTGTACAGTCGCAGATATCGACCTAAGTGACATCGATCCTAAGAGAGTTCTCGCCTTCCTTTCCTATCTGGAGGGGGACCGCGGGAATGGCATCACGACACGTAACGTCCGCCTATCCGCCATCCACGCTTTCTTTCGTTATCTGGGGACACGCCATCCAGACCTGCTCGATTTAGTCCAGCGGATCATTGGCATTCCATTCAAACGAGCCCGCCAAAGGACTGTGGAATATCTAGAATACGAGGAAATCGAGGCGGTGCTCTCAACGATCGACCAGAGAACGCTTGATGAACGCCGCGACTATGCACTCTTGGTCACGATGTTTAATACGGCCGCTCGCGTTCAGGAAATCGTTGATCTCGAAGCTCGCGACCTCCAGTTAACCAGGCCGTACCAAGTTCGGATCTTGGGTAAAGGGCGAAAGGAACGCTTCTGTCCGCTATGGCCTCAAACGGCTAAGACCTTACGGTCCTTCTGCAAAGAGCGGAATCTGGATGTTCGATCCGACGCGAAGGTCTTTCTTAATCACCGAGGAGAAGGACTTACTCGCTTCGGTGTCCGGTATATCCTGGCAAAATACCTGCGACGTGCTCGTTCTCGCGTTCCTACACTCGCAAACAAGCGGTTGCATCCGCACAGCATGCGCCACAGCGCGGCCATAGCGCTGCTAAAATCAGGCGTAGATATCTCATCGATAAGCCAATGGCTGGGGCACGCCAGCCTCAACACTACCAATCGATATGCGATCATAGACCTTGAGATGAAACGCAAGGCCATCGCTCAAGTCAAAACCATTCCACGGAGCTCGCGCACTCAATGGAAAGATCGTACGATCCTTGAATGGCTTGAGTCACTCTAACCTTCCAAATGTGGAGTTGCTTGCCACAAATCCTCGATGGAATTGCGTTTGCGACGGCAGCTCCACATTTACGGAGTCACACCATTAGTGCATAGGACTAAACCGCTACGCGGTAGGTGGTGCTGCGGCAGGCGCGTCGGCTTAACCGATCATCCTCGGTGTTGTCTCCTCGAATCCTCCTGCAAGCCTCTTTGCGAAAGTATGGAGCGGCTGCTTACGGCAGCAAATTCTATCTCGCAAAGGAGTATCCATGACTTCTCTACGACGCCGCATGATCGAGGACATGCAAATCCGCAACCTAGCAGTGAATACGCAAAAGTCTTACATCCAACAGGTCTCGCTATTCGCGCGGTACTTCCAGAAGTCGCCAGAACTGTTGGGGCCGGAGCAGATTCGGGCCTACCAGCTCTATTTGACGAATGAAAAGAAGCTTTCGACGGGTTCGATCACCATCGCCATCTCCGCGCTGCGCTTTCTCTATAGAGTTACGCTCAAAAAAGACTGGTCCTTTGCCGACTTCATCCCAGCTCCCAAGGTGCCCAAAAAACTGCCCATTGTCCTCAGCCCAGAGGAAGTGGTTCAGTTTCTAGGTTGCGTCAGAACCAGGAAACATCGCGCCATCTTGACGACCTGCTATGCCGCAGGCCTGCGCATCTCCGAAGCCGTCGCACTCACACCTCCCACGGTCGATAGCAAGCGCATGGTCATCCGGGTCGAGCAAGGTAAAGGGAGAAAAGATCGGTACGTCATGCTCTCGCCGAAGCTACTGGAGATCCTGCGTGCTTGGTGGCGAGTCGAAAAGCCCAAGGACTGGCTCTTCCCAGGAGACTTCCCGGGCCAGCACATCACAAGATTTGCAGTCGAGAGTGAGTGCCAAAAGGCCCACCGTATTTGCAAGATTCCTAAACCCATCACGCCGCATTCGCTTCGACACGCTTTTGCGGTTCACTTGTTGGAACAAGGCACCGATATTCGTACCATTCAGCTGCTGCTCGGTCATCGCAGCCTGGCCACAACGGCAAAATATCTCCGCATAGCGACCAGCAAAGTCTGCTCGACATCGAGTCCGCTGGATTTGCTGCCTCGTCCTGTCTCGATGGAGATCAAGCCCAAACCACCTCAACACTTCTAACCGCTGGGCGCGATGGATCGCCCGAAGCTGGAAGTGGCGGACATCTTCCGCCGCTACGGCGAAGCCTATCGTCAACAGCATGATGGGTCGCTCTCGACGGCACAGCAACGTGTCATGACCGCGATCGAGGTGTGTCGCACCGCTGCTCTCGGCGGTCATCTCGAGCGCTGCGACTGCTGTAGTTACGAGCGGCCTTGCTACGACAGCTGCCTTATGGAGAGTTTTTTTAATTCGAGAGTCCGGTCAGCGCGGTGTCACGTTTTGACCGGCCAAACAGGATTTCGATGGCTTGCTGACTCTCCATAAAAGATGAGGTCCTCCTGTTAGCTTGATGTGGCCATTTCTGGCCACAAGGAGGACATCATGTTGGAGAAGTACTTTTCCGCCCCCAAAACTCTTCGTCGCTTGCGCACTGGTCCAAGTGGGTCGTACATCGATGGTTTTGCCGATACTCTCGAAAGCGCGGGCTACTCAAAGGCCAGTGCGATACGTTACCTGCGCAATGCGGCGCATCTAGGCCAATTTACAAAGGGCCGCCGTGGTGGTTTCGCCGCCATTGGCGCAAGCACTCTAAAGGCCTTCCGCCGTCATCTGTCGAGTTGCCGCTGCCCTTCATCGAACGGCGGGAAAACCGACCACCATACGCGTTTTGGAGTGAAGCTGTTTTACAACTATTTGATCCAGAGGGGCGTTTGTCAGCGTCATTCCATCTCAGACGTTACGAAGCCGACGCCTGAACTTGTCGTTTGCTTTCGTGATTGGTTCCAAAAGCACCGTGGCGCAGCAAAGGCGACTCTGAGGCTTTATTGTCGCGGCGCTGTCGAACTACTCGAGGCGCTTGGCCCGGATACCCACCAATGGGACGCACATCGAGTGAGGAAGTTCGTGCTCGATCGGTCCAGCGAATGCGCGATGGAGACCGCTCAAAAGCTGATTACAGCTGCGCGAGCTTTCTTGCGTTATCTCAGCTTCCTGGGTGAATGTCCCGTCAATCTCGATCAAGCAGTTCCAGCGTTGGCGCGTTGGCGCCTGGCAACACTTCCACGCTGTCTAACAGCAGAGGAAGTAGACCGCATCATCGCTGCCTGTGACGGCGGTTCCATTGGCCGCTTGCGTGATCGAGCCATCATTATGATGCTGGCGCGTCTTGGGCTTCGTGCGAGTGATCTTGCTCAACTTCGCCTCGGTGACATTGAGTGGGAGAATGGCGCTCTGCGAGTTATTGGCAAGGGACGCCACGAGGTGCGCCTGCCTCTGCCTCAGGATGTCGGCGATTCGCTACTTCACTATCTGGAGTGTCGACCTCGAGTCGACCATACGGATCGAGTCTTTCTTCGCAACATCGCCCCGTTCAGGCCGTTTGTTACCGGTCATTGCATTTCCAACGTAGTTAAACGAGCGCTAAAGCGTGCCGGTGTGAAATCACCGGCGAAAGGCGCACACCTGCTACGTCACACCGCTGCCACGGAGATGTTGCGGCATGGTGTTCCCCTTAATCAGATCGGGCTGGTTCTGCGTCACCGCAGCATCGACACGACAGCGTATTACGCCAAAGTAGACGTCGCGTTGCTTAAACAAGTCGCCCAACCGTGGCCCGAGGTGAACTCATGATCCGGGACGTGGAAAACTACCTTGCCGCTCGGCACGCGGCAGGCTTTGAACTGAAGAGTGCGTGCTATCTGTTGCGCAGCTTCGCGCGCTTTGCCGCTGCACGACGCGAGGTACACGTCCGCACAACAACAGCAATCGATTGGGCCAGTCGGACGGTATCGGTGGCACAACGAGACGCACGACTAAAAGCTGTGTGTCGGTTTGCTCGTTATATGTATGCGGAAGACAGCCGACACGAATTGCCACCCTCACGTCACTTTGGCTACCGCAAGAAACGGCCTTTGCCTCACATCTATTCGCGTGAGGAGATACGTCGTTTGATAGACGCAGCCCTGAACTCTGGGTTGCCGGGTTCGTTGCACGCACAGACCCTCGCGACCTTGATAGGGCTACTTACCGCGACCGGTCTCAGGATATCGGAAGCGCTAGGTCTGCAGTTTTCGGATATCACACCCGATGGGCTTCTGATTCGCAAGACCAAATTCCAGAAAACTCGTTTAGCGCCCCTACACCCTACGGCTGTGGCACACATTGAACTTTACTTGCAACTCCGCAGGCGAGCGCGTTCTAGTGGGCAGCACGTGTTCATCGATGATGACGGCCGGCCACTGCGATATTGGAAGGTCTACGCCACGTTTCAAAAATTGTTGAAAACGGCAGGTCTCTCGCCATCCGGCAGGCGACGTTATCGCCTCCATCACCTTCGTCACACATTCGCGGTCAGGGCACTGGAGGCGAGTCCAGTTGGCCGACAACGAATCGGCCAACACATGTTGGCCTTAGCAACCTACATGGGGCACGTCAATATCGATGCGACTTATTGGTATCTGGAAACCACTCCGGAACTGCTGCGCGACATCGCCACTGCAGGCGAAACGTTTCTCTGTGGAAGGCAGACATGAACCCCATCGCACCGCACATAGAGACATTTCTGCGCGAGCATCTCAGCCATCATCGAGGCGCCAGCCAGCACACCTGCGACTCGTACGCCTCCAGCTTCCAACTGTTGTTCGAGTTTGCGGCAAAGAAGCTCAAGGTGGCCCCCTCTGCGTTGACGCTGGAGCGGCTGAATGCTGAACTGATCAGCGCCTTTCTCGAAAATCTCGAGGATGTGCGTCGTAACTCACCGGGAACGCGAAACATTCGGTTGGCAGCGATCCGTTCTTTCTTTCGATTTCTTGAGCATCGTCAACCAACCGCGCTCGAACAGATTCGCCGCGTTCTAGCCATCCCCTACAAGAAGACCAACACGCGCTTGGTTCCCTATCTGGGACAGGAGGCAGTGCAAGCATTGCTCGATGCCCCCGATCCTGCGACGCGTGAAGGAATCCGTGACCGCGCCATGTTGCACCTCGCCGTTTGTGGGGGCCTCCGGGTATCGGAACTAACGGGCCTGCGCATTGATGACCTCGGGTTGCCTTCGATGACCATCATGGTTCACGGTAAAGGCCGTCGGGAACGGGCGCTACCACTTTGGAAGACAACAGCCAAGGCGCTTCGTGCTTGGTTGGCTGTGCGTGGGGAAATCGCTACACCGGAGTTGTTCGTCAACGCGCGGGGCGGACCAATGAGCCGTTGGGGAGTTGCCTATGTGCTACAGCATCATGCAAAAAAGGCAAGTCACAAATGTCCATCGTTGTTGAATAAACAGATCTCTCCGCATGTGCTCCGGCACACCTGTGCGATGGTCGTGCTTCAAGCCACACAGGATATCCGCAAAGTCTCGCTCTGGTTGGGACATAGTAATCTGTCAACCACTGAAGTCTATACGCGCGCTGATCCCACAGAAAAACTGGAGGCCATTGAGGCCATCGTCCCGCCACATCTACGGAGGGGATCATTTCGACCTCCAGACAAACTGATTGCATTGTTGAAGGCCAAGACTTAATGGGGAGTTAGGGGGCGTGTAGCCTCTGCTGCACGCCTCTTACCGAGATCGCACTCACCAATTAAAAAAACTCTCCATAACGCAGCTAATGGGGTTCTCTCCATTAGCTGCGGAAATCGGCACTGCCCCAAGTGCCAGACACAAGCACGCCAGCGTTGGCTGGCGGCCCGCGAGCGAGAACTCCTGGCCACCAGCTATTTTCATGTGGTGTTCACTGTGCCCCATGATCTCCATGTGCTGGCCTTGGACAACCCACGCTTGTTCTACGACCTGCTGTTCACCGCCAGTGCGCAGACCTTGCTGGAGATCGCAGCTGATCCCAAGCACTTGGGCGCGGAAATTGGAGTGATCAGCATTCTGCACACCTGGGGGCAAAACCTGTTGCTGCATCCCCACATCCACTGCGCCATTCCCGCGGGCGGAATATCGTCAGACCACCGTCGTTGGATCCGCCCTTGGTATCCTTTCTTCCTACCCGTGAAGATCCTCACCCGCGTCTTTCGTGGAAAATTCCTGGATGGTCTGAAACGCCTCTACCGCGGCAAAAAACTATACTGCGCCGGTCCAGCCGCGGCTCTCGCTGACTCTGCGCAGTTCGCCAAACTGATCCGCCGCCTGCACCGCCACGACTGGGTGGTCTATGGCTTTCGAGCAAGAGCGCGTCACTTTCCGCTGGAAGAATTACGCCCACGGCGGCAAACAAGGCCAGATGACTCTGGTCACCACGGAGTTCTTACGTCGTTTTTTCCTGCACGTGCTTCCCAAAGGGTTCGTACGCATCCGTCACTTCGGGTTCCTCGCGAATCGCTGGCGTGTCTCTCGCAGTTGGAGACGCGCCATTGGTCCGATCGGATCGTTCAGCACGCTCCCCGGATGATCCAGAATTTTTCGGAACTCAGCCGCTGCCGCGCGAGAGCGGCCCAAAATACGCCCGCAGAAATTCGTCACTCGGTTCTCACCGCAGTTCGGCGTATTCGACTTTGGCTTGCTGAAGAATCGGGAGGTCTGGGTCAGCGTCCTTCCACAATTCGAAGAAGTCCTGGAACGCCTTTTTGGCTTTCGCCGTGTCGCCCGCGAGCGCAAAGCCGCGCGCTATCCCCATATAGGAGAGAGAATAGAACTGTCCCGGATAGTGGTCACGCATGAGCCAATTGGCGCCCTTGTGATCCACGATTTTCTGGAACTCAGCCGCTGCCTCCGCGCCCTTATGCAGGCGCAGGTAAGCCAGGCCGCGCAAATAAACCGCATCAAGGTAAGAGCGCTCGTATGGCGAGGCGAATGCCAGCAGCTCTACGCTTCGGGCCGGTTGATCGCGATTGAGCGCGATCGCCGCTCGAATCTCGGGTAGCTGTACTGCATTCCAGATGGTTCCGTTTGGAAAAAGCTTCGAAGCCTCCGCGGCGAGCTTCTCTGCCTGCGCCGCATCGCCGCACATCGCCAGCGCCAGGGCCGGACGCCCCAGGCGGCGCACGGTCTGGCAATTGCCCAACAGCGCGTCGGCACCCGCATCGGCCTCGTCGTATTCGGAGGCGGCGTTCCGGAGTCCCCGGCGCAGCGCTGTCTCCGCGGCTCGCTGGTACAATTTGTGCGACTCACGACGCTGGCCATGGACATTCCGGTTGGCCGCCTGCAAGCCGAAGCTGGTGTACTCCTCCGGCTTGCCTGCGAACCAGTGCGTCTCCCTGGCGATGGCCGCCTGATCGCCCTCGACATAAGCCATCTCGAGGAAGCGCTGATGGATCCTCACTCCGTCGAGCCCCTGCGTCCGCAGTTTCTGTGCTAATCGCTTGGCCTCTGAAAGATTATCCAGGCAGATGTAGGCGTCCAACTGACGACGATAGGGATGCTCGACGTTGGCCTGCAACCGAGCCGCTTCGAGGCCCTCCTTCAGCCCCTCTTCGTATTGCCCCAGGTCTATGTAGGTCAAGCTCAAGTAGTTATGGAATCCCCAGAATCGGGGATAGTTGCGGATACCCAATTGCCAGGCGTCAATCGCCTCGTCCAACTCGCCAATGGCCCAGTAGTAGCGTGGCGCGATGTAGTTCCGCTCGAACTCGGAAACCCGGTCGATCAAACCGAAAGCCTTTTTCGCATATTCCCGGCTGCGCGCCATGTCCCCGGCATTCTCGAACGCGATGCTAAGGAAGTGGTAAGCCATCGCGAAGTTCGGATCGATCGCGGTGGCGCGCTCAAACAGCGGAATTGACGCTAGAAAATGTCCCTGGTCCATCTCGGAATGACCCGCGCTGTAGTTCTGAAGAGCTTCCAGCGAAGGAGTGGTGGCCTGTTCCAGCGGACGATTTAGCTTCTGGATCGAGTTGTGCGGTTCTCCCAGCTTGCCGCGCATGGCCGTCGCCGCGCTCCCCACTGCGTTCAACACGCGCTCTTTATCGACTGCCTGGATCTGCTCCCGGGCGAGCGTTGCGCCGTCCTGACAAGCGATTGCCTGGAGCGTGATGACATAGCTTTTCCCCAGACTCGCGATCGTGCCGTCGATGGTGGCCGCGGCTCCTTCGCGGACGCAGATTTCGTGCGCTACTTGATTGGTGATGCGGGCGCCAGGCGGAAGACTCATCAGGCGGAGAACGCGCTGCACATGCCCGTCATCCATTATTTTGAGAAACGGCGATTGTTCCAGCTGGACGGCCAAGCCCTGGCGAAGCGTGCCGTCGAAGACAGGATCGCCTGTGTTGTTCACAAAATCGGCCAGGACGATCGTGTCCTTGTCAGTGAGTCTCGGGGCACGATGGAAGTAGAAATACGCCGCGGCGGACAACCCCAGAATGGCCGCAGCGGCGGCAAGCATGCGCTTCCCGCGGCTTCCGGTGGCCGTGACGCCTGCCAGTTCCCGCTCCAGCTTGGCAGCGGATTGCCACCGGCGGCCAGGGTCTTCTTCCAGACACCGGCTTACGATTCTTTCCAGTTTTCGTGACGGGATGCGCCTCCGCTGGGATGCGACTCGTGCGCCTGTCAACATTTCGTAGAGGACGCAGCCGAACGAATAGATATCCGAGCGGGCATCGGCCGGTTTGCCTTCCCTTTGCTCCGGCGCCATGTAGGCGGGCGTGCCCATCACCATGCGGCTGGCGGTAACCGTTTCATCCTGGCCCGATTTCGCCAGGCCGAAATCCAAAACCTTGATTCCGGATTTCGCGATCATGATGTTCGCCGGCTTGAGATCGCGGTGCACGATGCCCTTCCCGTGCGCCTCGGCCAGCGCAGCCACAATCTGCGAGGCGTAGAGGAGCGCCGTTTTCACTGGAAGAGGTCCACTTTTCAGCCGGACCGCTATAGTCTCGCCCTCCACCAGCTCCATTACCAGGTAGCTCGGCCCAACGTCGTAAAGCGTGCAGATGCTGGGGTGGTTCAGTGACGAAATCGTGCGGGCCTCGCGCTCGAAACGGGCACTGAACTGCTCGCGAGTGGCCTTGATGGCAACGGCGCGGCCTAATCGCGTGTCTACCGCCAGAAAGACCTCGCCCATGCCGCCCTCGCCGAGCTTGCTTTCGATACGGTATGGCCCCAGGCTCGCGCCCACAGCAAATTCGATGGGAGTTGAATCCTCCAGCAGTTGCGGGGCGTTCTGGATGGCAGGCCGATCCAGGAATTCGCCGTCAGTGCGCCGTGCGAGAAGCGACTCTATTTCGCGGCGCAATTCGGGATCTGTCTGGGCCAAGAGTGCCGCGCGCTCCTCGGCGGTTCTCTCGCGAGCCGCATGGTATAGCTCTTCAATTTGCTGGAAACGCTCCGGAGTCATACGCTGTTGGTTACTCTATTCTATGGCTTAACTCCCGCAATAGCCAAGCCTTGGCGAGATCCCAGTCGCGCCTGACGGTGCGGGGTGAGATCTTCAGAGCCGC
The DNA here is from genome assembly GCA_003225295.1 of Acidobacteriota bacterium. GTDB lineage: Bacteria > Acidobacteriota > Terriglobia > Acidiferrales > UBA7541 > Acidiferrum. Next base: position 2,302 of record QHYZ01000275.1, on the reverse strand, counting down.
GACGATTTCCTCCTCGGTCAATCCGCCGAAATAACGCAACTCGACGACCTTCGCCTGACGCGGAGCAACCTGCGAGAACGCTGTCAGGGCCTCGTCCAGGCCCAGAATGGATCGGTCCGGCGCGCTCGACAGGAGGACTGTTTCATCGAGGTTCACTTTGAGAGCCCTGCCGCCGCGCTTGTGTGCGCCACGCGCGCGCGCGGCGTCCACCAGGATGCGCCGCATCATTTGCGCCGCCATGGCAAAAAACTGCGCGCGCTCGTGCCATTCGATCTTGGTCACGTCTACCAGGCGGAGGTATACCTCATGCACCAATGCTGTGGTCTGGAGAGTATTGGCTTGGCGTTCATTTTTCATATACCGGCGCGCCATGAGGCGCAATTCGAGATATACCCGCTCCGCCAGCCGCGCCAAGGCAGCTTGGTCGCCGCTGCTCCAGGCTTTCAACAGACTCGTGATTTCTGTAGACGATGTGCCGATGGACAACCCGTTCTCCCCCGTGGGACAAAAATATACCAAAACGTGGCCGCTTTTGCCGTCCGCTTCCGCCTGTATCAGCGGAAGGAGAACAAGCTCTGAGAATGATCTCCTCCAAAAAGATAGGAGGCACCCATGAAACACATAGCAATCGTGGCGCTGATCCTCAATCTCGGTGTCGCAGGAGTCTACGCACAACAGGAGCCCGTAAACGTAAAGATGACGTCTTCGGGGACTAATGTGGCCACTACGATCAATCTACATGACGGCACAGTTACCGACGAAGAGATTTTAGCCGGTAACGGTACGCTAGGACCATTCACCCTTCGTGAACTACACGCTGACACAGCTTCTCCCCAGCCTTCCAGCACTTGCTCCGGCCCGACTCAGCTCTATTTTCCAATTGTGACCGGCGCGGGCGTATTTCGCTTCCAAGACGGAAGTCTATTGACGGTCAGGATCACGGAGGGAGCCGTTTGCGCAGATCTCACGGCTGGGGTGGGCCACCTTACCGTGACTTATCAGATCACAGGTGGAACCGGGCGTTTCAAGGGTGCGTCCGGCACCCTTACGTTGACGGCCACGTTGACCCCAGTGTTGTTCAACGCCTCTAACGCGCCCGAACTTCTAACGAATACGGGGGAGTTTGAGGGAACAGTTTTCGGAGTCGCCAATGGGGAGTAAGGGCAAGACGAGCGGCAATAGGAACAGGCACATGCGCCTGCTCCTACTCGCTGTGCTCCGCAGTGCAACGAGTCCAATCGGAGAATCAGGCAGAGAGCCGATCCCGTAATGTCTGCCTGCACAGACAGGGTGCGGCGAGCGTCAGGCTCCTGAACGGCGACACAGCACATCGGTGCTGGTGGACTGTCGGGGGAAAGGTGCTCTTCCGGCGATTGGGGATTCGGGGCCGATAAACGGGCTGGCGCTTACGCACTGCGCCGTGGTTGGATCGGATTAACGATGGCACCTCTGATCGGCTTCGGCTCGGACGTGAGCGTCGGCCCTCGTCCTGAACGACTTGTCGGCGCATCGGTCGATAAAATCAGGATGTCTTCCAACGCCTGATCCTCAACGCTCACACATCCTGAGTGACGCCCTTGTGTAGACCGAACCGATCGATTCCCGGATACATACCCATAGTTGGCCATTCTCTGAAGTGTGTAACCCTCATTGAACTTGGTGCAGATTTCGTGGATGTGGGTGAGAGTGAAGGGTCGCCCGGGTAATAGAATTACGGGTTCCGCGCACGCCAGAATTGCGTCCCGTTTGGTTTGTCCGACAAGGAGTGAAAATCGGTCCAAGCGTTGATTCGCCGGGCTTGCCAGATTCGCGAAACCCGCACGGCTTTGGACATTCTGAATGTGGAGCGTGGTGGGCTGTGATGCCCTTCAGCCTCGTCATCCTAGCCGGATGCGACCGCGCCGAGCGTCGCCTAGTCGGTTCTGGGCCGACCAAGAGAAGAGCGGTGCCTTCGGCACCGGGAGTTGGACGGACACGTCACCCCAGAAAGGGTGCTGCACAGCAACTTTGGTTGCTGTATAGGAACCATCAAGAAATCAGCGACTTACAAAATCTGCGGCGCTGCAGAGCGCCGGTTAACCGTTAACTTGTTGAATATAACTAAAGAAAAATCTTTCGCGTCGTTCTCCGCACGGCTCCTTTGGCTATTTTGTAACCTTGTCTCCGGATCGCGCCACACCAACAAACGACTTGAGGCCGGCTGAAACCGTCGGCGGTCTTCGTGTTTGTAACATTTCCACCGTCGAAACTTCAAACTTCACTGGCGGCGTCCAACTGAGGCACGTTGGGACCAATTTATTTC
>QHYZ01000274.1 GCA_003225295.1 Acidobacteriota bacterium | reverse complement strand
AAACTCCGATCTCTAAGCCGCGGGAGCATCAACGACGCGAAATCCCAGCTTGGCTGCTTTCCACTTGAGCTGTTTAATCTGCAGCTTGCGGTGTTGCGCCTCGTAGAATTCCGTTCCTTGGTCGACGTACTTCATCCCGTAACGGAGCATGCGGTAGACCAATCGAGCCAGCTTGGCGGCCATGGCCTTGATCGCAATGGGTGCGCCGAGTTTGGTTCGCAGTCGACGGAACTGCGCTCCCAGATAGGTCTTGCTCTTTCGTAAGCTGCTGGCCGCCATCTTCAAGGCGATCGTGATCCGATTGTTGGTCGGGAGCCGGCGTTTCCCGATGATCTTCTCCCCACTGATGCGATTGTCCGGACACAACCGCAGCCAAGAAACGAAATGGTCCTCGGTCGCCCATTTGCTCATATCCCATCCCGCTTCGCTGAGGATAGTCATCGCGGTCATCACGTCAATGCTATCGATCTGGGTGAGATCCGTACCGGTCATGCGAAACAAATCGGCGCGCAAGTCGAACTGCGGCCTATTCCCTTTCTTCATCGAGAGCCTCCCCTTCCGCGTCTCTTCCGGTAAAGAGGCCCCTTGGCTGCAGTCCTCGCGCTGCTGGAGATACTGCTTAAGCTGTTCGTCGCATGCGGCCATCTGCTTCTGGCAAAACTCGTAACCCTCCTGCTCCTGTTTCAATACGAACAGCAAATCCTCTTGCCAGTTGCCCTCCAGATACCGTGCGATCTCGTCCTGGCTCGCTTGTACGCGAGGATCCCGCAGCTCAGCCAGCTTACGCGGATTGCGTTCGCCAGCCAGAATGGCCGTGATGATGGCTTGTCCGGTGACCCCGCTGATATCGCTCAACACGTTCGCCAACTGGATATTCATCTGCGTCAGGGCCTTCTGCATGCGTTGGATGTGCCGCCCTGCCGACTGCACCAGATCGTTGCGCTGACGCCAGTACGTGCGCATCGTGCGGATCTGCTGGGACGGCCGGAACGAATTGCGCAACAGGCCGTAGGTGTGTAGCTTCATGAGCCATTGGCTCTCTTGCACGTCGCTCTTGCGCCCTGGCAAGTTCTTCGTGTCCCGGGAATTCACCAGGTACACTTCTAAGCCCGCGGATTCCAGGATATCGAACACCGCAATCCAGTAGACGCCCGTCGATTGCATGGCCACGGTGCAGATCCCGCATTGCTTCAGCCAATCGGCCATCGCCTTCAACTCAGCCGTTGTGCAGCCGAAGCGCTGTACCGGTTGACTGTCCCGATCCGGCGGGACCGCCACGTAATGGGATTCATTGCCGATATCGATACCGCCAGCATTCGGATGTACCACTTCCAGACGGAGGTCTGCGCTCTGGATTTTTCGCATCATCTCCCGGCGTTGCTTGCGATTCATTTCGTCCCAGTGGTGCGGTGTCGAATGGTTGGCGGCTTTCTTGGTTTTCTCCTCTGGTTTGGATTTCATGCTAACCTCTCCATGGCGAATTCAACATGGCCCGGCCCGGTCGGCGAAAACTGCTCAATCTCCTCATCGGGGTCGGGCCGTTCTCCTTTTCAGGACAGCGCCCGCCACCATCCACACAATCGCCAATACCGGAGCCATGCTAATGGTCGGGCAGGAACGCTCCAATGTAAAAACGGCCTAAGCTGCCGAGCCATGTCGTGCTCCAGATTGTAGCCGCGCCACGCGAGGGTCATCGAGCTCTCTGACGGAGTTTCAGGCTCATACAACCACCCCCTAGGGGTGGCCGGTGCTAATGGGCAAGAAACCGGCAAAATCTTTCAAAGAAAAATGTTTCACGTTCTGACTGTTTTTTTTTGCCTCGTTCGGCGTTTCTTGCTCGACCCCGTCAGTCTGCGCGTCGCCTCTGAGAAGCAAAGACCAAATCACACTGAAAGGAGTTTTTCCCATGCAGCAAATCAGCAAACAACCCGGTTTTGAACTCGGCCAGATCGTCGCAACACCGGGCGCTTTGGCCGCACTTAAGAAGGCAGGACAACAGCCGGGCGAGTTCCTCACGCGCCATGTCAACCGCGAGTGATTTGTCAGACGAGGACCGCAAGGAAAACGACTACAGCGTAGAGCACGGTTTCCGGCTCTTGAGCGCCTACCGCACGCACGCTGGCGACAAGTTGTGGATTATCACGGAGTCGGACCGTTCTGTGACGCTTTTGTTGCCCGAAGAATATTAATCCGAACGATTTCGAGAAAAGGAGAAGAAAAGAAATGAGCACAACGATGGTAGCAAGTGAAGTGAAAGCAGTACCGCCTGTGATTTCCTCGATTCAGGACATTCTGCTAGAGAAAATCCGCGAATCCAAAACAAACCCACGAACCCAGTTTGACCAGTCGAAGCTAGCCGAACTCGCCGAAACATCAGACAACACGGCGTCCTCCAACCGATTCTCGTGCGTCCGCTGCCCAAGGGGGCGGCGGACACGTACGAGCTAGTAGCGGGAGCGAGGCGCTACCGCGCTTCGAAGCTGGCACGCCGCGAGAGCATTCCCGCGACCGTGCGCGATTTGACCGATGCGCAAGCGTTGGAGCTACAAGTCATCGAAAACGTCCAGCGTGTGGACGTGCATCCGCTCGATGAGGCGCAGGGATATTCAACTCATTCCCGAAGCCAAGCATGCGTTCTATGAGGACAAGCTGACGGTTGCTCATGCGTTTGAAATCGCTCGACTGCAACCCAATGACCAACGCCGAGCTCTACAAGAATGTTTCGCGCAATACCGGAACGCCGCCGCCATCCTGAAAGACAAGAAGGCGGAAGCGACCACGGTGCGGGAGCTTCGCGCATGGATTGAGCGCGAAGTCCATTTGGACGTACCCGTCCGGCGAATCCAGATTACAGTCTCCAGATTCCTTCGCGATCTTGCTGATGGCAGGCACGGCAAAGGAAGAAGCAATGACAATTAAGTTCGTAATCACAACCATCACTGTCGCGTTGTTCTTTTCAGCGGCTCTGTCAACAAAGCATCGAAGCAAACAGCAAAGAAACTGGATTGGGAAAATTCAACTGTAATCAAGATTTCCACGGTGAACGAATGGTGCCGTCGCATGAAATCAGACGAAGGGCCTGCCAGTTTCGTGGGTAATTCATTGACAGTCTTCCTGGCCGCTGGTGGGTCGCGCATTCGCATACAGGGCTGGCGTGACGGCTATTACTGGAACCGAAAGAACGGCGCGAATCGGGTGAGGACAAGCGCGAGTTTGCTGAACTTCTCAAGCGGGACTGGCCGGAGTTCGACCGGCGGAGAAAACGATGACCGGCATTCATCAACTAGAGCAGAACCGGCAAGTCTACTCGGTCGAAGGAGCCGACGCCCTCATCCAATCAGCCCGTCGGGCGAATTCAAGTGTCGTATGATCCCGTGCGCGGAGCTAGGGGGCAGGGAGTAGTGTAATAATGTCGGATGATCTTGTACTTCAGCCCTAATGAGGAGGATCATGCCCGGCCGTGGAGACTAAGAATGACTAATGAAAACGCGTTCCGTAAGGTGTGGGAGGGAAACAGCGAGTCAGATTGTCTTGAGGTCTGCCGTGATCTCAAGCGGGCGGGAATCGTGTACAGGGTTGCTCAACAACCTGTCTCGCGATCGATCAAGATGAGAGTGAATTGGAAGTTTCAAGTTGGCGTTCCCGAATCCGATTACGAGTCTGCAAGAGCAGCGTTGGGTCTCAACGCCGCAGCGGACGAGGAGATTGAGAACCAGGCGTTTGAAATCCCGGAGAGCATTCGCCCAATCAGCGAATTTGGTGAGCCGGAGGTCGAAAGGAGGTTGGCGGGCTCCTATCTAAAGCCATGGCATCCCAAGAACGCGACCGTGGAGATCTGGTGGCAGGTCGCGTCCGACACCCCTTCGATCGTCGAGCTTGCTTTTAGGGAAAATCTTATTCACTATCGTTTGCAGCGCGGTGATAATGGAAGATGCAATTTGTTTGTCTTGCCCGAGGATGAAGCGCGTGCCCGGGAGATCTTGCGCGAGATTGAAAAAGGCGAGCCGCCTGCATGAGTTGTTGCTTGCTCCGTGATCGGCCTCAAGGCGTGCGAACTTGCGTCGTTTTGAGCGCTAAATATGCTCCAATAGAATATGACGTCGCAGCATAAAACGGCATAGTGACTATCAACTGGTCGAGGCAGTGATTCTTGGGCTGGCACCCCCAGCCGAAATAATGGGAAAAGCGGCTTTGTTCGGCGATTAGAACCGAAGTGTATCCTGCGCTGAAAGTTGGAACTGCGACGACCGCGTAGCTCAACATGAGGAACGGGAGCACCCAAACATAAATCATCGATCGGTGAAGAAAGCGCTTGCCTAGTAGCCATCCAAACCAGAGACCTAGCGCAATCTGAACAGGGAAATATGGTGTCTCGGTCAAAATATGATGTAGAGGGCGCAAGGAGTATTCCCTCCCTAGTAGGCCTTCCAAATTAAAGAGGGAGACACCCAATAGATAGGCGAAAATGGGGACGCCAAAAGTCCCGGCCATCTGATGTACAGCAAATTTGATTGCTGAAAACAGAATCCTTGTCCAGGGCTTGACTTTCCTAAGCTGTTCCATTGTTAGCTGTCGGTGCCGCGCGCCTACTTGCGGCTATTCGCAATGCAGTTGATTCCGTTGTTTACTAGCGCCATGGCCTCTGCTGCTGCGGCTGCACTTCCAGCTTGATCGGGCCCGCTCTGATTCCCCTTCGGCGCTGGTCCAGGACGCTTCTTAATGGGGTTTCCGTGATCGTCGGGACCGCCGCAAAATGCCGGGTCCAGGCCGGTGAAGCCTGATATCACCATGGCTGGTGGGCCGAGGTGTTTAATCACCCAGGTATTATACTTATCGCCATATTTGATAATGTCTGGATCTATCTTAGGCGTGTTCCAAACCGACGCGCTGACTTGGACGGCGCCATTCGGGCAATCGCCCCAGCATTGGGCTCCGACGTTATTGAGTGAAGGACCGTCGGGCGTATACGTGTAAGCTATCCAGTTGCCTTCAGTCTGAATACTGGAACGATCAACCGCGCCATCGACATAGTAACCGGAGTTCGCTTTTTCCTCCGTCGAGTTGTCGCAATCTCCTCGGTTGAAGTCCGTTTGCATGCCGGTGTTGATGTCTACATAGATGCAATCCAAACCGGTGGGGTCCACGGAGTTTAAGGGATTGTTCAGGACATAGGAGTAGGCGTTCCAGCTCTGAGGTGCACCCAGACTTGCACCGACGTTTTCGGGATCGGGGGACATGAACCGCCCCAAACTTGAAGAATTGTACCTTGCCTCGAAGTTGTCGAGGCCGGATTCGGAGTCGCGTTCTTTGCCGGTGAAATGCATGGGGCTGGGGTCGCCTCCGGTGCAGGTAAGCCAATCGCCGAAGGGAAGGCTGGTGCAGGCTTCATAGGAATTACCGGATATGTCCGTGCGGGCACGCTCGGTTCCAAGCCAGTCAGCATGGATGAAGTACGTTGTGCTGCCGTTATAGGTGGCGAGGTGTTTTCCAGTGGCGTAGACTTCGCCTCGGTTCCAGCCTCCTGTGGAGCTCAACTCCGTAATCGCATGGCCTTCAAGATCATAAAGATAATCAACACTGGAGGATCCCGCAGTCTTGCGGACGCGCTGACCCATGGCATTGTAAACATATTGCGCGGTTGAGCCATTATCCACTTTGGTAAGTCGGTTTTCCGCGTCGAATGCATAGGTGTGTGAGCCGTCGGCGGTCACGTTTCCCGCTGCATCGTACGTCACGCCGCTGCCGGAAGTGATGCGATTGTTTGCGTCAAAGCCTAGGGAGGAAGGATGGGGACCATTCTGATGCCAACGATTTCCAAAGCGGTCGTAGTCGTAGGTGTAGGCTTGACCAGTAGCGTTCGCTGACAGCAGCCGCTTAAAATCGTCATACGCGTAGGTCCAGTTGCCGTTCACGCTGTCGTTGCCGGTTGTGATGTCACCATTGGGAGCAAGAGTAAGGCTGAACGAATAGCGGGTGGTGCCTCCTGAAGTGGCGGAGAGCGATTGTAGCCAGCCGCGGGAATGGTACGCCACTGCGTCAGTCATGCCGTTGCCGAGGGAGTCGGAGGTCGGGCCAAACGAGCCATAGTGAACGTTCTGGAGCAGTGTTCCGGGGTGGTTGGCGTCCGAGAGGCTGCTAGTCAATTTGGTGAGGCGCGCGGCGAGGTTGACCGTGTAGGAAAGCGTCACTCCGCCTCCGTTGGTGCTAGTGACCATGTTCCCGAGCAAATCATAAGTATAGATAACCGGAAAGACGGCCGTGCCGCAGTTTTGCGGCGTGCATTGCGAATTCGTCTTGACCCGGCCGAGCTGATCATAGCTGAAAACTTCTGCAGTCGGATTTGGGGACGTCGTGCTTTGGGAAGAAGCGCGGCCGATGGTGTTCGTGAGAGCTACACCGTTCGCCGTAGACTCGTCAAAATTGTACGTTACCACGGGCGTGCTGTCGGAATAGTTTTTCTGGGTCAAGCGATTGAGGTTGTCGTACCGCATGCAGGTACGGACGCCGCGGGCATCCACTTTCGAGAGCAAGAGGGTGCTGAAGGAGTTCGGTGTGGTGCAATTGGTATCCGAATCGTAGTTATAGATTGTCGATCCAGATTCAGGATTGGCGGCACTGGTGAGGCGAGACAAGCTGTCATACACAAAGCTGCGGGAATTCAACCCGCCTTGGGCGACAGTCTTCAGATTGTTGAGTGCATCGTACGTGTACGTCGTCAGGAAGCCGGTTGCGCCGATATCCTGGCCGCACGGAGCCGGAGTCGGAGTAAGGCCGACGCTCAGAGTAATTGCGGAAACCTCGCAGACGGATATCAACCGACCGAGGCCGTCGACTTGAGAAATACGCTGGACACGGCGCGTCCCGTTACCTTCGTCCAAAACGCTGGTGGCCCCCCCGGCGAACGAGCTCGCGACGGTCGAAGAGTCTGAATGCGTAACGAGAGTGATGCGATTCAACGGATCATTCGCAAAGGAGTCTCCAGCGCCGGAGCAAACCTTAGGCGAAGAGGTTCCGTTCCCCTGATAGGGGTACGAAGAGAAACTGACGTTACCCCGGGCGCCGTAGCAAGTATCCTCCTGGTCGTAGGGAGTGGACTCGCCATTCGCCGAAAAACTGCGACTCGTCCTAGCCAAGCCATCAAAATAGACAAATAGGTCTGTTGAACGAGTGGCGTCGATCTTTTGAGTGCGCTCAACGTGAGCACTCAGGGGTGTGTCCGTGTAGGTGAAGCTGGTAAGGCCACCATCCGGAAAACTGGCGGAGGTTATTCGCCCCAACGGGTCGTACCCATAAGTTGTCTGCTGACTGTTTTGGTCCGTAAACGTATTCGTCTGGCCCGTGTTGAAATCATAGGTGGCGCTGACGATGTGGTGAGCCAAGTTGGGCGAATTTGTATCCGGCATGCTGGTTTGCGTCAGGTAGGCTCCGGCGTTAGTGGAGGAAAAAGAGTATGTGCTCGTGTTGACCCGGGGATCGGTGACTTGGTAGGGCATGCCGGTATCGTAGTAATGCGTCGTGGTGCAGAGATTTCCGCCCGTTGTATTTAGCCACCGGCAGACGCTTGTAAGATTGCCGCGTGTTCCGGGATTGGGGATGGTGGTATCGCGTTGCGTGGTGATGCCCGAGGACTGAAGGGTGTAGCCGTCGTAGCTATAAGTGCTTTTTGCGATCTGGGTTCCGCTGCCGTCAGTGATGGTTGAAGTGGAGATCAGATCGAGTAGATTGGCCGTCAGATAACTGCTATTCGTGAACGGCAAATATGTGTTTGTTGTGGTGCGGCGGAGTGGTCCGGGCGCGCCGCTGCCGTAGTCGTATTCGCGAACAGCTAGAACATCCCCGTAAGAGAAATTATTGGAGCCGTTGTGAAAACTCGCATCATAGTCCGTCTCGACCTTGGTGGTTTTTCCATTGGGCCAGATCGTCGTGACTCGTATTGGCAGCACATTCACGTCTGGTCTGGGATCGAGATGGACGTAAGGATTTGCGGTGTGAATGTAATCCGTCGTTTGGGTTTTTAGGAGCGTACCTGTGGTGTGCGAACCCTGAAACCACTTGGTTTGGGTTTCGTAGTAGCCGCAGGTTCCGAATTCTGTAATGTAATGGAGGGTTTCATTCTGGTTTGGATCTGTCGTAGTGGTGAGTGAGGGGTTAATCGCATAGCTCCATGTGTGTGGCCCGGTGCCGTCTTGTGCGTCGACTGTGCGAGCACCGACGGCACGACTGACCTGAGTCAGGGCCGTGCTACCCGTGCATAAAGGAAGATTACCCCACGCGTATGAGATTGTTCCGCCAGTGGGGAGGGTAATCTTGGTCAAATCCCCATAGGTGTCTTGGTAGTCGAAGGCCCAGGCCGGACTCGTGGCCCACGACACGCCGTTATAGATGACGGCACTAACGGTAAAACTGACGGAGGCCGAGCCTTCGTCAACAGGGGTGCCATCCGGAGCGGTGGCCTGGAAGGTTGTGGACAGAGAATAGGTTGCATTGCAATACTTTATTTGCCGATTGGTGCCGCTTCGTCCCGGATAGGTTGAGATGGAAGCCAGGGATATCTGATGTGGAGCGGCAGGCTGAATACATCCCGAGTAGTCTGTTGTTGTGGTGCCAAAACTCACAAGCGGTCGATTTAGAGTGTCAGTGAATGTGTTATTTGGATAGGTAAACTGGTTGCCGTTTGCGTCCTTGAGACCCGAAGAAGTAGAATTGAGGCCTGAGCGGTCGATGATGATGGAGCCGTTGTTGTACCAGATTCCTGATCCGTCTACGGACTCATAACCACCGCTATTGCTGCTCACCAATTCGTGCGAGGAACCATCAGAGACGTAGGCAGAGTAGACGTAATTGCCGCCCACGACCTGCCAACTTACGTAAGTGGGGCTGGCATAGCCCAAACCCATATTCCTAGACTGCAAGTAGTTGTATTTCCACTGATACGTACATACACCTAGATTACAATGCTGAAAAACGTACCAATTCTTGCCATTATACGTAAGATATAGATTTCCTGACAGGACTCCGCGTTGGGGATACGAGAACACTGGGATTTTGATAAATAGGTTGCCGTTTGTGAGTCCGATGGAATCGATGTTTCCACCTTCGAAAGATCCATAGGGCTTCAAGCCAACTTCATCAAGGTTTGGATTGGTCTGTGCCTCCGCAAGAGAACAAAACAGAAACCAGCCGAAGAGCGCTATGGCTGTACGGGGAATCCGCACTTTCACAGTCCACCTCCGGTCGGAAGGTCAAAGTCTGATGTAGAAACGGGCGAATTAATGGAGACGCTTGCAATCGAGAAGCTATTTCGTGGATTGCCGTCTTCTGAAGTGGCGATGTGAAACGGGATTAGCGAGCCTTGTGCTGCTCGATAATCAGAAAAATCAGCATCGATTGTCGCGTACTTGAAGGCCAAATGCGTATCGGGGATTCTGTATTCCACGCGCAAGGGCAAGGCGGTGTTCGGATCGAAATACCAGTCCTGTACGCTCGATGTTTGCTGCAGGAGATCGGTGTCAATGTGGAGATGGATATGGACCGCAGTCTGGCCGTTGAGAGTCGTAGGGCCGAGAAACGCAATATTGCAGTTTGTGTTCGCCAGCAGACCCGCGAGAACGACCGCAGGGATGTGAAAGGGAAGAGTTGTGCTGGCAACGTATGGAGCGAATTTCGTAATCTTCCCGTTTGAGACTAAGCCCGGGCTGCCGTGGCCGCTGACGAAGACTTGTGTGAGAGGACCAGACTGAAATGTGGCCTTGAATTCGTGACTCTGCGCGGTAAATTGATCTTCCCAGATGAAACTACCCGACGGAGCACTTGTTCCAGGAGCGGGAACGACTGATCCTTGCGCAACGACACTCTGAATCTGGGCCATAGCTGTAGGCCCGCCCATAGCAGCGACGGCCTGCTGGAGAACGGCAAGCGCCTGCGGGTCACGCTGCGGCGACGAGGTGGATTGCTGTGAGTTCAGGCGACGAGAAGAGGTAAGCATCAGGACAAACGAAAGGATAAGCCGAGCCACTCGCATAGGGCCTCCGAGTTGGGTCCACGCACCGTTCGGGGAAACGGCGGCGTGGGAATTACGAGGTACGAGCCTACATTGGGGGAATTCTACTGCAAGCCTTATCACAGCGCAGAACTCGCAAAAGTCGTGCAGTTTCCGCAGATGTTTAAGCGACATGCTTGGGAATTCGCATAGCCAGCATTTCTTCTCGCGCCATGCGAAAACGTAGCTCCTCGGGGCACAATCCGCAGGCGCGTCTAATTGCGCGGGCAAACGAACTGGCAGACTTATAACCAACCCGCTGCGATAGCTCCTTGACAGCTAATGCAGAATTCGACACGAAAAGGCACCTCACCGTCGCCATCAAAATCTCTTCTCGCACGTCCCTAAATGTTTTCCCGGTCATTGTGGCCACAGCCATTTCGATCGTTCGAGGACTTACCTGCAATTCTCGTGATAGCCGTGCGAGCGAACTACTAGGACTCTGACTTAGAGACTGAGAGATCCCCCGAAAGAGTAATCTGTGGTCGTAGGACAAAAGGCTCCACCTTCCCAATGAGAGTTGCCGGGCCGGGTTGACTCTTCAGATGGACACGACGGAGAGCCAAAAATGACGGAGAGAAAATGAGCGGTGCATGCTTGAGTGCCTCCGACTTGGGTCCACGGACCGTTCGGGCGAAACCGGTGAGTCGTGGAGCGACGTTCACTTGCCTAAATGGACCGGCCGGTGCCGACCCGGTGAGGATGGGTCGAATGGCAGGAAGTGGGGCATATATATAGAGTCGTACTAAGTGTGTCAACAACTTTCTTAACATCTAACCAAAATAAAAAGTACTAAGGCTGTCTCAACTTTGCGACCGCAGCCAAAGCTGCGATCCGCGAACATGTCAGGCTGGAGAAGAATCGTTAGGAATGTGTTATTGAGACGGGCAAGATGCGCCGCGAGATTCGGACTCGCATGATACCTGAGAGTTTCAGTTGTCCAGTCTGTTCGGGATTTGGACCTCACGAACGCGCCGTTTGACCCGCAGGACGAAACGCTTCTTCCAAGGGCGGGAGCGTGCGCACGTTGCCCCAAACGAACGGGCAGCAACCCGCTTCTCTTTCCGGAAGTCCGGCAGAAATCCATTTGCACGGACCGCGAGTGCTACCGGGCCAAGGTTGAAGCACTCGTGCAAATTCAGGTGAAGCAGCTTGAGGAGAAAGGCGAGAAACCTCTGCGCGTTTCACAGGCTCCCTCATGGCGAACGGCCATGCCAAGGACGTGCTTTTTGAAGGGCAGTACCGTAACGCCAAAGCAAAAGGGGAGTGCCCCAACACGAAAGCCGCCGTTCTCATTGACGGCAAGGGTGGCAGCATTTTCTATCTTTGCCAGACCGAGAAATGCGACGTTCACAACCGCGTGACCCGCTACAAGCCGACGCCCCAGGAGCAAGCCCAACGGAAGCGGGTTTCAGGGTTTGTACTTGCAAACCCTGAAAAATCAAGGAAGCACTTGGGGAGCGCGTCGAGAAACTGTCGCGAGTCCGCATCCTTGAAGCCATCCGCAACAAGCTGCCCGACGTTCTCTCTCGGCCAGACTTGGAGCTGGTAGCCTTCGACTACTTCCGGCGCTTGGGGCATGACAACCACCGCCGTCTCTCGAAGCTCTACGCATGGGAAGAGAAGAAGAGCAAAACCTCATGGGGCGCTGAGACCGTGGACTACGAGAAGATTGCGGCGGTTGCCGTGCAAGCCATGAAAACGGCAGACGCTTGAGAAAAGCTCGAACCTCGCACGTACGGCTCTGCGGTATAAGGTCAACGGGGCGAGAGTCAGTGCTGAACTTAGAAACGAACTGCTGAAGCCGAAAGGCGGAGCGAAAGCCAAGCTAGCAAGGGCCAAAAGTGTTAAACACAAAGCAGTGAAGTAATCGGCTAGAGTACAACCCAACGGAGGCCACATTGTGGTGGCCTCCGTTGTCCCTTCATTCAGTCAGAAATGGGCCGGCTCCTCACTCCTCGCTAAAGAAAAGCACGATTGTTCGGGCTTTAGCATGTTCCCATCCTCAGCGGACCTCAACCGGGCAAAGTGCCACTCGTTCGCGTCCAACCAGGCTTCACTTAGCATAAAGCCCTTGTAAAAGCGGCTCTGTTGCATCCGCGCAAGATTTTCCTGCTCGTGCGAGAGCAGCTCTCTGCAGGGCAAACGCACCGAGTACCGGATGTGGCTCCTGTTGGGATTTTGGGAGTGGAAGCGCACTCCGCCGATCAAAATGTCACACAACTGCAAGAACTCACTGTCATCAGCACTCTGATATGCTTCTATTCTTGCCGGGTCACTTCTCTGAGGGATGAGTCTAGTTTGTTTCGAAAAGGACACATATGGTCTCTTCTCTCGATCGAACTTCACGAGCGTTCGGTTGATATCAAAAGTTCTGCCAAATTCTCCCAAGTATTGCTCATCGCCGTCGATAAAGACATCCCCGATGATAACGGGGCTTTGTTCGTCAAAAAGAAGATGCACGCCTCCTTTGAGGCCCATACGGAATGTCGTTTCAATGCACTGAAGCCTTGTCATTCCGCTGTACATTTTCTTGTGATTATCCCGCTCGCGGAATACTACAAACTTGCAGCGTACCAGTTCTGAGAGGACCCGGTACGTTGGGCCGCAAAGAGTTCGGCGACTCCGTCCTAGAAACATCTTGGGAGGAAACCTTCTGAGTTTCTGTTGTTGGAGCGCTGCGACTCCGATGCTCGTCCAGGCTTGAGTGATTATCGCCGTTTCATAGTGCGGCTTTATCCTCGAACCAAGTTTTATGTAATGCACTTCGTGCGGATAGCCAGAAATAGTTCTCGCCAATTTCAACAGATCCAGCAGCAACTGCCTTGCGCTTCGTGGAACGAAGAAAAAGCCGTGCCAATAACCGCCCTCTTTACATTCATCATGATAGACATCGTAAACGTCGCTCACTTCGCTTCACCTCATATTTTTTCGAGTGATAGGACCGACCTGACCTGCTGACCCTGATCAACT
Organism: Acidobacteriota bacterium; assembly: GCA_003225295.1. Classification (GTDB taxonomy): domain Bacteria; phylum Acidobacteriota; class Terriglobia; order Acidiferrales; family UBA7541; genus Acidiferrum. The sequence continues at coordinate 2,398 of QHYZ01000274.1, read as the reverse complement.
ACCGTCTTTGGAGGCGTAAGGCGTAAGCGTGGGCGATGGGAAGCATTTCGTGAGTGGTTGCGATCACGAGGGCCGCTGTCGCTTTGATGCTGGAGTACATATGTACTGAATACCGGGTTTTTCCTTCCTCGTCAATCTCTCATCGCATGTTTGACGACGCCTGCTCCTCGTCCAACGCACTGAGTTTAGTAAGACGCCTTTTCTGCCACACATTTTTCCTGGGCACGGCTTCGGGGCTAATTCCTGCGCCCGGCAGCTTCGCGGCTTCTGCTTTCTCGTTTCCTCTCCGTACATCTTTGGGTCCCTCCCAGAATGCAGCCGCTTCCGGACATCTTCAACCACTGGCCAAGCGCCGAAGTGTTTACAATCAACGATCACCGGTATGTTCGAGTCGGCAAGCGCTTCTACAGCTTCCCACAGCGGCATCGAATCGAAAAAAGGTTCGTGCGTTTTCTCGTGGTGCTCCTTCGGATGTCCCAGATACGGATGGCCCTGATCATCGATGCAAACATCAAGATCCATGCTCCGCTTCTCATGAATTGCCTGCCAGAGCAACTCTCTCGTAACGGTCCACGTATGAAATAGAACCACCGGCCGTTTGGACTTTAAAACCTTTTCCGCGAATCAGAGAGCCATGAAGAGACATCCCCGCAAGCACCTTCTGAAGGACCGAGTGCCCGCCATGCTGATAGAACTGGATAAGCTTTTTTGGCAGCCAGGCCTTGTAGAGACGCCGCGGAACCAGTGGGTGGAGCTCCAGCAGAAACTTGTCAGCGAGAGCGAGTGGATCATGGATGGGGACCTGGGGCCCCATGACGCCATCGAAGTCCGACTTCGAGCGGCGGACACGATTATATTATTAGATTTCTCCCTCGTCCGATGCGCATGGCGAGCGGTTTGGCGATCGCAGGAGCGCTTAGATTTCTGGCTCTGGCTTTTGCGGTATCGCCGCCAAAGCCGTCCGCTCCTCATGAAAGCGATTTCTAATCATGCGCCTACCGCGACCATCCACGTATTACGCAACCCGGAGGCAGTCAGGCGATTTGTCGCAGACGTAGTTCACAGATAGGAGATGCCCCGTTCCTTTTTCTTGCGAGGAGCTGACAAATATCGCCCTCTTATTGCGGGAACGTGTCGGCCTCAGCCCGCAGCAGCGGTTTCGCCTCGTTGGCGTGGGCCTAAGCAATTTTCACAACCCCGCGGATGCATCTGCGCAGCCCGCTCTGTTCAGCTAGCGGTGGTGGTCAATTTCGAAGGGTTTAGCCAACAAGTTCCTGGAGAGTCGGCTTGCCTGCTTAGGCGGGCGGTGTCAATGCGTTAGTTAGCGAACCTGTTCACGTAGGCTAGTGTCCGCAACTTGGTTCCGGCTTCGGTGTTTTTGTTCAGTAGAGTTAGATGCCAGCCCCAACGTCCTACTCTAGCTCGGGGAGAGACAAAAATGAGACTGCACATTCTCGTTCGCAAAGGCGTGCTTGGCTTTGCCCTCGCCCTCGCGGGCCTCGTAGTCAGCACCGCAGCAGCACAGGCTCAAGCCAAGGAGCCTGGTAAAGACGCTGCGAAGGCGGAGAAGCAGGTGAAGAGGCAGTGCAGGACGAAGAACACAAAGCAAGCCAATAAGACGCACAAACCAAAGATTTGCCCATTTCGTGTGCCCGGATTCCCAACAAATGGGGGACCTCGCGATAGCCAAATATTGCCACCAGTGGGCAGCGAATGCTTTTGCCCACCACTTCAAAGAGAAAATCGCTAGCCAGAACCTAATACCACTCATCTTCTCGGTAATGAACTGATAACCCCTGGTTAGCGTCTTCTTGCCGGCTCAGGTGGTCGACGCAACACTTGCTTGCAGTCTAGTCGCAGGAGTCTGGAATCCTAAGATTTTTTCGCGGGCGTTACTCGTTCCAACTGCCAACTTGTTCTGGAGTAATTTCTCTCTGTCGCGGACCTCTTGCCCTTAAGTAACAGCGGGCGTAGCCTGCAGGCCAGCTGTAATCGACGTTGTTGAGTGACGGGGCGGTCGCGCAACATGGCGTAGTGGTCTCTAGATGCCTGAATCTCGATTCATAAGACTTGTTCATCGCTTGTTGCCACCAATCGATTGATAGCTCTTTCCCGCATTTTGGGCACGAAACACGTTCACAATTTCGTGAGCGAGGCAGAACCGATGGCCCCCATCGACTTCCTCTCTTGTCTGGTATCGGACGAACTGACCCGCCGTGGCGATCGACTCTTGGAACGGCGCCGGAAACAGGCACAGTTTCGCGACCCGCAGACGAGCTTCGACAACTTCGATTTCGACTTCAACAAGAAGATGAATCGCAGCCTGGTGTTCGAATTAGCGACGGCTACGTTCGTCACTCACCATGACGATGTGTTATTCCTTGGCCCACCAGGCACA
>QHYZ01000357.1 GCA_003225295.1 Acidobacteriota bacterium | reverse complement strand
CCGCTGCCTCGGCGGCTGGATGAAGAACGACCACGGCAACCCCGCCCCACCGTTGAGCCGGTGGCCAATGTCAAACTGTTTTCCCTGGCCCCGCGCACCTTCACCACTCGCTGCGGCGGGCTGTTCCTGTTCGTCGCCGACTTGGTGCGTCTGCAGACACAAAAGTTGACCCAAGCCGCTGGGTTGCCAGGCTCCAAGATGATCCCCGCCGATCATGCCTTGCGATGTTGCCTGGCGCTCAAGCTCTGGTCGATTGAGCGAAAAAGCCACGTGATGGCCTTGATTGCCGATGAAGGGCTGGCCCTATTCGCCGGCCTGAATGCCTTTCCCAAGAAGAGCTATCTTTCGGAATACTCTTGCCGAATCGATCACCG
>QHYZ01000358.1 GCA_003225295.1 Acidobacteriota bacterium | reverse complement strand
TGGATGCCGCCATTGGATTCAGTGATGATTGAGTTTCCGATCTTATGCGTGCTCAAGAATTTGGCGATGAAGTTCGGCGTTCCCGCTCCGCCGATCTCCTCACTTCCGCTCTGAGCGAAAGCCGTCGGGGTCACAAATGCGCAGAAGATCAGAATCGCAATGCTCTTGTATTTCATAGAATCTCCTTTATCTTGCGTTTCAACACGGGGGACCACGTGAACCCTATAAGGCTTTCTCCGACACCGCAAGCGACAAGGAGCGACATCTGAAAAGCGACGCAGATTGTCGTGTGTTCCCAAGCAAGGCCAGGATTGCAATCCGTCAGTGCATGACCTACACGCGGGTAAATCATTCAACCAACAGCGAGAAGGGGCGGTCGATCTTTAGTTCGCTTGTGAGTTTGGCTGTCTGCTCCAACTCCTCCATTTCAAAGAGGGTCGGGTTGCGAATCGGCTCGACTTTTGGACACGGTTGCTTTCCGGCTCCGGAAGAGCCTACCACTCGCCGCGTTTGTGTGGCAATCACATGGCGGCTCCGTGGTCCGCGTTTCGTGCCTGCCGGATAGAAGCTGACCTCCAGTTCTTCAGAGGTGAACGCGCTAATAACCCGATGCGTTTGCTTCGGTTCCAGTACCGATGGTAACGCCGTTCCTCTTTACGTTCAGGCACTGCGGATGAGTAAACACGCTTGGTCCATCGCTTGCCGAATATTGAATATCATCAATCTTAGGACCTCCGGACGGGTTCATACCCAGCAGATGGCGGACCCTCTTGGCAACCTCGTGATCTGTGCACGAAGTGTCACCACTGATGCCGAGACCGCCAACGATCTTGGTGCCTCCGTTTGCGTAGATCGGCACCCCGCCACCGAAGAAGATCAACCCGCCAGCGATTTGGCCATTCCCTCCCGTTCCGCCCCCGGGAGCGGACAGAAATACCGGATTGAACGGATTCGATTGACCGAGACTCCAGAGCGAATGGCCCGGCTGAGTAAATGTGTAGAGCCTCGCCGTCGACAACGCAAAGCTATCGAGGCTGAAAGCATTGGCGGTGTATGCCTTGGCCTTCGCAATTGCCTGGCTGCCTGGCCAGACTTGGCTGGGATCAGCGGTCGACGTAACAAAACCGCAAAGATGTCCTGCGCGATTCACCACTGCCACCCACATCCTGGTTCCTCCAAACAGGCCGCCGACATCGCCCCCAATTCCACTGGGATCGGAAGCCGGAATGTTAGGAGCAGCGATTAGCTTGGCGCGCAACGTGGCGGCATCAGGCAGTCCTTGGCAGTTCGAGTCCTCATTCTGGGCAAGGGATGTACCCAAAAGCAGGAACAGCGAAATCGCAGAAGTCAAAACCAGTTTGAAGATCATGGGATTCCTCCTTGCATGCACCAAGTACGGACTTAGTGCTCTCTTAGCTCCGGAGTATGATGCCCACCGAAAACTCAGAAGTCCAGCGCAGAGACAGCACACCCAGGCTCTCTGCTCAATTCCCCATACGTCGCTTGCCATAGTGTGGTGACGCTCGCAACGAAAAAAGGAATAGACGAACTCGTGACCCACGACGTGGTTGCAGAGTCCAACCTAGCCTGAATTTCCACGGACCACCGTTCGCCTAAGTGTTTTGGTGATTCTTGGCCCGTTTGTCGGGAACACAGGGGAAATGAATTAACATATTAGTGCGCTGATAAGCCTTGAGTCACTTGTGTTCTTTTCGTGGGCCCGTGGACATCCCGCAGGCAAGAGATCCGTCGAAACACCAAGAGTGCTGTAAATACGCGAATATTGTTGCAATTGCCGATTGTGTCCAAAATTGCCCTTGACACTGCATATTGTATGTGACATTCTACATGTGTGACTATCGGCGCACCAAAAGAATTAAGTACGCTTCGTCGCTTCTTCCTCGAGCCCCGCCTGCCGAAACACCGCCAATACGAGGCCCTGCGCGCTTATCTGGTCGAGGGCCGTCTCGCCAAAGACGTTGCCCGCGCCTTCGGCTACTCCCTCAATTCCTTCCACGTCCTTTGTCACCATTTCCGCAGAGAAACCCATCCCGCTTTTTTTCTCTCTCCGCGGCACGGCCCTCAGTCCCAACCCAAGAAGTCCGCGGCTCGCGACCTGATCATCAAGTTGCGCAAGCAAAACCACTCCGTTTATGAGATCAGCCAGATTCTTAAGGATCGCCAGTGCTCACTGAGTCCGACCGGAGTGCGGGAAGTCCTCAAAACCGAAGGG
>QHYZ01000356.1 GCA_003225295.1 Acidobacteriota bacterium | reverse complement strand
CCCCGCCAGCCCGCCCAAGCGGTCACCAGCGTGCCTCGGCCATCTTCTCCGGTGGCGTCGATGTGCAGCGGGCAGCCACCGTCGGCTTCCAGCGCCGCGCGCAAGGCGGGAGACTGTTTCTGGTGTAAGGCCTCCAGATAGACGAGAAAGCGGCGACCCAAAGCACTGATTTCTCCGGTAGAGAGAACGATTCCATAGCGTTCCTTCAACTCGGCGCGCATCTCCTCGCGTTGACGATAGTACACAAAGCGCTGACAACCGACATACACCAGCAGGTCGTACCCCACCGTGCTATGGGGCAAGAGCAGCTGAGCCAAAAAGGAGGAGCGCGCGGTGACGACGCGGTGGCCTTTCTTCCGGCGGGAAGCGCAGGCATAGATGGTTTCCCGAACGCGGAACAAACCGTGAGCCAGAGTTTTTCCCCAGCGCTGAATCGTCTTCTGTACGTTCATGCGGCCGCCACAGACCGCGCAGGCCTCGGGCGGTTCGCGCACGATCAGAGGAACCGTCTCCACATCGTGCACCTGTTCGCGATAGCGTTGGTCCAGAGAAGCGATGACGCTTCTCAAGGCCTCCCGTGCCTGGAGCGTACGTGGGGAGTTTTTTTTAGATGGTAGTGGGCCCAGATGGTTTCGATCTGCTCGGGCGTGACCGGGTGCCCCCCGGCACGCAATCGCTGGCAAACGGCGCGCGCGTCGTCCTCTGGATGATGAAGGAGATCGACGAGAACGTCGATGACACGAGCGAGATGCAGTTCCTTGGGAGCCGGTGGCGGGGCGAGTTTCTGTCGTTCCGCCCATTGCCGGGAAGCTGGCTTCGGCTTGGCGCTGAGGTAGACGTAGACGTCTTGGAATAGTTTGCGTTGCAGTTCGCGGGCGCGCACCAGAAGACGCAGAGTATTGTGCACGCGCAGAAGGAGCACCTCCTGGAGTTCCTCATGGGTCTGACCGGCGGGTGAGGTTTCCACCAAATGGACCAGGGTGGCGCCTAAGGTGCGCTGCGAGGAGAAGCCGATCTGGCGATAGTGCCAGAGGCCTCGTGGGTCAAACTGAGGGATCCGTTTCAGCGTGTAATAGCGGCCGGCGTGGCTATAGCTGGTGAGATAGCCCACGGAACTGAGCACGCGGAAGACGGTCGTTCGCGACGGCGTCTGCAAAGCTTTACGAAGGTCGCTGAGAAGAGCCACAGGTCGCGTCCGGAACAGCTTGTGGAGAGTGGGAAGGTAGTGAGATTGGGCTGCCATATCCCTCCTGGAACGATCGGTACCTCATCTTGCATGATAGTACTTATTGTTCCAAACTCCAACTTCTTTCCAATTATCGACCCCACCCGTTTTCTCACAAGGGGACACTGGTATTCAGGCTGAAGCCCGAGTCAACAAGCCACGCGCAAGGACACAAGGGCCCGCAAAGGCCCCAAAATCGGCCTTTTCTTCGAGCATCCCACGGAAACCGGCAGAAGAGGAAAAACTCCTGTGGCAGCGGCAACGTCAAAGCGACCGAGGCAAGCAGATTGGGAGAGCACGGAGACAGCTGAAACAATGAGGACTCGAGCGGCAGGCAGTTCTCACGAAAACTGTTGTTTTATGGGGCAATTTCGCAAATTTATGACCATCCAACCGATTTTTGACGCCACGGATCACCGCCGTTGCCGCCGAGGTAAGTGGAGTAGACAAGTGGTGCGGTGCCGACGGGGTTTAACTTGGTTACGAAGGCGTTGCCGGAGCCCTGCAAGGCGGTCTGGAATGCCCCTGGGGTCGTCGGGAAATTAAACTTTATCTATCAAACATCCCGCCGACACCAAGCCGCTCAGCATGCCTTGCAGCTGTTTGCGCTTCGGGACACTTTTGCGGCCGATATTTGCCCGCTGGTCGCGCGTATTCGCAGAGCGTTGTACTCACACGGTACAAGGGAACAGCAACACCCGCAAAGCCACGCTTGGTTAAGACGAATCCCCGGCAAGGCGCATCTGTTGAAACTCGCCGAGCCGGTCTGGGGGATCAGTAACTAACCTGACCCTGCCCAACCCCATCTGCCATAGGGTTTATGATGTCGCTGGTGTTACTGCATACTGCACGACAATATTAGCCGCTGCCGGTGGGATGACGCCTCCGCCCGAGCAATGGGCAGGTATTTTCACTTTCAACGTGACCTTAGTTGAAACCGGGGACTCAAGATTGAGCTGTCCACTATCGTTGTACGATTGGTTCAATGTTAGGTCCGCGCTCCAAGTGCCGTTGCTGACCTCTATCACAGTATTGGTCTGACAGCCGTGTGGTGCGATCGGCAACGTTGCTTCAATTCGCGTAACGGTGATCCCACTAGTCGGATCAGAGGTTGAGCTGGTCGGAGTTGGCGTAAAAGCTGAGACGTCGTATGGGGTGAAGAAGGCCAGCGCGAAGCTAGACCACACGTGACTGTTGTGTGTGGCGCTGGTTAATGTTGTGGTGTCAGCGAATCGGATCCTCCCCGGATCGCCAAAAATGATGCTGCGCCCATTCCAAAACCACGCGTCCTTGTTGTAGAAATTCAGACGATAGGGAGTAGCGACGAGTGCGGTAGAACACTCAAGGTCGTTGAACAAAGGCGAATCATAGTTGAAAAACGCGATGCAGC
>QHYZ01000350.1 GCA_003225295.1 Acidobacteriota bacterium | reverse complement strand
CGCCGTTTCGATACCACCGAAGCAAAGTCTCGACTGCGAAACGGTGCCGGAAATCGTGCCGGCGCGGGCCACGACCGCCCCCCGCAGCACGCAATCCAATTTGTCGAGACAGTGCATAAAACGCGCGATGAACCTCGCCTTTGTCCAGCCGGTTGCCATTCTTATTCACGAAGAAGTGCGCCTCTGCTCGCGGGCCAAAGCGACGGTCCCGCCGTTTCGCGTAATCAGCCAGAACCTTACAGGTCGAGGCATGGAGCGGTACCAGCCGGGACTTGCCAAACTTGGCTCCCCGAATGGTGAGGATGCTTTCGGGCCAGTCCAGATCCTCGGCACGGAGGTTCAACGCTTCACCGAGCCGGAGTCCTGTGACCGTTAACAATCCAAAGAAGCAGTGGTAGGTCCAGGGCCGCAGCGGGTCACAGGAAGGCCGAGCTTTAGCGGCCTTGAGCAACTGCTGGATTTCCTGGTCGGAATAGAAGTACGGCCGAGCGCGGGCCGGGCGGTATGGCAACAGGCCCAAAGGCGGAACTTCCGTCACCGGATCCACGGCGCTCCAGTATTGGGCGAAGCCTCGCACGATAGTCAGCCGCGCGGTCCACTGGCAGGGCTGATGATTGGCAGGTAGTGTCGCCCACTCCAGCGCAAGTTCGCTCGTAATGTGAGCACGGCGTTTCCGTTCCAGGAAAGACGCGAACTTTTCCAGTCCGGCTTCGTGTTTGACCAGTTTGAATCCCAGGCCGCGGCGCAACATTAGGTAGTCGTGAATCCCTTTTCGTAGATCTCTCATCGGCTCCCTCCCGGCCACGGCAGTGCCAGAGAATGCAAGGCAGCCAAGTCCACCTTGGCGTAGATCGCCGTCGTGTTGGGACTTTGATGCCGCAGCAGTTCACCAATTTCATCCAGGGAGCATCCTTGCCGGAGCAGGTCGCAGGCCAGCGTGTGGCGAAACAAATGCGCGCCCTTGCGTGCCGACTCCACGCCTGCTCTTTGCAGAGCCCGCATGACGATGAAGCTGATTGCCACCGAGCTGGCAAACCCACCTAACGGAGCCTTGGCGCGGATGAAAACCCGCCGGCTGGAGCAACGCGGCCGACCGCTGCGCAGGTACGCGGCGACGGCCTCACCGACATCGGTGGGCAACGGCATTGGGATGGACCGGCCACCTTCGCCGTGGACGGTCATTTGGCCGGCTTCCCAGTCGATATCCTCCAAGTTGAGCGCAACGACTTCTCCGGCTCGCAGGCCCAGCCTGGCGAGCAGCAGTAAGATCGCGTAGTTTCGCCGGCCCAGGGGCGTCTGGCGATCACAACGACTCAAAACGCGCTGTACCGTTCCTGGTGGAAGGAATTTGGGCACTGTCGAGCTCGACCAATTGGGTACAGTGGGCACGCAGGCCGCCAGATCCAGCGAGATTTCTCCACGGTGCCGCAGGTAGCGGAAAAAGGATCGGAGTGCCGTCACCAGCAGTTTGGCTCGTCCTGGGCTGAACCGATGAGCGTGACGCTGCACAAACCCGGTGACGTCGGCGGCACGAAGCGTGGAGAGG
>QHYZ01000349.1 GCA_003225295.1 Acidobacteriota bacterium | reverse complement strand
GGCGCGAGTGGGACAGGCGACGCGTGTCGGCGGCCAACTCCATAAACGCAATTTAAGCCATTCGTAGAAATGGAAAGTCTTAAGGAACGAGAAGCTCAAGTTCCGTTGGGCAAAAGGTCAGTGCTCAAATACCACTTGTCACCGCCCTGACTGGCAAATCGGCCAACGCGTAAAATTGGCTTTCAGCGTGCGGCGTTAGCGACGCCCGTTACTGTTCGGCCCGAGTGACGAGCAACTCTTCCATAATCAGGGAAGAGTTGCCGACCTCCTAAGTCGGCAGATCCGGCGAGACGCCGCGTTGCCACGCGTGAGAGGCGTCCATTCAACAGTGAGTTACCACTTCGAGTTACAGAAACAGCAGCACGACTTTGTGAAAAAGTGGTTGGCTTTCTATAATCGTGGCTCCGGCGGTTGACCGCAAACATGAATCGCTCAGACTTGTCCCCGAGACGCAAAATCTTTGGCCGCCTTTCGATCACGGTCGGAAATGCGATGCAAATCTCTGGGGTTGTGGCCGCTTGTCTTGCCCTCGCTGCGGCGCGATCAGGACACTCGACCACAGGTGCCCTTGTCTCCATGGTCGTGGGATGGGTTTTCCTCTATTTCTGCTGCCATGCCATCGCCCACTGGGTTGTCGGACGAATTCTTGGCATTCGCTTCGCTTTCTACACGGTCGGCGGGACCGGGAATCCAGAAGGCTGGCCGGCTGGACTCCGGTGGTTGTTCGAACATCTTCCTTTTTTTGGAGTGCAGACGGAGAAGTCCTCCATGCAAAAGGCCAGCCCGATTGCGAGGGCGATTATGTGGTCAGCGGGAGTGACGTCTTCCGCCGTTGTCCCAACCCTGGGCGCGCTCTGGGCATGGCGCTCGGGTGTCCCTTGGAGCAAGTTGTTTTTTCTAGTTGCGCTGTTCTGGGCGGTCGGAACGTTGGCAAGTAACTGGACTAGCCGCACGGGCGACTATTCCAAAGCCCGACGTGCCCTCGCTGTCCATGAGTAATTGTCTGCATCTGTTATGGAAGAGTAGCCGACCATACGTCCAGTAAGAACCCAATCGTGGGGCTGCGAGTGTTTTTAGCGATTTATCATCAAGTATCGGAGGGGCGCACACTCGCTGGATACCGGCTAGTCCGTGCCAGTTGCTTACTTCACAAACGCGCATACTGCTCGAACCGGGCATATTTCGCATTTCGGTTTCGTGCGTTTGCAGAGTTCCTCGCCATGGCGCTTCAGCAATAGATATGCACGGATGCGAGCGTCGAATGTGGCCGGGACCTCGGAGTCAATCATGCGCTGGGCCTCGCGATAGCTGGCATGGTAGTTCTTTTCCTCGTGTCCCTTCTGAATGCGCTCCAGTACGCCCGTGCAATTTGATGGCACGGCCGCCACGGGCTGGATTCCGGCGAACAGTAGTATGCGGTCCGCGCCCGGGTCAGCGATGCTTGGAAAGCTTTTAAGAACCTTGCGGACTTTTGTGATGGGTCCAGCAAGTGAAGCGAGCAAGTCGCCATCGAATTCATTTTTGATTCGGGCGGCAACCTCCTTCATCCGCTCGGCGCGGAGCTCGGGTAACATGCCGCCGGGTTTGAGGGCAGCAGTAAGTTTCGTGGGATGTGCCGCAAGTATCGCATCCGGGTCAGTTCCAATTCTGCCAGTGAGTTCTTTCCAGCCCTTGCTGCACGAGGCATCGCTCGCCGGATATCCGCAGTACCACCAAAGCAGAAACAGATATGGATCAGAAGGCCAGCAGGCTTCCTGCTTTCCGTAGAACGCTTCCAGTTGATTCAGAATCTCGGGAACAGTCAATCGTGTCTTACGCATGGCTAAGTCTTCCGACAAGTTTATTCCTTCTGGGGGCAATTGTTGAGGACCGGGATAACGCTCAAAATTACAGCGAGCCCGGATTCTTCTCGGCTGACGGGCAACCCTTCCGTAATCGGATAAAGGAAGAGTTGCCGACCACTCACTCGGGATCGTGCATGGCTCATTTTGGGAACGCCCGAGTGTCCTCAACAAGAAAGCAGGGTGCCACCTCACTGCCGAAGATTCCTAGAACTTTAGTAGTCGGGCTGACGTAATAACGTTCGAGGGATACGCACGCCATACTGGCTCGGTTCCTTTGGGAATATCCCACCAGGTGCGAGGTGATTCTATGGCATGGGTCGAAGTTCAGCTCTGGCAGGTTCTGCGTAGCCTCATGCGCGCGCCTCTGTTCACCGCGGTCGCACTCGTGACGTTAGCGGTGGGGATCGGTGCAAACACGGCAATCTTCAGCGTGGTCAATGGGGTTCTGTTCAATCCTTTGCCGTATCCCCATCCGGAGGAATTGGTCGCCGTTTGGCTCACGGCTCCCGGAATCAATATCAAAGACCTGAATCTGAGCCTCTCGGACTACTTCATCTTCCATGAGCAGAACCGCAGTTTCCAGGACATTGGGCTCTACATGGGGTCCTCCGTCAACATCACAGGTCTCGGGGAGCCGGAACATGCATCGGCCCTCCTAGTAACGGATGGCTTGCTTCCCGTTCTCGGAGCGCCCCCTCTGCTCGGTCGATCCTTAATGCAGGTGGACGATCAGCCAGGCAGCCCGAACACTGTCGGGAAAGTAATCACTGTCGATGGGGCACAGCATCAAATTGTCGGGGTCATGCGAAAGGATTTCTCGTTCGGCGGACCAAAGCTTGCCCTGCTCCTTCCCATTAAGGTCGATCGTGGCAAGACGTTTCTCTTACCCTTCAACTATGATGCCATCGCTAGGCTCAGGCCCGGTGTCACGGTGGCAGAGGCCAACACGGACGTGGCGCGCATGCTCCCTGTCGTACTCAGAAGTTTTTCCCCGCCACCGGGCTACAGCTTCAAGATGTTTGAAGATGCGCGAATGGGGCCGAACCTGCGGACGCTGAAGCAACATGTGGTGGGCGACCTGGGGAAGCTCCTGTGGGTTCTCATGGGCGGCATCGGCTTGGTGCTGCTGATCGCGTGCGCGAATGTAGCCAACCTGCTTCTAGTTCGTGCCCAAGGACGCCAGCAAGAACTGGCCATCCGCGCGGCGCTCGGTGCCACGCCGCGGCGCATCGCAGCGGAATTGCTATTTGAGAATCTTGTTCTCGCATTGCTTGGCGGTGTGCTTGGTCTCGCTCTTGCCTATGCCGCACTACGACTTCTTATTGCAATGGCGCCAAGCGGTCTGCCACGCCTC
>QHYZ01000348.1 GCA_003225295.1 Acidobacteriota bacterium | reverse complement strand
CGTTTGATACTGTTTTGTAATGACTAATCGTCGTGGGATTTTGCGACAAGTGCCTGCTGAAATCGCCGTCCGTCACGAAAAGCCCAGCTGTAATGCCGCTGAGCGGAATAAGCCACTCCGTATCAGCGAGTCGAAGCTTTGCAGGACTCGTCCAAATTTCTCGCTGATCACCGATGAACCTTCGCACCAACCCTGTTTGCGTTCCCTGGGACATCTTCGACACGGCGTTCGCTTCCGGAGCCACATCGGTCCTTGAAGACGAGTTGTCCTTATCGGAAGTGGTTTCCGATGCAGCTGGCTCGGTCCCTTGTTCCTGTGCGTACGACACGCTAACCTTTCCAACGCCGAACAGCAGCATTGTTCCAAGAATCGCAATTGGACGCCAAGTGTGCACATGTCCTCATGGTATGGCGACAGCCGCAACCAATGCAGCAGACGACGCGATTTGCGCAACCGACAGTACATTTTTCAACCTATTGCTGCCAAGAACTGGCCTCTCCGGCACCACGATCGTGTCGCCTGGACCCATGGTCGCTGAGAGCACACTTCCAGACCAGAAGCCACCTTGCTTTCCGCCGGTGACAGAACCGTCGGAGCGAATAATGAAGATTCCCCCTTTGTTCGCAAGTTCCGTCGGGCCTCCCGCGTGGGAGAGATACCAACTCGCGTTCCTTCCGGGTGTAAAGGTGAGGGCGTTGGAGTTGTAAACCTGCCCGATGACCAACACCGCCCCAGGCTGCTTGGGAACCGTCAGAGAGTCGCCGGCGCGAAGCTCGATGTCGTCGGGCGAACTCGCAAAGCCTTTGCGGTCGGGACGAAGATGGATTACTAGCCGCCCAGATACAGGGGCCTTGCGTAGCGCCTCCAACACGCGCTGGCGCTGCTGGGTGGCAGCCTGTTGCAATGCGGCTTCTTCCGTTCCGGTGGTGGATGCCGAAGTCTTCACCGTTGTGGACTCCTGCTCAAGCCGCTGGATCAGATCCTGGCGGCTTTTCTGCTGAAGTTCACGCACCTCGTTTCGTTCGAACATAGCTGCGCGCGGATATGCGGTCGGCAGTAGCCCGCCAGCCCGACTCAGTAGCGAACTAATGTGTTCGCCTGGCCGGATGCCATAAACACCTGGTTTGCGGACTTCGCCGCGCAGGGTGACAGTCGCACCGATATCGTTCCAGCCAGCTTGTTGGGGCACGGTTAACACATCACCGGCGTGGAGCGCTAAGTTCTGGTCTTCTTTTCCTGCCAGCGCCGCAGCCAGACTTAGATCCTGGTGTCCCGAAGGCGTACGCTCCCCTGAAGAATTGTTAGAGAACGCATAATGCGTGAGGTCCCCCGCATCGGGATTCGCACTGCGCAACAATCCGCCTGCTGATTGAACCAAGTCGGATACGCGCATGTTGGCTGCGAGTGGATAACGTCCCGGCCGTGCGACATCACCTCTTACGTACACGCTTGCCGGCGAAACTTGTTCCGGGTGGCGATGAACCAGGATCCGATCGCGCGGCTGGACCAGAACATTGTTCAAAGGATCGCCCGCGAGTGCATCGTTTAAGTTGATGCTAAAGACTCGTGTGGTCCCATCCTGCTGCCGGCGGAATAGCTGTGCGGAATCGAGCCATGCATCCGGCGTTACGCCTCCCGCCTGATAAATCGCATCGCGCAAATGCTGCTGTCCCGAGGTACGATAACGCCCGGGCGCACGAACCTCACCGGTGACGAGCACTTCGGGATCCGCCTCAAAGTCGTACCTTCCGAAAATCTGTACAGTATCGAGCGGCTCTAGTTTAGGTGCCTTATCGGGATGTTCGAGAGCGGTCGCTAGATCAAAAGTCTCGACAACTGGACGATAGTCCGGTGCGCTCAGCCGAATGATCTCGGCATAACGCGTTGAAGGCTCCGGAAGCAGGTCGGCATACGAAGTCACGAGGTCGGTGAGCTTCATCTCCGGCTTGTAGG
>QHYZ01000347.1 GCA_003225295.1 Acidobacteriota bacterium | reverse complement strand
GAGCGAATCGCCGTTTTCAAGTCGGGCGAGATCCCCGCGAATTCCATGGAGCAACAGGTCGTAGGCGTCCACCTCCTCAATCAACTGTTTTCCGCGATAGTGTTCGAGCCTTCGCAGAGAACCCTGCTCTGTCACACCTCCCGCCGCAAACAGCGCGTTGAGCGGAGTGGAAAGTGAACTTACGTCATACGCGCCTGGGGAAGCGACGTCGCCGACTACATATACTCGGACTGTGCGCAGGCGCTGCCAGGATTGGCCCGACTTCGGGCAGTGACACGCGCCCTTCGCGATCCACAGTTCGCAGCAGGCGCTGCGCTACACCGCCCCACAGGTCGAAAGATAGACTATCGCCCGGACAGACCACATAGTTCGCCCCTACGGGCAGATCCATCGGGAGATACGCTGGATTCGCTTCCCCCTTCCTAAAGACATCCAGGCCGAACCGTTCGAGAGGCCGCGTGTTTGACGCCGCCTGAACATAGAGGTCATACAGTGAGGGCACGTTGGCATAAGGATTGTGCTGACGTACCATCTTTACCGACTCCGCCGCAACAGAACTTGGAGGAATAGCGTTGCGCTCCGCCGAATACGGTTCGAAGCTCCGCCCTGTCCGTGGAACCCGGGAGCCGACTGCTGCCTGCCCAGGATGCGGAATGGAGATTGATTCCAGATCGGGTTGATTGGCGAGAGGAACGGAGAGATTATCTCTGCTCCCATACCCAGGCGCGTTGGGAGAGACATTCAGTTGTTGATTCGTGCCGTTGCGCACCGACGCGAGCACAGTTTCCTCTGACCCCAAACTAGCTGGATATTCTGACCGTTGATTCGGAAGAACATTCGTTCCATCCGGACGAGACATGTCATTTTGTGGCGCCTCCTCGGCACGCTCGAGCGGCGTCTGTGAACGTGGCGTACGCCCGGGCGCAGTCGGCCCGACCGGCAGACTCTCCTGGTCCTGCGGCAAAGACGACGGGAGCGTGCACTCCGGGACGCTCAGCGGATCACATCCAGTGTTGCGGCCGGCAGTTGTGGTTGTTCCTAAACTGTCGCGGCGCTCGGCAGTCCGCGCAAGAATCTCTGCCCGCTCCTGCCTCACCAGCTTTTGCTCTGCTTCGAGGTCTGAATCCGGATTCACTCGAGGCACGAGATAGCCATACCGCTGCAGAAGGCGCGTTGCGAGCACACGTGCGCGCAAGTCCGACCGGAGCCGTTCAGCTACCGCTACATCAGTCAGATCGGACTCTTCAAGAATCTGGCCGCTCACCCCGGCGTCCTGAGCAAGAAGACGCTTCAACTCCACCATCAGACCTGCTTCTTTATTGACGACTTCGAGAATCTGATCAGCGGAGGCCGCCACCCTGTCAAGATTGTCCGAGATGATATCCGGAGGGCGAGCAGGCACTCGCGCCGGAGAATCCGAACCGGACCGCTGAGGGACGGCCCGCTGCTGGGCGCAGGCTGGCGCGCAAGACAACAACGCCACGATGATAGATGTGATGGTTGCTCTCAAATTTTTGTGTCTTCTCATAAATTCACCCCAAGGCTGGGCCATGAAATCCTTCGACATCATTCGAATGAATGTTGAATGAAGCCCAGTAATAAACGATGCAATTCTTCTCTGGCGCCACGGCAATGATGCGCACCTCCGGATGCTCGCGGAGCAGCTCGTCACAAATGGCGGGCCTTCTGCCGGGGTGGTCGAGCGCGATGACCACGAAATTTGGCAAGGTCCTCTTCACACTCTCGGAAATCTCTGACTCATTTGCGACCTCACCGACAATTTCTATGTCTGGTTGGTCAGCAAAAGTTGTGAGGACAATCTCCCTCATGAGACGAGGATGGTTCGCCACGAGGACCCGAATCGATTTTTCCATGGCACACTCCGTAGGGGGCGTAAGTGTCCGTCCTTCAGCAAGTTAAAGGAAGCATCAAAAAGAACCCACCCGGTGGGGCTAGTTCATTCACGTGACAGGTACTACAGATTGCTAGGTAGGTACCAAGATTGATCTATCACGGGCAGGAGTGTCGTAGTCTTGGACTTTGTCAGAAAAAGGCGACAGGGTGAGCTGAATTCCTTACCTTTCTGTCTCCCTGGGCAAGCCTTTTGCCAGCAGTACCGCATCAATCGAACCTGAGGAGTAGTTCCCTAGTAGTTAAGGACCGAGTACGTCTCGCTTCGTGAAATGCAGGTCTATGAAACATTTGTCGTTGACATTTATGACAGCCTAAGGTTACCCTCACTGGGCTTAGGTTGACGGCCAGGGGTGTGGTTTCGTTGGCCCTTCCTTCGTTTTGTGGTGGATTCCGATCTCACTTATGTCGTCCATGAACGCTAGCGTCCCCGCTTCGTCTATTCGCGCATTCTTGCTGATTGAGAATCGCCTCCTGCGCGAAGCCTTGGTTCGACTCTTCCGCAAGCGGCCCGACCTTATGGTTGTCGGCCAAACTTCTCCGGCTGACGAAACACCGCTTGGCATCCTTGAGACTCAGTGCAACGTCTTGGTGGGCGATTCCTTCCTGCCCGCCTACTTTGCGGCAAGTCTTGCGGACGCATCTGCCTCGGATGTTGTTGCCGCGGTGCGTGCCGTCTTCCGCGGCGAGGCCGTCTGCCCTCCCCAGCTATGCTGCACGCTATTCCGTTTCGTGGCTCAAGTGGCCAGGGAGATATCTCTCCAGAATTCAGCTTCAAAGCCCGATCTTACTTTGCGCCAGCAGCAATTGGTCACTCTCGTCGCCAAAGGGCTCACGAATAAGGAAATCGCTTCGCAATTGAATCTTTCTGAATTTACGGTGAGGAATCACATCCATCGAATATTAAAGCAGGTGGACGCCGTGAGTCGGAGTGAGGCTGTCGAAACCATTCGCGCCTACGGTTATTCGATCAGTTCCTGAAGATTGCAAATCTTACCCCGTCATCGCCGACCAGCTTTCGAATTGCTGCCTCCACATCCTGACCGTTGACAGGTTTCCCCCGAGATTCCTACCAGTAGAAGACATGGCGAGTCTTCAGCAAAGGACGGTACACCTTGGCAGCATCTGGCCACCAGGTCAGATAGTCGGCCTCGTCACCGGACGTGAGGATGCGCGTGCATGCGTTAGTCAGAACGCTCCGACGCCCCAGTCGGAACGGGCACAGGGTCCACTTCGATCCGAACTAGTTGGGTTTGTGCGCTGGGGATCGGTCGACCGAGTTCTACTTTCTTCCCCTTGGCGTAGATTTCGTGGCGGCCGTGGCCGCGGTGCCATTCCGCTAGCGTTGCGGTTCGGTTCTGATACTCGATGACTTTTCGCCAGCCACCACCATAGTAGGCGCAAAAACTGATTTCACCTTGCTGGGTGGCTACCGGAGTAGTCGAATTACAGATTCCCGAGAAATCATAATTGAAAGCGTCCTGGAACCACACACCGTTAAGGATCATGACTCTCCAGCGCCCCTGATGCGAATAGGCTCTCTCGGACCAATCGTCGCCACGGCCGGCAATACGATAGAAACAGTCCTCCAGCACACGCCGAAGTTCGCCGAGACCAAACCCCGAGGGCGCCTTTTGCTGGTCGAAATTACGGAGTATCGAAAGCGAGACAAGCGCCTTAGTCACCGCCGGCCCTCTTGCAGAGTCCGTGATCTCCACGATGTCGCGCATGAATTGTTCTAAGTTGAAAAAAACGGGAATCGGGACCGCCTCTTTCTCATGGGTGTCTACCAGCAAAGGGCTGAAGATCCCGCGATTGGGATGTGTCTCCTGGAAAAGGCTTCCCAGCTCTGCCTCCGGGTGAAGGACATCGCACAGGTGAGCAAATATTCCAAGGGCTGAGAGAGGGAACCAGTCCCGCATTGGCTGCCAGCCTATCGAAGTCTGCTCGTGCAGGTCGAAGGCCAGCTCCGTGAGAGGATACCGTCGAGCGTATCGCCCCTCGGCGGAGACGCGCTCGTCCCGGCCGGCAAACATCACGGGCTGAAGAACCACGCCGTGTATCTTGTCAATGTTCTGAATCGCAAAACGGACCAGGTCTCCAAGCCCGTTGTTGTTGAGCCCGTTGACTACCGTAGCTTGAAGCGTAGTTCGCATTCCCGCAGCCGCGATATTGTCGAGCGCTTTCCCTCTCACTTCCATGTAATTTCCCAACCCACGGTGTTTGTTCTTTTCTTCAGAAACTCCGTCACACTGCAGGTATACGGCATGCAGGCCCGCCTCCTTGGCCTCGAAAGCAAACTCTCTGCTCTCCGCAAAACGCACCCCGTTTGTCGCCACATGAAGCCTGTGGAAGCCCCTGCTTTTCGCGTGCCGCACGGCCTCTAGAAAAATCGGCGATAGGGTGGGTTCCCCTCCGGAGAACACAACGTTGATTTCCCGCTGCGGCTTAAACGAAAGTGCGTTGTTGAAGATAACCTTTATGTCTTCGATACCCAATTCGTGAA
>QHYZ01000109.1 GCA_003225295.1 Acidobacteriota bacterium | reverse complement strand
AAAAAGAGCAGATGGGGCGGATTGAAGAATTGCTCAACCAGGTGGAAAAGCAGTTGCGGCGGTATTCCCATGAACTTCGGCCAACCGTTTTGGATGATCTTGGGTGGATTCCGGCCATCCGCTTCCTGGCCGAAGGAGTATCGAAACGCGCCAATCTGCCCATCCACATCAAGGTGACGTTTGCCGGGCGGCTTCCCAGCACCACCGAGATCGCCCTCTATCGCGTCGTTCAGGAAGCCCTGACCAACGCCACGAAACATGCAAAGGCCAGCAATATCTGGGTTCGCGCGTGGCGAGATGAGTTCGTATTGTGTTGCTCGATCCGAGACGACGGAGCGGGTTTTGACGTTGGCGCTATTCAAGCACCCGGCGGCCGGAAGGGGTTAGGCCTAATCGGCATGCAGGAACGCGTCAGCGCGATCGGTGGAACGGTGCGCATCGAATCGCGCCGTGGGCAGGGAACTGAACTTTTAATTCGACTTCCTTTGGAGGCTTCATATGCCAATTCGCGTGGCACTCGCTGATGACCATGTCCTGGTGCGCCAGGGTCTGAAATCATTGCTTGAGAGGGAAGAATTTAAAGTCGTTGCGGAAGCTGGTGACGGGCAGGAGGCGGTGAGCCAGGCCGCATCGCTCCACCCGGACATTACCATCATGGATATCAGCATGCCCATGCTAAACGGTATAGATGCAGCACGCGAGCTCGGCCGTTCCTGTCCGAAGACTAAGGTGATTTTGCTCACGCAGCACGAGGAGGATCAATACATCCTCGAGGCCCTGGAAGCTGGGGTAAAAGGGTATGTGCTGAAAAACCAAGTGGCCAGCGATCTGGTACATGCCATTCAGCAAGTTTCACGAGGGATGTTCTATTTGAGTCCGGGCGTCTCAAGGGCCGTGATTGAGGCGTACCGAACGAAATCGGAGAGGGCTGCGGATCCTCTGACTGCTCGTGAACGCCAAGTGCTGCAACTGATTGCCGAGGGAAAGTCCACGAAGGACATCGCTTCTCTGTTGGATATCAGTGTGAAAACTGCCGAATCACATCGATCAAGACTGATGCGGAAACTGGATATTCACGAGACGGCAAGCCTAGTGCGCTACGCGGTTCGTCGAGGCCTGGTACAGCCATAAGTGACGGCGATTGGGTTTGTCACGCTGTAGGAGATTCGGAACTTCCGGTCAACGAGACCTACGGGACCAGTTCGAGCAGCCTCCCCTATTGCCGCGGTCCTTTTTTCGAAGCTACCGAAAGCAGCACACCGGCTTGTTCGCGGTTTCTGGGCGCGTTGCTTTGTCAAGTAAGGCCGCGCGCATGCGCAGCGCAAGTGCGGTTGTTTCGCCGACAGTGCTAGGCCTTCCTTCTCTGAAGGACGCGCTTGCCGAGGGTGCCGGCGAAAAGCGGCAGATCGAGAAGCCCCGGCAGAGGATCGTCCCAGGCAAAAATGGCAGACTCCAGAGGTCTTCGCAAGGACCGCAAATAATTCCGAACTGAGAGCCGACCGCCCAGGATTTCCCGGATTGCCACGGACATGTCGCTGCTCAGGTGCATCCAGCGCTGGCCGGCGCGCCCGGGCAGCGCCGAGAAAGATTGGCCCCTGAGTAGGAGCCAAAGAAGGTGAGGGAAGTCGACCCCGCAGCGCCTGGAAAGTGTGTGCCAGCCCCAAACGCGCGGATTGATATCGATAACCTTATATTGACTGTCCCGCGGATCTTTTTTGAACTCCACTTCTACCAGGCCAGTGAAGCGCAGTGCCTTGAGCAGCCGCACGGAGGGCTCAATGACTTGTGGCTCATCCACGGTCTCGACGTAGGTGCTGAATTGCCCGAAATCCATCGGATACTGTCGAGTACGCCTCGCAACAATGGAAGCGAGTGGCAAGCCGTCTTGGCAAAGAGCGGCATAAGAAAACTGGGATTCGCCGCCCCCGGGCACGACTTCCTGGACGATCAGATTTTCCGGGGCCATCAACCGACAGGCCTCGTCGTAGCGCGCCAGCAATGAAGCACGATCATCGGCACGCCAAGCTTTGGGGACGGCAAGACTGCTAGGTTCCAGCCTGAGTGCCGGCTTAAGGATCAAAGGGAAAGCGTGGTCGAGTGCTGCGAGTTCCTCCCGGGTGTTTGGAGAAGCAGCCCAGGGTTGCTGAACCCCGAGGTCGTGGGCAAGATGATGCAGGAGCCGCTTGTCGCAGGCCCAGCGCAGTTCTTCCCAAGGAGGCACGGTGAGCCGGTAGTGACTCGCCAGCGTCTTATAATTGCGGGAAACAAGGGTGACCGCGTAGTCGTCGGTGGGAAAGAGCACCCATCCGTTGAGACCATGTTTGGCCGCCAAGTCGATGAGGAAGTCAATTTGTCTGCTTTCGTCCTGGGGTGGCCAAGATACGTTGCGGCTAACGTACCGAGAGGTGGTCGCCACAAGATGTCCACCCTGCTTGATGACCCAAACAGGAATTCCACGACGACCCAAACTGCGCACCACACCGAGCCCCCGATAGTCCGCACCCATGATCAAAGCACCGGCGGTTGCGGCGAGAACGTTGGGGCCAAGATTCGGGGACCTTGTCACCTCCGGAAGAGTGGCTGCCGCTGACATAGATCCTTAGGAGTCGCCGTGACTCGGCGCTTTGCGAAAGATCTTGCTGGTCAGCTCTCGGGCGGCGAAATCCGCGCCAGCTACAAAACGCAAGAGCGGACCAAAACTCCAGGCGGCCGGGGCGCCCAGGAAGTGCAGACCAGGAACAGAAGATTCGAATCCGACTTCAAGTTGTGGGTAGCCGCTGATTTGACGGATCGACGAAAGCAGTTGCGCGCCGAGGAACGGGTAGCGGGCGATGTCCACACGGTAGCCAGTCGCAAGCAGAACGTGATCGACGCGTCGCTCGCTGCCATCTGCCAATTTAAGAATTACGCGGTCGCCGAAAGTAGCGCTGGAAATGACCGCACGTCCTGTCGAGATCGGAACGTGTTGGCATCGCGGCTTCAGCCAAGCGGCGCCCGCGGGCCGGATGGCGCGCACCGCCAGGCGATTCTGCATCAATCGAGGTAATCGGCGGAACAAATTTGGACGCGCCACGAGGTGGCTAATCCCGGCTTGGCCCACGTCCGGTGGTGCGTACAGCATGCGAGCTATTGGCCGGCAAGTGTGCACCCAAGGTCTCCGCCAGAGCCAACGGACAATGGGGGTACGGACCAACACTTCAACCTCGGCTCCAACCTCATGCAGGAGCGCAGCCGATTCGAGGGCGCTCTGCCCTCCGCCAATCACGGCGACTTGCTTTCCTGAGAAGCGGCTGAGATCAGTGTGCGCGGAGGCGTGTGAGGCTAAGGAGCGCGGGAGAGACCTGAATTCCAGGGGGTGCCAGGCGAAGGGCATGATTCCAGCAGCAATAACCACGCGCCGCGCCTTCAAATTCTCTCCGCCTTCCAAGGTGAGATGGAACCCCGATCCGTTTTTCTCCACATGGTGGATTCTCCGGGAATCCAGGTCGGGGACGGCTTGATTCTGAAACCAACGCCCATAATCGGTGAAGCGGGGGAGCGGCAGCGGAGCGGTGAGCGGGTTCCCTCTGGCCGCCGCATAAGCCTCCAGCGACAGCGCACCGCTGGGATCGGAAAGGTGCGACCCCTCCAAGGGAGAGCGGAGCAGCATGCCCTTGGGCATGTGTCTCTCCCAGAAAGACATCGGTTCGCCAAAAACACGGACATCTAGGCCATCGGCGGCTTTCAGGTGCGCGGCCGCCGAGAGTCCGTAAGGACCAGCTCCTATAATTGCTACATCGCACGCCGACATAGGCCTCCATTCCTATGGACTGTCCAAAATGCTCTCGCAGTGGCTGGCATCTTCATTCTGAACTTCCTTAAAAGAGTTGTTAAAGCTTCACAGGCTCATATTCCCGAATACCGTACCCGGCCTCCACAACTGGGACAAGACGGTACATACCGGATCGGTCCGAGAGGAATATCCGCAGAACGGGAGTGGGTAGAAACCTGCAGGAATCAGACGAAGAGATTCTGTTCGAGTGAGATGAAATTCTAGGGCAGAAAGAATGGCTGGCGCGCGTTTTAGTTATGTGAGGATGCGGATTTGGGTTCGCCGATCTCTCCAGGAAGGTAAGTTGCCAGCGCTGAAGTGAAGAGTGCTGCGCCCTCGGAGTTGAGATGGAGTTCATCCGGCTGGTAAAACTTTTCTGAGAGTGTCGCCGGATCAATGGGCACGAGCGAGTCGACCCCGACCTTTTGGGAAGCGATGGCCATTTGGCGAACCGCATCTTCCGACGAGCGAGTCGGTGGAACCAGGATAATCAGTTTTGCCCCGTGCGCGTCACACAGTTGACGCAAAGTTTGAATCCGGGCAAGTGTGATCAATTCGAGCTCCGAACTGGGCGGGAGCGCCGGTTTGCTCTTTACCAGCGCGAAAAGCTCTCTACAATGAGGGACCGCGTGGCGGAGAACTTGCGTTCGAATGACGCTGCGTGCGTCCCAGAACGCACTCGAATGCGCGAGCAAGAGGTTAGTCGTGGCCGTGCGATCCAGCTTTAAATCGGAAGCGACACCGAGGACGTCGCGGACGTCGAAAAACATCATCGGAGCATAGTCCTGACGCACGCTGTCTTGAAGAAAACTATTCACGCCGACACCAAGGACCACCACCTGGGGCCTTGCACCTTGACGGAATAAGCGTTCGAGGCCATATAGCCAGTCGTAGTAACCGGTGGCTTCCAGAAAAATGGGATAAATCCGCATCTTGCTGGAGGTCAATTCCTGCAAGCGGTCTACGTCTATTCCTTCCATGAGGAGGGAATTGCCCACCATCAGAACGGATACTGGTTCGCCGGACCTGCTGGGCCGCACCTTGACGGCCTCAGCGTATTGCTGAGAAACGCGGCCGTAGGTTTCCGAATCATGTTTGAGAAGGTAGTCGGCGAAAATCTCGAAGAAAAGGACAAGCAGGGCGCAGATCCCCAGCAGCACCCTGGCGTGGACCAGGGCGGGCGACTTAGAACTGGAAGTAGACGAAGGCATTGAGATTGTTCCCCGAAAAGAGTGCCAGGATGACGAGTGCGAAAGCCGCCAGCGCGGTCCGAACGGCATAAGGAGCGTTTGCAAATGGGTATTCCTGGTTGCTGGCTTCCATCAACAGGTCCACAACGAACAAAGGAATGGAAAAAAGGCACAGCATGAAGAACGCCGAGGCGTACTCGGTGCGCCAAGCGAAATGAGACAGGCCAGCCAGGAACTGCACGGCCGCAGGGAGTGAGGCGGCACGGAAAAATGCCAAGCTCAGGCAAAAGAGATTGAAGGTCAGAATTCGCTGTGCCCAAAGGGAGAAGACACCCGCAGAATGTTGAGTCCGGGCGGCATCTTTCTGCTTCGTTTTGACAGGGAACAAACAACGCTCGGCAGCCAAAACGGCGCCATGAATTGCTCCAAACACCACAAACGTCCAGTTTGCGCCATGCCAGAGACCAGCCAGGACCATGGTAATCAGAAGGTTTCGAGAGGTTTTCCATCTGCCGCCGGCACTGCCTCCCAAAGGAATGTACAAGTAATCGCGGAGCCAGGTGCTCAGACTGATGTGCCAGCGTCGCCAAAACTCCTGAAGGCGATGCGACAAATAGGGCTGCCGAAAGTTGACTATGAAATGGAAGCCCAGCAATTGAGCGCTGCCGCGCGCAATATCGCTGTAGCCGCTGAAGTCGCCATAGACTTGCCAGGCAAACGCGTAGGTTCCGATCAGAACAATCCAGAAATTCGAAGGACCGAATTGGCCACCAAAGGCTGCGTTGGCGAGAAGAGCGCAGTTGTCCGCGACCACACATTTGCGCACCAGGCCGGAAAAGATAAGCATCAGGCCGTCGAAAAAGCGATCCGCATCAAAGGCGCGGTCCTTCTGCACCTGAGGAAGAAGATGTCCCGGTCTTTGAATCGGTCCGGCAATCAAGTGCGGGAAGAGGCTGATGAACAGACCATAGTCTAAGAAAGACTTAGCCGGTTCCAGCCTGCCTTTGTAAACGTCCACGATGTAGGCGACTTCTTGAAAGGTATAAAACGAAATGCCCGGGGGAAGAATAACGCGAATGAGGGGCAGAGGAATATGGTGAATGCCCAACGTTTCCAGCGCAGTCGAAAAGGACCCAGTGAAGAAATCAAAGTACTTGAATACTCCAAGAATCCCAAAATTCAACACCAGCGACAGGACAAACCACTTCTTGCGGTTGGAGTCCGCGCGGCCGGCGGTGATTTTCTGGGCGATCAGAAAATCCATCGTGGTACTGCCAATCATGAGTGCCAGGAAGCGCCAGTCCCACCAGCCGTAGAAAAAGTAACTGGCCAGAAGCAGGAGAATGTTTTGGGCGCGATGAGGCAAGCGCCAGTACACCAGCGCAACAGGGATCAGGAAGAGGAAGTAGGCGGGAGAATCAAAGAGCATGGCGCCAAATGAATGTTCTCATTTCAGTCCCTTGCACTGGGTCGGAGAGAGCATATTCAAAGGGGCATGACCGGACAATCCATCGAACCAGGGCATTGGAGCAGGGGAATCGCTGACTTCTTGTTAAGGGATATACCTGCGGTCAAGTAGGGGATCCGCTCAGGCTGATGCCAAACCGCAAAGAATTAACCACTTCGTTAACGAGAAGTCGGTTGTCGATCCTGATATGGCAGGCTCGGTAGTTCTAAAACAGATCTTGAGGAGCGCGGCGAGTTCCTGTGTGCGTGCAAAGGGTTGCGGACGCGACCGTCGTGAAACCGGAGAGACTCCTTTCCGTCGTTCTGGCAACGCTACGGGGCTCGCCGACTTGCCAGGCACTCATTTTCAGCATCCGTAGTGCTCGCCAAGTGCAAAGAGCCAAAGGGAGTTGCGCCAATTTCGTTCAGGCATGCCCGTCCACGCTTTTAGGGTTTAAACCGGATTGTGAGGAGGTTGGGTGTCAGCTAGTTTGCTGTCCTGGGCCGTTTCCGTGGCTTGCCGCGTTGCGATTGAGAGTAGGCAGAGGCGTTCGCGGGAACCCCGGGCCAACACCGTGGCAGGGTCATCTGAATCTTGGGACTCTTACGGCGGTAGCTTCTCTAGGGAGTCGATTATGGATATGCGCCAACAACAGTGGCCATGGTTCGCGATCCTATCTAGAACGGGCAGAGAAAAAACAACCACGTTGCTTCTGGAAAACTCGGGCTACCAGTGCTTCTTGCCGGTCAGCAAGTCCAGACGGCTGTGGTCTGACCGCGTAAAGGAGTTGGAGGTGCCGCTGTTTCCTGGTTACCTTTTTTGTCGGATGAATCCGCACAATCGGCTGCCGGTCCTGCAGACTCCCGGAGTCATCCAAATCGTGGGTGTCGGCAAGACCCCCATTGCGGTGGAGGAAGACGAGATCGCAGCCATCCACAGCGCAGAAAAAAGCGGTCAATCAGTAATGCCGTGGCCGTACTTGAAAATCGGCCACGTTGCGCGAATCGAGTATGGGCCTCTGGCCGGCTTGACGGGAATCGTCGTAAAGATCAAGTCGGGATGGAAGCTGATTTTATCCGTTACGCTCCTGCAACGCTCCGTCGCCGTAGAAATCGATCGCAACTGGGTAGGCGCTCCAGGGCAGGGCCATTCGATCGGATTTAAAGGTGACTCTGACTCCTCAACTCCTGTTGATCTGACTCATCTATCCGGAGCGCGAGGCTTCCGGGACGAGCTGGCCGAGGCGGACTGATGGCGCCGGATAAACATGTTGTCGAACAGAAGGAGACACCGGTGCTTCACAAGAATATAGCGCGTGTTACTTTCCTGGTTTATCTGACCATCATGGGAGCAGTCGCGACACGGGCACAAGAGACACCCGCCACGACTCCTTCCGTCCCACCAGCCGTTGCCGCCGGCGGAAGCGGGGACGAGGCTGACCGCGGGCAATCACCCGTGCTGCAGCACCGCAATCACCGGTATCAATTGCATTCATCGGATGTTCTGGAGCTGAATTTTCCTTTCACACCGGAGTTCAATCAGGCAGTCACCGTTCAGCCCGACGGATATGTCACCCTCCGTGGCGTGGAAAGCATAAAGGTGGATGGAAAAACAATACCAGAGCTGGTTGATTTGCTGCGGACGAGCTACGCCAAGATTCTGCATGATCCGGTCATCAACGTGGAGCTGAAGGATTTTGAAAAGCCATACTTCATTGTGGGCGGTGAAGTGGGGCACCCTGGAAAATTCGATTTACGCGGAGATACCAGCGTTGCCCAGGCGGTGGCTATCGCCGGCGGCTTGAGGGATTCCGCGAAACATTCACAGATCTTGTTGTTCCACCGCGTGCCGGACGGCTGGCTACAAGTGAAAAAGGTGAACCTGAAGAAGATGCTCAAGGAGGCCAACTTGGAGGAGGATGCCCACCTGCAAGCCGGCGATTTCCTGTTCGTGCCCAAGAACTCCTTTTCCAAGATCGAGCGATTTATTCCCACGTCGTCAGTCGGGATGTACACAAATCCAGTCCTGCACTAGTCCGCTTTTCCGGAGAGTGAGGTTAAAACGTCATGATCGAGAGAGACTTGGCCGCCGACGCAGCAGAGGGCACACCATCCCTCCGTTTGCGGGACTTCCTTGAAATCGGCTTTCGGCAGCGCCGGGTGATCATCAATTCATTCCTGGGGATCTTTTCAGTCGCAGTGCTGCTGGCGTTCCTCCTGCCGAAAAAGTACGAGGCGCAGATGAAAATTCTGGTGAGACACGAGCGTGCCGAGTCGGTGGTGTCGCCGGAACGCGAGTCACCCGTGCAGTGGCGCACCGAAGTGAGCGAGGAAGAACTCCAATCGGAAGCGGAATTGATCAAGTCCCGGGACTTGCTCACCAAGGTTGTTGTCGCTTGCGATCTTCAAAATCTTGGCCTCAGTTCGTTCTGGAACAAAGCGGGGGACAAGGACGACCAGAGAGTTTCGCGCGCAGTTCTAGCCTTGGAGAAGAACCTCACGGTACAGCCCATCAAACTGACCAATCTGATCAGCGTCTCCTACATATCAAAAGATCCACAGCTTGTAGCCCGTGTACTGAACTCTCTAGCCAGTCTGTATCTCGAAAAACATCTGGCCATGCACCGAGCCCCCGGCGAATTTCAGTTTTTTCACCAGCAGGCAGAAGAATACCGCAAGGCCCTGGCAACTGCGGAGGCCAAATTGACGGACTTCAGCCGCGAACAGGGAGTTGTTAATCCAGGGCTGGAGAAGGAAATCGCGGTGCGCAAGCTTGCCGAATTCGAAGCGGACGCGAAGTCGGCACAGGCTACCATCGCGGCGACACGGCAAAGTATCCGCGCGGTCGAGTCGCAGCTAGCCACGCTGCCCAAACGTGAGACCGCACAAGTGCGGACGTCAGACAATCCGCAACTCATGGAGCGTATGAAATCCAAGCTGCTGGAATTGGAGCTGAAGCGCACCGAGCTCTTGACTAAATTCGAGCCGACTTATCGCCCGGTGCAGGAAGTCGAAGAGCAGATTGCTCAAACGCGCGAAGCCATCCGAAGCGCTGAAAAAACGCCACTACGGGATGAGATTACGGATCGCGATCCGACCTATGAAGCCTTGCGATCCGAGCTTGCCAAGTCAAAGACCGAACTCGCCGCCACGGAGGCACGCGCCGCCGCCATGTCGGCTCTGGTGCGCACCTACCGGACGGAAAGTCAGCAATTGGACCACAAAGAGGTTCTCCACGAAGCCATACTCCGCGCCGCCAAGTCCGACGAGGAAAACTATATGCTGTACCTCCACAAACAGGAGGAAGCACGGATTTCGGATGCTCTGGACCAGCAGCGCTTTTCCAACGTCGTGGTTGCCGAGCCCGCCACAGTGCCCTTTGCACCCCAAGGACGATGGCTGCTCGTTGTACTTCTAGGCGGTCTCATCGCCAGCCTGGCGAGCGTGATGCTGGCCTTGGTGGTGGATCGGTGGGATCCGTCGTTTCGAACACCGGATGAGGTCGAGTCGTTCCTGGGAACTCCGGTAATTGCGGCATTTCCGAAGAACGGACGGTAACAACAATGTTCCTCGATTACTACCGATTACGGGAGCAGCCTTTCGGTGTGACTCCGGACCCGCGCTTTCTTTACTTCTCTCCCGCGCACCGCGAGGCTCTGGCATCGCTCTTCTATGGTATCGATGCGGGCCGTGGATTTCTCGCTCTCATTGCCGAGCCGGGGATGGGTAAGACTACGCTCTTGTTCCAGCTTCTCAAGCGGCTGAAGGGCTCCGTTCGGAGCGCCTTCTTATTCCAAACACAGTGCGATTCCCACGAACTTCTTCGCTATTTGCTGGATGCCTGGGGTCTCGATGGCCGCGGTAAAGATCTCGTACAGATGCACGCGCAACTGAACGAATTTCTCTATGCCGAGGCGGTGGCGGGCAGGCGTGTCGCGGTCTTCATCGACGAAGCCCAAAACCTTTCAGACACAGTGCTGGAGACCGTGCGTTTACTTTCAGACTTTGAAGCGGCAGACAGAAAACTACTCCAGATCGTGCTGGCCGGTCAGCCGGAATTGGCGCACCGGCTGATGCGTCCGGGCTTGGCCCAGTTGCGTCAACGCATTTCGGTGGTGGCAGGTTTGCAGCGTTTGCCCGCTGCGGAGACTTTTCGCTACGTCAATCACAGGCTCCAGGTGGCCGGATACGAAGGCCCTGAGTTGTTTACAGCCGCAGCTCTCACCGTGATCGCCGAGCGCAGTGAGGGTATACCGCGGAACATCAACAATATTTGTTTTAACGCCATGTCGTTGGGTTGTGCAGTGGGGTGTAAGAAAATCGAAGCCCAAATAGTCGAGGAAGCTCTGCACGATTTGTCCCTGGAATCGCTGGTCCAAAAGCCGAAAACGGCGCCCACCGTCGCGCCAGCACTCCACGACGCAGGCCCGACTTACTATTCTTGGATGAAAACCCATCTCGTCGGAAGGAGGGTTTATCTGACCACTGCTGTGGCCGCCTTGTTGGCATGTCTGGCGATTTATGTGGGGGCCCGCAGCGGCCCGAGTGCGCCGCACTCCTCCTCCCATCTTAGTTCCTCAAGTTCCGAGGTAGCCCCTAGCTCGGAATCGCAGTCCGCGCGCACCGTCCCCGCCGCGTTTTCCGGCGCCCCATCCCAAGAGCCCGCGCAGACCGAACCTCATGCCGACTCTGCCAGCTCGTTGACGTATGTCGTTCAGCCGAACGACACATTGCGGGACCTATGTCTGTCGATTGTGGGTCGCTACGATGCCGCGGTGCTAGAAAAGGTCCGCAAGCTCAATCCAGATTTGAAGGATCCCAATCGCATCGAGACCGGACAGGAAGTTCGCCTTCCTTTGTCACTCACGGATTGAGCGGAAAACAAACCTTAATGGATAAGAATTCCGAAAGGGCAGCAGCTAAGCACTCATGAGCAGGAATTTCCAACTTCTGCAACAAACGAGCAGCGTCGAAGACCTGTTCGAAACGGCTAGTAACCCGGCGGGTCTTGTGGGTACGGCAGAATGCGAGCTGCGTCCGGCATGGAGCGAGAAGCCCGAGACGTTTGAAACGGCCGATAACCCGGCGGGTCTTGTGGGTACGGCAGAATGCGAGCCGCGTCCTCGATGGAGTGAGGAGCCCGAGCTGTTTGAAACGGCCGATGATCCGGCGGGTCTTGCGGGTACGGCAGAATGCGAGCCGCGTCCTCGATGGAGCGAGGAGCCCGAGCAGGAAGTGAAGAGCGAGGCTTTGCCAATTCGTCTGCCTGACCTGATTCTAGGAAAGGCCCGAAGCTGGGGAAAGCAAGTACAAAAGCTAAACAAGGAACGCCAGAATGATTTAGAGGACATTTCCCGCGAGGAAGAAATCAAGTTGGTCCAGCGCATCTTCCCGGCCGCGGGTCAGCGTTCGCCCCAAATCGTTTTGTTTTCCGTAGTTGAGAGTCAAGCTGGGTGTGCTGAGATTTGCATCCGCACCGCTAAGATACTGGCCGGTCGAGGCGACGGATCCGTCTGCGTAGTTGATGCGAACCTCCAATCGCCCTGCCTGCATCACTACTTGGGCATAGATAATTCCAAAGGACTTGCCGAGGCGGTCCTTGAATCCCTTCCGATACAAGACTTTGTGCAGAAGCATCCGGAAACAGATCTCTGGATCCTGCCGAGTGGCTCGGCGGCCGGACAGCTGGGTTTCTCAGGGGTTTATGACCGTTTGCGTTCAAGGATGAGCGAACTGCGCAGCCAGTTTAAGTATGTCCTCATCCATGCGTCTCCTCTCGATCTGGACAGCGCTTCGATTCTGCTCAGCCGTTGGACGGACGGTGTGGTAATGGTGGTGGAAGCGGATACTACGCGGCGCAAGACAGCGCGGCGGATGAAGCAAGACCTGGAAGCCGCGAACGTGCGCATCCTGGGAGTGGTGCTGAACAACCGCACTTTCTCCATACCCGAGGGCCTCTATCGCAGGCTCTAGAAAGCTATTCCGGTAAAAGCGCAGTAGATCCGCAAACACGCTCGTGGTACGAGCATCTTGCGATGCACCGCTAGCACGTTCGCCCTCCGACGCCCCTTGTGCCCTCGAGGAAGTCGTGGAGCCGCCTCAAGGATTCCAGCGAAGCAACTGTTTTCTCAACTTCGAAAATTTATTGGAGACCAAATGGCACAACAACACGTATGGCAATTTCCGAGCCACATCTCGGGATGGGCGGAAGAGTCGGACAACAATCTCTATTTCGCCTGCAAGCGGGGAATGGACGTCATCCTGGCGTGCCTGTTACTCATCCTCTTATCTCCTTTGCTGCTCCTCATCGCCATTTTGATTAAGTTGGATTCGCCCGGCCCGGTCATATTCACCCAGGAACGCGTCGGATCTGAACGGCAGTGGCTGGGGAGGACATCCCTCTGGGTTATTCGGAACTTTCGCATGTTTAAGTTCCGGTCCATGTATCAGGACGCAGACCCCGCTGTGCACGAGGCCTACATTCGGGATTTCGTCGAAGGACGAGCGCGTCCCTCCGAAGAGAGTGGCGGAAAATTCAAGTTGACCAACGATCCTCGCGTGACGCGGGTCGGGCGCGTTCTCAGGAAGTTCAGCTTGGATGAGCTACTGCAACTGGTGAACGTCTTGATCGGCGACATGAGCCTGGTTGGGCCGCGTCCCGTTCCGCCGTACGAGGTTGCCGGCTATCGAGGCGGCCACCACAAGCGACTGGCAGCTCTGCCGGGCATCACGGGCATTTGGCAGGTGAAGGGACGCTGCCGGGTCACCTTCGAAGAAATGATTCGCATGGATATTGAATACGTTCGCGCCGCGTCCCTGTTGCTCGATCTCAAAATCCTTTTTCTCACGATTCCGGCGGTTCTATCAAGAAGAGGTGCGGAATGAACACCACGATCCTATCACTTGGAGCGAAGGAAAATCCCGCGAACGCCAAACCCCTGGGTATCGCGGTCGTAGGTTGTGGCTATTGGGGAATGAACTACGTTCGAATCTTCAACGAGATGACGGATGCGCGCGTGGTTGCGGTTTGCGACCAGAGTTCGGACCGCCTCAAGGAAGTTGCGCGGCGATTTCCCGGCTTGTACTTGACCACCCAGGTCAATGATGTGATATCGCAGCCAGGCGTGGACGCCGTCGTGGTTTGCACAGAAGCGACGACGCACTACAACGTCACGCGCGACTTGTTGCTGGCCGGAAAACACGCCCTCGTGGAAAAGCCGCTAACCACAACATCGGCCGATGCCGAAAAACTCATTGCCCTGGCAGAGTCCAATTCTGCGATTTTGATGGTGGGTCACACGTTTGTTTTTAATGCGGGCGTCCAGAAAGTCAAAGAGTACGTCCAGAAGGGCGACGGCCGGGTCTATTATTTATACGCCCGCAGAACTAACCTCGGTCCCATCCGCCGCGACGTGAATGCCGTCTGGGATCTGGCTCCGCACGACATCGCCATTTTCAATTACCTCTTGGATAGCTCGCCGGAGTGGGTCAGCGCGGTAAGCGGCAAAGTATTGCGGAACTGCCGCGACGACGTGGGATTCATTTCACTCGGCTATCCGGGAAATATTCTCGCTCACGTTCACGTCAGCTGGGCCGATCCCGACAAAGCACGGGAGGTCGTGGTCGTCAAGAGCGACAGACGTATCGTCTTCAATGACCTTAACGGTCTCGAGCAAGTGCGAGTGTTCGAGAAGGGGGTGAGCCTTATGGAGCACGAGCCGCTCAACTACGGCGAGTTTCGCTTCCAGATTCGCGACGGCGACATCATCAGCCCTCGCATTGAAGCGGTCGAGCCACTCAAGCACCAGTGCCGCCATTTCCTGGAGTGCGTTAGGACGGGGAAGCGCCCGGTTAGCAGCGGAGTCGAGGGCCGGGAAGTTGTGCGAGTTCTTGAAGCCGTGAATCGATCCATCGAATGCAAGGGACTGCAAGTGGAGGTAGAAAGCAAAGGTGATCATGTCTACGCAAATGTCGATGCCAGCAAATCAGACGCCGCAAGTTCCCTTCGTTGACCTTGCCGCCCAGTACTCGACGATCGCTGACGAGATCAATGAAACTACGTCCAGAATAATCCAGAAAGCAGACTTCATTCTCGGACGGGAGGTGCGCCTTTTCGAGGAGGAATTTGCTGCTTTCTCTGAAGCTCGATACGCGGTCGGCGTGGATTCCGGCACTTCGGCATTGGAGCTGGCTCTCCGGGCCTATGACATCGGGCCTGGCGACGAGGTCATTACCGCTGCCAACAGTTTTATCGCCTCGGCCTTGGCCATTTCCCACGCCGGGGCGACACCGGTCCTCGTGGATGTGGATCCATTTACGCATACCATTGACGTGACCGGGATCGAAAGGGCAATCACTTCGCGCACGAAAGCTATTCTTCCCGTGCATCTCTACGGTCACCCCGCCCATATGGATCCCATTCGGCAACTCGCCGAGCAACATGGGTTGATCGTGATCGAAGACGCTTGCCAAGCGCACGGCGCCCGCTACAAAGGAAGGCGGGCGGGCTCTTTAGGTCATGCGGCAGCCTTTAGCTTCTATCCGGGGAAAAACCTGGGGGCCTACGGCGACGGCGGCATGGTTGTGACCAATGACGCCGACATTCGAAAACGACTCGAGATGCTGCGCAATTACGGGCAGGAGGAGAAATATCATCACCTGACCCAAGGCTTTAACCGCCGGCTCGACACGCTTCAGGCGGCTGTGCTGCGAGTGAAGTTAAAGTACCTAGAAAAGTGGAACGCCGCACGCCGCTGGCAGGCCGAACTCTATCATCGTCTGCTGGCGGGAACCGCACTGGTGCTCCCGAGTGAAGCCGTGGGCGCCCAATCGGTCTGGCATCTCTATGTCATCCGCACCGAGCATCGCGACAAGCTAAAAGAGTATCTGGCGAGCCGAGGCATTGCGGCAGGCATTCATTATCCGGTCCCCATTCATTTGCAGCCGGCTTACAAGAATCTGGGGTACAAGCGGGGGAGTTTTCCGGTCACCGAGCAGTACGCTCAGCGAATCCTTTCATTGCCGATGTACGCGGAGCTGACGCCTGAATTGATTGAGTATGTTTCCAAAACCATCCTAACTTTTCTCTCCGCAAACCAGGATAGTCATGCGTTTTACGAGCAGCTGGTCAGGCACGCTACCCCGTCGTCCCTATGAATTCAGCGGGAATTCAATCATGAGGAACAGTTAGCGAAATGCAGGTGCTTGGGAACCATCAGACTGCAGGATCTGAATCTGAAGCCTCTGCCTATCCCCACAATAGGATAGGGCCGCTGCCGGCCTTCCGACGTCTCCAGTCGCTAAGCGCGAATTCCCTGATCATTGCACTCCTCAGCCCTTTTCTTGCGCTAACGCGTGCGTCTGTCCAGAAAATTCTTCTGGCCATCGTCATCCTCGATATTCCCTTACAGTTTGGAACGCACCTTTTCTACGACGAGAGGGTGGAAGAATTCGGCGCGATGGGGGGATTAAGCATCTCAGCCGCGACCATAGCTCTTGCGGGCTTGTATGTTTCTTGGTTCATCCGGTCGCTAACCAAAAGAAACTCCGAAGAGCGCCGTCCGTTTCACATCAGTCGGCCCCTGCTCCTGTATCTCGCCTTCATTGTAATGTCTGTGTTTGTGGCTCAAGACGCGAGCTTGGCCGTTTTTGAAACCTGCTTGTTCATGGAATCTCTTTTGCTCTATGTCTACGCGGCGAACTGCGTTCGAACCCGGCAAGACGTTCTGTTCGCGGTATCCGTTCTGCTGGCCGGCGGCTTAGTGGAAGCCCTGGTTATCATCACCCTCAGCTTCACGGGAATGCCTAGCGCGATCTGGAGTCTGCCCACTCACATCCACGTCGAGTCTGTTACGCGTGGCGGTTTCATGCGAATCGGTGGCACCGTCGGATCAGCCAATACCGCGGCGGCCTACTTCAGCATCCTGCTTTCGGCTGCGGTCAGCTTGCTGTTCACGAACCTTGGGCGTGCGCACAAGTGGCTGGCGGGAGCAGTCCTGGGTTTCGGCGGAATAGCGCTGATCTTGACATTCTCACGAGGGGGATGGATCGCCTTGGTTGTGTCTATGATCCTGTTCGGCTTGTTTCTCGGTCGTCAGCGCGGGCTTTCTTTGCGAGCGCCCATCGCCGTCGTTGTGATTCTGGCGCTATTGTATTTGCCATTTCACAGCCTTATTTCCGCGCGCCTCCTCGGCGATGACAAAGGTTCCGCTGAGTCTCGCATCCCTTTAATGAATCTGGCCTTCCGAATTTTCGAGGACAACCCCATCCTGGGAGTAGGAGCCAACAATTTCTCTGTCGTCATGGGTCGCTACTTGACCGCCGAGTTCCGTCACGGTTTCCTCTACGCAGTTCACGACAAGTATCTTTTGGTCTTGACCGAAACAGGAATTGGAGGTTTGTTGACGTTTCTGGCCTTCTTGTTCGCGGCTTTGCGCAGAGCGTGGCAATGTTGGAATCTCCATGACAGTTTTTTGTCCCCGCTTGCTCTCGGCTTCATGGTGGGCATCGTTGGTCACATGGTGCACATGAACGTGGATATTTTTCGTGGCCGCCCGATGCAACAATTGCTTTGGCTGATTGCCGCGCTGCTTGTAGCCATGCATAGGATGCGCGCGGAACCCTCGGTTTCGGCCGCGCCTTCGCGCGTCGCATGAGACTTATAAGACACTACGGAGCTAATGCTTAACGCAAACGCAGAAAAGGACGTAGCGCCCAAGACCAACGCGCCCGTGATGCCCGGATCCGAGGTAGCGTGTCTGGATTCCAAGATGCGTGCGGCCCTGAGGTTGCATGACTACTTGGTCGCTTCGCACTGGAATGGCCACGCTTTGACTGGACCCGACGTAGGCATCCGCTTTAATTCTCGCATCGGGCGTTTCATCAAAAGCTATCTGCCTCGCGTGGATTGGAAAGACAACTACTACTACGTCCAGGCGCAAGGGTATTGGATTCTCGACAACTGGCAACTGTATTCGAGCATGCGCGACAACAGGTATCGGGATATCGCCTTGCGCTGCTCGGAATTCCTTTTGGGTCGCCAGCAGGAAGATGGAGCCTGGCTCTATCCGAATCCGGAATGGCGGGGACGAATCGCAACCGCCGAGGGAACCTGGGGATCGCTGGGGCTGTTGGAGACCTACCGGGAAACGCGTGACGGAAAATTTCTGACGAGCGTCGAGAAATGGTATCGGTTCGTTGTTCGCGAAATCGGCTTTCAGGAAGTCGGCCAGGAACTTGCTGTGAACTACTTCTGCGGCAAGAAAGGGCCGCGCGTTCCAAACAATTCGGCTATTCTCCTGCGATTCTTGGCAGAAGTGGCCGAGGCCTCCGGCGACGATTCTTACTTGCGGCGTTGCACCGGCTTATTCAAGTTTCTGCGCGCCGTACAAGAAGCAGCGGGCGAATTTCCCTACACCGTCAGGGGTGTGGAGGGTGGCAAAGTCTGGCCGCATTTCCAATGCTTCCAGTACAACGCGTTTCTGTGCCTCGATCTGATGCGCTATTTTGACCTCACCGGTGACGATACCGTCCGGCCTCGTATTCGAAGATTGCTGGGCTTCTTGCGCGAAGGGCAGGCACAAAACGGACGTTCTTACTTCGAGTGCGGCGACAAGCATCGTGATGTCACGTATCACACTGCTGTTCTCGCCCAGGCTTTTGCGCGCGCAAGCCAGTTTGAAATTCCTGGCTACGATGCCCTGGCAGATCGCGCATACGACTATCTCTTGGGACTCCAGCGGCCAGACGGCGGCTTTGATTTCTCGCGGGGCGACTATTACTTCTTCAAAGATCGGCGCTCCTATCCTCGAAATCTGGCAATGATTCTGTACCACCTACTACCCGTTGCGCCCGGCGCGAGTGCGTCGTCTAGCGCCCCTTGAATTTCACTATTGAGGTTAGATATCGGCATGTGTACCAGGATCCCGGCTTTCTTCCAATGAGAGTTCTGATCATGACGGCGATGTATCCCACGCCGGAGAATCCCGCATTTGGCTCATTCATTCGAACCCAGGTCGAATCCCTGCGGCGCGCTGGTGTGGACGTGGAAGTCCTCATTTTGCGAGGGCGCTGTCGTAAATGGAACTATCTCCGGGGTATCTTTCAGTTACGCAGACGCCTCGCCAGAAGCTCGATTGATCTTGTTCATGCTCACTATGGCTTCGTCGGAATGATTGCGCGCACGCAATGGAAAGTTCCCGTCGTTGTCACCTACCACGGAGACGATTTGTTGGGAACAGTCAACAAGCGCGGAAAGAAGACGCTTCCAAGCGCGCTGATCGTTGCAACTGGGCGCATCCTGGCTCGTTGTGCTGATGCGGCCATCGTTCAGAGCCAGGAGATGGCACACAAGCTGGAGAGTGGGGCGCATCGGTATAAGGCCGATTCAAAAACCATATCTGCGGAATAGCGGGCATGATCGATCCAAGGATGTCCAGTTCGGAAATCCGGCGCACCCTTCAGCGCATGGCCAATGCGATCGCGCATCGTG
Source organism: Acidobacteriota bacterium (assembly GCA_003225295.1). Lineage (GTDB taxonomy): Bacteria > Acidobacteriota > Terriglobia > Acidiferrales > UBA7541 > Acidiferrum. The sequence goes on along the minus strand of QHYZ01000109.1, from coordinate 10,090 downwards.
GCCCTAATGAGGAACGGTTCTTCGTAGCCGATGGCGTCAGATTGGCCATCAGGCGCTTGAGCAGCTATTCTCGCGGCGGCCATGAAGCTTTTAGTTGCCACATCATTTTATCCCACGACCGAGAACTTTGCGCTGGGCTCTTTTGTTCGCACTCAAGTCGAATACCAACTTCCGCGACCGCCAAGTGAGCGGGGCCAGCCAACTTTCTTCAGCAGACTAGCGGTGATCGCCGGTCGCATTTTGAGCAATCAAGCCGACGCCGTAATCGTAAAGAGTCAAGAGATGGCAAGTAAACTTAAGCGGCAAGACGTCCATATCATCCCCCACGAAATAGACCTCGAGGTCTTTCGGCCAGCGGAGAAGGAAAAGGCTCGTGCCGCTCTGGGCCTGGATCCCCGCAAAAAATACCTGCTGTTTGCAGCCAACCCGAAGATTCCGGTCAAGCGCTTTCCATTGGCAAAGGCCGTGGCGGACGAACTGCAGAAACAGGATTCCTCCATAGAGTTGCTGGCCATCTACAAAGAACCGCAGGACCGGCTGGCACTCTTCATGAGTGCTTGCGATGCCCTCATTTTCACCTCCTATCAGGAAGGCTCGCCGAACGTGGTCAAGCAGGCTATGGCCTGCAATTTACCGATTGTCTCCACCGACGTGGGGGACGTGCGTGACGTCATCGGCGCTACAAAGGGATGCTACGTCTGCAAACCGGACGTGCGCGAATTTGCCGACTGCCTCGTCGACGTACTGCGCCGTCGTGAAAGGACTCACGGGCGCGAAAACGTAAGGCACCTTTCCGGACCTGCGGTCGCGCAGAGGGTCATCGAAGTCTACGAACAGGTTTTGAGCAAGCGCAATGGGCATGCGGTGGATCGCGCCGAAAGTAAACCTCTCTCGGCCGGAACGTAAAAAAAACAAGTCAAGTCTAGGAATTAAGTTATGTGCGGAATTTGCGGCATTTACGAATTCAAAACTCACCGGCCCGCCGACCAACGGGTTCTCAGCGATATGCTCCAGGTCATCCATCACCGCGGCCCGGATGATTCGGGTGTGCATATCGACAAGGATCTTGCTCTTGGCATGCGGCGTCTCAGCATCATCGACCTGGGCGGCGGAAAACAGCCCATCGGCAACGAAGACGGCAGCGTCGTCACTGTTTTCAACGGCGAGATTTATAACTTTCAGTCCCTCCGCGAAGAGTTACAAGGCCGCGGCCATGCGCTCAAGACCTCAAGCGATACCGAAGTGATCGTCCATCTTTATGAGGACTTCGGCGATGAATGCGTGCAGCACTTGCGCGGGATGTTTGGCTTGGCTGTGTGGGACGCTCCCCGTCGGCGCCTTTTCCTTGCCCGTGACCGTCTCGGAATCAAACCCCTGTACTTTACGCAAGCGGGCGGAAGGCTGGTCTTCGGCTCTGAGATTAAAGCGATTCTTCAGCACCCTGGCGTGCAGGCCAATCTCAGCCTGGAGGGCTTGAACAATTTCCTTTCACTCAAATATGTCCCCTCGCCGCAGACCATGTTTGAGGGAATTTATGCCTTGCCGCCGGGCTGCTGCCTCACCTGCGACGAAAACGGCGTAAAGGTCCGGCGCTATTGGGATCTATCGTTTGCCAATCAATGCCACGGCCTCCGCGAAGAGGCCTATGCCGAACAACTTGCCGAGTTACTCCGCGAGTGCGTCAAACTGCATCTGGTCAGCGATGTGCCATTCGGCGCGTTTCTCAGCGGCGGGCTCGACTCCAGCACGATCGTAGCGCTGATGAGCGAGTTTCTGAGCGAGCCTGTCAAAACTTATTCCGTTGGCTTCGAAGGCGATGGGGAAGTTTTTAGCGAGCTTCCCTATGCGCGCTTGGTCGCAAAGAAGTTTCAGACCGACCATCACGAAGTCTTCATCGGCCCCAACCATCTCATCGACCTGTTAGAGAAAGTGATTTGGCATCTGGACCAGCCCATCGGCGATGAGGCTTCTCTCGCCAACTACATGGTCGCGGAGCTGGCTTCTCGTGACGTGAAAATGGTCCTTACCGGGGAGGGTGGCGACGAGTTGTTTGCCGGTTACGCGCGTTACGCCGGCGAACGGCTGTCACCTTTGTTCCGTCTTGTTCCAGAAACCGCCAAATCCCTGGCCTTGGCCGCGAGTGCGCGAATTCCCAGGCTGCGCCGTCAAAAGCTCGCCCTGTTTGCTCTTTGCCAGTCAGATGAAGTGACGCGCTTCATGAATTGGTTTCCGCTCTTCAACTCGGACACCAAGCAAGCGCTGCTTTCACGCGACGTGAAGGAAACCTTGAGCGGTTACGACCGAAGTCATGTGTTTGCGGAACACCTGGCGCGCACCGACGCTACGGAGCCGCTGAACCGTATGCTCTACGTGGATACGAAGCTCTGGCTGCCCGATGATTTGCTTGCGCGGGGCGACAAAACGAGCATGGCCACGTCGCTGGAGGCCCGCGTCCCGCTTCTCGATCACAAGCTCGTCGAGTTCGCGGCCTCGCTCCCGCAAAATCTGAAAGTGAAAGGCTTTGCCCGCAAATATTTGCTCAAGAAAGTGAGTCAGGCGTGGCTCCCTCCCGAGATCATTCAGCGGAAGAAAAAAGGCTTTCCCGTGCCTTTCACGCTGTGGTTTCGAAAAGAGGCTCGCCCGTTCCTTCGCGATGCTCTCCCTCCGTCCACGGTTCGTCGCCGCGGGCTTTTCAATCCTCTTTTTGTTGAAAAGTTGCTCGGTGAGCACGAAAGTGGATTCGCAGACCACGGTTCTCTGCTTTACGGCTTGCTCAGTGTGGAACTGTGGCAACGCCGTTTTATGGATTCAAGACTGCGCCCGGAGCAGCAATCCAGCGTTTTATCCGCGCACGCTCAGTGAAGAAGTCTTGAGGAGGTAAGAATGAGAGTCAGTGTATTCGGCCTCGGCTATGTCGGCTGCGTTTCGGCAGCTTGTCTGGCTCGTGATGGTCATGCTGTCATCGGTGTTGACGTGGATCAACAAAAGGTTGCGGCGGTCGCTTCCGGCCGGTCCCCGGTCATCGAACGTGGGCTCGACCAGCTCATCGCCGAGGTTACACGCACTGGAAAACTGCGGGCAACTCTGGACAGCAAAGCCGCAGTAGAGCAGACCGATGTGAGTCTGATTTGCGTTGGCACGCCAAGCAATGGCAACGGTAGCCTGAACTTGCACTATCTCGAAAGAGTTTGCATGGAAATTGGCGGGGCTTTGGCTGCAAAAAAAGACTATCACGTAGTCATCGCCCGCAGCACCGTGCTCCCAGGCACTTTGGAAGGGAAGCTGGCTCCCATTCTGGAAAAGCATTCGGGCCGGCGCAGGGGCGATGATTTTGGGCTGTGTTCGAATCCGGAGTTTTTGCGAGAAGGCAGCGCCATTGAAGACTACGATCATCCCTGCCAAATCGTCATCGGCGAACTCGATGCGCGCAGCGGTGACGGCGTGCAACACTTGTATCAAGCGATTCAAGCGCCCGTCGTTCGAACGCCCGTCAAGACTGCCGAAATGCTGAAGTATGTGAACAACGCATTCCACGCCGTGAAGGTCGCCTTCGCAAACGAAATCGGCAATCTTTGCTCTGCCCACGGAATCGACGGCCGCGAGGTCATGGAGCTTTTTTGCCGCGACCGCAAACTCAATATTTCCTCTTCCTATCTCATGCCCGGGTTTGCTTTCGGAGGATCGTGCCTGCCGAAAGACTTGCGCGCTCTGGTGTATCGTTCGAAAGAGCGTGACATCGATTGTCCGCTGCTCAGCTCCGTTTTGCCGAGCAATCAAAGGCAAATTCAGCGCGGCATTGAACTCGTCGAAGAAACTCGGCGGAAGCGCGTGGGCATTCTGGGTCTGAGTTTCAAAGCGGGTACCGACGATATCCGCGAGAGTCCGATCGTCCATCTTGTGGAAGCGCTGGTAGGGAAGGGCTATCAGGTAAGCATTTACGACGAGAAGGTGGAGCTCAGCCGGTTGACCGGCGCGAACAAATCCTTTTTGGAACGGGAGCTCCCCCACATTGCCACGCTCATGCGCGATTCCCTCGGCGAAATCTTGGCACAATCCGAAGTCGTGGTGATCGGAAACGCCAGCGCGTCCTTTCAGACCGTGCCGGAAATGTTGCGCGACGAGCAGATCTTCATCGATCTCGTGGGAATCACCAGAGGACACCATCGGACTCCGGCGCTGGCTGCAATTCTTCCACAAACAGGTGCTTATGAAAGCGTCCTCCAATAATCGCATCCTGATGCTACTGGAGAATCAGGCTTACCCGCAGGACGTGCGCGTTCGCCGGGAAGCCAATGCGCTGACCGCTGCGGGCTACACCGTTTCCGTCATCTGTCCGGCGAAGCCGGGGCAGCCATCTCGGGAAGTGATCAAAGGTGTGCGCATATATCGCTATCCGGAGCCGTCTGGTTCGAATGGCTTTCTCGGATACGTTTGGGAATACGCATACTCCACCTCCGCCAGCTTTGCAATATCGATGATCGTTCTTTTTTGCGGCGGTTTTGACGTTATCCACGCTCACAACCCGCCGGACACGTTTGTATTTATCGCCGCTTTTTACAAAATCTTTGGCAAGCGCTTTGTCTTTGATCACCATGATCTGTCTCCGGAAATGTATGAAGCGCGCATGCTGGGCGGTGGAAACCGCGTGGTTTACCATGCACTGGTCCTGCTGGAGAAACTTACGTGTTTCTTTGCCAATCATGTGATCGCCACGAACGAATCGTACAAGAAAATCGAGATTGAGCGCGGCGGCGTTCCAGAAGAACGCATCACGGTCGTGCGAAACGGAATCGAGCTCGACCGCGCGCGCAACACCGAACCCGAGCGCGCCCTAGTGGGAAAAGGAAAAATCATCATCGGTTACGTGGGCGTGATGGGATTTCAGGACGGCGTTGATTATCTTCTGCGCGCGCTTCATCACCTCATCCACGATCTGCGAAGGACCGATTTCTATTGCGTGCTTGTGGGCACCGGAGACGCATGGCCAAAATTGCGCGACCTGGCGCAGCAGTTGGGTCTCGATCCATACGTCTGGTTTACTGGATTCGTTCCGAGCGAAAAAATGAGGAGCTGCATGTGTGCGGCAGACATTTGCGTGGCTCCTGAGCCTTCAAACCCGTTCACGGATCGCTCCACCATGGTCAAAATGGTCCATTATATGTCAATCAGCAAACCGATCGTGGCGTTCGACTTGCCCGAGCATCGCTTTACCGCGGCAGACGCGGCCATCTATGTGAAGCCGAACGAGGAACTCTCATTCGCCAAAGCGATCGCGGAATTGATGGACGATCCTCGCCGCAGGGAAGCTCTCGGCGCGTTGGGACGGCGGCGCTTCGAGGCTGAATTGGCGTGGGAATATTCCGTTCCCAAACTTCTTGAAGCTTATCAAGGTATTTTGCCCAGACCAAAAAAGACAGTTCGCAACGTCACCGAAGAGCCAGAAATCGAGCTTACGCCCAGGCCAAACCCAACTCTCTCCACACCACGCAAACCGCAAGACTGGAATCCGGCGGGCCCACGTAAGTTGTCGCTTCGTTCCTCTTCGCCAGCGTGTTGCCCGAAAGCGTCCCGGTATTCCGAATGTAAATTTCGGGGAAAGTGAATCCACATGAAAGTCGTGTGTGTAGATCCTCGAACAGATCCGCTGTGGCGGTCCCTGGTCGAGAAAACGGAAAGCAGTGTTTTTCATTCGCCGAGCTGGATCCGAGTGCTGACGGACACGTACGGCTGGGAGGCCAGCGCCTACGTGATCGTGGATGACGCCGGAGAGCCGCGGGCCGGAATTCCTTTCTGCCGCATCACAGATATGTTTGGCGAACGGATTGTGGCCCTGCCTTTCTCCGATTACTGCGACCCGCTGATCCGTGACACGGAGTCCTGGCGCGTATTGATCGATAAGCTCTTGCCGGAGCATTGTCCCATCAATTTGCGCTGCTTGCACAATGACGTGCCTCTTACGGACGAGCGGTTTAGTCTCGCGAAGCAGGCGAAGTGGCACCGGCTCGTCTTGCGGCCGGAGCTAGACGCGCTGTGGCGCGCCATGCACGATTCCACTCACAGAGCAATCCGGAAATCCGAACGCGAGGGGCTCACGGTGCGCGTGGCTGAGTCCGAGCAGGAGCTGCGGACGTTTTTCGAGATGCACCTGAAGGTCCGGAAATACAAATACGGCCTTCTCGCGCAACCCTACAGTTTCTTTCGGAACATCTGGCACCATTTCGTGGACGCGCAGCACGGATTCCTTCTTCTGGCGATTCATCGGGACAAGATTGTGGCGGGCGATTTCTTCCTGGAGTGGAAGGATACGCTGTACTACAAATTCAACGCCTCTCTTCCCGACGATCTTTCGCACCGGCCGAACGACTTGCTGATCTGGGAAGGGATCAAGCAGGGAAAAAATCGCGGAGACGCTTTTCTGGACTTCGGTTTGAGCGACATGGACCAGGAAGGGCTGGTGAGATACAAGCGGAAGTTCGGCACGGAGGAAAAAACGATCTCCTTCCTGAGGCATGAACCCAATGGAGGGCCGACGCCCGCCGAAAAGGAAATGAGAGAACTTCTCGGGAGAATGACTAGCCGTTTTACGGATCATATGGTACCGGATCCAGTGACAGAGAAAGCGGGAGAGGATCTGTACCGGCTCTTTACATAATGCTCGGTTCCAAAATGGGAAGAAGTGGGGTACGTCGGCAGTCTTCGCAAGAGGGGCAGACAAAGGACTTACGGCATATGAAAATGGAAGAGCGCGTAAGCCCATGGCTCACACCCGCACTGATGACAGAACGAACCTCTTGGGCGGAATCGATAGGCGTCTATTCCGACACATTTGCTTTTTGGTTCTGCGATCAGCGTCGAGGACGTTGCCTGGCCTTGTAGCAAAAGCAAAGGGATTAGTATCCCGACAAAAATTTGCAACGAGCCCGGAGAATGCAAGACCTTTACGACAGTTACAAGCAAACCGCGCCGCGCCCTTGAACGCACGCACTACAGCGTTTCGGGGATCAGAGTATCCAGTGTGTAACGGATACGCCCGGATCGCGATGATCGCCTAGTGTGGAGTCGAAAATGCTGGGGGCAGACAATTTCACGTCAAGCCGAACTCTCCCAATGAGTATCAGTTTGCGGAATATCGGTGGGAACGCTCTCTCGATTCTCAGCAGTGACGTGATGAACCGTGCGACGAGCTTTGTCTTGTATGCGATGGTCGCGCGGCACCTGGGCACGTTCGAGTTTGGCCAGCTTTCGCTGGCGTTTTCGCTGTTCTATGTATTTCAGGTATCCGCGGTTGCCGGGCTGAAAATACTGATTGTCCGCGACGTGGCAAAAGACCAGTCTCAAACCAGGTTATATTTCAAGAATGGCTGTGCGATAGTGGCGGCTTCGTCGTTTGCGTCGGTTGTGCTGCTCTCCCTGTTCATCCGCCTAATGCACTACTCGCCCGCGACGAACTTGATCGTACTGCTGCTCTCCGTCGGTCTTTTTCCTTATGCAATCGCGGCGGTCTGCGAGGGCATCTTTCAAGCTTGCGAACGGATGCGCTACATCGCTTGTGTCAATGTGCCTGCGAATATCGCTAAAATCGGCGGAGCGTATCTGCTGTTGTCGCGGAATCATGGGTTGTACACGGTTATTCTGATTTTGCTGGCTTCTTTTTTCGCCGTCGCTGGAATCGAGGTGTACTTAATACTCCGGCGATTCCCGGCGCAGCGGGCATCCATTGGCATTCCGTTTTGCCTGGCCACGGTTCGATCCGCGATCACATTTCTAGCCATCGACAAATTAGTAGCCCTTGAGAGCAGCTTGAATGTCATTCTTCTATCCAAACTGGCAAGCGAGAGCGAGGTTGGTCTATATAGTGCCGCATCCCAACTATTGGTTCCGTTGGCGCTTGTCTACCAGAGCATCGCGCAGAGCATTTTCCCTGTGATGTGCCGGAAAGTGGAGCCCGGATATCAAGTTCTGAAGCACATTGCCCAACAGGCCACGGAATTGCTCCTTGTTCTGGCCTTGCCCGTGGTCACCGGGATCTATTTCCTTGGCAATTGGGCGCTCATTCTCCTGTACAAAAAGCCGGCGTTTCTTGCGGCTGTCCCTGCTTTACGCGTCATGGCATGGATACTAATCTTTCAGGTATTCACAAGTGTGCTCGGTCAAGTACTGCTAGCCTGCCACCGCGAGAAAGTCACTTTAAGGATTGTAATCGTTGTCTTGCTGGTGACTCTGGGAGTCGGGTGGCCGTTGATAAGCCATTTTGGTCTTCGCGGAGCCGCCATCACGTTGGTGCTCACGAGACTGATTGCCAGCATTCAGCACTATATCCCTGTTTCAAGCCTGTTTTCAGGGTTCCCCCTTGGCAAGATCGCCTGGAAGCCGGTTATCGCGGCGAGCTGCATGGCTGCTTACTTTGCCGCAGCCACAAATCTAGAGGCCGTTCTGAGAGGCGTTTCTGCAACTCTGATTTATGGCGCCGCCCTGTTTGCTCTTGCCATCCTGGCGCCCGGACCTCCAGGCCAATTTAAGAACAAATATCTTGTTCTTGGGTCGGAGTAGCCATGCGCGAAGATCTAAAGGACACACACGGCAAAGCGGAATCCGGAGACCGTCTACGCGTTGCCCTGATTTCCTACGATTTCGGAGAGTACTGCATTCGGTTAGCGAACGCTCTGGCACAGCATGCAGAAGTTTTATTGGCTCTGCCGGAACGGATGGCCGGCCCTTACCGTGCTAAGCTGAACGACGCCGTGCACTTCTTCCCGTTTCCGAGCGCAAGGATTCGGCAAGCAATAAAACAATTCCGGACGATTGGTTCGATTTTGAAGAGCGTTCGGGAATTTGGGCCCGAGGTGGTCCATTACCAGGGCGTTCACCTGTGGTTCGACTTGGCGTTACCTCTGTTCCGCCGTTATCCGCTGGCGTTTACCATCCATGATTTCCGTCCACATCCGGGCGATCAGCCCTTTCAGCAGACTCCGTTTTGGATTGAAATGTTTGCGCGGCGCCGCGCGGACCAGTTGATTGTTCATTCCCGACCAGTCCGAGATGTGATGGTTCGAGAGTGGCCCGGCAGCGCAAAGAAAACCTCGATCATTCCTCACATTCAGATCGGCGAGGGTTTGGGTTCAACGGAGGTGCAAGAGGAAGAAAACTTGATTCTCTTCTTCGGCCGGATTTGGGAGTACAAGGGCCTGGAGTATTTGATTCGAGCCGAACCCCTGATTAGCGCTCGTGTGCCGAATGTTCGCATTCTGATTGCGGGACGAGGGGAAGATTTCTCCCGCTACACCGAGATGATGGTCCACCCGGACCGCTTCATCGTTCACAACGAATACATCTCTGAAGAACGCACGGCCGAGTATTTCCGCCGTGCCAGTGTCGTGGTCCTACCTTACATTGAGGCTTCGCAGAGCGGTGTGATCCCCCTCGCATATTCTGCTGGTAAGCCCGTAGTAGCGACCCGTGTGGGCGGACTCCCAGAGATGGTGGAACATGGCCACACGGGGTACCTGGTTGCGCCGCGAGACACGGCAGAACTGGCGGAAAGCGTCACACGCTTATTGCTTGATGCGGCGCTCCGCCGTCAGATGGGCGCGAATGGGAAGCGGAAGATTGAGGCAGAGTGCTCTCCTGATGTAATCGCTAAAAAAACGATGGAAGTCTACCGGCGCGCAGTTGGGAAAACTTATCCTTCTCGAGGGTACACACCCGTCAAGGCTAGGCTTCTCCGACCGTAGCTTCTCGTTCCGGATCAGGCCAATAAAATGAATAAGAGGAAGCGAGTCGGCCTACGTTTACTGCTCGTAACCGGCTCTCAAGACCCCCTCTCACTCAGGATTGAGGAGTGGTCCTGGCTAGGTAAACTTCTACTGCTGTTGCCAAATCCCAGCCTGCGCTTTGCCATCAGCCCCGACATCGTCAGAGGATAGGATGAGTTGATGCCCTTATTTATTTCGCCGCCTTAGTGCTGGTAGGCCCCCAGATCGACGCTGCCGCCTTGTGGGCGAGCCTTACCGTTGATGTCCGTGTAGATATATTTTTTGAGGTCAGAAACGATGGCTGAAGCCATGCCTGACAAAGTACTGGGGTCAATGCC
>QHYZ01000346.1 GCA_003225295.1 Acidobacteriota bacterium | reverse complement strand
CTGGATATGCTCTTCGTAAGTGGCCTTGGGAATGAAGACAAAATGCTTGTCAAAAAGCAGCTCTTCCGCCTGCTCGATTCGCTGCTGTAAAAGCTCTGGAGAAATCGCACAGTGATGGACATCGAAGAGGGTCACGTAGTCGAAGGCGACCTTGTGGAGCAGGATGATGAACTTCACAAGGTTTGTGTAGGCCTGTTGCCAGAAGGGTTCCTTGCCTTTGCCGAAGAGGTTATTCAATAAGGATGCGATGTTGTAGGCCAGGGCATGCGCATCGAGGTCATTGTGCAGGGGGTTGTAGCGGTACTCAGAATCGAGGCTGACTTCGACGTAATCGCCTTCCCTTCTGTAGCGCTGCAATATGTCCCGAACTCTGTGGCAGAAGTCTCCCTTCACTTCCAGGATCAGTCCGCCAATACGTTTCCCGCGGTCATGGGCCTGATAGGCAATCAGCTGTTCCGCGAAGGGATACATGCAGCAACTCGTCTTGCCACTGCCAATTGCGCCGAAGATCGCAATGCCAGTAAATAATCCACGCGCGGGAATCGTCAACCACCGGGGATCTCGAGAGGGTGTTGGCCTACGTGGATTGTGGACCTCTCCGAGCACTATATAGAGGTCGTTGCGCTTACGCGGGTCGGGGTAACGCGGTAGTCGTCCGGGCTTGTCCGGCCGGCGGATTTTCGATGCAAAAACGTACAAGCCCGAAAGCAAGATCGAATACCCAATAAAGGGCGTTGTATATAGAAGAAGGATGTAGGTGCACTTGAATCCCCAGAAGACCGGGCTTGCCCTGAGATACATCAGTTCGAAGAGGACGTTGTCTTCGGGGAATGGCATCCTGAAATAGAGAGTCATTCCCGTGGCCATTGCCAGGAGGCATGCGACCATGCCTCTGGAATCGAGAAATCGATGCATTATGCCGCCTCCGTTTCCACCGCACAGGCAGACAGCTCGAGGGGAGATTGGCTGCCCTGTTTCTGGATGTTCTGCTGACTTAGCCAGGACTGGAATTCCATGTCATTAGCGATCAACTTTTTCAGTACGATATTCAGTACATCCTCTGCACTGATTCCGATGAACCGGGCATAGTCTTCGATCAGTTCGCTAGCGTCTTGTTCGAGCCGGATTTTCCGATTCAAGATGACTGGCTGTTCAGAAATTCTTAGCACTCGCTTTCTCCTTCCTCTCTTCCGGTTCCCTTCTCTTTCCTCTCCATGTGGCGACGGGGCCAAAACACTCGGCGCTGTTTGTGCGCCGATGGGCGGGAGCGACCAATGGGCCACTTTCGAGACCGAAGGGCCGAAAGTGGGTCGCTCCCGCCCAACTCCGTGTTTTGGCTCCGTCGCTTTTCTTTGTCGTCTCCCTCGCATCTCTTTGCTCTTCCTTGGCTTCGCCCGTTTCCCGGGTGACGCCCAAACAGAACGGCCCGCTGAACGCCTTCCTTTGCGCCCGTTCATCCTGATTCGTCGTCCTTAGCCCGAAAATCCGGCTGCTTCGGGACCAGATACGTCTCGAAGTACACCTTCCGGTTCGGCGCCTTCGACAGAAACTGGGCTCGGAGGTCCGCCTCTGCAATGCGTCCGGCCTTCCAGTTTTTGAAGAGCATTTCGAAGCGATCGCCAGCAAATCTGCGCTTCGCTTCGTTGAAGAACAGCAGGTCGGTCTTGCTCATTGTCCTGAACTCGGACCTGTTCCAAATGCTGCGCGCTCGGAAATACCGGATGAGGTCCCTGGCGATGTCCGATTCGAGCGGAATCTTGACCGCAGAATGGAAGAGTGCTGTAGCCTTTTCAAAGTGTGCTCGCGTGCCCGAAACGTAGACGAAACGGAAGTCGGCAAGCTCACGAAAGAGCGGCTGGTATTGCCCGAGGTGAGTAACAAATCCGGTGATTGTTTCGAGCCCCGGATCGACATAGGAAAACGTGACCACAGGGGAGAAGCCGTGGGAGAAGCCGGGACGGGGAAAACTCATGAACAACGGGAACTTGTCGACGAAATAGCGCAGGGTGGGTTGGCTGGTCGGTCCGCCCATGTACAGCTTCACCGGAAGGCAGCCCTTTTCGATGTGCAATTGGTCGCAGAAATAGGCGACCTTTTCCGCTTCCGTTTCGAGGTACTGATACCCCTGGTTGGCGAGGATGAAATCGAGTGCGAGAAGCCGTGTCCGGATCGCTTCCAGCCGATGCCGGCGGCGGTTGCGAAGGTTCTCGTGGCCAAGCTGGGCATAGAGCTTGCGGGAGTACAAATGATAGATGCACCCGTTGCGCCGGTATTCGCGTATCGTGGCGTGCCCTTGGGTGATGAGCTTCTGCGCCAGCGAACGAGTCCGATAGCCGCGCTTGGCATCGACAAAGGCCAGGAACTGGCGGGCAGTGAAGTACCCGGAATGCATGGCCACGATATAGAGGAAACGCGCCTCGGATACGGTGTAGCCAAACGCCGTGAGGCCTTCGATCTGGCGCTGAGGAATGTTCATAGGGAGAGGATCTCCGCCGTCAGCTCGCGGTCACTCAAAACCCGGGGCACGTGCGATGCATCATCGCCGTGACTATAGAGCGTGAATCCAGCCCGGGCTTTGTCGGCAAGTTGCCGTGGCCGGTAGTCTTCCGTCGTCAGCTCCAAAT
>QHYZ01000061.1 GCA_003225295.1 Acidobacteriota bacterium | reverse complement strand
GCCTCACGCGCCAGGGCGCCGAAGCTCTGGCCCAGCGCATGCGGGCCGGAGGGCTCGCGCATGCGGAACGCGTCCTCGTCAACATGCTCGAAGGAAAAATGTTCGTCGAATTCCGCGCCGATTCCCGCGAGAATCTGGAAGTCTGGCTGAAAACGGAGGGAATGCATTTCGATTTTCTAGTCCGCATCGAGTGGGAAATGCACGGCGACAAACTTCGGATCGCTGATTAAATCTGGCGCTTTCTAAGAAGTTGAGAATTGCTGCGTGAGTGAGAGAGGCTGGACCTGTGACCGAAATCGCCACGCGGCGTCCCACAAGCGGTCACTCCTGCTACGGGGTCCTTATAATAGAACGGCGCTAAGATATTTATTTACAAGTACTTATAGCGGTTGTCCCGGTGGCGATTGGCCTGCCAATCTTTACCGCACCATGTGCAGCACCTCCCTATGTATTGATGGCGCCGCCCGCTCCGCGTTGCTCTTGCAGGCGCGAAAGGGCGACCGCGAATCGCTGGCCAAGCTGATCCTGCCATACGCACCTAGCCTATATCTTGGGGCACTGCGGCTGACGCGCAATCCCGCGGACGCGAAAGACGTGCGCCAGGCTGCCTTCCTGAAGGCCATGATGCACCTTGAGCAGTTTGCCGGCACACCGGGCGAAAACCGGGACGACCTGCACGCGTGGATTTCGCGCATCGCCGCGAATGCCTCGATCGACGTGATCCGCAAGCGACGCGATGGGAAACTCTTCTCACTCGAAGAGCCGAGCGGTGCCGGCGACGAAACGCTGGGAAACAACGCGGCGGCGTGCCAAGACAATCCCGAAGAACGCTTCGCGCGGCGCGAAATGCGCAAGTTGATGGCCGCCGCGATCACCCAACTGGCTCCGGATCTCCGCCAGGCGTGTCTGTTGCGCGACGTCTTCGAGTACTCGACCCAAGAAGTTGCCGAGCGACTGGGGATTTCGGCGATGGCGGTGCGTCTGAGGCTTTTCCGAGCGCACCGGAGACTCCGGGAAAAACTGAGTATGGCATTGCGGCCTGCTAAGCAGCGGCAAGCACGCCCGGCGGCGGTAGTAGAGACAGCACGTCGCGGAACACCACGCGCGGGCGAACCGAGGGTTCCACTCGCAGTGTTTGCCGAGTGCGCCTGCGGAGATTGAGTAGCGATTGACACGCCAGCCGAAAGTCTTCCCGTCCAGGAGTTCTGTCCCGTCGAACAATCCAGGAGAGATTTTTTAAGAACAATGGGGATGGCGGGAGTAGAATCGTCGCGGTTCTCTCTAGAGGAGCCCTATGGAGCAGGATCGGCGCCGCAGTCCCCGGTATCCGTTCGTTGGATCCATCGAGATGCGCGAAGGCTCGTCCGAAGACAAGAGGACGGCGCGCGTCAAAGAACTCAGCATGAATGGTTGTTATGTGGATACGGAAAGCCCTTACCCGATTGGAGCGTCCCTGGCGATAAAGCTTTTCACCGAGAGCGAGTTTTTTGAGGCCCAGGCGAGCGTCATCTATGCTCAGCCAGATCAAGGCATGGGGCTGATGTTCAAAGAGACGAAACCTTATTACCTCATGGTCTTGAGGAAATGGCTGCTGGCGGCGATGATGGAAAAGAAAGTGCCTCGCGGCTGAATTTTTTCCTACCGGATTCTCCCTCGTTTCAAAATTGCTGAAGAGAGTTGGGCTTCCGTTCCTGTTTTGGAGATCGAGTTGAACCGACTCTTGGTAGTTCTCGATAGCGAGAAATTTTTTGGGAGAGCGCACATAGGCCCCCCGAGACTGTCGCACACATTCGAGGATTGCGCGTATGCCGTCATCGGCCATGCCGGACGGCAAGACCAGGTAACTCCAGCGACCAATCAATTCCTGGGGATCGGAATACGTTTCAGAGGGCCGCCGGCGTGCCCGCGGCATTGGCGATCATGAGGAGCATCGAACGCTGGCTTGGCCAAACGCCAGACTACTGCTTCGATCGAAGAGCACCCTCCCCGACTGCCGAGTTTACCGAGACAGGGAGCGGCGGGAACCCACTTACTTGGTTGTGCGCACGCCCGAAACCGTGCGGGCCTCGGGACTCCTCGGGGTCCAATCTTCGGGAGGAAAGGCCACGCGCCAGAAAGTGGGGCGCGGTGCGGTAAACTCCAGACCGAGCTCTCCCTTACCGCCACGCACCGGACCGAGGAACGCTACATGGCACTCCTGTTCCTCTTCCGTTTTGTTATGCCGCATGTGAACCGTGCCACCGCTGGTGAGGCGAGCGGTCAACAGCACCAGTGCACCGTGGGCGTTAATGGCCAGAGTTGCGGTCAATTCCTCGAAGTCCTTGCCCTGAGCGTCTTTCCCGCGAATGCGCACGCCGACTTGCATTAACACGCGCTGACTGCGGCGCCGCGCCCCTGGATGCAGGGGCGTATACGAGCCTTGATTCATACAACCTCTCTAAAAATAACTATACGCGACGGGACGGAATTGTCGAGGGCCTCCGGAAAGAGCGTATTCAAACTGGATACGGTGTTTCCCTAATTCCGCTGATCGATCGGAACGTAATGACGGGTGTTATGCCCGAGATAGATCTGGCGCGGGCGCGCAATTTTCTGCTCGGGATCGAGGAGCATCTCTTCCCACTGCGCGATCCAACCGGAAGTGCGCGGAATCGCGAAGAGCACGGGAAACATGGTCATCGGGAAACCCATCGATTGATAAATGAGGCCGGTGTAGAAGTCCACGTTGGGATAGAGCTTGCGCTTCACGAAGTATTCATCTTCGAGAGCGATGCGCTCGCACTCCAGAGCGATTTCGAGGAGCGGGTTCTTGCCCATGAGCTCGAAGACTTCGTAAGCGATGTGCTTGATGATACGGGCGCGCGGATCGTAATTCTTGTAGACGCGATGGCCGAATCCCATGAGCTTGACTTCGCCGGCTTTGACGCGCTTGATGAAGTCGGGAACTTTCTGGATCGAGCCAATCTGCATGAGCATGTGCAGAACTTCTTCATTGGCGCCGCCGTGCAGAGGACCGTAGAGGGCCGCGATCGCCGCCGCCGTGGCGGAGTAGGGATCCACGTGGGAGCTGCCGACGCCGCGGATGGTGTTGGTGGAGCAGTTTTGCTCGTGGTCGGCATGAAGGATGAAGAGAACGTCGAGGGCGTGCTCCAGGGTCGGGTTAGGTCGGTATTTAGGTTCGGTGGTGCGAAAGAGCATGTTGAGAAAGTTGCCCGGATAGCTGAGTTCGTTGTCGGGATAGACGAACGGCATGCCCAGAGTGTGGCGATAAGAGAACGCCGCGATGGTGGGAACCTTTCCGACGAGACGATAAGTCTGCTTCTGGCGCGACTCCGCGCTGAAGATGTCTTTCGCGTCGTGATAGAAAGTAGAAAGCGCGGCAATCGTGGAGATCATCATGCCCATGGGATGGGCGTCGTAATGAAAGCCGTCCAGAAATTTCTTGATGCTTTCGTGGATGAAAGTGTGGTGCGTGACGTGGTAGGTCCAATCCTTCAGCTGGGACGGGGTGGGCAATTCGCCATTCAGGAGCAGATACGCGGTTTCCAGGTAGGTGCTTTTCTCCGCGAGGTCTTCGATGGGATAACCGCGATACCGCAGGATGCCGGCGTCGCCATCGATGAATGTGACTTTGCTGATGCAGGAGGCGGTGTTATTGAAAGCCGGGTCGTAGCTCATCATGCCAAATTCTTTGGGGTCGACCTTGATCTGGCGGAGGTCGGCAGCACGGATGGTGTCGTGGGCGATGGGGATCTCGTAGGATTTGCCGGTGCGATTGTCGGTGATGGTGAGCGTTTCGCGGGGCACGGTGGAGTGCTCTGACATTCTCGTCGTGGTTGTGGACAATGGGGAATCCATTGAAAAACCCTCGCAGGCCGCGGAGCGCTTGCCGCGCCTGCGCTATCACTGTACACCAAAGGGGCTGTCGCCGGAAACTGGCCGCTCCGAAACCAGCCAAACAGGCGGTGCAAAAGTGCAGCAATTCACGGGTTGATGGAAGAGCCGCGGTAGGACGGGGACAGGAGAGAGAGAGAAGAGAGAGAGAGGGCCGCAAATGCGCCTCTTGACAATTGTCGTTACAACGAGTATTATCGGTTTGCTCGATCCCGGAGGTGGGCCATGATGGACATCCGCAAGAGCCAGGAACGCGGTCACGCGAACCACGGCTGGCTGGACTCACATTTCACATTTTCATTTGCCGATTACGTTGATCCCCAGCATAGGCAGTTCCGCACGCTGCGGGTGATGAACGATGACCGAGTCGCGGGCGGCGGAGGCTTTCCGAAGCACCCGCACCACGACATGGAGATCGTCACCTATGTGCTCGAGGGTGCGCTGGAGCACCAGGACAGTATGGGCAACGGGTCGGTGATCAAGCCGGGTGATGTGCAATATATGAGCGCGGGGACCGGCGTGGCGCACAGCGAGTTCAATGCGTCCAAGACGGAACCGGTGCACCTGTATCAAATATGGATGCTCCCGGAAAAGCAAGGTCTCCAGCCGGCCTACGACCAGAAGAACTTCAGCGAAGCCGAAAAGCGCGGGAAGCTGAGGCTGGTGGCCTCGCCGGATGGGCGCAACGGTTCGGTGAAGATTCGTCAGAACAACGAGCTGTACGCGACGGTGTTGGGAGCGGGCGAGACGGTGAAGCACGAACTGAAGAAAGATCGCTACGCCTACGTTCAGGTAGCGCGAGGCAGCGTAAAGCTGAACGGAACGAAACTGGATGCGGGCGATGGTGCAGCCATCAGCGCGGAGAAAGCCGTCGAGCTCACCGGTGTGGAAAACACCGAGGTGCTGCTCTTCGATCTGGCCTGAAATTTGTGTAGGGAACGGCTCTACGCCCCGCGTCGATCGAAAGGGTAAGGCGGACCCCGGGGTTACCGCTTCCACCCCACGCGCCGCAGCAATCCAATGAATCTAGGGTCGTCGCGCAGGCCATCGAAGAGCGGCTCGGAGTTTAGCTCGATCAGATCCGGGTTGCCCCCCTGGTAGGCAATTTCCAACCACTTGAACGCTTTAACGTGGTTGCGGCCGGCGGCGTAGGCTTTTGCCAAGTTGTAAGGCAACACGTAACGCTGGCCCCGCAGGTCTTCCAATCGGGTGAGGATTTCCGCTGCTCGTTTGCTCTTGCCGGCTGCGGCGTAGGCCAAAGCGAGTGCCGCTTGGGTTTCCGTGCTCTGGCTGGCGAGTTCGACAGCCAGTTTCAGATGGGAGATGGCCTGGTCATATTCTCGGATCTGCACGCTCACCAAGCCCATCCTCAGATGCGGCAAGAAATGTTCCGGAGCGATTTCCATGGCGCTTTCCAAGACCCGCAGAGCCTGGTCGTATCTCCGCGCGAGATAGAGAATCATCCCCAGTGAGGAGCCGATTACCGGCGAAAGCGGATCCATGCGATGAGCTTGCTCGGTGACGGCAATGGCCTCTTCCGGTTTGCCCCTAGACATCAGATATTCGCCGTACCAGTAGTAGACAATGGCCTGGGAGGGTTCCAGTTCGATAGCCCGTTGGAAGTCTTTTTCCAATTCTTTCCAATCCCAGTCGTGCAAGCGGACATGCGCGAGCGAAGCGTGAGCCTCTCCAAGCGCGTCATCCAGCTCCAGGGCCTTTCTGGCGGCGAGTTTGGCCCTTTGAAAGGTTTCCTTGGCGGGGACCATGCCGCGGCAAGCCAGCATCACGTGGGAATCCGAGATTCCGGCGTAGGCCGTGGCGTAGCAGGGATGAAACTGGATTGCTTCTTCATAGTAGGCAATGCTCTTGCGCATGCCGTCTTCTGTCCGCTTGTTCCAGGAGTGACGCCCACGCAAGTAGGCTTCATAGGCCCTTGCGGGAACGGAGGGGGCGCGGGCCAGACGCCGCTCTTCTCGGGGAGTCAATTTGATTTGAATCTCACTGGCGATGGCCCGCGCGACTTCGCTCTGGAGCTTCAAGACGTCCCCCAAGCTGCGCTCATAGTTTTTCGCCCAGGCATGCGTCTCCTCGGCCACCAGGATCAGTTGAGCGGAAATCCTCACGCGGGTCCCGCTGCGCCGCACGCTTCCTTCCAAAATGTAATCCACTCCCAGGTCCTCGCCAATTTCAACGATCCTCTTTTTGGTCCCCTTGAACATCATGGCGGAGGTCCTGGCGATGACGCCGAGCCGCTGCGGATTCAAGCGGCTCAATTGCATAATCATCTCCTCGGTGAGGCCGTCACTAAAATACTCCTGCTCATGGTCACCGCTGAGATTCTCGAAAGGAAGAACTGCAAGCATGACCTTTCCTTCCCTGGCAGGCGCCTTCTGTTTGGTAATCTCCCGCACCGGAGCTACAAAGCGATAGCCGCGTTTGGAGATGGTGGCAATGAATTCCCGGCCTTTCGCTTCATCATCGAGAGCCTTGCGCAGCACGGAGATCGTGCGGGTCAGACTGCCTTCTTCGATGAAGGTATCGCGCCACACTTTTTTCAGGAGTTCTTCTTTTTCAACGACCTCGCCCGCTTTCTCGACAAGCAGCAAAAGGGTTTGGGCAACCTTAGGAGCGAGCGGAACAAGGCGGTTCGCGCAATAGAGTAGGCCGCCTGGAGATTCGAGGCGATAGTGGCCGAATCGGTAGGACTTTGCGCCCGGCATGTCCAAGATCCACGTCAGGATTTGGTAAGAAAAATATCAGCTTACGCGAAGGACTTCCAGTGGTCCGCATTGCCAAACTGCCGGGCAGCGGGAATTTACGGCGCCTGGCGGGGCGACTCGCCGGAGGAACGAGCATCTCGCAAGCGGAAAGGACATCGGACCATGCGACTCATGAAACTTGGAAAGAATTTGCGTGCTGCGATTTATCTGACGGCGACTGCAACCGTTGCGGTGTTCACCGTTGCGGCGCAGGGTAGGGCCCACGCGCGGGAAGGGTCCGAGAAGTATCTCTTCATCTGCGCGGGAGATCAGGCGCGGAAGGCCCCTGATTTTCTCGCCGTTCTGAATTTTGATCAAGATTCGCCGAGTTACGGCAAAGTGGTGGCCAGAGCGCCGCTGCCGGAACCCGGAGCAACGGGAAACGAATTCCATCACATCGGCCTGTCCGCCGATGGAAACATCGTCGCCTGTGGGGGATTGCTCAGTGTTCTGAAAGGCCAAAACGAACTGTTCTTCTTCGACGTTTCGAATCCGCGCGCACCGAAATTCCTATCCTCCGCAAACCCGCCGCTTTCCGCGATCACCGATGACTTTGAGGCGCTGGCAAGCGGCGGGTTCCTGGTCACCATGATGGGGGGAGCCCAGGGCCACGCACCGGGAAAGGTCGCAGAGTTCGACGGCCAACTGAACCTGGTGAAGGAGTATCCGGAAAATCCGCCGATGGATGGCTTCAATCCTCATGGCATCTCGGTGCGCCCGGAAATCAATCTGCTGGTGACCAGCGATTTCGTTTGTCCTTCGACGACGCTGGAGGCCGTGCCGGGCCTGGTGGATTTTCGCGGCAGCGTCCGAGTGTGGGATTTGAGACGCCGCGAGATTTTGCGCACCATCGACATTCCAAACGCGGGCGGCACCATCGATGTGAAGCTGATCCCGGCTGATCACCGGCAACGCGGATTCACCGCCGGAATGCTGGATGACCGGCTGTACCTTCTTGATACCAAGCATGGCACGGCGCGGGCGGTTTTTGATTTCGCGACCATCTCCAAGGGCGGGTGGCCGCAACTGATGCGGATCTCCAGAGACGGCAAACGGCTGTTCATTTCCATGAACCAGGCGGGCAAAATAGCGATGTTGGACATTGCAGACGCGGATGAACCGCGCTTGCTGAAAGTACTGGATCTAGGACCAAACTCCGGACCGCATTACTTGGTGCTGACGCCGGATGAGAAACGGTTGGTGATCAGCGACTATTTCCTGAACGAGGACGACTTTGGAAAAGTACACGCCGAGGGTGACCACAAGATTCACGTCGCGCGCGTGGGGGACAAAGACCTGACGCTGGACGCCAGGTTTGAGGTTGATTTCAACACCGCGTTCGAAACTGGGCCGGCGCGGCCGCATGGGCTGGCCATCAAGTAGCCGAAGCGAACGATTCCCCCCGCCGGCACAATTCTTTCGTCTTGATTTGAAAGGAATTACACGCGAGCGCTTTTTCGTGTACCCGCCGTGTACCCTTCGTTGCGGTTCAGGAGCCTGCGGCTATGCCGTAACGAGCCACAGCAGCCAGGGGCAAACCGCCGACCGCGTGCTAGTGCATGTGGACACGCAGGAGGCGGGTAAAAAACTCGTGATCGCCGCTTGGCGTATGTGGCGGTGTCGCGTGGCCGCTACGACGCGCACGTTACACGAACGACAAAACGCATCTGACGGAGCAGCTCGCGCGCGACGTGTCGCGCCGATCCGCAATCGATGGGACCCCGAACCACACAACAGAATCGAATATCCAACCGAAGTTGGAACGCAAAGGCCCTAGCGAAACCATGGGACAATCGCCGCAGCGCGGTCTATTATAAGTGTGGGGCGATAGGAAGTCTGGCAATTTCAGTCGACAGTGTCTTGAAGAAGTCTCCCGATTGGCCGTCGCCTGCCGCCTCCGCCCTGACATCCGTGCTTTTCTGTTTGTGATTTCCGAAGCGAACCGGCCGAAAAGATTTGTCCACGAGGAAGGCCACTCCCTCAGTGGAAAACACTCGATCCCAAACTCTGACGGTTGTTATTGCAGGGTCAGGCGGACCTGGAAAGCGGCTCACGCCTTCAAGAAGCGTGATCGCGCACAATATGCCTGCCTCGCCTGCCTCATCGAGGTATATCCGGGCTCAGACTAGCGGGAGAAGCGGCATGACTGGCGAGCGCGCAACGATGCAACTGATCCGTCTGGCTATCCACCAGGGACGGCTCAAGCAGCCTATGCGTGGTAGTGACCTCAACAAGGCTTGGGAATCACTTGGGGTGGGACTTCCTCGCCAAGCACTGCCTCGGCACAGGTAGCTCCACGGCCCGCTTTGTGCGTGTCTCCCCCGGCCTTTATCGTCTGAACGACTAGCCTTGCTTGCTGGTCCCTATTTTTCTCACGTCTTGTATCTTTTACGGGCCGTGTCGCCGTTCGCTGACATTTCGGATTGTCGTCGATCGCTGACTTTTTGGATTGTCGTCGATCGCTGACTCTGATACAATGTCGTCGATCGCTGACATCTGGCGGAGGAGCTGGACATGCGCATTCGAACGCCGGCCGATCTTGGGGCTCTCATTCGTGACAGCCGGACAAAGCTCGGTCTTGACCAGAAATCACTTGCAGAAAAGGTGGGCGTCAGCCGGCAGTGGATCGTCGAAATCGAGAAGGGCAAGTCGCGGGCTTCAATCGGCCTGCTATTGCGCACTATCGGTGCGCTCGGCATCGCCCTCGATGCAGAAAAAGAAGGTCTAGGAAAACCGAAGGACACCAGCCTGTCTCACGGTGCGGATGCGCATGTCGATATTGATTCCATCGTTGCCTCCGCACGCAGGAAAAGAAAATGAGCGGAGAACTGGTCGCCATCCTCGACGGCCGCGAAACAGGCCGCGTCTTGCAGGACGACAGGGGAAGAATATCCTTTACATACAACGAGACGTGGCGCGTAGCCGCCGACGCCCACCCATTATCGATCTCGATGCCGCTCGCCCTCGCCGAGCACGGCAACGCGAAAATCGATCCATTCCTGTGGGGACTCCTGCCCGACAACGAAAAGGTACTCGACAACTGGGCGCGCAAGTTCCACGTTTCGGCAAGAAACGCCTTTGCGCTCATCGCCTGCGTCGGCGAGGACTGCGCCGGCGCTGTCCAGTTCGTGCGGCCCGAAAGGCTTGAAGCAATCCTGGGAGAAGCTCCGCCACCGATCGAGTGGCTCGATGATGCCGCGATTGCGCAGCGTCTGCGCGCCTTGCGGGAAGATCATTCCGCGTGGCGCATCCCGCGCGACACCGGCCAATTCAGTCTTGCCGGTGCACAGCCGAAAACCGCTCTTCTCTTCGACAACAACAGATGGGGTGTTCCTTCAGGCCGCGTGCCGACCACTCTCATTCTCAAGCCGCCGACGGGCGAGTTCGACGGCCATGCCGAGAACGAACATTTCTGTCTGGAGCTAGGACGCGCGCTCGATCTTCCCGTCGTGGATTCCAGAATTATGCGATTTCAGGACGAGGTTGCCATCGTCGTCGAGCGCTATGACCGCGTCCGCACCGCCGCCGGCCTGCGCCGCGTTCATCAGGAGGACATGTGCCAGGCGCTCGCCATTCCTCCCACTCGCAAATATCAGAACGAAGGCGGGCCGGGCATCCTCGACATCGTCGAGCTGTTGAGAACCTATTCAGCAAACTCACCGGAAGACGTAAGCACCTTCCTCGATGCCATCGCGTACAACTGGCTGATCGCCGGCACGGACGCTCACGGCAAGAACTACGCCCTGCTGATCGGAGCGCAAGCCCGCGTCCGCCTCGCGCCGCTGTATGACGTGGCGAGCGTCCTTCCTTATCCGGACATCGACATCGAACGCGTCAAGCTTTCCATGAAGGTCGGCGGCGAATACCGTCTGCGCAATATCCGGCTATATCACTGGCGCAGGCTGGCCCAGGAGCTGCACGTCGATCCCGACGCCACGATTCAGCGCGTGGATGATTTCGCAAGACGGCTTGCAGATCATGTTCCCGACATCAGACGCCGCATGATCGAGGAAGGGCTCACTCATTCGATCATCGCGCGGCTAGCTGAAATGCTCACAGCACGCGCAGCCGCGTGCCGCGCCATCCTGCGCCCGGCGTAGGCGGTCTAGAGAAGTGGGGAGGAACATTATGGTCAAGGAGAACGGGCGCGGCGCGCTGTGTAAAGGCAGAGAGAGAAGGGTAAGTCCATGACTGTTTGTATTTGGTCTGGTTTGCAGTAGTGGGAAGCGGTTCTTGCTGTCGGCGGATACACGGGCCAGCTATGGGGCTGCCACAAGAAAGGAAGCTGAAACCACGACGAACGCGTGTACCTTACTTGAGTGAATTCGATGTTTTTATAGTTTCTGCCGTCTTGTAGAATGAGCAAGTTACGCAGTATCAGTGGGGCTCCGAACTCCGAAACGAACTACCGTCCCGGGCATGACCGCCGCTGGAAGCCGCCAAACGCGTCGGCGTTGTCTGCTTTCACCCCCTATTTCACCCGCGAGTGCGCTGGAATTCCGAGAGGAAGCCAGTGAGAGCTTGGACGGCTTCGAGGGTGACCGCGTTATAGAGGGAGACGCGCATACCTCCCACGGAGCGGTGACCGAGCGTGCCAACCAGCCCGGCCGCCGCAGCTTCGGCGGCGAACTTCGTTTCGATGGATTGGTCTCCCCCTGCCACGCGGAAGACTACATTCATTTTTGAGCGCGAGGCCTTTTCTACCGGGCAGGCATAGAAGCCGCCGCTCGATTCGATGGTGTCATAGAGCAGCCCGGCTTTGGCCTGGTTGCGCTTTTCCATGCCCGGAATTCCGCCTTGGAAAGCAATCCAATCCAGCACCAGGCCGACGACGTAAACCGCGAATGTCGGGGGGGTGTGATAGAGGGACCGCTCCTTGATATGCGTGCGGTATTGAAGAAGCGTGGGCAGATTCTTGTCGGCGCGTTCCGCCAGATCCTTTCGAATGATCACCACGGTGAGGCCCGCCGGGCCCAGGTTCTTCTGCGCGCCGGCGAAGATCACGCCGTACCTTTTCACCTCCACGGGGCGCGAGGCCATGTCGGAAGACATGTCGGCCACCAGCGGCACGTTGCCGGTTTCGGGAATCGTGCTCCACTGCGTGCCTTCGATGGTGTTGTTGGTACAGATGTGCACGTAGGAGGCGTCCGGAGAAAATTTCATTTCCTCGCGGCGGGGAAGACGCGCGAATTTTTCCGCTTCGGTGGAGGCCGCGATATGGTGAAGAAACCCTTTTTTCAATTCGCCGATGGCCTTGGCGGTCCAACTGCCGGTATGGAGAACGTCAACGGGCTTTCCCGGGAGGCCCAGGTTCATGGGAGCCATCACGAACTGCATGCTGCCGCCGCCCTGGACGAAGATGACCGCGTAGTCTTCTGGTATCCCCAGGAGATTCCGGAGCTGCTGTTCCGCGCCGGCGTTGATGCTTTCAAATTCAGGCGAGCGATGGCTCATCTCCATGACCGACATGCCACTGCCGTGCCAGTCGAGGAGTTCAGCGCGTATGCGTTCGAGGACGGCAAGAGGAAGCGCCCCCGGACCGGCGTTGAAATTGAAAGCGCGTTTGGCAGCCGGTGCGGAAATCGTAGGCGAAGTCACCACGAGCAATCCTCTCTCATGAAGGGCGGCGGAATCGCTGCGAACTTAGCAATCAGAATAACAGAAATCACTGCGGCCTCCGAACTGCGGCGCGCTCCGCGCACCAAACCGCGCCACTAAGATCGCCAGATGGCTACTAAGCCAGCAAGTGTCATCAATTTTGCAGCTCTCCCCCTTACTGTTTTCAGATAAGAAATTGAGCAAAGTCCTCTTGACTTCGTGGGGTGTCTCGAAGCAAAACTATTACAGCTGCCTTCCCCCAGGAGCTTGAAAAAAGCGGGAATGCGCCTCCTCTCCCCCGCAGCGGCGCGCTCGCTGGAACTACTTAAGGAGCTGATTGAGCACACCGCTCGTCAATTCAGGGCACGGTCCACGGCAACAGTTCAAGCTGTCGATCGGCAGCGTGACCTTCGGTCTGCAGATGTCCGATCGGAAGCTTTTTGGTGCGGCATCGGTGCGTTATCGGGCGTTCACGGATGCCGCTCGACCGCCAATCAAGATCGCGCTGAACGATGGAGCGCTACCCGCCGGTGCTGCGGCCGACTTTACCTATGAATTCGAGGGCGCAGCGCTGCGCGCTTTTCCGAGTGAAATTCGTTTCGATGGCGTTAGGAACCAATATGCGCTCGATTCCCTGCTGCGCGTTCTCCTAAGCTGGAAGCTTCTCGACCGCCGCGGATTTCTGCTGCACGCGGCCACCGTCGTTCGCGATGGGAAAGCATACATATTTACGGGCCGGTCGGGCGCCGGGAAGAGCACGGTGGCATCATTGTCTCCGGAAGGCAGCGTCCTCACTGACGAAATCTCTCTGCTTCGCCGGGAACATGGAATGTGGCGCGCGTACGGAACCCCTTTTTGGGGCGAATTCCGGGCCGCCGGATTGAACATCAGTGCTCCCGTGGCGGGCGTTTTTCGACTTGTGCAGGCGGCAGAAAACCACCTGGCCCCACTCCGCCCGCTGGCGATTCTTCGCGCCCTCCTGCCCAATGTGCTTTTTTTCTCCGCCGAGGCGGAAGCCAATCGGCGGCTTCTTGAAATTCTAAGTCAGGCCGCGACCGAAATAGCCGGCTATAACCTGGCCTTCCGAAAGAACCCCACGTTTTGGGAGGTTTTTCCTCGATGAGCACTCCGGCCGCTGTTGTTTGGCAGAAGAACCCGGACCTGGCTTGGAGAGAAATTGACGACGAAACTGTCATCATTTCGCCGCATGACAGCGTGATGCACGAGCTCAACGATACGGGGAGTTTCCTCTGGAAGAGCATTGATGGGAAGAAGTCGGCGGCGGAGCTTGCGGAACTGCTGGTTGAAAATTACCAAGTCGCACCGGACGTCGCCTTATCCGACGCCCAAGCGCTACTCGAAGAGATGTCTTCGCGGAAACTAGTCGTGACCGTCTCGGCGACGGGGGGAGTATCGCCTTGACCGCCTCTTTGTCAGCGGGCGCCACGCCGGTAATGGATCGCCTAATCTCGCGCACCGTCGAAAAGCACCGGCCGCTCAGCGTGCATTTCGACTTGACCTACCGCTGCAACGAGCGCTGCGTGCATTGTTATCTCGATCATGACAACCACGGGGAACTGACCACCGCCGAGTGCCTCCAAGTGCTGGATGATCTGGCACGCTCGGGGGCGCTGTTTTTGACCTTCAGCGGCGGCGAGATTTTCCTGCGCCCGGACCTCTACGAGATTCTGGCCGCAGCCAGACGCCTGCATTTCGACATCAGCTTGAAGACCAACGCGTTACTGGTGACGCCGGAACGTGCGGCGCGGCTCGGCGAGTTGGGTGTCCGGCGTGTGCAGATCAGCGTTTATAGCGACATTCCCGCGGTGCACGACGCCATCACCAAGGTTCCGGGATCGCTCCAGCGCACCCTGGCGGCGATTCCCATTCTGCTACAGCATGGATTGCAGGTGAAGCTGGCTTGCCCGCTGATGCGGGAAAATCTGTTGGCCTATCGCGGCGTGATGGCGCTTGCGGAGAAACTAGGAGTTCCCTACATCCTGGATCTGACGATCACGCCGATGATGGACGGGTCCAGCGGGCCGCTGGCGCACCGCGCATCGGTTTCGTCGCTGTTACCGGTACTGCAGGACGCTCGGCTCGAGGCCTGCAAGCCGCAGCCGACTTCAGCAACGGCGCGGCCGGAGAGTGTCGGGCCGCTCGGGAGCGCCGTTTCGAGCGGAATCGAAAGCCCGGCTTACCAAGACTTGCCTTGCAGCGCGGGTCACAATAGCTGCTACATTTCGCCGTATGGAGATGTCTTTCCCTGCGTGCAACTGCCCCAAGCGGCCGGGAATCTGCGACGAGAGAAATTCGACGATATCTGGTATCACGCGCCGCAGCTCGAACGGTTGCGGGCCATCCGCGAGAGCCAGCTTCCCGTCTGTTCGCGATGCGAGATTCGGAGTTACTGCGAGCGCTGCCCGGGCCTGGCATTGATGGAAGGCGGGAATTTGCTGGGAGCCTACGAGCGGGCCTGCGCGCTCGCCGAGGAGAAAGCCAGGCTGGCCGGTGTAGTCGCTCCCACCAGCGCCCTTCACAGGGAGCGCGACCGAGCTTCGGTACAAACGACGCCGGAGGCCGAATTTGCTCTGCTTGCTGCGGATTCTAATTCAGATTAGGGGACCAGCGAATGGCTGAAGATGATAAGAACTCTCCCCCGGCGCCCGGCGAAAAGAAGCCGTATACGAAACCGAGCGTGAAGTCGGAACCGATTTATGAAACACTGGCGCTGGCGTGTGGCAAGCTGCCGGGCCAAGGCGGTGTTTGCAACGCTGCTCCGCGCCGGTCGTAGCGCCACCTCGCACACCTTATCTTGCGCGCTCGAAACATCCAAGGAACTGTCTCCATGGAGGGCTGTAGCTTTGGGCAAACAAGTACTTTCCGTCTATTGACCTTCCCTCCCTAAGAGACCACTCTCTAGATCAGAAGCCGCACCAGTCTCGATTCCGAACGACTCTTGCCGCAATTCGGGAAAAGACAATATTTATGCGTGCCCGCACTTCAACACGCGCGGCTCGTCGCGCATCTCCGTGGCCGGCCGGAACGTAGAGACGGACCAATGGAATTTCCGCAGTGAGGTTTGATGGAGAATCGCAAAGATCACGGGAAGAATACCAGTAGGGTCGGCGGGGAACGCCGCGCGGACGACGTGCCGCGAATTGCGGACGCGCTGAAGCGGCATGGCCGGATTACCCTGTGCGTTCACGGCACCAGCATGCAGCCTTGGGTGCGGCCGAAGGATATCGCCTTGATCCGGCAGACTTCGATCGAGAATGTCCGCTGCGGGGACGTGGTCTTGTTCCGGCGTGAAAATCAACTCTTCGTACACCGCATTGTTGAGAAGCGCGGTTCGCTGCATGCCGCCCAGCTTTTTTCCAAAGGCGACGCGCATCCCACCTCCGACGGCGTCGTACTGGCCCAAGAGTTATTGGGCCGGGTGATGCGCATTTACCGCAATGACCGGCGGATTGATCTTGATGCGCCGCGACAGCTTGCTTTGGGGCTGTTCATCTCGCAACTGTCGCTGCATAGCCGCTTTTGGTATCCGCTGGCGAAATTCGTCGCCGTGGTGACGCGCCCGGTGCGGCGGGTGATGAACGCGCTGCATATCTCCAGCGCACCGGTTCGCTGATTCACCGGGGCTCTCGCTTCCTCAATTCCCCTCCACCAGGGCAAACTCCACGCGTCTGCGCAGCGGATCGATCCGTTCGGCGCGCACGCGGACTTTATCCCCGAGGTGCCATTCGAGCTGGCCGGGCTTTCGGCCGTGGCTCCGGCGGGGACCGCGGCCACCGCCACCGGGCATGGCCACGATGGTATGATCGCGCTCGCGAAGCACGCATCGCGCATTGGCGAATTCCTCCAGCGCGGTGATGGGTAGAAGGCCTTCCACGAAGACTTCGAAAAGCTCGACAAAGCAACCGTATTTCTGCACGGAAATGATCAGCCCGTCGTATTCCTCGCCGAGATGCTCCTCCATGAATTGGGCGGTTTTCCAATCCATCAGCTCGCGCTCGGCGCCGCCTGCGCGGCGCTCCGCTTCGGACGTTTCGGAAGCAATCTCCTCGAGGTTCCGGCGCGAATAGAGCGTGGATTCTGACGCTGGCAAAGAGACCACCGGAGTCTTCGGAACATCGTGCGGATGATCAAGAGCCCACTTCAGAATGCGATGGACGATGAGGTCGGGATATCGCCGAATGGGCGAAGTGAAATGCGTGTATTCGGCGAAGCCAAGAGCGAAATGCCCCAGGGGCTCGGCGGCATAACGAGCTTGCTTCAGGGAACGCAGCATGAGGTAGGAGACGATGCGTTCTTCCGGTTTGCCAACGACCTTGCGAATCAACCTTTGATAATGCTGTGGCGTGATGCGCAGCTCGAGGCCCGGAAGCGCCACCTTCATGCCGCGGTCGCGGCCGTGCCCGTAAGAGTCGGGCCGGCCGGCTTTCGCAGGCGCCGGGACGCGGCCGTGGCGAACGGCGACCTCGCGCTGGTAGGCGTCTGCGACACCCAGCGAGTAACCGAAGGCCCGCGCCAGCTCTTCGAATTCGAGGACCTTACGCGCGTCGGGCCGCTCATGAACGCGATGGAGCGAATCGATGCCGCGGTGCAACAGCTCGGAGGCCACGGCACGATTTGCGGCCAGCATGAACTCTTCAATCAGCCGGTGCGCGATATTGCGCTCGCTGCGGGTGATGTTGGTCATGCGCTGCTCTTCGTCGAACTCGATGACCGGTTCGGGGAGATCGAAATCGATAGAGCCGTGCTCATTGCGACGAGCATTCAGTAGCAAGGCTAGTTCTTTCATTTCGCGGAAGCGGGGCGCCAGCGCCGCGTAGCGCTCGGTCATCTCAGCGTCACCCTCAAGGACTTTGTTGACGTTCGTATAGGTCATGCGCTCGGCGGAGCGAATGACGCCGGAAGTCATGCGCGAGGATTTCATGCCGCCGGCGGGGTCGAATTCCATGAGCGCGCTCATGACCAGGCGATCCTCGTGTGGTTTGAGCGAACACATACCGTTCGAAAGGGCCTCGGGAAGCATAGCAACGGCGCGATCGGGGAAGTACACGGACGTGCCGCGGAGCCGAGCCTCCCGGTCCAGAGCGCTGGCCGTCTGGACATAGTGCGCTACATCGGCGATGTGCACTTCGAGGTGCCAGCCGCCGTCGGCGCGATGTTCGACGAAGACGGCGTCGTCGAAATCGCGCGCGGTCTCTCCATCGATGGTGACGATCGGCAAGTGGCGGAAATCTTCGCGGCCGGCACGCTCGGTGGCACTCACGGGCTTCGCGCCACGCTCCGCTTCATCCCGAACTTCGGCCGAAAATGCGTGCGGCAGATGATGCTTGCGGATGATGATCTCGGTATCCACGCCGAGATCCCCGGGACGGCCAAGAATCTCGATGACGCGGCCGGTCGCAGGTGCGCCTCCCTGTGGATAGCGCAGCAACTCCACGTTCACCACGGCGCCGTCCAGTTCCTCCAGCCGCGGGATGCGTCTCGATGCCATGCTGGTTTCGTCCGCACCGCTGAAACCCAGCTTCTTCCACAGCCCGGGGGTCAGTTCCTTGCCGCGGGGAATCTCCACTTGGTGCTGGATTCTAACATCGTAAGGCAGGACCACATTTTGTTGGGAGCCGTAGCGAAACAAACCGACCACCGTCGGATGAGCCCGGCCCAGGATTCGCGTAATGCGGCCTTCGGCACGCTGCGCGCCGGTGACGCCGCCCAAACGCTGAATCTTGGCCAGAACGCGGTCGCCGTGCATGGCGTCTTCGATGGCCTCGCGAGGAATGAAGACATCACCGTCGAGGTGCGGCATGGGCGCATCCGGAACGACGAACCCGTAGCCGTCATGGTGCAGAACCAGGCGTCCTTTCACTTCCAGGCGATCGGCGAGCCCGGTGGCCTGGGGGGGGCGCCCACCGGCGCGCTCCTGCGGTTCCTGGCGGGGGCCCGCCCGTTCCGACTTGCGATTTGCTAGGCCGTACCGTCCGCCTGGTAGTTCCTCGATGGCCCGGCGCTTTTTGAGCTTGGAAAGCATTTTGAAGAGCGCACCAAGGTCAGATTTCTTCAGATGGAGACCCTCGGCGATCTCGCTCGGGGACGCGGGTGCGCTCCTAACCTGCAGAAAACGTAATATGTTATCGGGGCTGAGGTGGGAGGGTCGTGGCATAGGTGTCGCGGCCGGAGACGGGCGGCGCTGATTTCCACCCGTGATTTTAGTCACTTTCTTGGGTTTCTCAGGAACTTTTTTCAGGTTTCCGGGATTATATAGGCAGGCCAACACACGACCGGCTAGTCGCCCTCCGTCAGACTGGCCGGATTCCCCGAGAGGGGAAAGAAAAGGGGGCGGGACGACCTGGCCCGCCTCCCTTTTTATTTCCATCCCCAGTCAACCTTTCACACAAACGACCTGGCGGAGCGTGTGGACGATTTCCACAAGATCACTCTGCGCGGCCATCACTGCCTCGATGGGCTTGTAAGCCGCCGGCGTTTCGTCGATGACGTCAGCATCCTTGCGGCACTCCACGCCTGCGGTCATGCGCTTGTGGTCTTCCACGCTGAATCGCCGCTTCGCTTCGGTACGGGACATCGCCCGCCCGGCGCCGTGGCTGCAGCTCAGGAAGCTTTCCACGTTGCCCTTGCCACGCACGATATAGGAACGCGCTCCCATGCTGCCGGGAATGATTCCCATGTCGCCTTGGCGCGCGCGCACCGCCCCTTTTCGAGTGACCAAAATGTTCTGGCCGTAGTGACGCTCGCGTGCCACGTAGTTGTGGTGGCAGTTGATGGCTTTCAGCTCGGTGACAAACGGCCGTACCTCGCCGGAATCGCGGACCGCACCGACGATCTGTTCCATCATCAGGTGGCGGTTAGAGCGGGCGAAGTCTTGCGCCCATTCGACTGCTTCGACGTAGTCATCGAAATGCTCCGTGCCCTCCGAGAAATACGCCAGATCTTTGTCCGGCAGGTTGATGAAAAATTTCTGCATGTCCTTCCGCGCGACTTCGATGAAGTAGCTTCCCATGCGGTTCCCGACTCCGCGAGAACCGCTGTGCAGCATGAACCAAATATGCTCGGCTTCATCCACACACACTTCGATGAAATGGTTTCCGGTCCCCAGCGTGCCGAGGTGATTTGAGTGGTTGCCCCGATCGAGCTTGGGGTGCTTTTCCAAAATGGCGTCATAACGCGGTTTCAGCGTCTGCCAGACTTGGTTGTTGCGCGCGGGAATTTCCCGCCACGCGCCCACGTCGCCGCGTCCGCCATGATTCGTGCGGCCATGCGGAACGGCCTTTTCGATCGCGTTGCGGATCTCTTTCAAGTTGTCCGGAAGATCGCGGGCGTTCAGGTCAGTCTCTACGGCCATCATGCCGCAGCCGATGTCCACGCCTACGGCAGCCGGGATGATCGCGCCCTGAGTCGGAATCACGCTGCCAACCGTGGCCCCGATGCCCCAGTGCACGTCCGGCATGGCGGCAACCCACTTAAAGATGAACGGAAGCTGGGCGACGTTCAGAAGCTGCTGGCGCGCTTGCTCTTCGAGAGGCACACCCTTGGTCCAGGCCTTAACGGGCACGCCCGTTTCTGTCCTTAGCAGGTTGTAATTCGTTTCCTCAGGCATGCAAGCCTCTTACTGTTCTTATCGCGCCATGGTACTCAGGAACGGGTAATGGCCGGCGGCGCCCATGAAGAAGAGCATGGGGAAGGACAGCCAGAACGAGGTGCGCGCGGTGAGATAGTTCCAACGCATCAGCCGCTCGGCTTCCGGCGGCATCGGCACACCTTGTTCTCCGCTGGTGCGCGCCCAGGCGATGAGACGCTTCTGCACCCGCCAGATGACTCCCCAAGTGTTCAGCAGCATGATGAAACCGAGTCCTCCGCCCACGCTGATGGCCAGGTGCGCGTTGGAAACATTGGGCCCGCCATTCAAAGCGAGCACCAGCCAGGACGCTGCCACCACCACTACGGAAATTCCAATCATCCGTACCCACGCTCTATCGAGAATTCCTTTCGCCGGAAGCTGCAGCGCGTAAAGGAACACATAGGCGGCGAGCCACACCAGCAGCCACCACGCGAACCACTTGCCAGTCAGCGAGGGATCGCCCGCAAGTTTCGCATCCGCGGCCAGATGGATGCTGAAGTAGCGCATTCCCACGAGCACTGTTACCAGCGCCGACGAGCGAAACCAACCCATGGCGCCGGGCATCAGCTGGGGATAGATCTTGATGCGCAGCTGGGGATCACACTTTTTCATCGCCGGCGTCAGGACCAGATTGAAGAAATACAGCAGGCCTATCCAGATGATGCCGAAAATGAGGTGCAGCCACCGCAAGGCCATCATCTCGTTCGCGTGGGCCGTGTCGAGGAAGGCGAAGTGCGGCCGCCACTCGGGAAATGAAAACGTCAGGAGATAGAAGATCATTGGAGCACCTCGGTTGTAGAGCGGATCGGTCTCGTCGAACACCGTAACGGATTGCGCGGCGCATCGTCAATCAAGCAATCTGGCAAGCAGCTAATCAATGATGGCAAAAAAAGTTCCCCGCGGTCGGAGGTGCTATCCCTAGGCGCCCAAGGCGGCATGATTTATTCGTACCGCAGCGCGACGATGGGATCTACGCGCATGGCGCGGCGTGCCGGAAGATAACCCGCCAGAAGCGCAACCGCGGATAACAGGCCAATGGCTGCCGCGATCGTTGCCGGATCGTGAGGACTCAGGCCAAAGAGCATTTTCTGGAGCAGGCGAACGGTAAGGAAGGACAGGCCTGCACCGGCGCCCACTCCGCCGATGAGAACCACGGCGAGGTCTCGCATCACCAGGCCGAGAATCGATTGCGGCAGCGCTCCGAGAGCCATGCGTATCCCGAATTCTCGTCGCCGCAAGGTCACCAGGTAGCTAAGGGCGCCGTATAGGCCGATCATCGCCAGAAGCAGTGCCAGGCCGCCGAAGAATCCCGAGAGCGTGGCCAGCAAGCGCTCCTGAACGAGAGAATCATCCACCTGCTGTCGAAGGGTGTGGAACTCCAAGGGAATCTCTTTGTTGACCATGGCAATGCTCTCCTGAACGGCCGAAATCAGGGCCGTTGGCGGCGCGGTTGAGCGGATCTCGAAATTTTCCTCTTCATCATTTTCCGGGATCTGTGCAATTGGGAAGAACGCCGTGGCGTAAGTCTCTTCCCTGAGAGACTCGTACTTCGCATCCTTGATGACTCCGACGATTTGGATAGTTGGGGCAGGCTGTCCGGGCTTCGCGGGATCGAGGCGGAAATATTTTCCGGTCGGATTGACACCTGCGAAAAACTTGCGCGCCAAAGTTTGGTTGATGATCGCAACACTTGTCGCCGTGCTGGTGTCACGGGCGTCGAAGCCACGGCCAGTCAGGATGGGGCTGCGCATGGTTCCGAAGTATCCCGGCGAGACGTAGTTGAAATAGCACAGCGAGGCTTCCCCGGTCGGGGCGTTTGGCGAATCTACATGGATACGGTCGTTCCACTCATAACCGCTGATGGGCGTCATAACCGACCGCCCCGCCGCGACGACTCCGGAAAGAGCACGCAAACGGTTCTCGATGTCCTGGTAGACGGCGAGACGCCGCTCCCGCGGCACCTTCGCGGTTTTCAGATTAGCATTTACGACTAGGACGTTGTTGCGGTCGAAGCCGATGTCGAGCGTTACCAGCTTCACGAAGCTGCGCAGAAACAAGCCGGCAGTGACCAGCAGGACCAGCGAAAGCGCCACTTGGAAGGCTACGATGCACCTCCCGGGACGGAATCGGACCCGGCGCTCGCTCTCTTCGGCCTGCTGGCCTTTCATCGCCGCTGATAACGAAACCTTCGTCGAGCGTAGTGCGGGAAGTACGCCGAACAGTGTGCCGGTGAGAACGGCGACCGAGGCGGTGAAGGCCAGCACGCGGCCATCCAGCGACAGGTCCAAGAACACCGGATTTCTTCCGGTCGAGATGTAATGTACCAATAGGGCATTTCCCCAGCGAGCGAAAAGAATTCCCAAGACGGCTCCCGCCGAGGAAAGCAAGATGCATTCCGTCAGCAGTTGGCGAATCAGGCGGGCTCGGGTTGCTCCAAGAGCTTTGCGCACGGCGATTTCTTTGTTTCTCGCGGCGCCGCGGGCCAGCATCAGACTGGCGATATTGGCGCAGGCGATGAGCAGCACCAGTCCGACCACGGCCATCAGGATGTGGAGCGGCTCTCCGAAGCGCCTGCGAAGATATGACGTTCCGGTCGCCGCCGGAGAGCTGACCAGCCTTAGCTTGAGGAAATCTTTCTTTCCCTGCGGATCCCAGTCTGGCGGCAAGGCGCCGGCAAAAACCTCCGGCGAGATCACGCCGAGCCGCGCGTTGATCTGCTCCACACTGATTGCGGGCTTTCGGCGGCCTATGATCCTCAGCCACCACCAAGAACGATGTTCGAGGCGCGATTCTTTGCCGTCGAAAATAGCCGCCGCGCAAACCGGGACCGCCACGTCGAAATTCTGGCCGATCTCCACGCCGTAAAAGCCTGGTGCGCTGACCCCCACGATTTGAAAAATGTGATGGTCCAGTGAAATCGTGCCGCCGACCGCGCCTTCTGCCGCGCCAAAATGATCCTGCCAGAATCCGTAGCTCAATACCGCAACACCCGGGCAGCCAGGTTGATCGTCGGCCGCTGCCATTAAGCGCCCGGCAGCCGGTGGGACACCCAGCGTTCTGAAATAGTTGCCGCTCGTAAAGATTCCATTGGCCTGGCGGACCGCCCTACCACGGGAGAGGTCGAACTTGCTGTCGCTCCAGGAAAAGACACCCGAAAAAACGTCCTGATGGTCGCGGACTTCTTCCCACAGAGCGTTGGTAAAGGAGGGAGTGGGATCACTTTCCAGCAGCGCATGGGTTCTGGCTAGCAGCACTAACTCTTCGGGTTTCTGGACCGGGAGCAGCCGGAGCATGACCGTGTCTATGAGGCTGAAGATGGCGGTATGGGCTCCGATTCCCAGAGCGAGTGACACAACGGCAACGCAGGTAATCACCGGTGTCCGGCCGAGGATGCGGAGACCGAAGCGGATGTCCTGGACGAATGTTCCGATGAAACTCACGCCGCGGGCCTCGCGATATTCCTCTTTGATCTGTTCCATGCCGCCAAACTCCAACCGGGCGCGGCGCTGGGCTTCTGCCGGCGTCCAACCGGACCGCATGAGCTTGGCGACCTGATTCTCGAAGTGAAAGCGGAGTTCCTCGTCCATTTCCACTTCCACGGCTTTCCTGCGAAAGAGGGCGCGCAAACGCAACCGCAAGTCATTCAGCATGAGCGTCTCCTAAGTGGTCTCGAGGATTTGCGCCACGGCGGCGGCGAGGGTGCGCCAAGTGCTTTCTTGAAGTTCCAGTTGTTTGCGCCCCAGCCGAGTCAATTCATAAAACTTGGCGCGGCGATTGTTCTCCGATACTCCCCAGCGCGCGGTGATCCAGTCCTTGCGCTCCAGGCGATGGAGCGCGGGATACAGCGAGCCCTGCTGCACAAACAGAACTTTGCTGGAAATCTGGTGGATGCGCTCAGAAATCGCCCAGCCGTGCAGGGGCTCCAAAGCGACGGTGCGGAGAATCAGGAGGTCCAGAGTGCCTTGAGGGAGATCGATTCGGCGGTCCGCCATTCGTTCCCCTATCACTTCTACAGGGAAGATAGCGCTTCTCTTGTAGAAGCGCAAGGGGAGAGTCGCAACCGCGCCTGCTCAGGAATGAGTGGGGGCTGAAAGCTGTTCCTCGTTCTCTCGTACGCGCTTCGCGCTTCTTAAATCCGTGAATCCATTCCAGCTTGCGGTAGGCCCGCCACTTCTAGTTGAGCGCGCACTTCGTTTTCTGTCAGGTCTTGGGCGCTTTGAAAGAGCCGGTCTTGGGCGCTTCTGTAGCACGGAAAAAATTGAACCGCTCGGGAGAATCTTGAATCTTGATGATTCCGTAGAGGCCAAACGGCATCATTCCCGTCCACCCGAGCAGCCTCCAGTGATTCCGCTGGCTGTATGCCCAGCAAGCGCTGAAGAAAATCTTAGCTGCGTTGTGGCGCGGCGTTAAACCTTGACCATCACTGCCTGAAGCCTAACCTTCGCGGCTTCGAAAGCTTTTTCTAGGGAAACGAAGGCCTCGGACGCCGCAGGCGGAGCGATTAGGCCGCAGGGGCGGCGAGATGAGCAGCTTGTCTCTCTCCTTGACAATCTAGGAGACTATGATTATATTCCTAGTCCTTCTAGGAGAGACCGCTTTCGTGGATCAGCAACTCGAACTTCTGCAGGGCACGCTGGACATGCTGATCCTCCAGGCCGTTTCCCTCGGGTCGTTCGACGGCTACGGCATTCTGCTCTGCATTCAACAGAGCTCAAAAGATCGTCTGGAGATTCAGCAAGGCTCTGTGTATCCCGCCCGGTATCGCCTTGAACATCAGGGTTGGATTGCGAGTGAATGGGGTGAGTCGGACAACAATCGAAAGGCGAAGTATTACCGCCTCACCGCGGCCGGAAAGCGCAGGCTGCAAAGCGAAACCGAAAAGTGGAACCGCATGGCAGAGGTCATCGCTGGAATCCTGCACACGACACCAGCGGAAGTATGACTTTGTTGAGTCGCTTTCGCTCCTGGTGGCCCGCCCTGGTGGGGCGCTCTCGCATGGAAAGCGAGATGGATACGGAGCTGCGATTTCACATCGAGGCAGTCGCGGAGGATTTGGTGCGCAGCGGCGTGCCGCGCCAGGAGGCGCTGCGGCGAGCGCGGATGGACTTTGGCGGATTCGAGCGCGCCAAGGAGGAGTGCCGCGACGCGCGCGGCGTGAACCACGTCGAAGGCTTCCTCCAGGATTTGCGTTATGGCATGCGCACGCTAGAGAAGAATCCTGGCTTCGCTGCTCTTGCGGTACTGATCCTCGGGCTCGGTATCGGTGCCAACGCTGCGGTCTTCAGTGTCGTGCACGCCGTACTCCTTCGTCCGCTACCCTATAGGAACCCTGAACAATTAACGATGCTCTGGGTTACGGACTCGCGCCCCCGCGGTTGGGCCGTTACCGACGGAAGCACGAGTTATCGCGACTTTCTCGAATGGCGCCGTCAGGCACATACCTTTGAGGATCTGGCTATCTTCTACAAGCGAGGCTGGTCGGTAGTTACCCTGACCGGCGAGGAGCCAGAGAAGGTCCAAGGGGCCTTCGTCTCGGCAAATCTCTTCGCGCTCATGGGCGTTCAACCGCTCCTCGGTCACGCCTTTAGCGATGAGGATTTGCAGCACCGCGAACGGGTGGTCATTCTGAGTCATGGACTCTGGCAGTCGCGCTTCGGCGGCTCGCTTGAAGCCCTAGGCCACGATATCAATATTGACGGCCAGCCTTGGCGGGTGGTGGGCGTGATGCCGCCTCAGTTCCGCTTTCCCTTTCTCGCGGGCCACTGGGAGAACCGCGTTGAGGGCGAGGTGCAACTCTGGGCGCCCCTGACAACGAACCCATACGAAGAGCCTTCGTCCAGCGATCCATTCAGCCAGACGCGTCCGCAAGGCGTTGCCAGATTCCAAGTCATCGCACGGTTGAGTCCGAAGATGCCGCTCGAAGCCGCACAGGCAGAGATGAACACGATCGCGGCACGCCTGGCGCTTCAGTACCCTGATTCCGACAAGACGCTGGGTGTCGAAGTGCGCCGACTCAATGAGTATATCGCTGGCGAAATGCGCCGGCCGCTGTTGTTGCTTTCACTCTGCGTCCTACTGCTGCTGCTCCTGACCTGCACCAATCTCACAACTCTCTTTCTCGCACGCGGCGTCGCGCGTGCGCGGGAGTTGGCGGTGCGGGTGGCCATGGGCGCCACTCGCTGGCGGGTCATTCGGCAGCTCCTGACGGAATCCGTGTTACTGGGGATCATCGCCGGCGGCGCAGGCGTGCTACTCACAGGTCCTGCACTCCATCTGCTCGTGGCACTGTCCCCGCTCACCGTTCCGCGTCTTGATGAAACCCGGATTGATACCGCTGTGCTGGTCTTCAGTTTTTTGCTCGCGCTGCTTTGTGGCCTCGGTTTTGGTTTGGCGCCGGCGCGCCGATTTTCCGCCGCCGGTCCCCATGAGTTGCTGAAGACCGGCCAGCAAAGCACCGCAAGCAGCACACTTGGACTACAGGGACTGCTGGTGGGAGCTCAGTTTGCGCTCTCGCTAGTCTTACTGGCCAGTGCCGGCCTGCTGATCCGCAGCTTTGTCGAAGTGCTGGCACTCGATCCCGGCTTCCAACCCGATCACCTACTCACGATGAAAGTGCAATTTGCCAATCCGGACGCCACTCCTCCTGCCCGCATGGCTGATTATTACCAGCGGGCCTGGGAGCGACTGCACAAAATACCCGGGGTCGAAGCCGTGGGCACCGTCGGCAACATCTTCTTTCTCGAGGAGAACCAGAATCACGCGCTGCGCCAGGTCGAAGGACATGCCCCCGAGCCCATCGGCAGTTGGACGCCGCTGGTTTGGACGCAGGTTAGTGGCGATTATTTTCGCGCCATGGCAATCCCCCTGCTTCAAGGCAGATACTTCACGCCACAGGATGGGCCGGAATCCCCTCCAGTGGCAATCATCAATCAGACGTTGGCGAAACGGTATTGGCCCGGCGAAGACAGTATCGGCAAGCGGTTAAAGGGATTCGATCCGCGGGGCCGCAATGACGAGTGGGTGACGGTTGTGGGGCTCGTCGCGGATATGCGCAGCCATGGTCTCGAACGGGTGCCCCTGGCAGAGATTTACGAGGTTCAGGCGCAAAGGGGAGAAGCCACGCCTAACTTGATAGTGCGAATCTCCGCTGACCCGATGCAACTGGCGCCGACCATCCGCAGCACCCTCCGTTCGCTCGATAAGAGCGTCATCCTTTCCGGTATCACCACCATGCAGGACGTGCTGCGTGAGCAAACCGCGGCGAGGCGTTTTCAGGCTTGGCTGATGGGACTATTTTCGGCGCTTGCGCTGCTGCTCGCGGCGGTCGGTGTGTACGGGGTGATGCATTACTTCGTCACCCAGCGCATTCCTGAAATTGGCGTACGGATGGCTTTTGGTGCTTGCGGCAAAGATATTGTTTCGCTCTTCATGCGACGCGCCATGCGGTTTGCTGGCGTTGGACTCGCCGTCGGATTAGTGCTGGCGCTTTGGTCGGCATGGCTGATCAAGCGGATGCTGTTCGGCGTGACGAATACCGACCCGCTGACTTTTCTTGGCGCGCTGTCGTTGCTCATCCTGGTAGCGCTATCTGCAACTTATTTCCCGGCCCGCCGCGCGACGAAGGTCGATCCGATGGTGGCGCTGAGGTACGAGTGATGGAATTCTGCGAAACAAGCCGGAGGAAGTATGAGGGTGCGGAGTCGCGTGCGTTCTGCTTCACCATCGAATCAATTGGTGCCCGAAAGAGGACTCGAACCTCCACTCCCTTGCGAGAACTGCGACCTGAACGCAGCGCGTCTGCCAATTCCGCCATTCGGGCACAGGCGTCATTCTACATTGCCGGATTTCTTTCGGCAACGAATCCCGCGTCGGGGCGTCGCAGTAAGTGGAAATCGTAGCGCAGCAGCGAAAAATGTTCACAACCCGTAATCCCTTGCTGCTAAAGGGGTTTTCTGCTGGGAGTAGAGGTCTGCGAAAGCGAAATTTCTCCTGGGTTACCAGCCCCTGAAGCTAGCACGTCTGCCAGTTCGCCGGACGGTATCCAGCCGCCTTTCGGCCAGGTCCCAAGGCAAGCGAGCTCATGGGAAGAGCATCTGTTTTGATAATTCTCGGCACTAGAATTTCTAATCCAGAGTGCTATACTCGCCCCATCAAGACAAGTAAACCCCTTGCCGGCCGGGCCGGCACCGCGGATCGGTCCAACGGGAGGTTCACCATGGAACCACAAACGCTGACGGGCCCATTGCTTTACCTGCTGATCGTCTGGGGAGTCGTTACCGCTGTGTTCCTCGTTCTGTTGCTTCGACGGAGCCTGCTCGCAAGCCACGAAGATGATCAAATCTTTCTCGACGCGGCTGAAGAGCATATCGCCAAAGAGCAGCGGGAGCTGGTTGAGAAAATCAACGCGCTCTCGCGGCCCATCATGGGGACCGGCATCCTGGCAGGCGTTCTGCTGCTGTTGATTGCTGGAATGTGGCTCAAGGAAGGGCTAAAAGGTCTTTTCTAGGTCTCCATAGTTTGCCGGCGAGTTTCAGCGCGGCGACGGCTTGGCAGGTGGTTGCTGCCCTGAAGGCGCGTTGGCTGGAGTGGCCTGGGGGACCCTCGGCGCGAGCGAGGTGTGGTTAAGCACGATGACCCAGTGGTTGTTGCGCTTCTCGAGTACCACGGTAGTCTGGCCTTGGGATTCTGTCTGCTGGCCATCCACAACTGCTGCGAAATCCCACTGGTAGCACGCCCAACCCACCATACCATTCACTTTGATATAGGTATTTGTGCGATCCATGCGCACCTGCTGCATGCGCGCACGCTGCTGCTGGTAAACGGCAAGATAGTTGGTCCAGCCGAGAATCGGCGGCGCCCACGAGCCGTTCACAATGGCAACATCGTCGGCGTAGTCCTGGCGGAGCTTTTCGCTATCCCCGAGTTGCCATGCGCCCAGCATTTCCGACAGCGCGTAATCAATCTGCTGTTCGTCGGTCAAGGGAATCAGCATCTTGGAGCTCTCCGTGGACGAAGCCGGGTCGGTCTTCTTTTTCTTTTCCTTCTGTGCCGCAGCCAGAGAAACGCAACTGAGAGAAAGTGCGGCTACCAGCAACAAGAAAATGACCCTTTGAGTCGTGCGGCTGGCAAAGCGGGTTCGAAGGTGCTTTTTCATTCGCGTTTTACCCCTCGGTTGAAGAGAATAGCACGCTGAGCTGGGCGCGGCGATGTGCCCATGTGGTTTACCATGTGGGCCGTAAGGCCTCGGCGTTCTTGACCGGGATATAAGGCCCTGTTGATTTCTGCGGCGCATGGTCCTCGGCCCTGCGGTGGTGTTTTCGCCTGAAGTGCGGTCCGTTACACACCGAAGCAAGCCGTCTCAGAAAAAACCAGCGGAAGACCGTAGAAATCCTTTCCTTCTGGGGACAGGAGGACGTCAATTGTTTGCCTTGGTCGTGGTTCAGCGCCGAGGTCTTTTCGCTGCGGACCGGGCGGAGCGACTCTCGGACGCACTGAGTAAGTTGACGAAAAGCCGGTAAGCGCCTGGGACGCCTTCGGGAAACTGACGAAAGAAGGCCAGGCCCGTGTAAATGTAAGTGCCCTTGCCGTAAGGAGTGTAGACCAGGCCGCCTGTGAGGTCAGGCTCGCCGGGATCGTTCATGGCCAGGAGCGGCGTGTATTGGGGGTCGAATTCCGTCCAGAAATACAGGCCACGCTCTTGCACCCAGCCACGGAAGTCGTCTGGCGTGATTTTATTGGGATGGGTGAGCAACGGATCATTCGGCTTCAGGAGTTTCACCGAAGAGTTCTCGTCCGTGATGCGCGGAAGCGGACGATTCACCTGCCCTGCACCCTCTTTTGCGGGCGGCAGCGGCGGCGAGATCAGGGCCGGATATGGTGCATAGTGGAATTTGTCCCAGGCGAACTCCCGCTGGTATTGCACGACGAGTGTTCCACCCTTCGATACATAATCCAGCAGCCGCTGATTCGCTCCAGACAATTCCGGCCGGAGTTCGTACGCGCGCACCCCGATCACGATGGCATTGAAGGGGGATAGATCCTGGAAGGCCAGCGCCGCCGCGTTCAGCATCTCCACACGAATGCCTAGGCGCTCGAGCGCTTCCGGCACCGGTTCGCTCTCCGCCGTAACGTAGCCCACGCGGAGATTCGTCGGCACCAGCACGTCAAACGCGTGCAGGACGCACTGGGCAGGTTCGCTCCAAAGCTGCGTCGGCAGTGTCGGCAAAGGTTCCAGCGAAGTGGTGAACTTCTCCGCCTTGTCGCCACGCGCGCGGTCGGCCAGGCGTTCCGCGTACGCCGAAATCTTGAAGCGCCCCTTGGCCATCTTTAGTGGTGGGGTCACTGTCAGTCGCGCATAGCGGTCGCCCACGCCCTCAAATTTCAATGGCACGGCTGCGCCGGTTTTCCAACCACGCGGCACCGTCAGCCCGGCGCGAACCTCACTCGCCTGCGTTGTATAGGAATGCACCCGAAGCAGTACATCGAACGGCTTGCCCTGTCTGGCGGCAATCTCGATCACTTGTTTTGGCTCGACCGCCGGCGCGTAGGCCGGAACGATTCGCAGCGGCATTCGATCTGCTCGCGCGGAACTCGCGCGAAGCTGCGTCACCGGCGAGCTAACCGTAAACGAATAGCCATCCACCACCGCTTCCTGGCTGACCACCACAAGGGGCGGAGGTTCCGGCAATATCGCCGTAACGGAGGCCGGCGTGCGCTGGGGATTCTGCCCTGCAGAAACGGTAAACCGAACGGACCCACTGGTTTCGGCCTCTTCTTTGGTGACGTTCCAATCAGAGGGAAGCAACAGTACGGGCTTCTTGAAATCTCCGGCAATTTCTCCACGATGACGAGAGTCCACGCGAACCGTGAAGGTCTCTCCGGGGACGATCTCGCTGCGATCGGCGAGCGCATCTAGTCGCAGCCCGGCGACCAGAGCCAGAGCCGCGTCTATTTTTTCCCGTTTCCGTTTTAGACTTCGCGACAGGGATACGACCGGGGCGGGAAC
The DNA here is from genome assembly GCA_003225295.1 of Acidobacteriota bacterium. Taxonomy (GTDB): domain Bacteria; phylum Acidobacteriota; class Terriglobia; order Acidiferrales; family UBA7541; genus Acidiferrum. The sequence goes on along the minus strand of QHYZ01000061.1, from coordinate 53,009 downwards.
TTGGTAGGAAATCGAGGGCACGGGCACTTCATTGATTTTCCTACCTGCGGCAACCAGGGAACTGGCGGCCGACTTCCAATCGAGTCGCAGCGCGGCATCCCGGGCCGCCACCAGGGCGCCATCCACGGTTCGCATGAGCGGGTCAGCGCCCATATTCCCGGCTTCAAAGTCTTCGTCCAGGGGACCAAGTGGCTGGGCCAGCGAGGCGGGATCGAATTCGCCGCCGTCCTCGCGTAGCAGCGCGACAGCGCGGCGCAGAAACGGCGAGGCTAGAAACCCGGTGATTCCCTGGGAGCGATGATTTGCGAAAGCATCGAGTCCCATTTCGCGCCATGATTTTCCGTAGAGCGGCGCAATCTCATCGACAGGGAACAAGTAACCCTTGGGAGCCTCGCTGCGGTCGAGATCCAGCAGGATTACAGGCTTGCGGTCACCCCAGGGCGTCGAGTCCTGTGCTTCCGGCGATGAGCCGCGCAGCTTGAAGGAAGGATCCGCGGCGAGCGCGACCGCCTTCGGCGTGAGCAACCCCGCGGCTTGATGATGTCCGTGGCCCGTGTGCACGCCTCCCCAGCCGTTAATCACCAGGTTGGGGCGAAATCCGCGGATCACCGCGACCATGTCTTCCAGGACCTGGTCGCCCCAGATCCGCTCCGTTTCTTCCGGAGTCTTCGAATAGCCAAAATCTTTGGCTCGTGTAAAGTACAGCCTCACGCCATAGCCCCGTGTCGCCGCTAGCAATTCCTCGGTCCTGATCAATCCCAGCTGCGGTGCTTGTTCGGGGCCGAGGTCGTTCTGCCCGCCTTCGCCGCGTGTGAGGGAGAGTAGCGCGACATCCGCATGGAGCCCGCGAGCCACATAGGTAAGCACCGCAGCGCTCTCGTCGTCCGGATGAGCCGTCACGTACAGGATCCGCGTGGTAATCCGAGCCCTCTCGATGGCCTCGATGGTTTCCGGCAAGCCGAGTCCTGTCCCCGGCGCTGGAGGAAATTGTGCCCACACCGGAGCGAGCAAGAACGCCGTCACCCCGCAAGCCATTACCGCAAGGAGCGCCAAACGTTGAAAATAGAAATTCACGCAACCTCCACTCCGAGAATGCTCACTGTGAACCACTAACCATCGACGGCGACGTTCCAAACGGCCATTGTCGCACCTTCCGCGCGCGAATGAGAAACGCCAGGGCTCCCAGCGCGATCTCCGCCAGCCCCCATTTCCGTGTCGCCCCGGTCTGCCAGAACAGCCACGCCCACCCGAAAATGGTCAGCACCGCTGGCAGCGGATACAGCCACATCTTGAACGGCAACCGCTCCGTACCCCAGCGCCGCCGCAGCAACATCACTCCCACTGCCTGTCCAATGAACTGCACCAGCAGCCGCATGGAAAGAATTCCGGCAATGGCCGTCTCCAGCTTCAGTGAAACGCTGAAGAGAAACGCCAGCCCCCCGAGAACCAGCAGCGACACGTGCGGAAAATGTTTGCTGGGATGCAGGCGCGCAAATACCGGAAAGAAATTCCCATCTAGCGCCGCCGAATAAGGCACCCGCGAATAACCCAGCAGCAGCGAAAACACCGATGCCATGGCGATCCACAAGACCATCCAGGTGACAAATCGCGCCGAACCAGGCCCATAGAGTTTTTCCACGAACATGCTCACGATGAACGGAGAATGCTGCGCCTCCCGCCACGGTACCACACCGAGAAGGCTCGTCTGCATCGCCAGATAAAGCACCGCAATCCCCAAAATCGAAAGAAAAATCCCGCGTGGAATATTCCGTTCCGGATCTCGGATTTCTCCTCCCAAGTGACAGATGTTGTAATAGCCCCAGTAGCTGTACACCGTGTTCACCATTGCCGACCCCAGGCCCGCCAGCCACACCCACGACAGGTTAAATGCTCCCGGCGGAAAATCGAACGCCATCTTGGCATCGAAATGGCGGATGCCTCCCCAAATCAGCCACAGCATCGTTCCCACCACACCCGCCCACAGCAGCACGGAGATTTTTCCGATGGTGGTGATTCGCCGGTAAAGTAAAATCACCAGGAAAATGACCAGACTCCCGGAAATTGTTTTCGCCTGCAGTGTTGAGAGCGGATGAAGATATCCCGCGTATCGCGCAAATCCGATCGAAGCCGAGGCCACCGACAGCGGCGCCTGCACGAAAGTCTGCCACACGAAAAGAAACGACATCAATCGGCCCCACCGTTCCGGGCCATAAGCCTCGCGTAGAAAGACATACGTGCCGCCGGCTTTGGGCATGGCCGCGCCCAGCTCCGACCACACGAAGCCGTCCAGCGTCGCCAGCAGCGCGCCCGCCAGCCAAGCGATCAAAGCCTGTGGCCCACCCATCGCCCGAATCACCAGGGAGCTCACCACGAACGGGCCGATGCCCACGATCTCGATCATGTTCAGCGCGACGGCCTCTTTCAGCCCCAGGCCACGCTCTAGTAGGGAGGGCTCCGTTTTGTTTCCCGCGGTCACCGGTTCGCCGAGAATAACAAATGCCCCCCGCGCCTCCTAATCCAGATTGTTGCCGCAAAAATCATTTCGTACTCTTCTTGAACAGCTTAAACTCGTTCGGCGCAATCCTGAACCTGCAAAATCGCTTTCTCGGACGGAGACGATGAATATATCGCGGCTAGCTCGCCGGGTTGGCCTGGCTTTCGTGCTACTCCTGGCCCTTCTAAGCGTCCCCGGGCGCGCCTCCCACCTCAATTTGCCGCCGGAGACACCCGCCATCCTCGACAAAATCTATTCTTTCGACCTCCCTGGAGGGATAGAAGCCGCAAAACGTCTGGAACAGGAACGGCCCAATCACCCGCTCGGATATCTGCTGGAAGCGGAAGCATGGTGGTGGCGGATCTGGTGCACTTCTGCCGATTTCAAGTATGGAATGAGCGATGCCCGGCGTCGGCCCAAGGTCGAAGCGGACCGCCACTATTTTGAATTGGCTGCCCGGGCCCTGTCGCTGGCAGAAGCGCAGACCAAACAGGGTGAGTCCGCGGAAATGCAATTTTATGCCGGCATGGCTGAAGCGTCGTCGGCGCGGCTTTACGCCCTGCGCGCCGAGAATCGCAACGCGGCTCGCTCCGGAGTGCGCGGGCGCGAACATCTCCTGCGCGCCAAAGCTCTGGATGCGGATCTCGCCGACGCCAATCTGGGCCTGGGTCTTTACAACTATTACGTGGACACGCTCAGTAGCATCGCCAGGATCCTGCGCTTCTTCATGGGCATTCCCGGCGGCTCGAAGCAAGAAGGCGTGCGCCTGCTCGAACAGGCCATCACCCAGGGCATTCTCACCACCAACATTGCGCGCTTCTATCTGGCGCTGAATCTACATCGTTATGATCAACAGTATGAAAAGGCGCTTCAGATCCTCGGCCCTCTGGCCGAAAGGTACCCGGGGAATCCGCTATTTCAACTGGCGCGCGGCGACCTCTATGCAAAACTTGGCCGAAAGCAGCAAGCCTCGGCCTGTTATCGCGCCGCAAGCGCCTTGCCAGTCCAGGACGGAGAGTGTCGGAGCCATATCCAGGAGCTGGTGCGCGCATCGGTTGCCGCGCTGGGCGCGGAATAAGTGAATCGCTTCCACGGTGTTCAGTCGCAGGACGGGACGATATTCTAGCGGCTATGCTTACCTCTCTTCTCGGATTCGCCCCGCGAATCCGCTTTGACCTCGTCGCCATCCAGATGATAATCAAGTAGGGTTGGCCGAGATTCGTGGCAAAGTGCGGCCTCACGCGCTGCGGTGGATAGAGGCTGGGCGGCGTTCCCCGCATCCCGCGGGGTCAACGCGCGGCACGAATTTGGCATCTCACCCGCAAACTGCGCTGGCGCCACGGGCTCCCCCCGTTGGCGCGAGGCAAGCTGCCCCGGCAAGGCTGGGGCCGTCAGAAAAGATGAAGGAGTCTCGAATGAAGCGGTCTTGGACAGCACTAGCTGTCGCACTGGCGGCGATTTTTGCTGTAGCCGGCTGCAACGACTACGGCAACACCTTTCAAAACAACACCGGCGCCTCGATTTCCTTTCTTTCACCGGGCCAAACGAGCGCCGGCGGTGCTGACTTTGTCATGACCGTGAATGGCGGCGGGTTCGTGACAAAAACTGTCGTCGAATGGAATGGAAAACCCCTCAAAACCGCCCCCACACTCGATAGCGGTGGAAACATCTTGAATGAAACTGCTACTGTTCCCGCAGCGCTTATCGCCAAGCCCGGCGTAGCTACCGTCATCACTGTCAATCCTGCCTCGGGCGCGGGAAACAATGGCCTCTCCAATCCCCTGGCCTTCATCATCAATCCGCCGCCGAATCCTTTGCCGGGACTCACGAGCATCGCTCCCGCCAGTGCGCCAGCGGGCGGCGCGCAATTCACGTTGATGCTCAATGGTTCAAACTTTCTTCCCACCACGGATCTCTCCGGCGGATCCCAGGTAAATTGGAGCATTGCCGGGACGCAAAGAAAATTAACCGTCCTTTCGGGGACATCTTCGAATCAGATTCAAGCTAGTGTCACCGCCGATCTGCTGGTGAACCCCGGCACGACTAATTTGACGGCCAGTGTGACGGTTTTTAATCCACCGTCTCCCGCTCCGGTGGGCTGCACCACGGTGTGCACTGGTGGTGGCGGCGGGGGATCGACGGCACCCGCAACCTTCACGATTTGCCCCTCGAGTGGGTGTCCGCCAGGCACTGCGGCTGGCACGGCGGCGACGGCGCTGGTCGCCGAGGAGACGCCGGCGCTCAGTCTGGACGGTCGCTATGTTGCCTACACCGCGGTCGAGAATGATCGCGCGCAGGTCTTTCTGCGGGATACCTGCGAAGGCGCTGGCGCAGACTGCCGGCCGCATACCGCCCTGCTCTCGGCGGCAGCCGATGGCTCTCCGGCAAACGAGGAAAGCCACTCGCCTTCGATGAGCTCCGATGCGCGCTATGTAGCCTTCAGCTCGGCGGCCACGAATTTGGTGGAACATTCCCCGCCCGGGCGGCAGGTCTATTTGCTCGATACGTGCGCGGGGGCAGGAGATTCCTGCAAGCCATCGACGCATCTCATCTCCACCGATGAGAACGGAGCATTGGTGGGAACGGAAAGCATTCTGCCTTCCGTCAGCTCTTCGGGACGCTTTGTCGCGTTTCTGGCGGTCACTCCCAGCCATTCCTCGAATCAGGTTTCCGACCTGGCCGCGAGCGGCAACAACAGCGGCCACCGCCAGATATTTATCCGCGATACTTGTCTCCGTGCCACCAACTGTACGCCGAAGACGACGCGGATTTCGCTGCTGGCAGGTGATGGGTCAGGACCCGGCGCAAAGCTCGCCGGTCCGTCGATGAGCGGCCAGGCCAGACACGTGGCCATCGTGGGCGCGAACGGCGCCACTCTTTTCACGCGCTCGGTGGCCGTGGATGATCGCATCTTCCTGGCCATCGCGAATCAGCAAGAGTGAGCTTGGCCTCTGAGAAGAGGGCGTGCTCCGCCTGTAAAAAAATTGCCGAGCCCGGTGCCCTGATCAGTGAACCCGTAGCGGCTGAGTTCAAAGCGCGCTCAGTAGAACCGCACTTTGATATCCGGGCGCTTCTCCAGGTGTACCGAATCGATGAAGCGCACATGGCGCTCATCCAGCGTCAGAATCATGGAGCTGGTGCGCACGCCCTCCCCAAAAAACCGTACGCCCTTGAGCAGGTTCCCGTCCGTCACGCCGGTGCACGCAAAAATCATTTTCTTGCCCGGCGCCAGATCCTCGGTGTCGTAAACGCGCTTGATATCCTTCACGCCCATTTTTGCCAGGCGTTCAGCGTGCTCCGGTTTGCTGACCACCAGCCGCGCAAGAATCTGCCCATTTAAGCAGCGCAGCGCCGCGGCCGTCAGCACGCCTTCCGGCGCGCCGCCCGTGCCCATCACGGCGTGCACACCGGTCCCAATCACCGCAGCGGAAATCCCCGCCGAAAGATCGCCATCGCCAATCAGGCGGATGCGCGCACCCGCGGTGCGTATCTCTTCAATGAGCTTTTCGTGGCGCGGCCGGTCCAGCACGATCACTACGAGATCCTCGACGTCGCGGTCCAGCCGCTTGGCAATCGATTTCAAGTTGTCGGCCACCGGTGCATCCAGGTCCACCGCGCCTTTGCATGACGGCCCCACAACGAGTTTTTCCATGTACAGGTCGGGCGCGTGCAGCAACCCGCCGCGCTCGCTCGCCGCTAGCACGGCAATGGCGTTGGCCGCGCCCGTGGCGCAAAGGTTTGTTCCTTCCAGCGGATCCACGGCGATGTCCACTTGGGGAAACAATGCTTTCGGAGCGTGCGTCGCCAGTCCCACCTTTTCGCCGATATACAGCATCGGTGCTTCATCACGCTCCCCTTCGCCAATCACAATCGTTCCGTCAATCTCCACTGAGTCCATGGTCTTGCGCATGGCTTCCACGGCCACTTCATCGGCATGGTGTCGATCGCCGAATCCCATCGTGCGCGCCGCCGCAATCGCGGCGTTTTCCACCACGCGCAGAAAATCCAGGCTCAGTTGTTCTTCCATCCCTCTTGCACCTCAACCCTCAGCAGCGCGGGCATCCACGTCGGTGCTTTTCCTTGACCGTGCGGCGATCCCGTTCCTCGACACGCAGCCGCCGTTCCGGAACGTCCTTCTTCTTGCTCTTTTGCAGAAGGACTCCGACAGCCTGCGCCGGCGGCCAATCATAGGTCAAGAGGCCCCCCATCGTCGACACTCCGGCGATGGGGTTGCGCCTCAGTACCAAACAGCTTATATAATCACCCGCGATCGATTTGCCCTGAGGTGTTCGATGATCCGCAGATTTCTCGGCGTGATACTCTTTCTCTGTTTTTTCCGAGCAGCCAGCTTGGCCCAGTCCGGCCCCTGTGTCCTCAGCGACCACACCGAGTACACCAAGAAAATCAAAGAATTCACTACGGCATCCTACTTCAGCACCGAACTCGTCGACCATCTTCCCATTAGTTCTTGTGTTCCCCCGCCAGATGTCTCTCTTCATCACATCGTGGGAGAGCCCGACGTTCTCGATTACACCAAGGACATCAACGCCTATTTCCGCCTGCTCGCTAGCAGGAGCCCCAGGGTCAAAGTCTGGAGCATCGGCGCGTCCGAGGAAGGCCGCGAGATGCTCGTCGCCGCGGTCTCCGACGAAACCAATCTCGCTAGACTCGATCGCTACAAGGAAATTACCGCGCGCCTCGCAGATCCCCGTGGCCTCAGTGATGCGGAAGCGCAAAAGCTCATCGCCGAAGGCAAGCCCATTTACTGGGCTGACGGCAGCATCCACTCTCCCGAAACCGGCGCTCCAGAGATGCTCATGGAACTCGCCTACCGTCTCGCTGTGGAAGACACATCCTTCATCCAGAAAATCCGCCGCGATGCAATCGTGCTGATTACTCCCATCGTCGAAACCGATGGCCACGACCGTATGGTGGACATCTACACGCAGCACAAAAAGCACCCCGACCAGCCTCCCTATCCCCTCATCTGGTGGGGTCACTACGTTTCCCACGACAATAACCGCGACAATCTTGGCGTCAGCCTGGCCCTCTCCCGCAACATGCTCAAGACTTTCTTCGACTGGCATCCCACGGTCATGCACGATCTCCACGAGTCCGTCCCTTATCTTTACATCATGACCGGCACCGGCCCCTACAATGCCTGGCTGGATCCCATCGTCATCAGCGAGTGGCAGGAGATGGCCCATCACGAAATTGAGGAAATGACCAAGCGCGGCGTCATCGGCGTGTGGACGCACGGCTTCTATGACGGCTGGGCCCCCAACTATCTGCTTTCCATCGCCAACAATCACAACTCCATTGGCCGTTTCTACGAGACCTTTGGCAATGGCGGTGCCGATACCCGCGTCCGCACGCTTCGCCCGCCCGACACCCGTCGCGAGTGGTATCGTCCCAATCCTCCCCTCCCCAAAGTGAAATGGTCGGCGCGCGACAACATCAACATGCAAGAGAGCGCCATTCTCTTGGGCATGAACAATGTCGCCTCCAGCGGCGAGAAATTCCTCAACAACTTTTATTTGAAGAGCAAGCGTTCCGTCGAAAAAGCCCGCGCCGAAGGCCCTGCCGCCTGGGTCTTTCCCGCCGACGACGCGCGTCCTGCCGAACAGGCCAGCCTCTTGAATCTCTTCGAGCTCCAGGGTGTTGAAGTTCACCGTCTCGAAAAGGAATGGCGCATCCCGGCAGCCCAGGAATCCCTTGGTGAGCCGGGTACAGACCAGGAAAAAACAGCCGAAAAGCCCGACGCCCCGGCCAAATCCAAAGAAGCAAAGAAACCCGCCGAGACCATCATCCCTGCGGGCAGCTACGTCGTGCGCATGGACCAGCCCTACAGCCGCCTCGCCGATATGACCCTGGACACCCAGTATTACAGCCCGCGCGATCCTCGCTCCTATGACGACACCGGCTGGTCCCTCGGTGCGCTGCGCAACGTCAAAACCACGCGCGTTACCGATCTCGCGATCCTCAATGCCGCGATGCAAAAAATGGGCAGGATCGATCCCCCGGGAGGCATCGAAGGTCAGGGCAAGACCTTGCTCATTCAGCACAACACTGACAATACGCTGGCCACGCTCCGCTTCCGTCTCCCTAGCGTCCCGATGGAAGCCGCCGAAGATTCTTTCGAAGCCGACGGCATAAGGTTCAAAGCCGGATCATTCATCATTCGCAATGCGGATCGCCCCCAACTCGAAAAGGCCGCCAGAGATCTGGGCATCAAACTGCACGCCACCAGCGCCACGCCGAGCGTCTCTACTCATCCCCTTGCCGTTCCCCGCCTCGCTCTAGTCCACAATTGGCAGAACACGCAAAATGATGGCTGGTTCAGAATTCCGATGGAGGAATTAAAAGTTCCCTACACTTACGTCGCTGATACCTGGCTGAGGGAAACCACACTCCTGCGCGAGAAATTTGACGTCATCATCCTCCCGCCTATGGGTGGCGGCGGCCCCGCCGGGCTGAGCGCGGCGCTGCGCGGCTTGCCGATGCGCGGTGATCCGCGACCTTGGAAAAACACGAGCGAAACTCCCAACTTTGTGGCTCCCGGTCTGGACTCCACCGATGATATCCGCGGCGGCCTCGGCTATCAGGGCCTGGCCAATCTCGAGCGCTTTGTCCGCGAAGGCGGCTTGCTCATGGCCGTGCAAACCAGCGCTTCGCTGCCCGTCGCCGGGGGTATGACGGAAATGGTGAACGTAGCCGACGCGCGCGCCATGCAAGCGCCCGGCAGCGTCGTCCTGTCCACCATTGACGACAAGAAAAGCCCCATCACCTACGGCTACGACGACAAGCTCTACGTCTATTTTCGGCAGGGTCCGGTCATCACCGTGGGCGGCAATTTCGGTGGCCCGGAGGCCGAGGAAAGCGCTGGCAGCCCTTCGCGATCCAGCGGACGTGGCACCGCCAGCGATCCGGACATCATCCAGGGTCGCCCCTACGAACCTCCCGAAAAGCCCGTCAAGCGTTCCCCGCACGAACAGGAGCTCTACGTCCCCGAAGATTTGCCGGATTTTGTCCGCTTTGCCATTCCTCCGAAGGACCAGCAACCTCGCGTGGTTCTGCGCTTTGCCGCGGAAAAAGATTTGCTCCTCAGCGGCATGATCACCGGCGGCAATGAAATCGCCGAAAAGCCCGCCGTCGTCGATGTGCCCCACGGCAGGGGTCACGTGGTTCTCTTTGCCAACAACCCCATGTGGCGCGGTGAAACCATGGGCAGTTATTTCCTGGTCTTCAATGCCATGCTCAACTTTGACCATCTCGACGTCGGCACCGCTGCCGTCAAGAGCAAATAGCTGCCCGGAGGACCCATGCCAAAATCACGCAGGCACTTCTTAACCGAGACTTCGCTCGGTCTCCTGGGCGCAGCGCTAGCCTCGAGCAGCACCGAACTCGTCGAAGAGTCCCCGCAACTCCCACCTGGGGCGCCGCCCGCATTCGGCACCGGACCAGCCGTCGGACCCCAGGTGTCACCCACCACGTTTGCCGAAGCAGAAAAACTCGTGCAGGTGCAATTGACAACCGCCGACCGCGCCCTGGCGGCACAATCCTGGCGCGCTAATCTGGCCTCTCTCTACGAGCGCCGCACCGGTCCCCGCACCGTCGCTCTCGAACCTCTGCTCGCACCTTTTTCACGCTACCATTCCGTCCTCCCCGGCCAGCCCTCCGGCCCACAGCGCGATCAATTCATCCGCAGCAAATCCGACCCCGGCCCGCTGCCTGCGAGCGATCGTGACATCGCCTTCGCCCCGGTAACCCAACTCTCCCGCTGGATCGAACAGCGCCAGCTCACCTCCGAGCGTCTCACCGAGATCTACCTGCGGCGCATCGAGCAATTTGATCCCCAGCTTCGTTCGGTCATCACTCTCTTGCGCGATCTGGCCCTTGCCGAAGCCAAGAAGGCCGACGAGGAAATCGCCGCAGGCAAGTACCGCGGCGCGCTTCACGGCATTCCGTGGGGCGGCAAGGATCTTCTCGACACCGCCGGAATTCCGACCACCTATGGAGCCGAGCCTTTCCGCAACCGCATTCCCAAAGAGGACGCCGCGGTCGTCAAGCGTCTTCACGCCGCGGGTGGGGTGCTCCTAGCAAAGCTCAGTCTCGGCGCCCTGGCGCTCAACGATATTTGGTTCGGCGGGCAAACGGTGAACCCGTGGCTCCCGGAGGAAGGCGCGTCGGGCTCCAGCGCCGGTCCGGGCGCCGCTACTGCGGCGGGCCTGGTCGGCTTCTCGATTGGCAGCGAGACCGGCGGCAGCATCATCAGCCCCAGCATGCGTTGCGGAATCACCGGCCTGCGCCCCACTTACGGCCGCGTGCCGCGCACCGGTGCCATGACCCTCTGCTGGTCCCTCGATAAGCTCGGCCCCATGACCCGCACCGTTGAAGATGCCCTGCTGGTGTTAGCAGCCATCTCCGGCCCGGATGCTGGCGATATTTCCAGTGTGCCCAGCCGGCTGGATTTTGATTCGAACGCGAGCATCAAGGGCCTACGCGTTGGCTATTTCCCCGCTTGGATGAAAGAGGACCCCGCCACCGATGTGGACCGCGCCGCGCTGGACACCCTTCCAAAGCTCGGCTTGGTTCCCGTCGAGGTAGAGCTTCCCAATTGGCCGTACGACTCGCTCAACCTGATTCTGTTCGCCGAAGGCGCCGCCGCTTTCGAGGAACTCACCCTCAGCCACGGCGTCGACCAGCTTAAAGTGCAGACCGCGGACGCCTGGCCCAACCTTTTCCGCCAGGCGCGCTTCCTCTCCGCCGTGGATTTCGTCCAGGCCGACCGCTTCCGCCGCAAAGTCGCTGCGGAGATGGCGCGCATCTTCTCGCAGGTGGACCTCTTGCTGGTGCCTTCGCTGCGCGACGAAATGCTGACCATCAGCAACCAGACCGGGCATCCCTCGCTCACATTGCGCGCCGGATTCGTGGAAGTCTCCGAAGCACGTTCGGACTGGGCGCCCGATCCGAAAAATCCGCTGCCAAAATTCTCACCGCCGCGTCGCGTTCCTCACGGCATAACCCTGATCGGCCGGCTCTTCGAAGAAGGCACGCTAGGTCGCGTGGGCATCGCTCTGGAGCGCGGTTTCGCGGTCGCCAACCAGCGCCCGCCCTCTTTCTGATCGCCGCTACGCGAGGCCAAAGCGATCGGACTCGCCCGAACTCGCCAGGCGCAAAGCTGCCCTTCACAAAGGCGCCTGGTGCGCGCGATAATGCAGCTTGTCCTGGAGAGATAATCATGAGCAAAAAGAAAGAGATCTCGCGCCGCACGTTCCTGACTAAAGTCGCCGCCAGTAGTGCCGCGTGTGCCATTGTTCCTAGGCACGTCCTCGGTCGTGGATTCACTTCGCCGAGCGACACGCTGAACGTCGCCGGCGTGGGGGTCGGCGGCATGGGCCGCACCAATCTGATCAACCTCGCAAGCCAGAACATCGTGGCGCTGTGCGATGTGGACTGGCGTTATGCCGATAAAGGATTCGACCGGCTCGACCTGGACATTGAGAGGCTGAAGAAGCGCATCGAACTGCCGGCCCCGCCCCCGCCGGGTGAGGCGCCGGTGCCCTTTGATCCCATAAGAGCGCAGGCGCGCCTCGACAGGATGGTCAAGCTCAAGACCGAACATCTGCCCAGAGCCAAGCGTTACACCGACTATCGTGACATGCTCGAACACCAGAAGGACATCGATGCCGTCATGGTCGCGACGCCCGACCACATGCACGCTTCCATTGCCTTGGCGGCCATGGATCTTGGCAAACATGTGTACGTCCAGAAGCCGCTCTGCTGGTCGATCGAGGAAGCTCGAAAACTTTCACGGCGCGCCAAAGAAACCAAAGTCGCCACGCAGATGGGCAACCAGGGACACTCCTCAAACGATGGACGGACCGCCGTCGAGTATGTGTGGGCTGGGGCGATCGGCGACGTGCGCGAGGTACATATCTGGACCAACCGGCCTCTGGGCTTTTGGCCCCAGGGCGTGCCGCGCCCGGAGCTGCTGAAGGCGGGGCCCGAACCTCTTCGCTGGAGTGGTCGGGACGTCAACGCGCGGCTTGCTGCCGCCCTTTGCGGGGACTACCCCGTTCCACCCGGACTGGCATGGGATCTGTTTCTTGGCACGGCCGCCGCAAACGTGGACTACCACCCCATCTACCACCCCTTCAACTGGCGCGGCTGGACCGACTGGGGCGTCGGCGCGATCGGCGATATGGGCGCTCACTTGATCGACCACTCCCTGTGGTCGCTCAACCTGGGCTTGCCGACCAGCGTTGAAACCGTCTCCACTCCTTTCAACGGCGCCTCTTACCCGAATGCCACACTGACGTTCTACGAGTTCCCCGCGCGCGGGCCGATGCCTCCGGTGAAGCTGACGTGGTACGACGGCGGGCTCAAGCCCAACAAGCCAGAAGAGCTCGGCGACGAAGAGTTGAACAAAGAAGGCGGCGCGCTGCTCATTGGCAGCAAAGGCAAGCTCCTTCACGACACTTACGGCTTCAAGCCCCGGCTCTTGCCCAGCTCGCTCCACGATTCCTTTGGCAAGCCACCCGAGAAGCTCCCGCGCATCGCCGGCGAAGCCCACGAAATGAATTGGGTGGACGCCGCCAAAGGAAAGCTGGAAGCCTCCTGTCCGTTCGAGTACGCCGCCCGTCTCACCGAGGTCATGCTCCTCGGCATTGTGGCGCTGCGTGCCGGAAAGAAGATCTACTACGACGGCCCCAACATGCGTATCACCAACGTGCTCGCGGCCAACGACTATTTGCGGCGAGAGTACCGCCAAGGCTGGTCAATATAAAAAAAGGAAGATACCGGAGGCGTCGGGAGCACATACTGCTGGCACTCCATAAGTTCGGGCCTCCTGAAAACGGGCGACTCGAAACGCTACTTGCTGTCGAACGGCTGCAGCTTCGCATTTACCAGGAACGGATTGTCGAACTCCGTCATTTCGCCCCAGCCCTTGCCAAGAACAGGGAGCAGTCTCGCAGAAAGTGGTTTGTGCCACTTGAATGCCAGGCTGGCCATGTCGCCGATAATGAGGGAAAGCTGCTCGGCGGTGATGTCCCCGGGGAGCGGAACGGTGTCCAGGCCTGTGCCACACACCGCCGAATAACTGAGCAGGGCGTCAATGGAAATGTGTCCTTCGCTCCACCGCTGGGCCAGTCGCCTATCTTCCAAGATGGGCAGCATTAAACCGCTATACCCGGTTTGTTTGACTTTGACGTCTTTGACCGCCGCGGTAATCGTGGCCGCCGCCGTGAGCGTTCCACTCATGCCCACGGGTTGGGTGGTCAAATTCTCGATGGCCGCACCGATCGAAGCATTCTCCGGTGGCGACGGCGCTGGAGAAAGATCGATTCCCATGTAGGTCCACCCGGTGTCCTGATCGATGCGTCCCGCATTGCGCTCGATATCGAAGGCGCTGGTTGCCAATCTATCCGTCAGCCGCTGCTTGGCCGTCGCCAGGTCCGGGGCATCCTTCAACGTCGCCATCACCACGTTTGCCGATTCCAGCGCGATCGCGAACTGGTGTCCGAAACCGGTGTGATAAGCGGCCGGAAAGAATGGCGTCAACGGCGGCACCATGGCTATTGCCGCAAAACGGAAATTACCCTGGCTGTGCTCCGTCTCCTCGAGTTTTTTCATCACGCGAGCCGCGGCACCTACGGCGCCCCAGCGCACGCCGTCCTCGCCCGCAACCACCACGCTAGCATTCAGCGTCTTGGTGTTGCTGAGGATCTCCGCAAGCAATTTCGCTTGCGAATCGCTGTCCCCGGCATTCAGCATGGCCGGGCCGATGGACGCCGCAAACTTTTCTCTCGTTGCTAAGGCGTCGTAGTCCTTGAAAAACGCGACGGTCTGCTCGGCGGTCAGCCCCTGGGTGTACTCCGGAAAGGGCTGCGTGGCGATGCGGATCGTTTGGACCTGGTATCCGCGCGATTCAAGAATGGTCTGCCCGCGCTTCAGCATCTTCAACGCATCCGCCACCTGCTCCTGGTACTGCGCCCGATCCAGGTTGATGAACGCGGTGATCGCCCGAATCTTCGGCTTCTCTTCTGCCGGTGCAGTTTTCTGCTGCCCGCGAACAATTCCGCATTGGCCAGCGAGAGCTATGAGCAGTACGGCAACTGCATAGCGGAGGAATCGAATCACCCGAGTGGCACATGAACACATAGAACGTAGCTCCTCCTAGAGGCGCCCGCCGCGGCGGGCCTGCCCCACAGCATACAAGATTCGGCCGGCTTGGAGATGGGTTGGATGGAAAGCGTGGAGGCAGAGGTCAGTCCGCGCTTTCAGACATTACACGAATGCGGCAATGCCGGTGATGCGCTCGCCGATCACCAGCTTATGAATGTCGTTTGTTCCTTCGTAGGTGTACACGCTCTCGAGATTGTTCATGTGCCGCATGATGCAGTAATCGTCCACGATGCCGTTGGCGCCGAGAATGTCACGGGCCTTGCGCGCCGTTTCCAGCGCAATGGCCACGTTGTTCATCTTCAGCATCGAAATATGCGCCGGGTCAACCCTTCCGTTGTCCTTCAGGCGGCCAACGTGCAGCGCCAGCAATTGCCCCTTTACGATCTCCGTGATCATCCACGCCAGTTTTTCCTGCACCAGCTGGTGCGAAGCAATGGGTTTGTTGGCGAACTGTTTGCGCGTCTTGGCGTATTCGAGTGCCTCGTGGTAACACGCCATGGCCGCCCCCAGCGCGCCCCATCCGATTCCATAGCGCGCCTGGTTCAGGCAACTTAGTGGCCCCTTCAACCCAACAACTCCGGGCAGCAAGTTTTCTTCCGGGATTTGGCAGTCGACGAATGCTAATCCGGACGTCACCGAGGCGCGCAGCGACCATTTCCCGTGCACCTCCCAGGTCTTGAATCCAGGCGCGCCTTTTTCCACCAGGAATCCGCGGATCTGGTCGTCCTCGGTCTTGGCCCACACCACCGCCAGGTCCGCGATCGACCCGCTGGTGATCCACATTTTTTCGCCGTTTAAGATGTAGCTGTTGCCCTGCTTCACCGCGCGCGTCAGCATGCCGCCCGGATTCGATCCGAATTGCGGTTCGGTCAGGCCAAAGCAGCCGATGGCTTTGCCTTGCTGCAGGAGCGGCAGCCACTTGTTTTTCTGCGCGTCGCTGCCGAAAGTGTAGATCGGATACATCACCAGCGCGCCCTGCACGGAAACAAAGCTGCGCAACCCGGAATCCCCGCGCTCCAGTTCCTGGGTCATCAATCCGTACGCCACGTTGGACATTCCCGCGCAGCCGTAGCCGTGCAGATTCGCGCCGAAAAATCCCAGCTCGCCGAGTTGCGGCACCAGATGCTTAGGGAAAACGCCTTCGCGGTTGTGTTTTTCAATGATCGGGATGATTTCGTTTTCGACGAATTGCCGCGCCGTTTGCCGCACCAGCCGCTCTTCGTCGTTCAGTTGCGAATCAAAATCGATGTAATCGACACCGCCATATCCAGCCATAGTTCTCTCCTCGTTTCTGGCGGCCGCAAGGCGGCCGGCGCGCGCAGACGTGCATGGCGCGCTATCCTTTGCAGCCACTCGGTCGTAAGTTCGCAGGGAAATGATCTGCTGCGGGCGCCGTTCCGGAGGATGCCTTTCGCCCGGCCGCGGCTCTGACGCCCCCGAGTATAGCAAGAGCCCGAAAGAGGCGGCAACCAGGCGAACGACCGGTTGGCCGCCTTTCGCCGGGGACGCCCCGAACACCGGCACTTTCTGCTGGGCGCGTAGAGAAAGCGGTGCCTTTGATCGCCCGGTCGGCACCTGGCTCCAGGTACCAGGCCTGTTACCTTTCTACCCAAGCCAATTCTTCCCAAAACCGAATCGGCGCTTTTGGCTCCTCTAAGTGTCAGTAGCAGAATAACTTACCAGCGTTCGAAAATGGCGCTCAAAGTGCTAAATTTGTTCTGGGAACGTTGCTGTTCGCTGCCCAAGCCCCTGGCAGCCAGTGCCCCAGAAGGAAGTCATTAATGAGAATTGATTCGAGGAAGAGCGGGATGAGGTGCCCTGGCCAGCGCGGATTCAGCCTCATAGAAATCTTGATTGTTGTGCTGGTGGTGATGATTGCGGCAGCGATCGCCGTTCCGAACATCTTCTTGGCCGTTTCCAACCTACGGTTGCGCGCCTCGGCGGGCGATCTTTCCGGACTCATGCAACAGGCCAGAATCCTGGCAGCGAAGAACAACACCACGTACGAGATTCGTTACGGGACCCGCAACGGAGCGCGCATCGCCTATGTCGATCTGAATGGCAATTCGAGCTTCGACGCCGGTGAACCGATGATGGAGTTCAGCGGGACTACCGTTCCGGCCTCCGGGACTCCCAGCGGCAGCGGACAACCAACTGCGTATGTCCTGGTGGGAGATTCGGGATCCAGCTCATACGATAATACCAGCACTCTCGGCTACACCGGGCGAGGTCTGCCCTGTAACTACGACACCACAACAACCCCTGCGACCTGTAGCACTCCGGCGGCGGGGTATTTTGTCTATTACCTGACGGATACCCGGGTGGGCAGAGCGGGTTGGGCAGCGGTCGTGGTAACCAAAGGTGGTCGCACAAAAATGGTGACGTGGAACGGTGCCGCATGGAATTGAAAAGAAAGATCAGATACACCGGTCAGACCGGCACGTCTCTGATCGAGCTCATGATGGCGAGTTTTGTGCTGACCGTCGGGGTGCTCGGATGCGCGGTCTTGATTCCTATCGCCATTGGAACGAATTCCAAGAACCGGCAGCAGAGCAATTCCACGGTCATCGCGCAAATGGCCATCGAAAAAATAACCAGCGCTTCTGCAGGCGGAGCGGCAACCCTCACGATTACGGACTGCGCCGGCGCAGCACATACCATCAACATCACCGGATCGACGGCGGGAACCGGAGCGACGGTGCTGTCTTCGGGTTCCATCGACTTCTCCCTAGCCCAGGGAAGCTCGGGCGCGCCGGCGGGTTATTACATGTCCTTCACCTCGTGTGGCACCTCCGGCCGGCAATCAACGTACGACGTGCGGTGGAACATTCAGACGCCCTCGAGCTACGTGAGCCTGGTGACGGTTTCCGCAAAGATGAAGGGTTCGGGCACCAACCAGATTTTGTTCTCGCTCCCGGTGACAATTCGCTCACTGGTCGGAGGAAACTAGCATGAACCGCGAAGCCGGCCATGGTCAAAAAGGGTTCTCCTTGATCGAGATGATGGTGGTGGTGTTGATTCTGGGCATCATCAGTGCCGGAATCTTTGTGCAGCTTGACATGGCTCAACAGCGGGCCTTCAGCGAGCAGGTCAAGCTCGACAATTTCCAGGAAGCGCGCGATTTCGTCGACCAGTTCTTTCGTGACGTCAACCAGATCGGATATCCAAATTCGCGGATGGTGGATACCGCCAGCGCTTTGTGGTCGCCGGCGCTGGCCGCTCCGCTCATCAATGACAACCGCATGGCTATCGGGTTGGTGAAAATAGACGCGAACGAGATCCGTTTCGAAGGCGATATGAATGGCGACGGCGTGGTGCAAAGCGTCATCTACATGGCCTCCAACGGCTCGGGTAGCTGTGCCTGGTGCTTGCAACGCAGCCAGGTGGACAAGGTTAGCGCCGATCCGCTGACCGGCCAGTCGCCGCCAAACTGGGGAACGGAAGTGAACGACGTGCTCAGCAATCCCATCTTTTCCTACTTTAAGGCTGACGGAACTCAAGTTACGACGCTGCCGCAGGACATTAGTACTGTCGGAGGCGCCCAGATAATCGCGTCCATCAAGACCATTCAGGTGAGCTTGCTGATCCGCAACAATGCCGTGCTGGATCCCAAAACGAAGCAGCCGATCGAGACCACCTTTCAGGGAGAAGTGTCTCTGAACAACTGCTCGATGGCGGCCTCAGGCGCGGTGATGTCGTGCAGGTAGGAGAACTACGATGATCGTTTTTCACGGCAAGAACCTCAGGACCTCGGAACGCGGGGTTGCTCTGGTAGTTGCACTGCTGATGCTAATGCTTATCAGCGCGGCCCTGATGGGCATGATCATGATGTCCAACACGGAGACGAATATCAGCGCGAATTTTCGCGACGAACAGACGGCGTTTTTTTCGTCCAAGGGGGGCATTGAAGAAGTGCGCGACCGCTTGCGCTCCGGCGCTACGGACAGCTTGGGCGGCAGCGCTCTTTTCAGTTCCACCAATGTTCCTCCGTTCCCGCTACCCGGCCTGGCCAACGGTGTTCTTTACATTACCAACCCTGCGGCAGGAGAGACCATTACTCCCTGGCTCCCTCTGGGCGCCCCCACTACTTATCCGGATACGGAAATCTGCAAGGAAGTCGTTTGTGTGAGCGGCGTGCCGACGGGATCTTGGTATGTGACGCCTGCTGCTTCCAAGAGCACGAGCTATGCCGCCACTCCGATACTCCCCTGGAAGTGGGTCCGCGTGATGGCCATGATCAATAAACCATCGACAACTTCAAAGCTCATGCCCGTTAATGGGTCGTCTGGCAGCGACACCACGGCCGGCTATCGTGTCTGTTGGAACGGGACGAATGAAGTGGCCATAAGCAACATCACTTACACAGGCTGTTCCGCGGCCAGTAACACTTACCTTCCGGTATATGAACTGACGGCGCTGGCAGTCACCAGCAGCGGTTCACGCCGAATGACGCAATACGAAGTCAGCCAAACCTCCTTCCCGCCCATGCCCGGGGCGATGATTTTTGACGGTCCCAATCCGGACTATGGTACTAATCCAAACTCAGCTGCGTTCGGTGTCAGCGGAACCGACGCCCATCATGGGCCGACTGGCACGGGATGTCCCGCGGCCGCCAACGTTCCCGGGCTCGCCGGCTATAACGCCGCGTCGACAACCAGTTTGGGGACGCAAGTCCACCGCCCCGGTAGTTACACGGGCACCCCTGCTGGCATAGCTGACGAAAGTTCCAATTTAGGCCCCTTGTCCACCGTGGATGGTTTGACAAACCTGGTTAACTCCATCACCACGGCGGCGGGTCCCAACGTCTACGGACTCAGTCCGCTGCCCAATCCTTCCACCCTGAACCTGGGCACCGATGGCGCGCCGGTGATCAATGTTGTCCAAGGAGACTATACGTTTGGCGGGCCGGGGGCAGGGATTCTGGTGGTCACCGGTACGCTGACCTTTAATGGCACTCCTAGCTACAACGGACTCATTTTGGTAATCGGGAAAGGTAACGTTCAAAAGAACGGCGGAGGCAATGGCACGCTGAACGGTTCGTTGTTCGTAGCCAACTTGTACAGTGACACCCCGCCTACCTATACCCACCCCATTCCCTTGGGTGCTTACAGTCCCCCGGGCATACCGACGGTCGCCTGGAACGGTGGTGGCACGGCCAACATTCAATACGACAGCTGCTGGATCAATGCCGTCAACCAGTCGTTTCCTTATAGGATCGTGGCGCAGCGTGAGCTGATCTACTGAGGCGGGATTCCGCCGAAGACGGGTGCACCAGGCTTAGTACCGCCGGATTCCGAGCGAGCCAAGCGCGCGTTCTCCAGTGGCGTGCTTTTTTTGCTTTCATGGCCATCCCCATGAGCTTCCCGTAACTCGGGAACTTTGGCCACCGTGATATCCTTACGTTTTATATTTTTCTCCGGCTCCCGCGTGCCTTCCTTCCGCGTTGGCGGGAAGCCCCCCAAATTCCAGGTGCATCTTTTGGAAGACCATGAAAAAGACGCTACGGCCTCAAATCCTGGTCTTCGATGTCGATGGCGTTCTCGTCGATGTACGCGGCACTTACTGGCGTTCGGCGCTGGATACGGTGCGCTACTTGACCGGCAAGCGGGTAACATTTGCGGAACTGCACCAATGGAAAAGCAAGCCGGGATTCAACGATGACTGGAGCATGGTTTCCGCGTGGGTAAGTTCACTTGGCCACCCCACTTCGTACGAAGCAGCGCGCGCGGCGTTTGAAAGGTTTTATTGGGGCAGCGACGGCAAGCCGGGGAACGTTCGAAACGAAAAACTGATGGTCAGCGCGCGGCAGATTGAAGAGTGGGCACAGAGCTTCGAGCTGAATCTCTTCACGGGACGCACCCGGCAGGAATTCTCATTCACGTTCGAACGCTGGCCGGCCACCAAACATTTCCGCACCATCGTCACCATGGACGACGCGAAGAAAAAGCCGCATCCGGAAGGTTTGCACAAAATCCTTGGCCAGCGTGACCCCTCGACCGCCCTGTACCTCGGCGACAACATTGACGATGCGCTGGCCGCCCGTGACGCAGGCGTGCCCTTCATGGCCATCATCGCCCCGGGCGAATACGGCTACCGCCAGCGTGCCGCGCGTTTCCGCGAACTCGGCGCCCTGGCCCTTCTTCCGCGCGTAAAGGAATTGTTTGGCTACCTGAAAAAAGCAGACTAGCGGCCCTCTTGGCGGCGCGGTTCCGCTAAGCGAGGGGATAGCGGCTGGTATAAAACGCCCGTTCCTCTCGGTCGCTTTCGCCGCCCAGCCGCCACTCGGGAAAGGCAGCAAGATCGTCTGCCAGTGCTTCGATGGTGGTTCGCAGCTCGAGGTTTAAAAGCCATCGTTCCGGAATCGCTTGGACTCCCGCCGCTGCCCCGAGGAGATTCCCGGTAATCGAGCCTGTCGAGTCGCTGTCCCCACTGTGATTCACGGCCAGAATGATGCCGTCTTCAAAATCGTGCGCGGAGAGCGCGCAATAGAGCCCTATCGCGAGGGCCTCTTCAGCCACGAATCCCTTTCCCATCATGCGCAAGACGCGGCGTTCCCGCGGTCGAGCTTCTGCGAGCGCTTCGGCTTGCTCGATGGCCGCCAGTGTTTCCGCGTGGGATTTGTGGTTGCGGAGCTCCTCCTTCGCCGCGTCCATGGCTTTCTTGAGGGGGCTGCCCGCCAGGACCAAACCGACGATGACGGCGAGCACCCCCGCGCTCAGGCAGCCGCTAGGATGTCCATGTGTGATGGCCGCCAGATCGCTGCCGGTCGAGAAGATGCGGGGAATCAGCCGGTCCTGGTGGCGCTCGCGGCTCAGCGCATGCGCGAAATACATGCCCACCGGTGCGATGCGCATTACGCCGCCGCATCCCTTGCTGTCGTTTGCGGCCCGCGTGACTTTGCCGCGATTGGAATGTAAGGCGGAAAGGCAAGTCGTTCCCGGTGAGCGCCGGCTAAAGAGTTTCCGTTGCTGCAGAAGCCAGCCTGACTTGCTGGTGGCGGACAGACCACGTTGAGAGATTTCCTGAGTAGTCAGCCAGCGCGCGTACGAAGCCGTTGCCGCGCGAAAAAAATCAGGGGCCTGACCGCCGAGAGCCGACGCCAGTTGAGCACAGAGCATGCCCTCCCCGGTAAAGAGCGTCATCTGGGTATCGTCGGTGATGGACCCTAGCTTTCCGAACGCCGGGGCATAGTCGCGGATCCCTTGTTGGCCATAGGCCTTTTCAATCTCCTCGAGGTCCAGGAATTCGACAGGAGCGCCAAGGGCATCACCGACCGCTCCGCCCACCAGGCAGCCGTGGAATCTGGCTCGTAGTTGGGCATCGGACGCGATCCGGGGAATGGACATTGGTGGACCGAGCCGTGGGAGTGACTCTCTCAAGAGAACAGCATACTGCCATTTCGGCAAAACTGAGCCAGCCACACCCGCTAGAGGTTGTGGGAACTCTTTTCTCCCGGGCGGGGAATATAGTAGGACGTTGTTCGAGGAGTCTTGGATTTGAGTAGCAAAGCCATGTTCTTCTCTAAGCTGCCATCCTGGACCGTTTTCGCTGGACTCATCCTGGTGGTTCCTGTCGCGGTATACCGACAAGCGCCCCCTGGGCCGCTCCCCGCAGCGCAGCCTCAGCCTGGTACCGCTTCCGCAGCCAAGAAGCCCCAGGAGCCGCCGCCGCGCACAACGATTCTGGGCGCCTGGAAGCTCAATCCCGACGATAGCGACGACCCGCGCAAGAGGAGACCAGATTCGAGCGGCGCAGGCCGAGGTAGTGGGCGCGGCATGGGCGGTGGATATCCTGGCGGAGGTCGCGGAGGCTATGGCGGGCGCGGCGGAGAAAGTGATGAAGAGCGGCAGAAGATGCACGAACTCTTCACGCCGGCGAAAGCGATCACGCTCTCGATGACCGGCGCGGAGGTCGATCTAGTGGATGAGCGGGACCGCAAACGGGCGTTCCTGACCGACGGGCGGAAATTGCAGAAATCCAAAGATGAAAACTATCAGGAGATGGCCGCCAAATGGGACGGCAACCGCCTGGTCACCGACGAAAAGAATCCCCGCGGGGGCAAAATGAGCCGCACCTTCGAATTGTCCTATGATGGCCGACAACTTTACGAAACGCTGCACATGACCACCGGCCGCAACAACACGCCGCTGGTCATCCGCTACGTGTACGACGTCCCCAGCCCCGCCGAAACTCGTCAGTAAAAGCGATCCAAGGGGGTCTTTCTGTGATAGGGCGGGTAGCCAGTCAGTTGCGATCTTCTGGGAGCTAGTGCGCGTCTGGTCTGAACCTCTTTTGGGCCGTTCCCGTTTAGCGCATTTTCGTTTCACGAATGATGCTGGCTAACGGAGAGGATGTTGCCGTCTGGATCTTTGAACCAAGCCACCTGGTCACCAGTGGGAGTGGTCCAAATGCCTTGGCGATCTTCGACGAAGGGATATTTTTCCAGGGAAACGCTTCGCTCCCGGAGCCAAGTGACGATGGAGCGAATGTTGTTAACTTCCCATCCCAGGATGGTGCCCTCGAGTGGCGTGAAATTCGGTACTTTTGCAATGCGAATGCGGTGACCGCCGACGCTCACCACCAGCGCGTATTGATCGAGGCTCACAAAATCGAATTCCAACTTGCCT
Organism: Acidobacteriota bacterium; assembly: GCA_003225295.1. Lineage (GTDB taxonomy): Bacteria > Acidobacteriota > Terriglobia > Acidiferrales > UBA7541 > Acidiferrum. The sequence continues at coordinate 29,699 of QHYZ01000061.1, read as the reverse complement.
TCATAGAAGGCCCGCGCCTGGTGGTAATCCGTTGTGGGTACAAAGCCAACCATCTTCCCTGAGGCCAGCATCATCCACCTCCCCTTGAAGGCTTGCTTCGGTTTTCAGGAATAGCACTTGTCAGCTCCAATTTCTCTCGTTATTGTGACAAGAAATGTCGCATAAGTGTCAGAGCGTCCTGTGCGATGCAAACGGTCGTCCCCGCGCGGAAATTGCCAGTGTGTCTGCCGACTTCGACGACGGCCAGGTGATCCCGGAGCACTCCCATCCGGAAGACCAACTGCTCTTCGCGTCAGAAGGGGTGATGACCCTGTCGACCAAGCAGGGCGTTTGGGTAGTGCCGCCGCTGCGCGCGGTCTGGATTCCCGCGAATACCCCGCACTCGGTGGCCATGTCGGGGCAGGTTTCCATGAGAACTCTGTACTTCCTGCCGAAGCTCTGTCGGGCGTTTCGCGGGAAATGTTTGGTCATGAATGTATCGTCGCTCCTCAGGGAGCTAATTCTCTATGCCTGCAAGCTTAAGAAATTGCAGAAGAGAACTGCGGGGGAGCGACGCATTGTCGGAATCATTGTCGAGCAATTAAAGTCCGTGGAGTCCGTTCCGCTCCAGTTGCCGCATCCGTCGGATTCCCGGGCCATGCGGGTGGTAAGAACTCTGCTTGCCGATCCTGCGGACCACCGAACGCTGGAAAAGCTGTGCGCGGACTGCGGCGCGAGTAAGAGAACGATACAGCGCGTATTCCTTGAGGAAACAGGAATGCATTTCGGCCAATGGCGGCAGCAGCTTCGTCTGCTGCATGCTTTGCAGCTGCTGGCCTCCGGGGAAAAAGTGACCGCCGCCGCTCTCGAGGCTGGATATAACAGCCCTAGTGCGTTCATAGCGATGTTTCGCAAACAACTGGGGACAACGCCGAAGCGATACTTGGAAAGCGAAGACGGCCGGAACCGCCGTCTGGCCAGTTGACGACATTTGTGCCCGGTGTCACGTTGACGGAAAGCCGCTGTGGGTGCTATAAAATATTGTTTCTAGACGGCAGCGTTAGGCCCGCCGTAGGCCCCCAAGGGGTGGGAGGCGCGGCGCGGCTGCCAACCTGAGATTTAGGCGACACCATTTCTAAATGCAAGCGATTGTTCACCAGCTAGGCGAACTGTTCCTTCAGGCTGTGCCCACGGTCCTGACTATCCTCCTTTTTTACTTCATCTTACGGGCACTTTTTTTCAAACCCTTGCTCCAGGTGATGGCCGAGCGCGATTCCCGCACGGTGGGCGCCGACCAGTCTAGTGTAGCTGCCCAAGCGGCTGCTAACAGGAAGGTCAAGCAGTATCAACAGGCCCTCGAGCAGGCGCGCGGAGGGGTGTATGCCGAGCAGGAGGCTGCACGCCGGAGAGTTCTTGAGGAGCGCGCTGCCGAGATCAAGGAGGCGCGCCGCAAAGCCGCGGGCGAGGTCAGCGCCGCTAAAGTGCGCGTGGCGGCCGAACTTGCCGCTGCTCGCCGCGACGTCCAAGCCACCGTCGCTCAGCTTTCCGCCGAAATCGCGCGCCGCATCCTCGAAGCTCCACCGCGTCCCGGCGCTCCCGCGAGAGAGGCTCGATGACGCGAAATCGCTTTGTTCTGGTTTCCGCAGGTGTTGTCGTGGTGTCGCTCTTTCTGGCGGTGTGCTTGCGTGCCGCTGACGAAGCCGACCACGCGGCTGTCGGGCGCGCCACGGAAATCTTCAAGTGGATCAACTTTTCGATCGTTGCCGGCGTGATTGTTTGGGTCTTCGGAAAATTGCTTCCGCCGGTATTCCGAAAAAAAGCGGATGCCATTAGCTCGGCAATCAAAAATGCCGCCAGCGCCAAAGCCGCCGCTGACGCCGAGCTACGCGAAGCGGAAGCCAAGCTCGCGAATCTAGAGAAGGAAGTCGCGGAACTCCGCGCTTCCCTCGAACGCGAATCCGCCGCCGAACTGCAGCGCCTGCGCGCCGCTACCGAGACCGACGCACAGAAAATCGCCGCTGCCGCAAAGACTGAAATCGAAGCTGCGGAACGCGCTGCGCGCCTGGAGCTGAAAGCGCTGGCCGCACATCTCGCCGTCGATGGCGCGGAAACACTCCTTGCCATGCAGCTCACTCCCAAGACGCAGGAATCGCTCATCAGCAACTTTGTGAACAGTCTGGAAGGCAGGCCCAATTGAAATCCGCGAGCCTGCAGTACGCCAATGCCATGGCGGACATCGCCCTGGCTCAGGGCGCCGGCGAGCCGGCGGCCAGGCAGCTTCACGAGTTTGCCGCTGCCTACGCGCAATCCGCCGAGCTGCGCACCTTTCTGGCCAGCCCGGCGGTGAGCATGGAAGCCAAGCACGCGGTCATCGAAAAGATCGTGGCCCGGCTGGGCGCCAGCAAGATCATTCGCAATTTTCTCTTGGTGCTCACGGACCACCGGCGCACGCAGCTGATTCCCGAGGCTATCGCCGCGTTTCATCAAGTGATGCGGCAGCGGCAGGGAGTTGCCGAAGCGCAGGTTTCTTCCGCCGTCGAATTGAGCGCGGGGCAAAAGAAAGAGATAGCCGCCACGTTGGCGCGGATGACGGGCAAACAGGTGGAAACAAAGTATGCGCTTGATCCGGCCTTACTGGGAGGCGCGGTGGTACGAATCGGGGACACCATTTACGATGGCTCGTTGCGCAGCCGGCTGCAGGAGATGCGCGCGCGCCTGGCGGCCGAGTAAGCCAGGTTTTTCCGGGGAGGGCGGTGCCGCGTCCCCGGCGAAAGATTCAGAGGGTTCAGCGAACGGAGCGGGCATGGCGAATATCAAGGCCGACGAAATCAGCAAGATTCTGCGTGAGCAGATTGAGAACTACGAACAGACCGTCTCGGTCGATGAAGTCGGCGCGGTCATCAGCGTCGGCGACGGTATTGCGCGCGTGCATGGCTTGGAGAAGGTCATGGCCGGCGAAATGCTCGCTTTCCCGCATAACGTTTTCGGCATCGCGCTCAACCTTGAAGAGGAAGAAGTCGGTGTGGTGCTGCTCGGAGAATCGCAGGAGCTGAAGGAAGGCGACGTCGTCAAGCGCACCAACACGATTATGTCCGTCCCGGTGGGCGAAGCGCTGGTCGGCCGGGTGGTCAATCCGCTGGGGCAGCCGGTGGACGGCAAGGGCGGGATCGCCACCAAGCAGCGCAACGCGCTGGAGCGCATCGCACCGGGCGTGCTGGATCGCCAGCCAGTCCGTGAGCCGTTGCAGACCGGCATCAAGGCCATCGACAGCATGATTCCGATCGGCCGTGGACAGCGCGAGCTGATCATCGGAGACCGCCAGACCGGAAAAACCGCGGTCATTCTCGACACCATCATCAATCAAAAGGGCGGCGACATAATTTGCATTTATTGCGGCATCGGGCAGAAGCGCTCGACGATTGCGCAGGTGGTGAAGACCCTTACCGACGCCGGAGCGATGGACTACACCATTGTCGTTACTTCCTCGGCAGCCGAGCCGGCTTCGCTTCAGTACATCGCGCCTTACGCCGCGTGCGCCATGGGCGAATTCTTCCGCGACACCAAGCGGCATGCCGTGACCTTCTACGACGATCTTTCCAAGCACGCGCAGGCCTACCGCGAAATTTCCTTGCTGCTGCGGCGCCCTCCGGGACGCGAGGCCTTCCCTGGCGACGTGTTCTATCTGCACTCCCGCTTACTGGAACGCGCCGCAAAACTGAATGACAAGCTCGGAGGCGGCTCGCTCACTTCGCTGCCGGTCATTGAGACGCAGGCCGGCGACGTCTCCGCCTACATTCCCACCAACGTGATTTCCATTACCGACGGGCAGATTTATCTTGAGGCGGACCTTTTCAATGCCGGGATTCGTCCCGCCATTAACGTCGGTATCTCGGTCAGCCGGGTCGGGGGCAACGCGCAGATCAAAGCCATGCGGCAGGTGGCTGGTTCGCTGCGTCTCGACATGGCCCAGTATCGCGAGCTCGCGGCCTTCGCGCAGTTTGGCTCCGACCAGCTTGATAAGGTGACCCAGGGTCAGCTGGCCCGCGGCCAGCGGCTCACGGAAATCCTGAAGCAGGATCAGTACGTGCCGCTGCTGGTGGAAAAACAGGTGCTCAGTCTCTACGTTGCGGCCAGTGGCTCGCTGGACGCTGTGCCGGTAGGGGAAGTTCGCCGCTTTGAGAGCGAGTTCCTGCAGTTCGTCGAAACCAACTATCCCTCCATCCTCAAGAACATCGCGGCGAAAAAGGCTCTTGACGACGCCATCCGGGCGGAAGTCAAGACGGCAGTGGACGCCTTCAAGGAACGATTCACGGCTGCGGTCGCCGAAGTGAGGACCGGCGCTTAACGGATAACCATGGCCACCCTTCTCGATTTCCGGCGCCGCATCCGTTCGGTGAAGAACACCCAGCAAATCACGCGCGCGATGAAATTCGTCGCCGCGGCGCGGCTGCGCCGAGCCCAGGAAGCCGCCATCGCGGCGCGGCCGTACGCGAGAGAGCTCGCGCGTATGCTACGTTCCATCATGTCCCGCATCGACGAGCCCCAGCACCCGCTGCTGGCGCACCGGCCGGAACAAAGAATTCTGGCCATCGTTCTGGCGGGAGAGCGCGGGCTGGCCGGCGCTTTCAACGCCAATATTCTGCGTAAAGCTCAGGATTTCTTCCGCGCCAACAAAGGCAAGAAACTTTCGACCATCCCCATCGGCAAGAAAGGCCGCGACGCGCTGAAAAAAGCGGGTTTTCACCTCATCGCAGAATATGTGAACGTTCTCGCCCGTGTGGACTTTCTGACGGCGCGGGAGATCGCTCTGCTGGTCACGGAGCTTTATGCCCAGGAAGAGATCGATTCGGTCTACATGGTGTTTAGTGAATTCAAGACGGTGATGACCCCGAATCTTGTGGTCACCAGGCTTCTGCCGGTCGAGGCCGTTCCGGCGGACGAAGAATCCGGGAGTGCGACTTCCGAGGTAGATTACATCTACGAACAGCCCGAGCAGCAGCTCCTCGGCAAGTTGCTCCCGCGCTACATCGAAACGCAGTTGCTCCGCGCCATGCTGGAATCCTCCGCGGCGGAGCACGCCGCGCGCATGACCGCCATGGAGTCGGCGACGAAAAACGCCGGCGACGTTATTGAAGCCTTGACCCTGCACATGAACAAAGTGCGCCAGGCGGCCATCACCAAGGAAATTATTGAAATTGTCAGCGGCGCTTCGTACGGCGCTTAGGAGAAAGCAGCATGGCAGAGAAATACGCAGGCGTGGGGCACGTCGTACAGGTCATCGGACCGGTCATGGACGTTCAATTCGAAGCGGGCCACCTCCCCGCCATTTATAACGCTATTCGCATCACCAGCGAAGGCTACTCGATACCCGAGCCGCTCGATGTGACCGCGGAAGTCCAGCAGCACCTCGGCGAAGGCCGCGTGCGCGCCATCGCCATGGAGCCTGTCGAGGGTATGGTTCGCGGGATGAAGGCCTACGACCTGGGAAAGGGGATTGAAGTTCCGGTGGGCCGGGCCACCCTGGGCCGGGTGATGAATGTCCTTGGGAAACCCGTTGATCAACTTGGCCCTATCGTGAGTGACACCCATTACCCGATTCACCGCCCGGCGCCGTCGCTTGAAGATCAATCCACCACGCTGGAAATGTTTGAAACCGGAATCAAGGTCGTCGATTTGATCGAGCCCTATTTGAAGGGTGGCAAGATCGGTCTGTTCGGCGGCGCGGGTGTCGGCAAGACCGTTCTGATTATGGAGCTCATTCACAACGTGGCCATGAAGCACGGTGGCGTCTCGGTATTCGCAGGCGTGGGCGAGCGCACCCGCGAGGGCAACGACCTGTGGCTGGAAATGTCCGAGGGCGGCGTGATCGTGCCCGGCAATTCGGAGAAGTCGCGCGCCGCGCTGATCTACGGGCAAATGACCGAGCCTCCCGGCTCGCGTCTGCGCGTGGGCCTCACCGGCCTCACCGTCGCCGAATATTTCCGGGACCAGGAGCATCTCGATGTGCTCCTGTTCATCGATAACATTTTCCGTTTCGTGCAGGCGGGCTCGGAAGTTTCCGCGCTGCTCGGCCGCATGCCCTCTGCCGTTGGCTACCAACCGAACCTCAACACGGAAATCGGTGAATTGCAGGAACGCATTACTTCCACGAAGAGCGGATCAATTACTTCGGTGCAGGCCATTTACGTTCCTGCTGACGACTACACGGACCCCGCTCCCGCCGCAACGTTTGCGCACCTGGATGCGACCACCAACCTCAGCCGTCAGATCGTCGAACGCGGCATCTATCCGGCGGTCGATCCGCTGGCGAGCTCCTCGCGGATTCTCGATCCGCGCATTGTGGGCGCCGAGCACTATGCCGTGGCGCGCGGCGTGAAGTCGATTTTGCAGCGCTACAAGGACCTCCAGGACATCATCGCCATTCTCGGTATCGAGGAACTTTCCGACGAAGACAAGCGCACCGTGGCGCGCGCCCGCAAAATCGAGAAATTCCTTTCGCAGCCCATGTTCGTCGCCGCGCAGTTCACCGGCCTCGAAGGAAAGTACGTGAAGATCGAAGACACGGTGCGCAGCTTCAAGGACATCGTGGAAGGGAAGTACGACGACATTCCGGAACAGGCGTTCTATATGGTTGGCACGATTGAGGAAGCGCTCGGGAAAGCTGAAAAAATGAAGGCCAGCGCGTAAAACGAAAAATGCTGCCCGACGCCATCGAACTGGTGATCGTCACCCCGGAGAAGCAATTGCTCCGCGAGAAAGTCGTGGAAGTGCAGCTTCCGGGGGAGAACGGCTATCTCGGCGTCCTCCCCGGGCACGCACCGCTCATCACCGAACTGGGGATCGGCGAACTCCGCTATCACCATCTTGGCGGCAAGGAGAGTGCGCATCTCGCGGTTGTTCAGGGATTTGCCGAGGTTCTTGCGGATCGCTTAACGGTTCTCGCCGAAACCGCCGAGCGCGCCGAAGAAATCGATTTGCAGCGCGCCAAAGATGCGCTGGCTCGTGCCGAGAAGCGCCTGGCCTCGAACGATCCAAATATCGATTGGGACCGCGCCAACGTTGCGCTGCAGCGTGCCTTGATCCGCATCCAGGTTGCCACCAAGCAGCGCAGCGCTCTGGTGGCCGGCTCTTGAGCCGCTTCGCCGACCGCGCTCGGTGCGACTTCGCGCTGCGGCCCGCATCTAATCAGCTGCAAGTGACGAGAACATGGAAGCTATCACCATTTACAGCACCACTTGGTGCCCCGATTGCCGCCGCGCAAAATCCTTCTTGAAGGAGCGCGGCGTCGATTTCCGCGAGGTGGATATCGAAGAAGATCCGTCGGGGGAAGCCATCGTCATCCAGGCCAATCACGGCAAGCGCACCGTTCCCACGCTGGAAGTCGGCGGGCGCTATTTCACCTGCAGCCCTTTCGATGCCCAGCAACTCGCCGAGGAACTCAACATTCCGCTGAATCCCTAGTTCAGCGCAACACCTCGGGCCCAGACTCTTGCTAGATGCAAGTCTCGATCGAGCAACAAAATATCCGCATCCGCCCCCACGCGCAGTGAACCTTTTTTGAATTCTATCCCCAGCAAGGCGGCGGGATTTAGCGTCAGCATGCGCACGGCGTCTGGCAAAGAGGCCCCCAGCGCCACGATATTTCGCAGCGCGCGGTCCAGCGTCAGCGTGCTGCCCGCCAGGATACCTTCGGCATTCCGGCAGACGCCGCCGCTGACGGTCACTTCGAAGCCGCCGAGAGAGTACTTGCCATCCGGCATCCCGGTGGCGGAGAGGCCGTCGCTCACCAGAGTGACGTGTGCGGCTCCTTTGGCTAGCAGAAGCAGTTTCATGGCGCCTTCCTCGACATGCACGCCGTCGGCGATCAGCTCGGCATTGACTTCCGGCGCAGTCAGCACGGCGCCGATGACGCCCGGATCGCGATGCGAAAACGGTCGCATGGCGTTGTAGACGTGAGTAGCGCTGCGCGCCCCCCGGGCCATGGCCGCACGAGCCTGCTCGTAAGTTGCGTCGGTATGCCCCATCGAAACGACCAGGCCGGCTTCTCGCGCAGCGTCGATGCACGGGGCGGCCCCCAGCACTTCCGGAGCGATGGTCAGAATCCGGGCATTTCCCGCTGCGGCCTTGAGGAAGCGGCCGAGCGTCGCGGCCGACGGCAGCTGAATCCATTCCGAGGGATGAACGCCGCGACGCTCCTTGCTGATGAAGGGCCCCTCGAAATGGATTCCCAGGATCTCCGCGCGGGGTTCATCCGTCTGATGTTGCTGCCCGATGTAGCCGGTGATTCCCTCGATGGCCCGCAGGGTTTCCTCCGTACTGGCGGTTACCGTAGTGGCGACCAGGGAAGTCGTGCCATGTTCCGAGACTTTGCGGGTGATGGAGCGCAACGCGGGGCCGGTTCCCTCCATGACGTCGTGGCCGCCGGCCCCGTGGATGTGCAGGTCGATGAAGCCGGGAATGGCGGTCTGGTCGGTGGCCCGGATTTCCAGCGCCCCCGCGGGCAAGGTCATCCCCGAGCGTGGTCCGATGGCCGCAATGGTATCTTCGCGAACCAGGATGCCCGCGTCGTTGATTTCTGTGGTGGGGGTTAGCGCACGCCCGGCGTGAATGAGAATCGTCAGCATCGCAGCACAACATCGTAGCGGAAATACTTCGCAGCACAAAACAAAACGGGCGTCCCCGTCGGGACGCCCGTTTTGAAAAAACTGACCAAGACTTACTTGGTTGCCGGGGCCATGTCGATACTGTCCAGCTTTAGCGTTTCGCCATCTACTGTGCCCTTTACGGCCACGTGATGGCCGGCATGGGCCGCCACCTTGTCCTGCGCATCAACGACGTACACCTTCTTGTCGGCGTCGTTCACGAACACGTACTTGGCGCCATGTTCCTTGACGCACTTGGTCGTGCACTCACCGGCCTTGTCGTTTGCGCCCTTTACTCCGCACTGGCTGTCCGAAATCCAGCCGGTCCATGAGCCCTCGGCCGCCATCCCGACTGCCCCGGCGAGAAGCGTTGCTGCCATTGCCACTGCAAATCGTACTTTCATGATTTCCCCCTCCAGAACTCCATTGCGGTTTTTGATCCCCTGGGCCGCCTATTAGCTTGTCACAGGAGCGCTCCAGTGTCCAGACCCTTCCTACTCTTGTCTAAGACCTGCTGCGGAGTGTTTTTATTCCCGGTTGAACAGCAACAAAAAAAGGGGAGGATTCTCTCTGCAATCCTCCCCTTTCTTTCTGTGTGCAAGGAATCGGTGCCCTGCTAACGGAACTCGCTTACTGCCCGGGTGTCGCGGTGCTCGCCGAAGTTGCTCCGGTCGCCTTGGGCACGCTCAGGTAGCCCGTGGCGGTCGACTTGGTCACCTTGTTGACCACCAGCTCGATGGCCTGGCGAGTGCCGCCGGTGTAGAAGAAGATCGGTTCGTTCACCGAACGATCCTTCTTTTCAAAGCTATTGTCATCCGCCAGGACGTTGATGGTATAGCGGTTCTTCCTGGTGTTGGTGTCCTTCAATTGGATCTGAATGGTGCCGACCTTAGTGGCCCCGCTCTTGCGCTGCACGGTGAACTCGAAGTAATCGCGCTGCCCCATGCGACGGAGCTGATCGATTTCATCGTGGTTCCGCGCGATAAGCGTGCCCATCTCGCTGCGCGCCATCTGAATGCTGTTCTTGGCGGCGTCCAGGTCGGTCCTCACACCAGTGACGTCCCCGTTCAGCTTGTTCACGTCATCAGTATTGGCCTTAGTGGCCAATTCGGCCTTCACGGAGGTCGCCAGGTTGGTTACCTTTTGGTCCACCGCGGTGGTGGCGTTCTTGTTCTGTTTGCGTGCGGCGATGAGTACGGTTTGAGTTACTTTGAGCTTGTCGGTGACCACTCTCACGTCACTCTGCAGTTGCTGGTTGATCTCGTCGGCCTTGGCCACCCTCTGGGTCAGCGCTTCGTTGGCCTGCCTCACGGCCTGTGTCGATTGCTCGATGCTCTTGGTCTGATTCAGGGCGCTCCAGCTTACCCCCAGGCCGAGCAGCGAAATACCGCCCAACAGCGCTACTGCCAATCCAACCCAACGTGGTGTCGCCGTGGTATTGGCTGATTCTTGAAATTCGCTCATATACTTCGTTTCTCCTTTGGCTTTTCGCCCTGTAGCATGGGAATGAGCATCCGCCTCGCCAAAGGTTTTTTTCACCCTCCTTACGAGGTAAGTTATGTAAAATCAGTCGATTGAGAGCTATCAGGGGAGCCAGGCACGCTAGTTTTATAATTACTAGAGAAGGTAAAGATTACGCTGTTCTCTCGAAAATCGTATAATTTGCTGTCAGTACTGTTAGGAACATCACTGCGAACCAGAACACACCAGCAAGCTATGAAGCAGCCTTATATCGTCGTACGGAACGCCGGGGATTTACGGCTAAGACGGTGAATGCGGTGGCGTAGGAATGAATCAGGCGGCGCGAGAACCCGCTTCGGTACCGGCCGCGCGCTCGGAGTTGAAATAGCGGTCCAGCGTGTTGATGGCTGCGTCCAGAACCAAGTGGCAATCCGGGCAAGTGGCCAGATGGTTCTTTATCTCGCCTTCGACGGACGCGGAGAGTCGCCCCTCTAAGTACCAGCAAATCAAATGGATGGTGTCTTTACAGCTCATATCCCCCGTCCCTCAGGTGCCCCATTGCACCGCTGCAACCTGACCCTCAGGTTGCATTTCCAGCGCCAAACAGCCAGTGGCCAATCGAAAATATTATCTGCCGATAATTCATGGACTTAGGGGCGATTACAGATTGTCGATGCGGTCGCTAGGGACGATTTCTCCGAAAAGATTACACGTCGAATAGCCGAAGTGTGCAGAATCTGGTCTCATTCGTCTCGCTGTGGGGTAACGGTCATCTCCCGCAGAGCCTGGATGCGCTTCTCCAGCGGGGGATGGGTGCTGAACAGCGAGGACCAAGCGCCCCCGCCGAAGAGCGGTTTTACGATACACAACGCCGAGGTGGACGGGGAAAGCGAGGTCGTCGGAAGGCGTTGGTTGTAGGCTCCCAACTTTTCTAGTGCGCTGATCAAGCCATAAGGCTGGCCCACCATCCGTGCACCGGTCTCGTCGGCGGAATACTCCCGCGCGCGCGAAACAAAGAGCTGCAGCAGTAAGGCGGCCACCGGCGCCAGGAAAATCATCAACAGCGCCGCGAACCCGCCACCCTCGCGGTCATCGTCCCGGTCTCTTCCGAAGCCGCCCAACAGCATGCCCCACCGTGCCATTTGGGCGAGATAGGTAATGGCTCCCGCAATCGTAGCGGCAATCGAGCTGGTCAGGATGTCGTAATTTCGGACGTGCGAAAGCTCGTGGGCAATCACCCCTTCGAGTTCCTCATCGTTCATCAACTCCAGCAATCCTCGGGTTACCGCCACGGAAGCATGCTGCGGATTGCGTCCGGTGGCGAAAGCATTCGGCGCCGCTTCGGGGATGACATAGAGCTTGGGCATGGGCAGGCGAGCCTTCCCGGCCAGACGTTCCATCACTTGGTAAAGTCGGGGCACCTCGTCCGGCGAGACTCGCTCGGCGCCGCTGGAGGCTAGCGCGATCTTGTCCGAGAAAAAGTAGGAAATGCCGTTCAACAAAACTGCCATGGCCAGAGCGATTTTCAGCCCGCTAGGCCCGCCGATCGCTCCTCCCACGACAACCAGCAACACGCTCAGTAGAACGAGCAGTACGCCGGTTCTCAGAATCTTCATGTGTCCCTCACCTCCGTCCGCGGTGCCGAAATGTAAAAGCGTACCCTCCCTTAGATTCCCGCGGCAGCTGCGGGTTGTTTCGATGGCGCGCGCTCAAAGCGCATCGCGTCCTTTTGCCCATGGCGGTCCACGCGCACATGATCTCCGGGCAATATAGCTCCTTCAAGGATCTGCAAGGCCAGAGGATCCTGGAGCAAGCGCTGAATGGTTCGGCGCAGCGGCCGTGCCCCATAGGCCGGCTCGTAGCCTTGCTGCAGCAACAACTCTTTCGCCGCGGGCGTCAGCTCCAAGGTAATCTGCCGGTCGGCAAGCAGCTTCTCTACATTCTTCAGCAGCAAGCCCACGATGCGCTCCAAATGCTCTTTCCCGAGCGGGTTAAAGGTCACGATCTCGTCGATGCGGTTGATGAACTCCGGCCGGAACGAAGCACGCAATGCTTCCGTCGCTTCTCTGCGCGTCAGCTCCGCATCTTTGTTCGACAATTCGAAGATGGCGGCCGACCCCACGTTGCTGGTCATCACCAGCACGGTGTTCCGGAAGTCCACGGTGCGGCCTTTGCCGTCGGTGAGGCGCCCGTCCTCGAGAATCTGCAGCAACACATTGAATACCTCCGGGTGGGCCTTCTCAATCTCGTCAAACAAAATAACCGAGTAAGGATGACGCCGGACCTGCTCGGTGAGCTGCCCGCCTTCCTCGTATCCCACGTAGCCAGGGGGTGCGCCGATGAGCCGCGACACGCTGTGTTTCTCCATGTATTCGCTCATGTCGATGCGGATCATCAACTTCTCATCGTCGAAGAGAAACTCCGCGAGCGCTCGCGCCAGTTCGGTTTTCCCCACGCCGGTGGGGCCGAGGAAAATGAACGAACCGATGGGCCGCTTGGCGTCGGAGAGTCCTGCGCGGCTGCGCCGCACGGCGTTCGACACGCGCTCGAGTGCGTCGTCCTGGCCGACCACCCGCAGCCGCAGCCGCTCTTCCATGTGCACGAGCTTCTCGGCTTCGGCTTCCAGCAATCGGCCCGTGGGAATGCCCGTCCACTTGCTCACCAGTTTCGCGATGTCTTCCTCATCGACTTCTTCCTTCAGCATGGGCGCGTCCTTCTGCACCGCAGCGAACCTTTCCTGCGCCTGCTGCAGGTCACGCTCCGCCGCGGCTATCTTTCCGTAGCGGATCTCCGCCACTTTCGCGAACTCGCCGGTGCGTTCATACTTTTGTTCTTCCGCCCTTAGTTGTTCGATCTGTTCCTTCAGCTTGCGGATCTTTCCGATCGCTTCCTTTTCCGCTTGCCACCGCGCCTTGCGCCCGCTGGAATCCTCCTTCAGCGCCGCCAGTTCCTTCTCGATCTGCTTGCGGCGTTCCTTGGAGTGCGCATCGTTTTCTTTCAGCAGCGCTTGGCGCTCAATTTCGAGTTGCATGATGCGTCGCTCGATCTCGTCAATTTCCACGGGCAAGGAATCGATCTGCATGCGCAGGCTGGCCGCGGCCTCGTCAATCAGGTCGATGGCCTTGTCGGGCAGGAAGCGGTCCGAGATGTAACGGTTGGAAAGTGTGGCCGCCGCGAGAATGGCGGCATCCTTGATGCGCACGCCGTGATGCACTTCATAGCGTTCCTTCAACCCGCGCAGAATGGCGATGGTATCTTCTACCGTCGGCTCGCTGACCAGCACCGGCTGGAATCGGCGCTCCAAGGCGGGGTCTTTTTCGATGTGTTTCTTGTACTCGTTGAGCGTGGTTGCGCCGATGGCGCGCAACTCGCCCCGTGCCAGCGCCGGCTTGAGCATGTTGGAGGCGTCCATCGCGCCTTCGGCGGCGCCGGCGCCCACCAGGGTGTGCAGTTCGTCGATGAAGAGAATGATCTGGCCTTGGGCCTCGGTGATCTCCTTCAGGACAGCTTTCAGACGGTCTTCAAATTCACCGCGGTATTTCGCTCCCGCCACCAGGGCGGCCAGGTCCAGGGCCACGATGCGCTTGGTCTTCAGCACGTCCGGCACGTCGCCGGAAACGATGCGCTGGGCTAAGCCTTCCACAATGGCGGTCTTCCCGACGCCGGGCTCGCCGATCAGCACCGGGTTGTTTTTTGTGCGCCGCGCGAGAATCTGCATCACGCGGCGGATCTCTTCGTCGCGCCCGATCACCGGATCGAGTTTTTGCCGGCGCGCCAATTCCGTGAGGTCGCGCGCATATTTTTCCAGCGAGGCGTAGGTGGCCTCGGGATTCTGCGAAGTGACGCGCTGTGTTCCGCGCACTCCGGTCAAGGCCTGCAGGATGGCTTGGTGGGAAGCGCCCTGGCGTTGCAACAATTGACCCGCGGGGTCGCGGTCCAGCCCGGCAATGGCCAGAAACAAATGCTCCGTCGAAACATATTCGTCTTTGAAGCCGTCCGCTTCGTGGAAGGCGCGCTCCAGGACGTCATTCAGCGGCCTTCCCATGTGCTGCTGGGCAAACCCCTGCACTTTCGGGAGCCGGCCGATCTCCCGCTCAATCTCTTGCGCTAACCCTTCGCTGCGGATCCCCAGACGCGCCAGGAGCGGCGACACCACGCCGTCGGGCTGGGCAGCCAGAGAGGCCAGCAGGTGCACGGGCTCGATCTGCTGATTTTCGTGGCGCGCGGCGATTTCCTGCGCGCTTTGCACGGCTTGCTGCGCTTTCACGGTCATTTTTTCAAATCGCAACATGGGGACCTCGTTTCGGAGCGCGTACTATAGAAAGGGGGCCGGCGCCCTGGCCAGCCCCCTCAATTACCCCGCTCGGCCAGAATTACCTTCCGGCGGCAGACGCGGCCATCGGCGCGGTCTCGATGTTGACCTTGATCTGCTTGGGCTTGGCTTCCTCTTTCTTGGGGATGCTCAGCGTCAGCACGCCGTTCTGATAGTCGGCCTTGATGGCTTCCGAATTCACGGTGTTCGCCAGCGTGAAGCTGCGGGCGAAGGAGCCGTAGGCGCGCTCCACACGCAGGTAATTCTCCTGCTGCACATTCTTTTCGAACTTGCGCTCGCCGCGAATCGTCAGGATGTTGTTCTCCACGCGGATGTCTAGATCTTTCGGATCGACTTCCGGCAGATCGGCCTTCACCATCAGTGCATGCTCGGTCTCGTAGATGTCCACGGCTGGCGCCCAGGCGGTAAGGCTAGATTCCTCGCCCGTCCGCTCGAAGACATCATTAAACAACCGATTGACTTGATCCTGAAGGGCCGTAGCCCCGCGGAAAGGTTCCCAACGAGTAAGTGTTCTCATGTTTTGGCCACCTCCTTAAGTGACTGTAGGAGGATAATAAAATATGAGTGCTCATCTGTCAAGTCAAAAATTACGATTCTCTTGAATGCTAATAAGTCATTATGGTTTAGTAGTTTACAGCCGCGCGAGTCTAATTATAGGAGTCCGCCCATCCAGCCTAGTGCGGGGGAGAAATACTCCCCTTTTGGGTTGTTTTGTTTGTCGGAGGCGGTTTGCTGGTAGACTGCCGCTTCCCATGCGTTTGGATGAACTCGACTATGTTCTCCCCCGCGAGCAAATCGCGCAGCGGCCCCTCGTCCGTCGCGAAGCCTCCCGTCTCCTGCTCCAGGATCGCTCCTCAGGGAAGCTCGAAGACCGGCTGTTTGCGGAACTTCCCAGCCTCCTCCGAGGCGATGAACTGCTGGTCTTAAACAATGCGCGGGTCATCCCGGCGCGCCTCTTTGGGAGACGTGCCGGCGTGCCTTCCGAGCCGCCCTGGCGATCGGAACGCCTGACGGGAAAAGTCGAAATCTTTCTTACCCACGAGCTCGATTCCGGGACTTGGGAGGTCCTGGTGCGTCCCGGCCGCAAAATACAAGTCGGAGAGCGGATTCTGTTTGGCGAGGGGGAGCTGGAAGCCGAGGTGCTCTCACGCGGTGAGCTTGGCTTGCGCACTCTGCATTTTATTGCCCGCGACCAGAACAACATCAGCCAGCATTTCGAGCGCCTCGGCCATGTTCCTCTTCCACCATACATCGAGCGTCCCGATGAAGCTTCTGACCGTGAGCGCTATCAAACCGTTTTCGCCAAGCGGCCCGGAGCGGTTGCCGCTCCCACCGCCGGTCTTCATTTCTCAACTGAAATTCTCAACAGCATTCGCGCGCGAGGAGTGGAAATCTGCGAACTTACGTTGCATGTGGGTCTTGGCACGTTCCAACCCATTCATGGTGAGACACTCGAGAGCCATGTGATGCATTCGGAAAGTTACGAAATCCCGGTCGAAACCGCGGAGCGCATCCAGGCGGCACACCACGCCGGACGTCCCATCCTGGCCATCGGCACAACGGTAGTTCGCGCGCTGGAAGACGCCGCCTGGCGCGCTGCCGCGTCAGGCGCTGCCCATCTCGTGCTTCCCGGCAAGGCCGAGGCGCGCTTGTTTATCGTTCCCGGATTCCGGTTTCGCGTGGTCGAAGGGCTGCTCACAAACTTTCATCTGCCGCGTTCCACATTGCTGGCGCTGGTTTGCGCCTTTGCTGGCCGAGAGCAGGTGCTGGCGGCCTACCAACACGCCGTCAACGCGGGCTACCGTTTCTACAGTTACGGAGACTGCTCGCTGGTTCGTTCTTGCGGAAGGGAGGTTTGCTGATTCAAGATGTCTACCCGCCGGCAAGGAATTCTAGCCACCCGCTTGCCGGATCTGCCAGAACTTGCGCCGCTGCGAAAAACAGGCCGAGAGGCCACACCGGAGTGCAGCCTCCCGTCCCTCGGAAAAGGGTCAGCGACTCTCCCCGTTTACTCGCTGAAGACGAAAACACGAGTCTGGCCCGCAAACCGAACTTCCCTTACCTGTCCGTTCTCTCCGAGCAGCAGAGAATCATAGACGGACTTGGCGTTGCGCTCTTCCCATCGGCCTTCGGATTCGGCAACAACCTGTCTGCCCTTCTGGACGACGGCCTTGTTTCCATCGATCTCCAAACGGTATTCCCCGGCCTTCAATTCGGACTTGCCGAGTTTGGCGGTCTGCGAAATGTTGATGGTCTTTGCAAACGGTTTTGCAAATGCCGATACTGCCAGTGCCATAGCGGCCAGCAAAGCCATACTGCGGACAAATGAATTCGTTTTCATGCGTGTCAGTTTCCTTTCGAACAGGATCGAGTCAGCTACACAGCCAGCTGCCCTTGGCTCGAGGGAGTTGACACGCAAGCGGCGGGCGAGTACTCTCGCCCGTGAAGACACCTCTTCTTCCTGGACTAACGGCCGGAAAGATTGCGTGTCGTGACCCCGCGGCTGCCACCGCGGGGTTTTTTCTGGATCTCGTCAAGAACAGCCGCGTAACGAGCTGCATGCGTATAGACGAATCACTGGGGGCGAATGTTTCGTCATCTGGTCGTAAAATCTTGCCCCCCG
Source organism: Acidobacteriota bacterium (assembly GCA_003225295.1). GTDB lineage: Bacteria > Acidobacteriota > Terriglobia > Acidiferrales > UBA7541 > Acidiferrum. Next base: position 12,661 of record QHYZ01000061.1, on the reverse strand, counting down.
TCGGCACACCCTGAAGTAGCGGTAATTTCGTTTCGCTCGATTCTCGAACGCCGCATCTCTCCGTTCTCAAATGTTTATAATGTTAATAAAGAAATACCTTCTGGCTGCCAACCTTTGGCCTTCTCTGGCGTCGCGCCGGCGTGTATCCCGCCGTGCATCGGCTCGCTGGTTCATTTATACTCGGGGTCACTTTTCGGACATTAAGAATGCGGATCCTCATTCTCAGCGACCTGCACTCGAACGCCACTGCACTCGACGCCGTTCTCGATGCCGCTCAGGGTCGCTGGGATCTTTCCGTCTGCCTGGGTGATGTCGTCGGCTATGGCCCCGATCCCAACGAAGTCACGGCGCGCTTGCGCGAGCTGGGCACACAGACCATTCGCGGAAATCATGACAAAGCGGTCGCCGGATTGATGCCCACGGATGATTTCAACCCGGTTGCGAAATCCGCGGTGGATTGGACGCGCGGGCAGCTCCAGCCGGATCACCTCGCGTGGCTATCGACTTTGCCTCCCGGGCCTCTTGCGACAGACGGCATCGTACTTGTTCACGGCGCCTTTGAGGATGAAGACGAATACGTCTTCACTCCCGAGCAAGCCCTGGACGGCCTCCTGGAGTCGACCGCCCCAGTGACTTTCTTCGGGCACACACATCACCAGGGCGGTTTTTCCTATCTGGACTCGCACCTGGAGGTCCTGCAAATTCGACCTCGCCCCAGCGAGCGTTTTGCAGCGCTGAGAGTGGAACCCCCTCGTCGCTATCTCCTGAATCCCGGTTCGATCGGACAACCGCGTGACGGTGATCCGCGGGCGGCGTTTGCCATCGCCGACCTGGAGCACCAGATCATCGAGTTTTGGCGCGTGCCTTACGATGTTTCTGTCGTCCAGGGGCGCATGCGTGCCGCCCACCTTCCCGAACAGCTCATCCAGCGGCTCAGTGTAGGCCGCTAGAGTCGCTGCCGCCTGGGTGACCGGAGCGGTTTATCCTCAGGCGCCTGTGCTCCGGCCATTCGAGATCGAACCTACGGCTAAAACGGTTAGCTCCGAAACTGGTACTGAAAGGAGAGAAGCGGTTAGGGCATTGCCCTAACCGCCTCCCGGGGTGTGTCCTCGAAGTGGTATTGATAAGTTAGATGGCCGCCAACAAAAAAGGTTTCCTGTTGACTTAAAAATTTCAAAAAAATCGATTTAGCAGCGTAAATCTCAGTAAAACAAATACTTACGCCAGCGTTCGTCGCGGTGCCCGATCAGCCGCATCAGCTGTCTGGAGGTGTGCAGCGTAAACGGCCGTGGTCTTCGCGCCAGTTTTAGCCCCGCCTCCTCCGGCGTGCGGTCGCCCTTGGTGTTATTGCACCGGTAGCAGCAGGCCACCAGGTTTTCCCAGCTGGACCGCCCGCCGCGCGAGCGCGGTACTACGTGGTCCAGGGTCAACTCCGAACTCGGAAATACCCGCACGCAGAACTGGCAAGTGTTGCGGTCCCGTAACAATATATTTTTCCTCGAAAGCGCCCGGCTTTGCTGCGGTATATGCCGGTACGCCAGCAGGCGGATCACCGACGGCACTCTGTGGGCCTGCGCCGCTGAATGCACTTCCGTGTTGTGCATTTCTTCGGCTTGCGCCACACCCTTCAGCATCAACACCATGGCTCGCCGCACCGCCGTCACGTTGATCGGCTCGTACGTCGCGTTTAGCACCAGCACCGGCTCCTGCATCAGGGATGCGCGGCGCGTCGAAAGCAAGTTGTGGGGTCTACTGCCTGCGGGCCCTTCGGCACCGGGCATAACCTCGCCTGCCGCTTCGGGGGTATAGCGCCCCCGGGAGTCGACCGACATGTGCCGGTTTGCGCCCATGGCGACTTCCTCGGGTTATCTTACCACTCTCTCGTGCTGGGCGGGGGGGTTTGTGACGGCCCGCCACGGTGAGCCCGGTCAGGGCCTTGACGCTCACCTCGCGCGGGTGCTCGTGCGCAAGCATTTAGCGCCGCCGCGGCGCGGCGGCGCGAACTACCATTGACATCCTCCTGGGCTTCGAGGCCCAAGATTCCTGCGGAGTTCCCGGTGGTTTTTCGGGAATCTCTTCGGTGGGTTCCTGGGCCGAGCGCCTTATTGCGCGGCTCGTATCTCCCGAGGCGTTACTTTCCGCGTGCCCCGCGGTAGGTCTTTTGGACGAAGGGAATATAGACCATTTCGCAGAGCAAAACAATCGCTTACCCTGCCCTGATGCCCTGGGCACCCGTTCAAAGGACGAAAGGCAATCGAGTACACACCTGACCCCCGCCATGTCGCAGGACGAGCGTCCGCCCGCTACTCACCCGATCCAACGCTTGTTTTTATCTTACTTAGACCGGAAATACACCGCAGAGGAATCAAGCTCTCTCCGAATCGAGCGGCAGCGGCGAGTCTGAAGCTCTCCTCGGCGCAGCCGAAGAAGGCCCAGCTGTTCCTTTAGCCATCAATGCAGCAATCCCTGCTCCATTTTTTCCTGGCATGCCAAGCAATGTTTGGCCCACGGCACGGCTTCGAGCCGCTTCTGCTGCATCTCCTCCTGGCAATTCGCGCAGACCCCGAAATCGTCGGTCTGCATGCGTTTCAGCGCCGCATCGATCATATTCAGGACGGTGCGGTCCGTATTGGTCATCCCAAACAGAAACTCCTTGGTATAGGAGTTCGCGGCCTTGTCCGCCAGGTCCACCGTCGGATCTTCGTCCGCCGTGCGGCCCTCTTCCTGCGTCCGCGCGATGGTCTTGGTCAACTCTTCCCTTCGCGTCAGCAATTTCTTCTTGTAATACTCCAGCCTTTTCTTGTCCATGCCTGCCTGACCCTTGTTTGAGAACGCCCCTACCCTCAGTGAGCTTTCCGGGGCCATCTAAAAACTACATAGTGTAGGCCGCGTCAGCAGCCGTGTCAAGGCAAAGCGGCGCCTTTTCCTATCTTGGCCCGCTTTTTAAGATTCCGTGGGGGCTAGCGGATGTGCGCTAGCGGACAAACTTCTGCGCAACGAAAATACCGCCCTTGGCAATTCGAATGGCGTGGCGGTCCGTACCCGATGGGCAATCTCTACAACGGCTCGGGGTGGGCGGCCAGCGCCTCGCGATAGACCTTGATATTGTTCTTGTCCACAACCACGGTGCCGGTATCCACGTTCGTAGGCATGGGCGTCGCCAGGGCGCTCCGCCAGTCTTTGAATTGGTGTACGGCGTTGTGGTGCAAGTCGTCGAGGAACTTCAGCCCGTAGTAACTCATGACGTACGGCTTTTGCGTGATGGTGGCCGTAATGGCGCCGCGCTCGATCCAATCCAGTGTCCCCGGATCGTTGTCGAAGGCTACGATCGGCAGCTTGCCCTCCATGCTGAAGCGGTGCAGCGCTCCGGCGGCGCCGGAACCCCCGGACGCCTCCAGGCAAATGATTCCGTCCACTTTTTCTTTCTTCTGAATCAGGTCGGAGATTTGGTCAAAGGCCGTTCCCGCGTCGCCTTTGTTATCCAGGATCTTGGTTAGCTTCAGGCCAGGAAAATTCTTCAGCGCGTCCGCCACGCCGGTCACTCGATCGTCGAGGTTGTGCTGTCCCGGAATGGTGATCACCACGATACTGCCTTGTCCAGGAACGAGCGCCGCCATGCGCTTCAGGCTCTCTCTGCCGGCCTTAAAGTTATCCGTTCCGATGTACAGCAAGCGCTTCGAATTCGGCACATCCGCATCCACACAGATCACCGGGATGCCCTCGGCCACCGCCTTGTCAATGTCCGCCTGGAAAATCTCGGGTCGCGCCGCGGACACGCAGATTCCCGCGGGGTGCTGTTCCACGATCTGGCGGAACATTCCTACCTCTCCGTTCGGGTCGTACGTGGTCGGACCGGTCAGTTCGCCTTTTACCCCCAGCGTTTTGGCCGCATCCAAAAACCCCGCCTGGGCCTCCCGCCAGTACGGCAGGTTAATATTCGTGGCCAGGAACACGTAACGTTCGGTTTCCTCGTGGTAGGGCTTGGCGCACGACGCAATCAGCGCGGCCCCAGCGAAAATAGTAACAGCTACCAGTTTGGCCCCTTGTCTCCTCATGGGAATGCTCCTTTCGCACTCAGTCTCGCCTACGGGGCGTTTGCTCGCGCCTTGGGAAAATTCGGCCATCTACCTGGTTGGGAAAATCTCGACGAAAGGGCGAGGTCACCCCCACTTCCACGGCTTCTTCGTTTTCGCTTACTGCTGATCCACATGGATCGAATTTCAACGTTATCACTATGCGAAACCATAGGGCCGCCGCCCCTCTGCTGTCAATCTCAAGACCGGGTGTAGAGCCGGTCACGAGCGTCGCTTCCTGGCTACGGTACGATCGGCAAGAGCAGTGCCGATGGATGCGCCTGATCGTGATAAATCACATTCGTCGCTTTGACCATCCGCGTCGCGCGCGCCTGCGCTTCGCCGGTGTTCAAGTTGCGGTCGAACCGCGGAAAATTGCTGCTGGAAACTTCCAGCCGGAGCTTGTGCCCGGCGAGAAACACATTGCTCGTGGCCCACAAATCCACCAGAAGGTGATACGTCTCTCCCGGATTCGCCAGTTCCGGTTTCTCCTGCGAATTCCGGTAACGCAGCCGCAGGATTCCGCTCGTCAAGTTCTGTGCAAACCCGTTCGGCCAAACGTCCACGAGCATCCCGGTGAAGTCCGTATCCACCGCCGAGCTGCTCACGTATAGATCCAGCGACACCGGTCCGGTCACTTCCGTGTCCTTCGCAAACGCCGGCGTGGTGTACACCAGCACGTCGTCGCGCGTCTCCGCGGTCCGCTGGTCTTGCGGTCCAATCCCCGTCGGCAACGCCCCGCAGCACAGCGGCCCGCCAATCGTCGGCGTCGCGTCGTTCGGATCGTAAACGTACTGGTCGGCCTTCTCCTCGGCCGGAGCCACGGGGCTCAGCGAACCGCCGCCCGCCCGCCCCGGACCGCTCGGGGCGATTCCGTTCGCCGCACCCGCCGAGTGCAGGTAATACTTCGTATTTTTCGCGCGCGTCAGCGGCCAGTCGTCTTCTTCGCGCCACTCGTTTTTGCCCATCACGAAAATCTTCACCGGCTTTTCTTTCTCGACCCCGTTGGCCTCTCCTTTCAGCAACCAGTCGTACCACCGCAGCGTCAACTCGTCGAGGTCGAAGGGGGCATGCTCTCCGAAATCGAGCGCGCCGATTTTCCTGTCTTCCGATCCTCCCGCGTGGCCCCCGATGTACACCAGCAGCCGCTGCCCGTGCCGCGCCGCTTCCGTGCCCGCCTCCGCCTTCAGCCGCACATAATTTTTCAGCGTGCCACCCAGAAAAATGTCGTACCACGCGCCCATGCCGTAAACCGGCACCTGGATCTGCGGGTAGTGCTCCTCGATGGAAATCTGCTTCCAGTATTCATCAAAATTCGGATGTGCCAGCCAATCCTTGAAATACGGCGCCAGCCCTTCCGCGGACGGCGATTCAAGCACTGGGTAGGAGACCAGCGGCAGCACTTTGATCCCGCTCAGGGCATCGGCGTTTTTTTCAACGCGCCGCCGCATGGTGTTTTCCGCCAGTCCCGTCGTCCACGATTCGTTGAACCACTGCTCGAACGCCCCGCCCTGATACGTCCAGCCGTCATGATAATTCGAGGCCGTCACGTTCGGACAAATTCCTACCAGGTGCGGCGGTTTCGCGATCGCCGCCAGGAACTGCGTGGCCCCCACGTACGATCCGCCAAACATCCCCACCTTCCCATTGGAATAGGGAAGTCCCGCCGCCCATTCCACGGTGTCATATCCGTCCTGCGACTCATGCCGGAAGGTGTACCATTCGCCTTCCGACTCAAACCGCCCGCGCACGTCCTGTGCGACCACCACATATCCCCGCGCCGCCCCCCGATGGCCAAAGCCGCTGACCCCCTGCTTGTCGTATGGCGTGCGCACCAGCAGGACGGGGTATTTTCCATCCGCCTTCGGCCGGTAAATATCGGCGCGCAGCGTCACCCCATCGCGCATCTTCGCGGTCACGTTGTGCTCCACCGTCACTTGGTAGTTTTCCGCGGCCATCACGGATGGCCCCAGCAGCCCCAAAGTCAGCGCGAAAGCGGCAAAAAACAGCTTCAAGCTTTCTTGCCGATTCTCTTGCATGAACATGCCTCCTTCCTGATCTACTCCGAGCGGTTCGCTACGAGTGCTGGAGCCTAGGATGAGTCCGCCCCACTGTCAAGGCGCGACGGCCCCGCGACGGCCCTTCCGGAGTATGCCTCTTCGCTAGATTAGGTTCTGGCCAACAAGTTAGGCATGCTAATGAAGAGCAGATGTTCTTTTCCGAAGCACTCTTCGTTTCCGATGGTTGACTTTAGCACCCTTCTCGTTGCAAATGGACGTTTCCGAAGAGGGCACTTCTTGGCAGCGCATCAAGAATGAACATCTTCGACCTCATCGTCGGCAAGCCTCTCAAGACCAGCGACGAGCGCGCCGAACAGATCGGCATCCAGGAAGGCATCCCCATCTTTGGCCTGGACGCACTCAGTTCCGCCGCCTATGGTCCGGAAGCCGCCCTCAGCTTGTTGATTCCACTCGGCCTCCTGGGCGTGCAGTACATCGTTCCCATCAGCGCGGCCATCATCACGCTGCTCGTGATCGTGTACTTTTCTTATCGCCAGACGATCGCTGCCTATCCAGGCGGTGGCGGCTCCTATACCGTGGCGCGTTTCAATCTGGGGGCCTTTCCCGGCCTACTCGCCGCCGCGGCTTTACTGACGGACTACATTCTCACGGCAGCAGTGGGCATTTCCGCTGGCGTCGGCGCGCTGGTCTCCGCCGTTCCCTCGCTCCAGCCGCACACCGTGGCTCTGTGCGTCGGGATTCTTACGGTGATCACCATTCTGAATCTGCGCGGCGTCCGCGACGCGGGGGTAGCCTTCATGGTGCCGACTTATCTCTTCGTCGGCACGCTGCTGATCACCATCGCCGGCGGGATGGTGCGCGTGGCCCTCAGCGGTGGTCATCCGCTCGCGGTGACCCCGCCGCCTCCTCCGCCGCCCATGACCGAGGCGGTCACCGGGTGGCTCTTGCTGAAAGTTTTCGCCAGTGGCTGCACCGCGCTGACCGGCGTCGAGGCCGTCAGCAATGGCGTGAAGGCCTTTCGCGAGCCTGCCGTGAAGAATGCCCAGCGCACCCTGACGGTGATCATTTTTCTCCTGGGCCTTTTGCTGGCGGGGATTTCCTATCTCGTCACCGTCTACGGCATCGCGGCGAACGCCCCGGGCAGGCCCGGCTACCAGAGCCTTCTCTCCATGCTGATCGCCGCGGTTTTCGGCAAAGGGGTCTTTTATTACCTCACTATCGTCTCCATCCTCTTCGTTCTTTCTCTTTCCGCGAACACCGCGTTCGCCGATTTCCCGCGTCTCTGTCGCGCCATCGCGCAGAACGATTACTTGCCGCATGCTTTTGTCTATCGCGGCCGCCGTCTGGTGTACACCTACGGCATCGTTGTTCTCGCGGCCCTGACCTGCCTCCTGCTGGTTCTTTTCGGTGGCGTCACGGACAAGTTGATCCCGCTCTACGCCGTCGGCGCCTTCTTGGCCTTTACGCTCTCGCAATTCGGCATGGTCGTGCACTGGGAAAAAAAACGCGGCCCGCACTGGCGGAAAAGCGCGCTCGTGAATGGCCTCGGAGGAATGGTTACCGGCGTCACGGTCATCGTCGTGCTTGTCGCGAAATTTGCCGAAGGCGCCTGGATTACCGTCATCTTCATCCCTGTTTTGATCCTTTTCTTTCGCCTGGTGCGGCGCCACTATCACCTGATCAGCGTGGCTACAACTTCGATTGTTCCGGTGGTCCCCGCCAGCCACAACGCGCCGCCAATCGCCGTCGTGCCCGTGGACCACTGGAATTCCATCTGCAAGCAAGCCATAGAATTTGCCTCACGGCTGTCGCCAGAAATCATCGCCATTCACGTGGAGCCCGGCGAGCATTCCCGGCTTTTGCACGAGGAATGGGAGCGCTACGTCGAACAGCCGTTTCGAGCCGCCGGGACCGTGCCGCCTACGCTCACCACGCTGCCGTCTCCCTACCGCTTCATTATTGTTCCCTTGGTTCAATACATTCTCGAGCTCTCGGAAAAGCACCCCGATCGTCATATTGTTGTGGTCATTCCCGAACTGGTCGAAGATCGCTGGTACGAGTATTTCCTGCACAATCAGCGTGCACGCCTCCTGGAATGGACGCTCCTGGTCCGCGGCAACCAGCGCATTTTCACCGTCAGCGCGCCATACTACATCTCCGGACAGGCCGCCAAAATGAAGCCAATCATTTAATCGTTCTGGTTGTGCCGGAGACTCCCGCCTTCTTTCACGCCAACTGGTTGAGCGATTCCGCCTCACAACAAGTATGGAGCGGTAGTACGGCCATCGACGGGCCAACGCGCTCGCCTTGCCTGCCTCAGCAGTAGGCCAACAGGAATCCCTTGGAGCATCCGCGGGGACCTCCCGGCGGTCTAAATTTAGCGATGTTACATCCGAACTTTCACGCGGGTGACCGCTCGCCACACCACAATTCAGAACTTGGCGTCGCGCTCCAGAAGCATTTCAGAAACGTTTGAGGTGGGTTTGCTCCCCAAGATTCGTCTTTCACAGTAGTCCCGGATCGAGGTTCCACCGTTCCTTCCGGCAGCTTCCGGTTGACGGCCCATCAGGAAGCGAGCCGCCGAGGACGGTCTGTGGTGAGTTACAGGTTCGGGCGGGAGAGAAAGATGTACTCCGCCTCGAGGAGCATTCCGGCCGTCGCTCTTTTTTTGATGTCGTGCCTGTCCGCAACGGTAGCGTTCCCGCAAGCCGTCAAATTCATCCGGCACGCTGCTGATCCTCTGCCGCTCGCTAACCGGCCCCTTGGCCGGGCGCCTTGCACAGGAGACTCGGGGAGTGCCGTCCCCGCTTCCTACGCGGCTACCCCGGCTACGGGCGATGTCCGCTCACCCTGCGATACCCCGCCGGTGCGTGGGCCATCGGTGAATCCGTGCCATCTCGCGAGCTTGACCGAAATCGGGTGTCCCACGCCCAGAGACCTGGTGCAGGAGGAATTGACGACCATGGGGAAAACCGGGCAAAAGATTCTGCGGGCGCGCGATAGGGTTCTCGAAATCCTACAAACCGAAAACGCTTGTTCGGCGTGGTTCCGGGAAAAAGATTCCCATCCAGCTGACACGTTTCGAACGCTCAGTTTTGAGGTAGACCGCCACGGGGAAGAATTTGTCCAGGAATCGACGGACCCCGTCGACAACGCGACCATTTTCCGGAATCCGTATGTCGCCAAAGTTTTCCAGGGCGACGGACGGTACGCTACCATCACCATCAACACCAACGGAGCGTTTTTTTATCCCATGTCGGTGGTGGTTCAAGTCTGGAAAGAAGGCGTGGTTGTGAGCCATCGTGGTCCGCGCCCGACAAACGTGGGGCCTTACCCTGGCGATACCAGGAAAGCTCAAGTTCTGGTCCTCCTTCATGAGTTCGGGCATGTGCTCGATCTCCTCCCCGCAGATGGGAATAACGTCGAAGGAAAGTCCGTAGAGAATACCAACGAAGTTCTGCGGTTCTGCCGAGCGGAAATCGAATCCAAAGCCAAACGGGGCGCGCTCTGGAGCAGCGCGCTGAGGCCAAGCGACTAAAAACGAGACAAAAACCGGGGCCCGGCGTGAAACGATTTGGCGGGTGTCGACACTACCTGCCGAGACCAAGCCCAATCGGAACAAGGGGCCGCATCCACTTGACATTGTGCCGTGCGGCTGTTTGTTCCCTTTGACTGGTTGTTGACGGGTGGGGGCACTCTTGGGAGAGTTGTGCTCCCTCCCTGCCAGTGCTGTTTGCCCGGCGCTCCTCCCTTCCCGTCATTCGAATTCCGTCCATCTCCAGCCAGCCGCCGGAGGCGCGCTGCGGGCCCTCGAAATAATGTTGCGGGCATCGGTAGATGACGCTCTAGGCGGTACGCTACCCGGCGCGCCGCCTGGCCACTCCCCTACGATCTATCTTCCCCACCACTCGGCGGAGCCGGACACCAGGACCTTACCGCCATTCCGGAGGAACGGAACAATGCGGTAGCGCCGCTGATTCTCTCGAGAGGATTCCGGAGCGCTGCTTCGCCTTCCTGTGTGAAAATGGGCCGAACGTCCAAGAATCCAAGGGGCACTATGAATTCCCGGCGAACCATCACCTTTTTCTTTGTCATTCTCGTGGCCATACTTGCTGCGCTCATCGTTTGGCCGCGCGCCGTGATGACCCGGCAAGACCAGGCCCGGCAAAACCAACAGATGCCCACGATTGACGAGTACCAGCCGAAGTCCACACTGGTCACCAAGGAACACAAGATCGAGCGGGCGAAATTTCCGTTCATTGATATTCACAGCCATCACTGGAATCCCACGGGGGAGGAAGTGGACCGGCTCGTCAAAGAGATGGACACCATCAATCTGCGCGTCATGGTAAACCTGAGCGGAGGAACGGGAGAAGAACTAAAGAAGACGGTGGCGGTGATGAAGGGCCGCTATCCCGACCGGTTTGTGGTATTCGCAAACATGAGTTACGACGATTTGAACACACCGGGATTTGGGAAGCGTGTCGCGGCGCGGCTACAGGAGGACGTCAAGAACGGCGCGCAAGGGCTGAAAATCTTTAAGAATTTCGGCATGGACCTGAAATACTCGAGCGGAGAACGCGTGCACGTGGACGATCCGGAGTTTGATGCCGTATTTGAGAAGTGCGCGGAGCTGAAGATTCCTGTGCTGATTCATGTGGCTGAGCCTTCGGCATTTTTCGATCCGTGGGACTATCACAACGAGCGCTGGCAGGAGTTGCAGGAATTTCCGGGACGCGCGCGGCCGCCCGCGAAATATCCACCGTTCGAAACGCTAATGACGGAGCGCAATCACCTGTTTGCCAAGCACCCCCAGACAAATTTCATCGCCGCGCATTTGGGGTTTCACGGGAATGACCTGGAGCGGCTCGGAAAACTGTTTGATGCCAATCCCAATGTGTACGTGGACATTGCCGCGGTGCTTGCGGAACTGGGCCGGCAGCCGTATTCGGCACACGACTTCCTGGTCAAGTATCAGGATCGCGTGCTGATGGGCAAGGACATCTACGAAGTGAACGAATACAAATGGTATTTCCGCGCGCTGGAGACACGCGACGAATATTTTGAATATTATCGCAAGCGCCATGCATTCTGGCGGATATACGGTTTCGAAGTGCCGGATGAAGTCTTGAAAAAGGTGTATTACAAAAATGCCATAAGACTGGTACCGGGAATTGACGCCAAGGCGTTTCCAGACTAAGGGGGCGTCCGCAACCTGCCATTTGCCTTGCTCGCTCGAATTGAAAAAATCCGAAAGACCGTCTCCTCGCGCCTGCATTTCTAGAGGTGTCTTGGCCATGGGAAATTGCGAACCGCTGCTGACCTCAAGCACAAGGGTCTTCAGGAGCTGGCACGGGCCGCGGCGTAGTGGAAAACACCCATGAAAGGCGCAGAGAGCGTAAGGGTCAGGAGGTGGCCGGTTGTCGTAAGTCTAAAGCTCGAGAGAAAAGGGTGCTAGAGTGCCTCTGCCGGCGGCTTTTGCACAGGGTCCACAGGGCTGAGGAAAATAGGCAAAAATTATTGTTACCGGGACTTGACGGGATTAGAAAAGCTGGTATAGTTACAGATGGCCCGGGGGTTCGCTGAATCGCCGGGAGTGATGAGGGGCATCACAGTCGGGTCGAAGGAAGTCTTCCCAGCGTAAGATCAAGCGAAGGCAAGTAGTAGATCCTATAGTGAGGTTTCTTACGAGCACAGGCTAGAAAGAAGTCGAGCTTCGCGTGGAGCCACCTAAATCGAGGTGGCTGTACCCGGCGCTCGACGCCGGGTTTTTTATTTTGCAACAGTGATTACTGGCGAGTGGCTGGTTTTTGAGAAGTTCCGCGAGGAATTTCCGAAGCAAGTCGCAAAGCTCTTAAACACCAAAGCAAAAACTCAGCGAAAGCTGAGGTAAGCAGAGCTGGCAGGCGAGGCCGCGCAACGCGGCCGGATAAGTCCCACCAGACAAAGTCCCCATGCCATCATTTGCGGCAGCCGCCATGTGGCTGCTAGGGACATTCCGATGGACTCGGAATAAAAGTTCTTTGACAACAGAAAGGCTGGCAAGTCCACGCCGATAACCCTGTGACCCGATTACGGTCGGGCGGGGTGCCATGGTGTGGATTACTTACAAGTTTGCTCGAGTCGAGCAAAACTGTGGAAGAAAAGGCGGCTTATTCAATCGTTTGAGGATCGTAGAAACGAAAGCCTGCAGCCGATATCTGCGTGACTTTTAATCGTGTCGCGCAGCCTTCTCTCTTGACCCATGCCCGGGTTGGGGGAAGTTCGGTTGTAAGGATGTATGGAGCTACGAAAGTCAAAACGTCGAAGATGTTCGATAGCGACCGGACGAAAGTCCGGCCATTAGAAACAGCTCCAGACGGCTTGAGTAAGTTTTATGATTAAGCTACTAAGGGCGTACGGTGGATGCCTTGGCGCCAGAAGGCGAAGAAGGACGTGGCAAGCTGCGATAAGCCTCGGGGAGCCGCAAGCAGGCTTTGATCCGAGGATTTCCGAATGGGGAAACCCGGCGAGATGAACTCTCGCTACAGCCCGCTGAATACATAGGCGGGTATGAGCCAACCCAGG
>QHYZ01000273.1 GCA_003225295.1 Acidobacteriota bacterium | reverse complement strand
TACCGGAGCCATGCTAATGGTCGGGCAGGAACGCTCCAATGTAAAAACGGCCTAAGCTGCCGAGCCATGTCGTGCTCCAGATTGTAGCCGCGCCACGCGAGGGTCATCGAGCTCTCTGACGGAGTTTCAGGCTCATACAACCACCCCCTAGGGGTGGCCGGTGCTAATGGGCAAGAAGTCGGCAAAACCTTTCAAAGAAAAATGTTTCACGTTCTGACTGTTTTTTTTTCGCCTCGTTCGGCGTTTCTTGCTCGACCCCGTCATTAGGGCAATTGGTTTTAGCGCCAGCGCTACGTTCTGAAGTCGCTCCATTGATTCTGTGAACACGAATGAGAACGGCGCTGCTGGCCCGTGACGGGCACTTTTCCGAGTACCCCGCCACACAGGAGTTAGCCAGACTGCGATGCTCCAAGCCCGTCACTCGATTTATTATGCGATGTTCAAAGAGTCTTCAGTGGCAGTCAGAGTAGCCTCCCAGTTGACCACAGTGGCGGCACCGGAAGGGATAGGCGGTGGCTGTGAATTCGCGGTCTAGCTTTGAAAAATAGTATTCCCAGTCGGCACCTTGCTGTCCGGATTCTGCACGGATTACCTCAATTGCTTCTGGCCCCATTTGTTCCAAATCTTCTTTGCCCATTGGGCCGAGAAATTCAGCAGCGTCACCACAGTGGGTGAACGTGCTCCTGCTGCCAACTGTCAAAACCGGGGGTTCTGAAAGCGACCTCCTCTATTACCTTGGTTGGAACTTTTTCCCATTGGCCATACCCACCGACTCCCTTCGTGTCGGTGAACTCGACCCCAAATTTCTCGTGCGCTGTGCCATCTGCAATGCACCACGGGCAGATGTGTTCGAGTTCGTTCGAGCCGTAAGGTATGCCGTCGTAGGTGAACCCTCTAGATTCCCCGCAAACTGGACACACCTCCGCAGACGGAACGATGCTTCCGGTCGCAGTAGGGTGGGGATGATATTTGAAATGAGGCAATTCCATTGAAGAAAGTATAATGCAATTCCCACCGCGACCTTCGCACGCTTGGTAACAGCGATCTCGTAGATGTGAAATCGGTCCGAAAACCACTTCCCCGCGAACGCCACTTAGCGGCGCTGAGTGGCTCCATGATGGTTTACTATACGTTTCATGAGTGGATTAGGGAGCAATCTTGACCCGGAACTCCTGCAGGCCCGATGGGTTCTCGGAGGCATTGAACCGGAACAATTCGTAGCGATAGCAGTTTCAGCACTAGAGCAAGGATTCGACGGAACTGCTTTGCAACAGCTTGCGGGCCTGTCGCGGCCAACGTTGAGCGATTTAGACACTCTTCCCGAGAGGTTTTTTGCAGCTATGGGCCTGAAGCCCATCAACCAGGATGAAGCCGTGGCCCGCCTCCTCGCTCGCGGGGAACCCGCCACGAGCCCTGTAATGTCGACGCTTCGTCAAGCCTTCCCGGACTTCGGAGAACGTTGGAAGAAGCACGTCGCATCGTGGGGTGGAAATTCCGCTGGCTCATACAATGATATGGGCGAGTTCGTTCATTTCGTTATCGAGGACTTACATCAAAAGGGGAAACTCGATGAGACACGCCGCGTCTTTCAGATTTTGGAGAACCTTCTCGTAGAGGCTGACCAAGAAACCAGAGATCTTATCGGTCTTGGTTTCTTTGAGACCCTACAAAATCTTGCGTCCCATCGACCCCAAGGCAACAAGGTATACGAACAATTTTTCGGCCCGATGTCTAGAAAGGTTTGGAGCGAACTTCAAAAAATGTGGGCAGGCAAGTCCAGCCTCATGGATGTCATCCGCGTAGAACAAAAAAACAAATGATCTGGGCTAAGTCCATCTGGGAAACAGCGATTATGGACACGTGAAATCCGTCGCGGAATCGGGCCGGCCACTTCTACGAGTACCCCACAAATCAGGCACTAGGCGAAAAGAGGTCTGGTCTGAAGGTAGCGCGGAACTCTTCGCGGTTATTTCGGCAGACAGTCCGCTACCGTGCTGGCAAAGCGGGAGGCAAGCCTGCATCTATCAATTTCCTTCTCCAACTGCGTTTGCTCCAACCGCCGCGATGCAAAGTACATCCCGAGGATGAGGGCGACATACACAAAACCGACTCCGGCCCAGAGGACTGCGATCCAGCGTGTATTTCCAGCGAAGGACACGAGGAGAGCTGTGGCCATTACCGCAGCGACCAGCAGCAGAGCAACGACAATGAGAAGAAAAACGTCCGACGCCGGTCTGCGCTGCCTCACCCCCGCCCACTTCAAGAGACCATGCATGGGGTGGTTGTTGAGCTTAAAGACAGCAAGGGCAAACTCCCAATCAAGGGATGGAGTTAATTTTCGGTCACTCAGATACGCGGCTTTTCCTAGCGCACAGAGCCGCTCGTAATTGAGGTCTCTTGGAATAGGCGGCGCAGATATCTGACCTCGGTAATAAAAAACCATGGCCCCTGGCGGTAAAGAGGGCAGATTGTTGAGCAAGAAAAGCTGCTCCTCTGTGAGAGGCTCGCCGGACCGCATCGCTTGTTCCTCAAGTCGACCAGTTACGAATCTCAGAGCAGCTTCTAGGTCTGCCGTTCGGTCCATTGAGCCTCACGGAACTGGCAGTGATACCAACTCTCGTGAGCACGAGTTTACGCTAAGTCCTGGTTAACAGCGAAATCGTACAAGTGGATTGAGTCTCGCCTCGCGCAGTAGGAGGTAACGCATGAGAATGTACACAATCGCAACGGCACTCGCGCTGACAGCCTGCACGGCCGCCTTCGGACAACGGGCCGAGACACCCGTACTGAAGACGGGCACCCCGCCGCTGCAGGCGACGGTTTCGAGCCGCGACGCGCTCATCGCGCGCGCAAAATCGCTTGAGCTCAACACTCCGTACGTGCCACCTCCGGGCGATCCGCTCGAGCATCACACATCTGGATACGGCAAGATCATGTGTTCAGCGGTGTTCATTACCGGCCTCGATCCCGACTTCGCGGCCGAGAACGTCGGATACTTCAACAGCCCGTACGCCGAGCGTGCAAAAGTGGGGAAACCGGTGATCGATCGCGTCCACAAGGCCGTGCACATAACGCTTCCGAACGGGGGTCACTGTCGATGGGCAAGAGCCTGACCGCCACGCTGATGGGTGTCCTCATTAAGCAAGGCGTCTACGACTTGTTGCAGCCGGCGCCCATTCCCGATTGGCAGGGCGCGGACGATCCGCGCGCCAAGATCCGGATTGCCGACATCCTGCACATGTCGAGCGGACTGCGAATTAAGGCGCCCCAGGATCCAGACTACGACCCGTCGGGAACGTATCCTGACCACCTGTATCTCTACACGGGTAGCGTTGATTCGTTCCACTATGCCGCAACCCGCCCGCTGCAGTGGCCGCCCAACACGGTGGGCCGTTATCACAACACCGATCCTGTATTAATCAACTATCTCATTCGACTTGGCGTCGAGAAACGGGGAAAGGATTATTTGTCCTTTCCACAGCGCTCTCTCTTCGACAAGATCGGCATCCGGACGATGGTGCTAGAAACGGACCCTTTTGGAAATTTCCTGACGCAAGGGTACGAGCTCGCGTCTGCGCGGGACTGGGCCCGCCTTGGCAATCTCTATCTTCAGGATGGAGTCTGGAACGGTGAGCGGATTCTGCCCGACGGGTACGTCAAATTTGTCAGTACGCTGGCGCCTGCCTGGGAAGCTGACAAGCGCCCGATTTATGGCGGCTTCTTCTGGATCAATGGCGACGGCGAGTATCCCGTGCCCAAGGAGGCGTTCTATATGTCGGGTGCGGGCGGCCAGTCCACTCTGATCATCCCGTCTTACGACCTCGTTGTGGTACGTCTGGGACACTACAAGGGCAGCGAAGCCGGAGACAAGGGCTTCAAGCAGGCTCTCGCGCTTCTTATGGAGTCCGTGCCACGGAGGAAGTGAGGCACATCGCTCGGGTAAGTTCCGCTCCACCGCCACAGACTTTAGAGCAGAAGTTCGACTGGGAAGTTCATCATGCGTCCGAGCGGACTCATTATGTGGCCTTAGAGCAATCCTGACGCCTGCGTTTCAGAAACCTCAATAGTTATCGAAAGTCTGCCCAACGCGGGGCTGTATGTTCCACAGGAACGAGGCACGGGGTTACACTGAAAGGTGTGATGCAACACTTGCCAAATCTTGGTCTTGCTCACATTGGCTTTGACAGTTATTAGCTCGCTTGCTCATCCTGCAGCGAGAAATGGAAATGATTGGCTGACAATGGCAGGCGACATTCGGATTCGAAATTCGGCCACCTACCTCGAGGAACTTCGCATCATTCACCAAGAGCTAGGCCTCACAGAGGAGCGCACCTTCGGTCATCAGGGGCCGATTTTCGTGGAGAACGCCGAACTCGTCCGTGCAGGATTCGACCTTTATGACCGTGACCTTTATCTCGCGCGCCCCGCTGCAGAAGCATGGATAAGCATGCAATCCGCAGCGAGACACGACGGTATCAACCTGATCGTAGTATCGGGTTTTCGAAGCGTCCGCAGGCAACAAGAGATCATCAGAAGGAAGGTCGACGCCGGACAGCAGCTGATTGAAATCCTAAGAGAAAACGCCGCCCCCGGGACATAGTCAGCACCACACTGGATTTGCCCTCGACCTGGCTGACGACAGTAATTGTGAACCTCTGAGCGAAGCATTTGAGCAGCATCGCGCTTTCGAGTGGCTCTCCCGACGCGCCGCTGGCTTTGGTTTTAGCCTGCAATACCCGAGAGGCAACTCCCAAGGATTCATTTATGAACCTTGGCATTGGGCCCTGGATGGCGTCCATGCTTTCGCTCTCTGATATCTCGCCCAAGTCCCACAGATAAACGCGACATGCAAGGCCATGGCGTGACTGGCGAATGGAGCGGTTCTTTGCCTGTCGTCGGCTCCGTGACGTCGACGCCGCGGCGGCGCTTTGGTTCGACGGCCACATAACACAACTCGGAACATAACGCGGCCAATATCGAACAACACGGCGTCCTCCAACCCATTCTCGTGCGTCCGCTGCCCGCCACTTCTCTTTCCCGAAGTCCGGCAGAAGTCCATTTGATAGTTAAGTGGAATAGCTTTTGGCAAGAGATTGTCTTGATCGGATGCCCCGTGAGTCCGAATGAGTCTTGATGTGTCACTGGCGTCTCCCGGAACGAAGGCCTGCGAGGCCGCAGGCGGAGCGATTAAGCCACAGTGGAGGGAGACGCCAGTGGGTCGGCGAGGTGAACAGGATCCTTCCTGATCCTTCCAGATCCTTCCCCCTTGACAGTCTAGGAGAAGCGCGCTAGATTCCTAGGCCATCTAGGAGAGACGCCTTCATGGACAAAAAACAAATGGAGCTTCTGCAAGGCACGTTGGACATGCTGATCCTCAAAGCGGTGTCCCTGGGGCCCTTGCACGGCTGCGGCGTTTTGCTGCGCATCCAGCAGATTTCGAAAGACCGGCTGGAGATTCAGCAAGGCTCACTGTATCCCACGCTGTATCGCCTGGAACACCAGGGCTTAATTACGAGCGAATGGGGCGAGTCGGAAAATAAGCGCAAGGCGAAATATTACCGGCTGACTGCGGCAGGTAAACGCAAATTACAGACGGAGGCTGAAAAGTGGAACCGCATGGCGGACGTCATCGCGGGGATTCTGCAAAGCACGCCGGAGGAAGTGTGAGGTTTTTGAACCGAGTTCAATCGTGGATGCGCGCGGTGACGCGGCGGTCGCGGATGGAACGCGAGATGGACGCGGAGTTGCGCTTCCACATCGAGGCATTCGCGGAAGACTTGGCTCGCAGCGGCGTGCCTCGCGCGGAGGCATTGCGGCGCGCGCGCATCGAGTTTGGCGGCGTCGAACGCACGAAAGAAGAATGCCGCGATGCGCGAGGTATAAGTTTCATCGACAGCCTTTTCCAGGACTTGCGCTTCGGCTTGCGCATGCTGCGGAAGAATCCAGGCTTCACAGCGACCGCTGTGCTTGCGTTGGCCCTGGGAATTGGCGTAAACACGACCGCCTTCACCGTGTTCGACGCTGTGGCCCTAAGACCGCGGGCTGTGAAAGATCCGGACCGCCTAGTCGGGGTATACCGAACGGCGAAAGGAGAGGATTACGGGGCCTTCTCGTATCCAGATTATATTTATTATCGCGACCACACCAAAACCCTTTCTGACTTAGCGATGTGGAGCGGGGAAACGAACGTAACCACGCCGGACCTTTCCGTTGCCAACAAGGAAAACGTGCCGCGTGTAGCAGGCGCGCTCGGCTTTCAACTACCGCAATTGCTGCAGGGAGGCGTGGAACGCTTGACCTGTGTTTTTGTTTCGGGCAACTACTTTCAACTGCTCGGAGCACATCCGGCGGCTGGTCGGTTGTTTTTGCCGGAAGATGACCAGTCAGGCGAGCCGCCGGTGGTTGTTTTAAGCGGCAATTTCTGGCAGAGCCAGCTTCACTCGAATCCTGGCATCGTAGGATCCGTGATTCACCTCGACCGCATGGCCTTCACCATCGTTGGTGTGACGCCTGTGGACTACGTTGGGACGCTTTCGAGGGTGCCCGTTCTCTGGGCGCCGATCGCGGCACGGCCTCTCCTTGGCGACGGCACGCGCGAGAGCCTGGAGAACCGCAATGTGCCGGCTGGGATTGTGTATGGACACCTGAAGGCTGGTATTGCCTTGC
This sequence comes from Acidobacteriota bacterium, assembly GCA_003225295.1. GTDB lineage: Bacteria > Acidobacteriota > Terriglobia > Acidiferrales > UBA7541 > Acidiferrum. Next base: position 2,610 of record QHYZ01000273.1, on the reverse strand, counting down.
CTGATGCTCAAGCAGAATTGAAAGTTCTGGCAGAGCAGTTGCGCGCAGGATATCCGGATGTTGAGCGGAATGGTGGCGTCAGGGTCATCAGCGAGCGAACCTTTGGTAGCATTGACTTGGAAGCGTGGCCCGTCGTAGCCGCTACAATGGGCGCGGTCGCGCTGCTGTTGCTGATTGCTTGCGCGAATGTTGCCAGTCTTCTGCTTGCGCGAGCGGCGACGCGCAGGCGCGAAATCGGCGTTCGCCTTTCGCTCGGAGCTGGCCGGCGCAGGCTGCTCCAACAACTCCTGATCGAAAGCACTCTGATCGCTCTTGTAGCCGGCGCCGTGGGTCTTCCCCTCGCATATGGGACGCTGCATCTCCTTGTCGTGGAGATTGCTTCCGCGATTCCTTCGTACTGGGGCGCCATCGCGTTGCAGGTTACTCCCGACATCCGCATTTTCGGTTATACCGTGCTCATCTCCTTGCTGACGGGAGTGGCGTTTGGTTTGACTCCGGCGTTGCAAGCATTGCGCGTGGATGTCAACTCCGCGCTGAAAGATAGCGGCAGCATGCTGGGACAGCGGCTGAGCAAGTCCCGCCTGCGCGATTTGCTCATTGTTGTGCAGGTCGCAGCGTGTCTCGTGCTGCTGATCAACTCAGCGCTCCTGCTGCGAGGCTCGCAGCGAGCCCTCCGAATCGACCCTGGATTTGACACCAAACATGTCGTGCACTTGTCCCTGGAAATGGCTGAGCCCTCAATGGGCTATAGCCAGGCGCGACTGCTTAAGCTCAACCGGCAGCTGATGGATGAGATTAGTCGTCTTCCTGGCATTACTGCAGTTACGCAAGCGTCACGCGCACCGATTTCTGGCGGCAACCGATTTGTGCCGGTTGGGACTGACGACGCAGAGCCACCCGCCAGTGGGGGCGGCAAAGACAAGCGGCCGACGGCTGGCTACAGTTATGTTCTGCCGAATTATTTCGGGATGCTCGGCATTCCAATCGTCAGCGGCCGCAGCTTCACCGTCCAAGAGGCCGAAACGGAGGGCCCTGTTGTAATCATTAGCGAGGCCACGGCGCGGCGCTTCTGGCCCGGCCAAAATCCCATCGGCAAGAGTTTAGCGATCGGATCGGTGAATGGGCCAGCTCCCTACCCCGGCGTGACGGCTCCGTTTTCTCGCGGTAGCGAGGTAGTCGGCGTGGTTCGTGACGTGCGCAGCCTGTTTTTGAACAGAGTAGACGAGTTGTATCTTTATTTGCCGCTTTCGCAGACCCGAGAGTCAACTAGCACGCTTTTGGTGCACACCAGCGGCAGGGCGTCCAGTCTGCTGCCCACTCTCGGCAGTGCCGTGCGGCGGGTGGACCCCAACCTACCTGTTGTTCTCGCACCTCTCGACTGGATGGTTTCGTTTGACCCTTACTTTGTGATTTCGCGGATCGGCGGGATTCTTTCCAGCATTGTTGGCGCGCTAGGCTTATTTCTGGCGTGTCTGGGCGTCTACGGCATGGTCGGTTACAGCGTTGTGGAGAGAACACACGAAATCGGTATACGGATGGCGTTGGGCGCACAACGCCAGCAGGTACTTGGCCTAGTGCTCCGGGAGAGCGCACGACCGATGTTGTTTGGAACCGTAATTGGAATCGCTGTGTCGGCGGCAATTTCGCGGTTGATTTCGACCATACTTTTCGGGCTGAACCCGGCAGATGCAATTTCGTTCGCAGGAGTCTCGCTACTTCTGATTGCGGTGGCGATGTTTGCGGGCTGGCTTCCCGCCCGCCGCGCGATGCGCGTGGATCCGATGGTGGCGCTGCGGTACGAGTGATGCGGAGTTGGTGGGCGGTCGGGTCATTCCGTCCGCGCGACTTTTCGCGCGTGCTGGAGGAAGTATGACAATGTGGAAGCGGTTACGGTCGTGGTTGCGCGCCATAATGCTTCGTTCGCGAATGGAAAGCGAGATGGACGCAGAGCTGCAATTCCACATCGCGGCATTCGCCGACGATTTGGTGCGGAGCGGAGTGCCACGGCAAGAAGCGATGAGGCGGGCGCGGATTGAGTTTGGGGGGATCGAGGGGGCTAAGGAGGAGTGCCGGGAGGTGCGTGGTGTCAATCTTCTCGAAGCCGTCGTCCAAGATGTTCGCTACGGCCTGCGCATGCTGCGCAAGAATCCCGGATTTACTGCTGTGGCGGTGCTGACGCTGGCCCTGGGGATTGGCGCGAACACGGCGGTATTCACGGTGGTCAACGGAGTGTTGCTTCGATCTATGCCCTTCCCCGAAGCGGATCGCTTGTTCCTCGTTTCGTTGAACACGGGATTCCAACAATTCGAATGGCAACCTGAAGTTTCAGACCGTGATTACTTGGCATTTCGCGGTCAGGAGCAATCCTTCGAACAGGTCGCCTCTTTTAGCCAAGGAAGCACTGCAAATCTAACAGCTGCCGGCGACCCAGTCCACATTCCGGTGGCGTATGTAACCACTGAGTTCTTCCAGACGCTTCGGACAAATCCGGCCATCGGCCGAGGATTTGCTGCCGGGGAAGACGAGCCGGGGCTCGACAATGTCGTTGTGCTGAGCAACGAGCTCTGGAAGGAGCGATTTGGCGCAGATCCTGAAATTCCAGGAAAAACA
>QHYZ01000362.1 GCA_003225295.1 Acidobacteriota bacterium | reverse complement strand
CGATGAACGTATCCTCCTTATCGAAGACACCTCTGAAATTCACATGGACCAGGACCACCTAGTCCGTTTCGAAGCGCGACAGCCGCAGAATGGTCTGCCTGCCATCACCATCCGGGATCTCCTCAAAGCCTCCCTTCGTCACCGGCCGGACCGAATCATCCTGGGTGAAATACGCGGAGGGGAGGCCTTCGATCTCCTGCAGCTCCTCAACACCGGGCATTCCGGGAGTCTTTCGACCGTCCACGCCACTTCCGCAAGACAGGGCCTTGCTCGGTTCACGAGCTGCGTGTTGCAGAGCGGCGTGGATTTGCCCTATCGGGCGATCAAGACAAACGTCGGGGACTCCGTAAACGTCGTCGTGCACCTGGAGCGACGGCCTGGCCGCCGCTTCGTTTCCGAAGTCGTGGAAATCCACGGCTACGACCCCGACAGGGATGAATACAACTACAGCTTTATTTTCGACAGTTACAAGGAGCCTCTATGAATCAGGTGGAGAACCCAACTGCATTTGTTCCGTCCGCTTCGGAATACATTCTCGACAACTTCGAGCAGACCGACCGGATCGCCATGCTCGTGCTAAACCGGGACTTCAGCGAAACCATCCAACGCATTACCAGCGTCTACAAGGCGTCGAGTCCTGAATTTCAGGCGTGGCTGCGCTACAAGAACGCCAACGGGTCGGACATCTATATAGGGATGAACCCCGTTCGGAAGGATGCCTCGACGCGAACCAAGGAAGACATCGAATCCATCCGGCATGTGTATCTCGACCTCGATCACGGCGGGCCGGAAGCCCTGGAATCCGTTGAAAACTCTAGCGCCGTCACGAAGCCAAATTACGTCCTCACCAGTTCGCCGGGAAAATTCCAGGTCGTCTGGAAGGTGGAAGGCATGAGTCTCGAAGAGGCAGAAGGGCTCCTGCACGCCATGGCACGCGAGCTCGGCGGAGATCCAGCCGCTACCGACGCGACTCGGGTCTTGCGGCTACCCGGTTTCGCGAACAAGAAGTATGAGACAGATTTCTATGTTGAGGTTCGCAGGGAGTCCACGGGAATCTACCATCTTCGCGATTTCAAGTTGCACATCGACTCCCAGGACTCGCCGAGCCACAACTACGACATTCGGGCCAAGCGGGACTCTTCGTCACGCACCAATTTGAGCCAGTCCGAACATGATTGGGCCTTCGCGAAACGAGCATTAGCTCGCCGCGAAGACCCGAAAGAAGTTATTCGCCGGATTGCGCAACATCGCGCTGCCGATAAGACTAATCCCGAATATTACGCCCGTCACACGGTCGAAAAGGCAATGGCCGAACTCAAAGTTCTGCCTTCTCAACCCAGAACCAGTTCTCCCGCAGAGGGCGAGAACAATCGCGAGCCCGGACATTAGCTTTCTCTGGGCCACCTGCGTCACTTCAACGAACATTGAGAACCAAGAATGGAACCGAAGACACCATTGATATCGGGCCACGTGATTGATACAGTCGCGAGAGCGACGCCAGTAAAGCGGGAAAGAAGAAAGAGCATGACCCGCCGATCTGGTCAAAGTGGCCACATTGAAGTCAGAGGTAAATACTACGTCGTTAGGTTCTGGAAGGATGTTGTGGGCCAGGAGAAACGAATGCACGCAAGTGAAAAGATATGCCCAATCTCCGGGCCTGGGCATCTGACCAAATCCGAACGAGAAAGGAAGGCAAAGGAAATCATTGCCGAAAGCGGAGCCGATACACCCGAGTGCCTGGCCCACGCGGAAGGTATTTCTTGCGGTGTGACGTTGCGTGAACAAACGGCATGGTGGATCGCACACGTCCAACAACGCAAACGTAAGCCTATTGCTCCAGCAACCGTCGAATCGTGGCGGGGCTGCCTTGACGCATGGATTCTGCCAAACCTAGGAGATGTGCCCCTATCGTCTGTAGGGAATCTCGCTCTTAAAGGACTCGTGGAAAAAATGGTCAAGGCTGGTCTTTCACCCAAGACGGTCAACACCTACACAC
>QHYZ01000361.1 GCA_003225295.1 Acidobacteriota bacterium | reverse complement strand
TTATCGCATTTTATGCTTGACAAGTATGGCTGTCTCGTTTATGTATTACCCTTGATGGCCAGCCTCGTCAAAAAGAAAAAAGGCAACCGCCTCTACTATTACCTCGTCGAAAGCGCTCGTGTCGACGGTAAACCCCGCATCGTCCATCAGGCCTATCTCGGCACCGCCGAAAAACTCGCTGAACTCGTCCAGCAAAATACTGCCCCTGTCCCCCTTTCCGCCACCTTGCGTAACTTCGGTCTTCCCGGTGCCTTGTGGCTGGCGGCAAAACAGTCCGGCTTGTGGCCACTGCTGGAATCCCTGTGGCCGGCTCCGCGTTCCGGACCCGGTCCCGCTCACTATCTTCTGCTCGCGGCCATTCACCGCATCTGTGATCCCGGTCCGAAGACGGAAGTCAGCGACTGGTACGAGAAGACCATCCTCGCTTCCGAGTGGGGTTTTCCTGCTGAGCGCTTTACCTCGCAAGCCTTCTGGGACGCCTTCGAACAGATTCTGCCGGAGTCCAGTGAAACCCTCGCTCCCGAGGAAGATCCTCTCGATCAAGCGCAGTTACGTTTACTCGGTCTGTGGAAAGAGAAGCACCTGGTCGGCCGTCGGCTGCTGGCTTACGATACCACCAACTTCTACACCTACATTGCTAGCACCAACACGCGGAACCATTTGGCGCAGCGCGGCCACAACAAACAAGGTCGCCACAACTTACGCCAAGTGGGCCTGAGCTATGTTCTGGACGGAGAGAGTGGGTTGAGCCTATGCCACCACGTGTACCCGGGCAACATAGCCGACGTCGAAGAGTTCTCCGTAGCGTTGGCACGCATCGTGCGTCTGCTGGATCAAAATCAAATTGCTCGCGACACGGTCACGTTGGTCTTCGACAAGGGCACGGCTGCACTGGACAACACCGTGCAACTGCAAGAAGCCGGGGTGGGATGGATTTCCGCCCTGCCTTGGAATCAAGCGCCGGCGGAGTTGCGCGAGCGAGCCAGCGAAGAGCTGCCGTCGTGCAGCGCCGCACAACCCGGCGTGCGGGCGGTGGCCGAGAAGCTGTTGGTGCACGGCCAGGAATATCTCGCGGTGCTGAAGTACTCGGCGCCTTTTGCCGCCGAGCAACTGCACAGCCTGACCACCAGCATCAGCCGCGCGCTGCAGTCCCTGCGACGCTTCTCGAGGGAATTGAATAAACCTCGGTCGCGTTGGACCGAGGAAGGGATCAGGCGCAAGATCGCGAAGTGGTTGTCCGGGCAGTTCCTCTCCGATGTAATTCGCTATCAGCTGGAATCTCGCGACGGCCAATGGCAGCTCCAGTTTGATTTCGATCAGGCCGCGTTTGAGCGCCTCCTCGGTCGTCGTTTAGGCCGCACCGTGCTGCTCACCAGCCGCTTGGACTGGACGGCGGAACAAGTGGTGGCCGGTTATGCTGGCCAGCAACAGGTCGAGCGTGTCTTCCGCGGCCTGAAAGACGGAGAGTGGCTGGCTTGGGGACCGATGCATCACTGGACCGACCGCAAGATCCGCATCCATGCGTTTTACTGCATGCTGGGCATTTCTCTATTGCAGTACGTGCATCGTCAAGCCAAAGCCGCCTGGAGCGATCTTTCCATGGAACAACTCCTGGAAGAGTTGCAGGAGATTCAGCAGTTCGTTCTGCTCTACCCGCGGCAAGGCGAGAAAGGTACCCCTCGCGCTGCCTATGTGCTCTCGAGTCAGACTCTTGCGCAGCAGGCTTTGGCCAAGGCGCTGAAGCTGGACGAGCTGCAGATTACCCACCGTAGGTAATACCAACCGGACGACTTAAACTACACAAAAAGGAGTTCTTAGAAATCTGTTGACCGAACTCGCAGTAAACTGCCGCTAGGTCGCCGGATTGCGCGGGTCTCTTGGGCCATTATTTTCAAATTTGCGGCAGGGAAGGAGGAGACAAATCGAAAGGCATTGACATTCCTTCTTGGGCTTCCAAGACTGCATAATGTTCCCACCATGCGCCTTCCTCTTGGCCTCGCCATTGTGGCTCTCTCGTTCTTTTGGACCGCGCTATCCACGCCGCCAGCAACCTGCCAGGAGCCCGGACTGGGAAACCCACAAGCACAGCCACCGCCACCTCGCCCAGCTAGAAATTCAGGAATGGCCACTGGCGGCGCCCACGCGCCCATAAGAGATTCCAAGTCTCGCCCGATCACCGCAGGGGGCTTTGTCGACGGCGCGCCGGTTGTGTTCATCGATATCACCAAGGAGGCTGGTCTCGATAAATTCCATCATCGTTCCGGCGGGTCCGAAAAATCCACCATCATCGACGCCCCAGGCTCCGGCGTCGCCCTCCTCGATTACGACAACGACGGCTGGCTCGACATCTATCTCCTCAACGGTTCAACGGTCCCCTCCATTAAGGGCCAGGAACGACCGCCCCGCGCCATGCTCTTCCATAACTACCATGACGGCACGTTTACTGACGTCACTGACAAGGCCGGCGTCGCCAACGAGCGCTGGAAGGCCGGCGTCGCCAACGAGCGCTGGGGCTTCGGCGTCGCCGTAGCCGACTACGACAACGATGGCTGGCCGGACATCTACGTAGCCAACTACGGCAAGAACCGCCTCTATCACAACAACCACGACGGCACATTTACCGACGTCGCCGAAAAGGCCGGGGTCACTCTCGGCGGCTGGTCCACCGGCCCCACCTGGGG
>QHYZ01000272.1 GCA_003225295.1 Acidobacteriota bacterium | reverse complement strand
TTCGACGCCGCCCTCGCGAGCGGCTCCGCATGACTCAGGGCCGATGTGGGTCGCTACGTCACATTCGTATGACTCTTTCATTCACTACACCTCGCCGGTTTTAACCGGCGCACAAGGAGCTCCGTTACCTTAGCCTCCTGTGCTACCAGCGTGCCGGACATGAGACATGCCAGCGCCAAAATCAGTTTTGTGAATGTCATAAATTGACCTTTCGCTTGATCGACGCCATTTCAATGCTTCGTATGTTTTGGTCGGCACTCCGCAGTTACGCGTAGTGCCGCCCGCGTTCCTGTTCGGCACGCAGCCAATCTTCGATGTGGTGGCCGTCCTGTCGGCCACGCGACTCATACACCTGAAGGCGAGTTGTGCAATCTCGTCGTGCGTCGGCGACGTTCGACGGCCGGTGTACTTTCCCATTTCCCACTCACCAGTGGAGTCCGCAGCGATGATGTCAGCTACCTCTTTCATGACTCTGCTACCTTCTTGTTATTTCTTTCCGTTACTGTTCACGCGGCGCGGGCGGTCCCTCCGGACTGAATGAGCCAGGTTTCGAAGGTTGTCTCGCCGAGCCGTGCATCATTGCCTGGAACCAGTGTTCTCTCGCTGATTTTCGCTCCAGAGTAGCGGGCGTTTCGATCAGCGATGACTTCGCGGGGATCTTTGAGCGAGGCGAGGCGGCGCCGGACTAGTTCATCCACGCGAAACTGTTCGGGGCCTCCAATTTCGACGATGCCGTTTACCGGCGGGCCTACTGCAATTCTTCCCACGGCACTCGCGACATCGTCGGCCGCCATCGGCTGGAAAAGCACAGGAGGCAAATGCACCTTGTCGCCAACCATGGAAATATCGGCAAGGCCCTTGAGGAACTCGAAGAACTGCGTCGCATGCACGATGGAGTAGGGGATTGAAGATTCTTGGATCAACTTCTCCTGAGCAATCTTGGCCCGGAAGTAACCACTTTCGGCCAGCAACTGCGTGCCCACAACCGATAGCGCAACGTGATGTCCGACCCCTGCGGCCGCTTCATAGGTGAGGAGGTTGTGGGTTGATGTCTCAAAGAACTTCAGCACTGCTGCGTCCTCCCAGGAAGGAGAGTTTGATACGTCAACGACTACCGAGGCACCCTTCAGCACTTCAGCCAGTCCTTCGCCCGTGAGGGTGTTGACGCCTGTGTTGGGCGCTGCCGCTACAGCTTCGTGTCCGTGCTGACGCAGCTTGTTGACAAGCTTTGATCCGATGAGTCCCGTACCGCCGATCACTGCGATTTTCATAATTGTCTCCTTTCATTGTTGACCGAGGCGTTTCGAAGCCATCGATCTCTGCACTCGCTAAGACAGAACTGCCTACCAGTTTATGGCTTGAAGTGGTGCACCAATCCCCACAAGATTCGAGTAGAGTGCCGTCCAAAGCTAGGCTTTTTGCACCCACAGGGGCGCAAACGAAACACGGTAATGCCAAAACAGAATCACCCAGCATATCGTTGCCAGAACCGCCGGCTGTGCCCCGCTATGCTGCATTGTCAAGTGGTAGACAATTATGTTGGCGACCACTGGGCCGCTCAACGCAATCGCCAGGGGAACGTACCTCCCAATCAGAAACAGCGCTCCGCTGATGACCTGCACCGCACCCACAAACCACACATAGTGTGAAACGACCAGCGCGCCTAGAAACTGTCCCCACGCTCCTTCCAGCGGAGGCATCGGCAGAAACTTCAGAAACGGATTAAGCCCAAAGACAAGAAACATCAAACCCAGCAGGATTCTTGCGATAATGGCCACGATTTTCATAGGTTCGTTCTTTTCTGTTCCTGATCTTCCCTGATTAGGTGAGATTGTACTGAAATTAGTTCTGAACTGGTAACCCAGTTCGTGGATTGCCAGCAAACGTTACGTTGGGATTACTTCCTGCTTGCCCGTAGCTCGTCCGGAATATGGCAAGGCTCCTGTGTCGAAAAGGGTGCGGCCGGCCCGGAAGCCTTGACTCTGGCGATTAGGCGAGAGTAACCATGGTTCTGGCATTGATCAGCGCCTGTAGCTGCTTGGAGGAGGAAGGATGATCGGCATTCGACGATTACTCACAACCGCGATCTGTGCAGCATCAATGCTGTTGATGAGCCAGTCCAGCTCTCAAACATTGCAGCAGAACATCTCGCAGGAAACGGAGTATTTCCGCCCTGCTTTTCATTTCAGTCCAGAGAAAAACTGGACGAATGATCCCAATGGGCTGGTCTTCTTCGGTTCTGAATACCACCTGTTCTACCAATACAACCCTTTTGGTGATGTCTGGGGACACATGTCTTGGGGCCACGCAGTGAGCCGCGATCTTCTGTCGTGGGGGGAACTGCCGGTGGCGCTCTCGGAAGAAGACAGAATCATGATTTTCAGCGGATCGGCCGTCGTCGATTGGAAGAATACAAGCGGATTCGGCAAGCATGGCATCCCGCCTCTCGTTGCTATTTACACCGGAGATCGTCCCGGTCTGCAAAACCAGAATATTGCCTATAGCACGGATTCGGGTCGCACGTGGACGAAGTATTCTGAGAATCCAGTTCTCGACATTCATGAGGCGGAATTTCGCGATCCCATGGTTTTCTGGTATGCGCCGAGGTCACATTGGGTCATGGTCGTATCCATGGCTAAACAGCATCGCATTCGTTTTTATTCGTCGGCCAATCTGAAGACGTGGAACTTGTCGGGTGAATTCGGACCTGCGGGCGCGACGGATGTTCGTAATTGGGAGTGCCCCAACCTCTTCCCGCTTAGAGATCCCAAGGGCCGGCAAAAATGGGTCCTTGTAGTGGGCGTTGGCGATGGCGGCCCCGCGAAGGGTTCCGCGACGCAATACTTCGTTGGCGACTTCAATGGCGACAAATTTGTTAATGACACTCCCGCGAACAGGACACTGTGGGTAGACTTCGGCGCTGATTTCTACGCGGCCCAAACCTGGTCCGATATTCCGAGAGAGGATGGCCGGCGAATCATGCTCGCATGGATGAACAACTGGGACTATGCAGATAAAATCCCCACCCATCCATGGCGAGGACAAATGACATTCCCTCGCAAACTTGCATTGGCAGAAACGGAAGACGGCCTGCGATTGACGCAGAGTCCCGTGCGCGAGATTGAGTCTCTTCGCCAGGACCATGTCGCGCTACGAAATGCCGGATGGTCAGACTTGCAAGCGCTTCTTTCCCGACGGAAGTGGCCGGACACGTTGGAACTTGTAGCCAAACTACAACTTCAAGGAACTCGGGACGTGGCATTCGAGCTTCGGAAGGGATCTGCACACGAAACCCGTGTTGGCTACGATGCGAAACGAAATACCTACTATATCGATCGGACACGAGCAAATAATGCACTCTCCGGATCAGAATTCGCGAGCAGGCATGAAGCCCCTGCCCTTTCTCTCAGCCGTGATGGTTTTGTTCAGATGCACATTCTTCTTGACCGATCATCTGTTGAGTTATTCGGCAATGATGGGCTCGTGGCTATTACGGACCTGATCTTCCCCGACAGATCTGACGACGGAACTGGAGCGTATGTCGATGGTAATCCGCCGAAGATAATCTCACTCGATATATGGACGCTCCAACGCAAGCGCTTGGTCAGCATCGAGGACTCCTGGGGCATTATCAAAGCAGAGGGGACGCGATAGGGATCGATTGCTTCTGTTCGCTGTAGGCGTGCTTCTGTAACTGGGACTGGTGCCACCGTGGGAGGTCTTCGCCAATCGATTCTCCCCATCGGAAAGCAGCACAGATTATTGCACGCGGAGGCGGAATATCGTTTCGTGGGCGGTTGGTCGGCAATTGAGAAGTTGACTTCTGGTTTGCCCGTAACCCGCCCAGAACCAGAAATCTGGAAAATCGAGCCGGTTTTCCGCTATGTCCGCACCAGCACTGCCTCCGCCTCATCGCTCGGGACTGCTGCTAGTTTCACTCCAAACCAGATTGAATAGAGCGCAGGCAGGAAAAGAAGGGTCAGCACTGTACCGACGGCAGTCCCCCCAATCAGCGTGTACGCCATCGACCCCCAGAAAACCGAGAAGGTCAGAGGGATAAAAGCCAATACGGCTGCAAGAGCGGTGAGAACCACGGGACGTGATCGCTGAACGGTCGCCTCGACGACAGCGTGGTAACTATCAAGTCCTTCCTCCTGATTTGTCTTGATTTGACCGATGAGGATCAGCGTATTTCGCATCAGGATGCCGGCTAACGCGATCAGTCCGAGGATCGCATTGAACCCAAATGGTTGGTGAAAGAGAAGCAATGTTGGCACGACACCAGCGAGACCTAAAGGCGCCGTGAGAACCACCATAAACATCGCAGAGAATGACCGCACCTGGAAGATGATCACCGTGAGCATCAGCACGATCATCGCGGGAAACACGACTGAAAGTGCCCTGTTCGCTTTTCCAGACTCTTCTATATTGCCGCCCGTTTCGATCCTGTAGCCCTCGGGCAGGCTGGCGATAATCGGCTGAATCGCCTTTTCAATTTCTGCAGAGACCTGCGGGGGTTGGAGTGACTCGTTTATGTCAGTCTCTACCGTAATGGTCGGCACGCGATCTCGGCGTTTGAGGATTGGTTCTTCAGGACGAATTTCGACGTGACCGACTTGGCTCAGGGGAATAGCCTTCCCCCAGTGATTCATCAGAGTCATGTCGTTCAGCTTGCTGGGATCGAGGCGGTCCGTTCCCGCACTTCGAGCGATTACATCCGCCGTTCGAATATCTTCACGGACCTGCGTCACTGGCGCGCCGGTCAGAAGAAATTGGATCTGTTCGGCAGCTTCGTGGGAGGAAAGGCCAATCAGTTGTAGCCGAGCTTGGTCGAGGACGAAATGCACAGTTGGCGCGCGTTCTCCCCAGTCCTGGTTCACCTGTCGAGTATGGGGATTTGCCAGTATTGCAGTCTGTACCTGTGCCGCAATAGCGCGGTCCTTTTCCAAGTCGGGGCCAGTGACGCGAAACGCTACCGGCCAGGGTGAATATGGTCCAAAGACAAGCTGCGAGGCGCGCACACGCGCTTCAGGCGCAAGGCCCTGCTGAACTCGCTCACGTAGCCTGAGCTTCAGACGGTCCCGAGCCTCTTCATTGGCCGTCAGAACAATAATCTTGGCAAAATTGGGGTTCGGGAGCTCTGGATTGTAGGAAAAGAAGAAGCGGGGAGCGCCCGCCCCAATGTAAGCAGTAACAATCTTTGCTTCGGGCTGCAGCCGCAGCCACTCCTCGACTTTTTTCGAACTCGTGTTGGTAGCTTCTATGTTGGTGCCTTGTGGCAGCGTCACCTCTACCAGGAGTTCAGGTCTATCGGATTGAGGAAAGAACTGCTTTTTGACAAGTCCCATGCCCGCAAGGGCGACAAGAAAGAGGCCCAGAACAATGCAAGCAACCAAAACCTTCCGGCGTACCGCCCAGGTGATTAGCCGGCGGAGCTTCTCGTAGCCGGGTGTCGCATAAATGGCTTGATGGCCGCCAGCCAGGGCTTCAATCTTTGGCAACATCTGCACACCAAGATAAGGAGTAAAGGTTACGGCAACGACCCACGAGGTGAGCAACGCAAAACCCACTACCCAGAAGATGTTTCCTGCATACTCACCAGCAGTCGATCGAGCGAACCCCACCGGCATGAGACCAATCACAGTGACAAGCGTGCCCGCAAGCATGGGAGCAGCGGTATGACTCCACGCGTACCCGGCGGCCCGGATGCGGCCCCATCCTTCCTCCATTTTGACCACCATGATCTCGATGGAGATGATTGCGTCATCAACTAGCAGACCAAGGCCAAGGATTAGAGCGCCGAGCGTGATGCGGTCAAAAACTCTTCCGGTCAGAAGCATGATGACGAAGACGGCCGCCAACGTCAGCGGAACGGCCGCCGCCACAACGATTCCTACGCGCCAACCGAGACTGAGGATGCTAACGAGCATCACGACGCCTAGAGCAACAAAGAACTTCAGCATGAACTCATCCACTGCTTCGCCGATGTTTACTGCCTGGTCCGTCACTTTGCTGAAGGTGATGCCAGCAGGCAAGTCGGTGGAAATCTTCTTCTGTTCGGCAACAAGGGCTTTGCCCAGGTCCAGACCGTTCCAGCCCTCCTTCATCACGATGCTGAGGAGGAGTGCCGGCTGGCCATTATGACGGATAAGGAAAGTTGCGGGATCTTCGTACCCGCGCTTCACATCGGCAATATCAGAGAGCTTAAGGGTGCGTCCGGCTGACACGACGGTCGTATCCCGAATCTTCTGAAGATCATCGAGCGCGCCATCCAAGCGAATGTAAACCTGTTGGGCTTTCGTATCGATAGATCCAGACGGAGTTACGGCATTCTCACGAACCAGCGCATCGAAGACATCTCGTGCGCTCACTCCCAGCGTAGCCAGCCGTTCGTATGAGAACTCAACAAAAATACGTTCTGGCCGCTCTCCAACGATGTCAACCTTCTTCACGCCAGGCACATGAAGCATCCGCTGTCGAAGAGTCTCTGCTTCACGCGCAACCTGGCGAGGAGGAAGATCTGGAGCCTCGACCGAGTAGAGTGCAAACGTCACATCGGAGTACTCATCATTGATGAAGGGACCGAATACGCCCTGAGGCAACGCGTGTGCTTCATCGCCTAGCTTTTTGCGAGCCTGGTAAAACTCTTCCGGGACGTCTTCTGGTCGAGTGGTGTCCTTGAGACTCACCATCATCAGCGCGAGTCCGGGCCGAGTGAAGGTCTCTACGCGATCGTAGTCGCGCAATTCCTGCATGCGCTTCTCTAGCGGCTCGGCAACGAGGTCCTGCATCTCCTGTGCCGTCGCTCCGGGCCACACCGCTGCGACGGTAAACACCTTGATCGTGAAGGTAGGGTCTTCTGCGCGTCCCAGTTTCAGGAAGGCAAAGATGCCAGCAGCAACGATCGCAATGAGCAAGAACAGAGTGATCGCCTTTTCGCGCACTGCGAGGGCTGACAGATTGAGAAACTGTTTCGACGCTGATTCGGGAACCTGGGGTCCAGAGATGCCATGTTCCTGGAGCAACTTCTCGTCTTTTTCTGACACATGATGCTGGCTCATTGAATTTCTGCCTTGTTCTCTACGCGCACGCGTTCGCCGTCGCGAAGAAGATGAACTCCAAGCGCTACGACCTGTTGTCCTGGGTGCAGGTTTCCGCTGATGGTTGCTAGGTCTTCACCCAGTTGGCGTACTTGTACAGGTTGAAATGAAACTGTGGATGTGGAAGGGTTCAGTAACCAGATACCAGGTCCCTTCCCTTGATCGAGAACGGATGCGACGGGTACTTGCAACATGTCAGTCCCTGCGTCGCCAGAGAGATGGACTGTAACAGTTGCTCCTAGCGGAGCATTCGCGGCAGCGCCTGCAAGCACATAGCGTGCTTCAAAGGTGCGGGTCTGCAGGTCAGCAGCACCGGAAAGCTGTCGCAATCGAACTGGAATCCTCGTCATGCTGCCATAGAGCGTTGCGTATGCGGTCGATCCAAGCGCTGGTCTCAACGTCTCTGGGAGGTTCACCGCGGCCTCTCGCGGACCGGAATGGGCGAGCTTCACAACCGTCTGCCCGGCCATTACCACCTGTCCTGGTTCGGCCAATGTCTCGATCACGATGCCGTCCGCGTCCGCAACAAGTTGTGAGTAGCCGCCCTCGTCTCTGGCAACCTGCTCCTGCGCCGTGGCAGCAGCGAGCTCGGCTTGTGCCGCATCCGATGCGGCCTTGATCTGATCGTAGATTGAAGCGGAAACCGCGCCGCTCTTGACCAAACCGCGATATCGCGCCTCATCGGCGGCAGCTTGAACGGCCTTTGCCTTTGCCGCAGAGACGGTTTCTGTTCGCGCGGTAATGGCATGGACGTAGTCGGTTCGATCAATCGTCATGAGCGGTTGCCCAGCGCGGACAGACTGCCCCGTATCTACCAAGCGCTTCGTGATTTTTCCGGGAACTCGGAAACCGAGATTGCTCTGAACACGCGCTGAAACCACGCCGGTGAATGCGGGATCGTCTCCGGACGACGAACCTATTTCCACTATCCGAACCAGCTCCGGCTGTGTTCTTGGGTCTAACTCCTGCTTGTGGCCGCAACCAGTGAAGGTGACTGCGAAGCCGGTAACGACCAGCACCAGGGCGGAATAACTGAGATTCATCCGTTTCATATATGGGCTCTTCCTTTATTTATTGGGTTTCGCTTATGGGAGCCATCCGCCCCCGAGGGCGCGATAGGAGCCGACCGCTGCACGGGCCGCACTCTCTCGAGCTACAGCTAAGTCGTCCTTGGCCGCAAGCAATTGACGATCCGCGTCGAGGACGTCAGTGAGTGCGATGACACCGGCAACGTAGGACTCTTCCGATAGGTCGCGCACACGCTGCAGTTCAGCGATTTCATGGAGGATTTCATTTCGGCGGTTCTCCGACTGGACGAGTAGACTGAAGGCGTCCTCGACATCTTCGGACGCGTGAAGGGCTGCGCTTTGATAGTGGAGCAAGGCTTCGGCGCTGGCGCCTCGCGCTTGCTTCACTTCCGCGGCGACAGCGCCAAAATCGAAGAGTCTCCAGCGCAAACCTACTAGACTGATTGGTTGAAATCCTTGCTGCTCGAATAAATGGGCGGGCGCGATCGCTTGAGATCCGACGATCCCTGCAACTGAGAGCTTTGGATAATATTCGGAGAGAGCCTGGCCAATGCGAGCATTCGAGGCAGCAACCATTCGCTCGGCAGCGATGATGTCGGGCCTCCTGCGTAAAAGGTCCGTCGGTGTTTCATAGCCAGAAATTTGCGGCACATCGGGAATGTCTGCGACCGAGCTCAACTCCGCTGCGTACGTTCCCGGCTGGGCCCCCATGAGCACATCTAACCGATTCAGCTGTCCTTCGAGGAAGACTGTGAGCAGTGGGATTGTCGCCTTCGCTTGCGACAGCAAGGCTTGGGCCTGAGCGAGTTCGCGGTCAGAAGCGACGCCCGCATCCTTGCGCTGCTGCACCAGTTCGACGAGATGCTCGTCAGTGGCGATCTGGTCTTTGGCGGAGATTAAGCGCGCCTGCGCGCCGCGTATCTGCATATAGGCATCAGCGGCTTCCGCGGCAACTGTGATGCGAGTTCCCGTCTGGGAAGCTTCGGCCGCCTGCGCCTCGGCGGTGG
>QHYZ01000271.1 GCA_003225295.1 Acidobacteriota bacterium | reverse complement strand
AGGGTGAGACCCATCGTCAGCCGTTCCGGAGTCCCACGCTGGATCGTGGTCCGCTCACTTCTTCTTGGGCCTCTTTTTCGTGGACTGTCGACGCCATAGCGCCAGCAGTTGAGCGTTCGCGGCGAAGACCTCAGCCACGGCGTCCTTGAACTCGCGTCCCTGCTCGACCAGAGGGCGGATCTGCTCCACCCATTCCTCCGGGATATGCTCGACGCGCTTCTTGCCATCCACCATGAATGTCAGCGACCACGCCGGATGTCCCTCTCCATCCGCGCACCGACAGGTGGGTTTTCCGCAGCGGTGGTGAGTCAGGGCGAGTGAGCCGGGCAGAGCGTCCGGGGGTATCTGGAGACGACGAAGCAAGGCGTACTTGCGTTGGCGCAAGCGAGAAGCCGGATCGCCCTTGGCATCGTACCACTTCATCTTACCGTATAATTACATTAAGAAGATGTCGCGTCAAGGCCTTTCTTTCGCTGGGGGAATTTGCGCATGACGCCACCGCGGGGATCTTCAATGACTACGTGGCATTACAGGTGTGGGCCGGAACTCCTGAAATAAGCGCTAGTGGTTCAGTTTGAAAAAGGCAGAGGATTGCCTAATCGGTGTCTCGGGTACTGGCGGTCCATTGCTATAATGGGACTCCGTCCAGCACGCTATAGGCTCCGGAGCGTGCCATGAATCAGACGCCAGAACAAATAGCCTACAGAGCGAAGTTGTGGCAGGAATTTGTCGCCAAGTATCAGGCCGTGCTAGTCAGTTCACCCGAAAAATTCAATGAGTACTGTGAAAAATTCCGCGAGCGCTGGATTGCGGGGAAGTAATCGTGGAATGGATAATTGCACTCAGTCTCCGATAACGCTGTCGGACTGGATGACCACTGGGTCGACGGCTTCTTGCCAATCATCTGCGGTGACGAATTGGGAGATGTTCTTCGACTGTGTCCGCGGCCTTAGGCCGATTCGACCCGCGAGGCTTTGAAACCGTGGGTGCGAATGAAGCGCCCGGGATCGAAAATCAATTTTCGTCCAGGCTAGCTGATAGGCGTGCTCTTGGTACGCCTTTTCGAGCTATCCTCTTCGCCCAGGAAAGATAGAAGCGCTCCTATGCCGAAACACACCCGAGCTTTATTCGTACCGCAGCGAAACGATTGGATCAACTCGAGATGCTCTGAAAGCGGGAACGTAAGTCGCCATTAGAGCGACACCGGCAAGCGCCGCCGCTGCCGAAACCAGTGTCACCGGATCCTGCGCTTTTACTCCGTAGAGCAGACTGGCCATCAACCGCGTGAGTCCGATGGCTGCCGCGGCGCCCAACAACACGCCCATCAAAGCGAGCATCATTCCCTGTCTTACTACCATCCTCCGCACGTCCTGCCGGCTCGCGCCCAGCGCTATGCGAATCCCGATCTCCTGGGTCCGTTGTTGCACCGAGTACGCAATCAGCCCGTAGATACCGATGGCCGCCAGCAGCAGAGCTACACCGGCGAAAATGGCCAGCAGCATCAAATTGAAATCGGTGCGCGATGTAGATTCACCTCTGACTTGTTCCATCGAGCGGACATGCGCTACCGGCAACCCTCGGCTCGCCGTCCGAAGCTCCTCCTGAATCTCTTGGCTAAGCGAAAAGGGTTCCACATCGGTGCGAACTACCCAAGTGACCGGAATGATCCGATTATTCAACGCCGTCACTCCGTTCTTCACCTGCGCTACTGGAATGTACATGATCGGGTCAGGGTTGTTGTTCAGCCCTTGGTCCCGCACATCGCCAACGATGCCGATGATCTCGCGAGGTGGCTCTTCGAATTCGGGTCCAACTCCTTTGCCGATGGTGATGCGCTGTCCCACCGGATCGCTGTTTTGCCAGAACTGCTTGGCCAAACCCTCGTTGATCAAAACTACCGGAGCGGCTCCGCCGTCGTCGCGGTCCGTGAACGTCCTCCCGCGAAGCAGCGGAATCCGGAACACCTCGAAATAGCGCGGTGAAACGGTGCGCCAACTCCCTCCTCCGTGAAACGGCCCGTTCGTCAGCGGCCGCCCTTCAATTGTGAACGGCAACCCAAACCCTCCCTCCAAAGGGAGGCAACAGGTCGAGGCTATGGAAGCGACTCCTGGCAGGCTCGCCACGCGGCGATCCGCATCACGCACCAGCTGGTCAACCGCAGCGGTTGTCTCGAATCGCGTGCCGGTCAGCGACATCTCCATGGTCAGCACATTGTGCGTATCGAAGCCCGGATTAACGCCCCGCAACGCGAGGAAGGTACGTATCAGCAGCCCCGCGCCCATCAACAACACCAGTGCCAAAGCCACTTCGCTGACCACTAAAATCGACCGCGCCTTGTTTTGCCGCAGCCCACCTCCGGAGCGCTGGCCGCTTTCCTTGAGAGTTTCGTTGATGTCGGTGCGCGATATGTTGAACGCCGGTATAAGCCCAAACAGGATTCCGGTTAGCACGGAAGCGACAAGCGTAAAGAGAAGGACACGCCAATCCAGCATAACCGCAGATCCCCGCTCGCCGATTCGCGGGATGTTTCCCGGGTTGATGGCGAGCAGCGCACGCACTCCGAGATAGCCAAGCACGAGACCGAGCACGCCTCCCGACAATGACAGCAACACACTTTCGGTCAGCAACTGCCGAATCAGGCGTCCTCGACCGGCACCGATCGCCGCGCGGATGGCGATCTCGCGCTTGCGTATCGTCGCTCGCGCGAGCAGCAGGTTGGCCACATTGGCGCAAGCGATCAGCAGCACAAAACCGACCGCACCAACCAGCACCAACAGCGATTTCCTCACGTCGCCAACAACCGTGTCCCTCAGGGGCTCTGCCGTAAAGCCTTCCTGCGGCCCCAGCGCACTGGGAAACCTCCGTTTGTATTCCTCGGCGGCCCGGTTCATTGCCGCTTTCGCCTGATCCAAAGTCACGCCGGGCTTCAAACGTGCCGTGGCGCGCAGATAGTGCGCCTGGTCGCTGCTATTTGGATCTGCACGCAGCGGAAGATAGACGTCCGCGGGAGGATCCGACGCGAAAGACGAATCCAGAATGCCAGTTACGGTATACGGTTCGTCGCCCAGCGCAATGCTCTTCCCCACCAAATTCGGGTCGGCGCCGAATCGCCGCCGCCACAAACCGCCGGAGACCACTACTAAGGCGGGCCCTCCGGGACGATCCTCCTCCGTGGAGAATGTCCGGCCCGCCGCCAACCTGGCCCCAAATACCGGGAAAAAACCGGCGGAAACACGGATGCCCTTCAGTTGTTCCGGGCGGTCGCCACCGGTCAGATTTACGCCCGGTCCGCCAAAATCGTACGCGGCCACATCCTGAAACGCCTGCGTCTGTTCTCGCCAAACGTTGAACTTCGGAATGGAAGTAACGTTTCCATTTCCCTGCGGCGAGCTCAACTCGAGTTGGACCAACCGGTCAGGCTGCGGATAAGCCAGCGGCTGGAGAAGTACGGTGTTGACCACTGTAAAGATGGCCGTATTGGCGCCGATACCGAGCGCCAGCGCCAGCAGACCTGTGGTCATGAAGCCCGGGCTCTGCCGCAGAGTGCGGCTCGCAAAACGAATGTCCTGCAGCAGATTCTCAGACAAGTTCAGAAGTTGCATACCGTACACCCCTCGGCTTATCCGTCCTAGCCGTAAAGCCCGCTGAACTGTTTAGTTCCTCACTAGCATACGATGCCGGAAATCGGCGCCACGAACGGTTGCTTCTATGCGTACTCCCAATTCATCTTGCCGCTGTGGTTCCTATCTTTCAAAAAAATTGTGCTTTCTGCTCTCCATTTCGTCAATCGCAGCTTTTGCGTCCTCCACCGTCGGACGGTCGGCGTGCACGAGCATGTTCGTCGCTGCCAACATTCTCTATCTCTGCTACAAACCCGCGTAGGTTTGGCGGCGGAGGAATTGGCCGGCGCCGGGGCGGCCGACGAATTTGCCGGCGTCGATGACGGCACGGCCGCGGGAGAAGACGGTTTTGGCGGCGCCTTTGGTCCGGATGCCTTCGAACATGGAGTAGTCCACGCGCATGTGATGGGTTTTCGCACTGATGACTTCTTCGTGATGGGGATCGAAAATGACCAGATCGGCGTCGGAGCCGACGGCGATGGTGCCTTTCTGCGGATAAAGGCCGAAGAGTTTTGCGGGCGCGGTGGAGACGAGCTGGACAAAACGATTCGGCGAAAAGTGTTTGCCGTGGACTCCCCCGGTATAAATCAGACTTAAGCGGTGCTCGATGCCCGGGCCGCCGTTGGGAATTTTGGTGAAGTCGTCCTTGCCCAGCTCTTTTTGCTCCTTGAAGCAGAAGGGGCAGTGGTCGGTGGAGACCACCTGCAGCGTGTCTTTGGCGAGGCCCTGCCAGAGCTTTTCCTGGTGCCACTTTTCGCGGAGCGGCGGAGTGAAGACATATTTCGCGCCTTCAAAGCCGGGTGCGTCCATGTTTTCCAGCGAGAGATACAAATATTGCGGACAAGTCTCCGCGTAGGCTGGGAGGCCGCGGTCGCGCGCTTCGCGGACTTTTTCGAGCGCTTCGTTGCAGGAGAGATGAACGATGTAGACGGGCGCGCCGGCCATTTCGGCGAGGGCGATGGCGCGGGAAGTGGCTTCGGCCTCGGCAGTGGTAGGGCGAGTGAGCGCGTGATATTTCGGGGCGCGTTTCCCTTCGGCGAGTGCCTGCTGGACGATGACGTCGATGGCGCCGCCATTTTCCGCGTGCATACAGACCAGGCCGTTGTGTTTCGCTGCCTGCCGCATGGCCCTGAAGATGGTCGCATCATCGAGCATGAAGACACCGGGGTAGGCCATGAAGAGCTTGAAGCTGGTGACGCCTTCGCGGATGAGTTGGCCCATTTCTTCGAGCTGAGCGCTGCCGAGATCGGTGATGATGCAGTGGAAGGCGTAGTCGGTGACGGCTTTGTCGTGGGCTTTCTTCATCCAGGTGTCGAAAGCCTGGCGGAGGGTTTGGCCTTTGTACTGGATGGCGAAGTCGATGAGCGTGGTGGTGCCGCCGAAGGCGGCGGCGATGGTGCCCGTCTGGAAATCATCGGCGCTGGTGGTGCCGCCGAAGGGCATGTCCAGGTGCGTGTGGACATCGATCCCGCCGGGGATGACCAGGCAGCCGGAGGCGTCTAGGATGAGGGTGGCATTTTCCGTGGGGAGTTGGGCGGCCATGGCGGAGACTTTGTCGCCGTGGATGCCCACATCGGCGACGCAAGTATCCGTCGCGGTGACTACCGTGCCGTTGCGGATTACCGTGTCAAAACGCATCTGCGCTCCTTAGGAATTGCTTTTGCGCCCAACCGGATGCCCGGGAACCACGGCCGGGATACCCCCGCTCCATGTTTTTCATAGGTGTTCATTTTAAAGGAATTCAAGTTCTGCAGAACGAACACCCGTATAAGTGCAGATTCTAAGTCTGCGAGGACGTGCGCCTGGACGCTCGAATCGGTGCCGACCATATCAGCGCTTGAAGTGAGGCAGAATTTCGCGCTGGTATACTTCCAGCGTTTTTTCTTCGTCGCCAGACATCAGGTAGATGTTGAATTGGGAGACCCCCACGGAACGCAGGCGCTCGAGTTTCTTGCGATGCTCCGCTACGGGGCCGATGAGGCAGAAGCGGTCGACCACTTCGTCGCTGACGAAATCGGCGTTGTCGCTGCCGACTTCGCAGTGGTGCAGATAGTCGTATTTGCCGCGGTCTTTTACGAAGGAGGTCAGTGCGGGAGGAAGTTCTTCGGGATGGTATTTGGAGATAAGGTCCATCACGTGGTTGGAAACCAGGGCGGGAAACCAGCGGACGTGCTCGCGGGCGGCTTTCAGATCCTGGGAAGCCCAGACGGGCGCAGCGGCCATGACTTCGATCTTGCTGAACTCGCGGCCAGCCTCTTTTGCGCCTTGGCGTACGAAGCCGAGGCACCAGTCGATGAGATCGGGGTCCGCAAACTGGAGAATTACCCCGTCGCCGATGCGGCCGGCGGTGCGCAGGGCCTTCGGGCCGTAGCCGGCGACCCACACGCGGGGAACTTGGCCAGTGGTCCAGGGAAATTTCGTGGGGACGCCGTCGAGATCGACGGTTTTGCCGGCGTTCAAGTTGCGGAAGATGCGGACAAATTCTTCGAGGGTTTCCAGTGTGGTGGGCTTCTTGCCCAGCACGCGGCGGGAGCTGTCGCCGCGGCCGATGCCGAGTTCCATGCGCCCACCAGAAGCCAGGTTGAGGGTGGCGAATAAGCTGGCAGAAACGGTGACGTCGCGCACGGCGGGGTTCGTGACGCAGGTGCCTAGACGCATTTTGTCCGTGTTGGCAGCCATGAGCGTGAGGAGCGGAAAGGGCTCTTTCCAGATGACGTGGGAATCGAAAATCCAGCCGAAGGAAAAGCCGCAGGTTTCCGCCTGACGGGTGAGGCTCAGGATGCGCTCTATCGAGATGTCCGGCTTGATGGTAATGCCGAAGTCCATGGAAAATGACCCTCCTCAGTCCGCTAGCTCAAGCGGCCGCGTCAAGCCGATGCATCAAGAAGAAGTAGACGAGAAAGCTCACCAGGAAGCCCACGAACCACGCGTAGTCGTAGAGCACCCGGAGCGGGGGAACCACCAGGCCGACAAAAGCGACTCCGGCGCCGGCCGCCAGGGCCGCGACGGCCGTCCCATTGAAGCCGCACGCATATTCGTAGCGACCCTTCCGCCGATAAAGGTCCTCGACAACGAGAAGCTTCTTGCGGACGACGAAGTAGTCGCAAATGAGCACGCCCGCGATGGGGCCGAGAAAACCGGAGTAGCCAACCAGCCAGCCGAAAATGTAGCTCCCGTAGTCCGCCATCAGTTTCCAGGGCTGCATGATGATGCCCATGGCGCAGGTGATCAGGCCGCCGGTGCGGAAACTGATGCGGCGCGGCGAAAGATTCGAGAAATCGTTGGCGGGAGAAACCACGTTGGCAGCGACGTTGACGTTAAGAGTGGCTATGAGCAAAGCAATCATGGCCAGGACCACCGCCCAGGGATTGCCGAGGCGCGCGAGAACCGCAACCGGATCCCAGAGGGCCTGGCCAAAAATAATCATGGTGGCGGAAGTGACGGCGATGCCGATGAAGGAGTACAAGGTCATCGTTGCGGGGAGGCCCAGGGCCTGGCCGACGATTTGATCGCGCTGGCTGCGAGCGTAACGCGTGAAATCCGGGATGTTCAGCGACACGGTGGCCCAGAATCCGACCACGCCCGTGAGCGAAGGAATGAAGAAACGGAAGAATTCTCCGAAGCTTTGAAATTTCGAGGGCCTCCCGAGCATGGGGCCGAAGCCGCCCGCTTTGCCGCGAGCCCACAGGAGAAGGGCAAGTCCGATGAGCAGCAAGAACGGAGCGGAAATGCCCTGCAGAAAGCGAATGGTTTCAATGCCGCGCAGAATCACCAGCACATTCAGAAGCCAGAAAAAGAAAAAGCAGAGTGCCGTGCCAGAATGAAGATTCGCCCAACCGGGAGCCAGGGCCACGATCATGGCGTTGATGGCCTCGCCGCCGATCCACGTCTGAATGCCGAACCAGCCGCAGGCCACTAGGGCGCGCAGAATGGCAGGAACATTGGCGCCCACGACACCGAATGAGGCGCGCGCAAAAACCGGGAAGGGGATCCCGTATTGCGCACCGGCATGCGCGTTTAACAGCATGGGAATCAGCACCAGCACGTTGCCAAGAAATACGGTGAAGAGCGCCTGTTTCCAATTCATGCCGCCGGCGGTCATGCCGCTCGCGAGCATGTAGGTGGGGATATTGACGCTCATGGAGATCCACAGCGCGGCGTAGTTGTAGGTGCGCCAAGTGCGGCGCGCGCGCGGGACCGGAGCGAGGTCGCGGTTGTAGAGCGAACTGCTCTCGATGGTTTCCGCGCGAAGCGTACTCGTTTCACTCATCGTGAAGGTTGACCCCGCGTCCGGCCACGCACGAGGAATGCGTCGGTGGCTGCGGCCGTGCGCAACTCAGTTTGCCGCCTCGGAGCTCTCGGCCGCACGGGTACGGGTGATCTCTCCGTAAGATTCCGGCCGGCGGTCGCGATAGAACTGCCAAGTATCGCGGACTTTTTGAATTTCATCGAGATTGAGCTCCGCGACCAGCAATTCATCTTTGTCGCGGCTGGCCTGCTTCACGATTTTCCCGCGCGGGTCGCAGAAATAGCTCTTGCCGTAGAATTCGCCGATCTTCCAGGGGTGCTCGGTGCCGACGCGGTTGATGGCCGCGACAAAATAGGCATTGGCGACGGCGTGGGCAGGCTGTTCGAGTTCCCAAAGATATTCCGAGAGGCCGGCGACGGTGGCCGAAGGGTTGTAGACGATTTCCGCGCCGTTGAGTCCGAGGATTCTCGCGCCTTCCGGGAAGTGGCGGTCGTAGCAGATGTACACGCCGACGCGGGCATAACGAGTCTGGAAGACGGGATAGCCCGCGTTTCCCGGAGTGAAGTAAAATTTTTCCCAAAAGCCCGGATGGCAATGAGGAATGTGGTGTTTGCGGTATTTGCCGAGGTAGCGGCCATCGGCGTCGATCACTGCGGCGGTGTTGAAGTACACGCCGGTCATCTCCACCTCGTAAACCGGCACGACCAGCACCATGTGGTGCTTCTTCGCCAGCTTCTGCATGAGCGACACAGTGGGGCCGGTCGGCACGCGTTCGGTCAGTTCGTACCAGCGGGTCTGCTGTTCGGCGCAAAAATAGGGGCCATAGAACAGCTCCTGGAGGCCGAGAATCTGTACGCTCTTCTTGGCCGCGTCGGCAATCAAGCGTTCGTGCTTGGCAATCATTTTTTTCTTGATGTCCGGCAGAGAATACTTTTCCGGGGACCATTCACATTGAGCCTGAATCAGACCGCCGCGAACGATACGGGCCATGCCACACCTCCCGAGCAAACGCAGGCGAAGAGTCTACCATGTCGCGCCGTAGAGCCCCGGCCTTCAGGCATGGGGATATAAGACGCGGTATGTAAGACGCGGTATGCAGCTTACAGATATCTGTTGGCAAATGAAAGGCGAAGCTGTATCATCCTTTAATGATGCTAGGATACAAGTCGAACAAAAATGTCGTGTACAGCAGCAAATATCACGTCATTTGGTGCCCGAAGTTTCGCCGCAAAGTTCTCGTTGGCGATATCGCCAAACGGCTTGAGGAAATCATGCGGAAGACTGCTCTAAAGTATCGAGCGGAGATCAGCGCCCTGGAAATCGTGCCAGACCAGGTTCACCTGCTTTGCGAAGTGGACCCTCAGTTTGGGATTCACCGTTTTGTCAAGAACATCAAGGGTGTAA
>QHYZ01000360.1 GCA_003225295.1 Acidobacteriota bacterium | reverse complement strand
TTCGCAAGACAGCTAACCAGCGTGCCGCCGGATATCATCGATGAAGTAGCATACGACCTGCGCCTCAGCGTGGCCAGTCCAACGCGGCCGGAACTCAGCAAGAACAACGACGAGGTGCCGCAAGCGCATGAGGATCCTGCTGCAATTGTATAGCCGACCGCGAGGCACGTAACGGGGAGGGACGGTGCTCATTTCCTGAGCCAGGCGCGTGCCGTCCCAATAGGGCAGCCACACGCTTACCTCTTGCAAGTAATTCACGTCGCCAGTGTCATCAGTGAATTTTCCCGAGCGCTCGGAAGGTCTGGCTGAGAGTCATAAGGGAGGCGGTGGCGACCTTGAAGACCTGGCCGACAAGCTGTGGCGCTGGCAGGCCACCAGGCTGGCGCTGATTTTATTGTCGATGTAGGCGAGCTAGCCTAACTTCCGCGCCCGTCGGAGCGAACTGTTTTGTTTGCAAGGAGTTGTCATTTCATTCCGTCACTATGTCGTTGCTTCATGCCAAGTCTTGACCGGCTTCATGACCTCCGCCGGTATCTGCAGCGTCGCATAGATTTCTCGGTGGATCGGTTCCGGAGTGGTGCCCTTGCGAATCTTCAGCACCTTTCCCTCTTTGGTCGGCAACACCACCGTGACGACCTGGTGCGTGCTCAGTTGTTCGCGCAGGGTCCACCAAGAGGTGTGCACGCCGCGATCCAGGAAGTGCTTCTCGATGGCCACTAGCAGATGGTAGGCCAGGACACAGAGAAAGATATGCGTCTGCGTGCGCTTTTCCAAATGATGAAAGATGGGCCGCTCCAGCAACGGACTCTTCATCGCCCGAAAGGCTGCCTCCACGCGCGTGAGTAAGATGTAAGTGCGCCAGATCTCCTCCGCGGTCAGGTCCTGCCGGTCGGTCTTCAGCACATAGCCGCCGTCCAGCTTTTCGGCGATGGTTTTTTTCTCGCGGTCCTCTTGCCAGGTCAACGTTTTGCGCTCGGCTTGGTAGTCCATGCGGTAGTAGCGAGCCACCCGCGGGTAGCGTTCCTGGAGCCGACCGATCGCTTGGTGAATTCGTTTCTCCTCCTGCAACTGGCCTTTCTCAATGCGCGCCTGCAGTTTCCCCAAGTCTTTCTTCAACCGTTGCTCGTGGCTCTCCCGAATGGCCCGGTCCTTCTCTTCGCGTCCCTCACTCAGGCAGAGAAGGTAAACCTCCTCCCCTTGCTGTCGACGCTTGATGCGCACCTGGGATTTCTCCTGATCAGGATTGCGCGGCGAAGGCACGCGGATCACCTCTTCCCAGTCGTCGCTCTGCTCGAACTCTCCGAGCCACGCATTTCGCTCCGGCTGCCGGCCCGCTACCAGATAGTGAAATCCACGCGCCCGAATCGCGGCCAAGTCTTCCTCATAAGCCATACCGCGATCCACCACCACAGTGGCGCCCGGTTTCGAGCCGGTGCGCTTCTGCAAACTATCCAACATCTCTCCCACCGTGGTACGGTCCTGGCGGTTGCCGTCGAAGACTTCATGCGCTTTCGGAAAACCGTCGCGGTCCAGCACCAGGCCTACCAGCACTTGCTTGCAATCGGGCCGCTTATCCCGCGAGTAGCCGCGCTTCGCCTGCGGGTTGCTTGCGGCTTGGCCCTCGAAGTAAGTCGAGGTCAGATCGTACAGGTACAAGGTGTCGTCGAGATGGAACAGCGTCTTCTCGCGTTCGGCCAACTCCGTTTCGATGCGCTCGCGGTTCGGGTGCAGCCGGTCCAAGTTGCGGTACAAAGCATCGTCGTGCAGCGAGGAAAAATCCACGCCCAAGATGTCGGCCACAGCGGTACGTCGCATCCAATCCGGCATGGCATGCTCGGAGAGAGGAAAGATCAGACGGTTCAGGGTCATCGCTTCACTGAGCTGACAGGCGCTGTCGGACAGTCCTGCGCGCTGCAAGATTTCCCGCAGCCCTAACTGTTGCCAGATTTGATGGCCCACATGAACCGTACCGGCCTCCCGTGGCTCTTCCATCGTCACACGCTCGGGATCGACGGTGATCGTGGTGCTGGCGGGAGTGGGCGATTCTTCCGCAGGAGCGGGGCGTCCGCGGCGGACCTTTTTGACCAACGTTTCGATCGGTCCATCGGCGGGAGGAAAGGAACTCTGACCCTGCAAGCGGGCCTGCAGGCGGTGCGCCAGGTCCAGCCATTGCTCCCGGGGAGCCGGGGCCAGAGCGCCGAGCGAGCAGATGATGCGCTGACGGGGACCCTTGGGGGTGTGTTGAGACTCGACGAGGAGGAAGTTGGTGTAGGTTTTGCCCTTGTGAGTCTTGATGGTTTTTCGGAGGTACACAGGACACTATATATACAATCTACCACAGTAATGTCAATAGAAATACAATCTCCATTCGTCACTATTTACAACTTCCAGTAGGGTTTGGTTGAAACGAGAGGACTTGTCTGCTCAAAAAGCGAAAAATTGACTTTCGGCCGCGGAAGTCAGGCTAGACTGGTGCTAATGGATCTTCACGAGCAATGTAAGGCAAGCAAGGACAAGTAGCTGTTCAGCAGGACAAACAAAGGCAGGCGAACACTTTCACCGGGCCACGGGCGTGACGTTTGGAGACCTCTTGTTCAAACCACGTAAAATGTCCGGAATTTTCTCAAACT
>QHYZ01000270.1 GCA_003225295.1 Acidobacteriota bacterium | reverse complement strand
AGCTGCGGCGGGCTCTCTGATTTGAAGAAAATTCCACCAATGCCGGTTACGCGCTTCATGAGCCTCCTTTACCTGATTTCACGGGCCCGAAGTGTGGCGGGGGACGTAAACGTTGTCGTCACCCTTTTGGGTGATTCTGCATCGCGGTGCAAAAAATCATCCTTTCGGGTGGGGCGGCACGCGTCACGGGATCAGCCGGGCGGTCTTGCCGATCTGCACCGCCTGGGTGCGCCGCTTTGCGCCGAGCTTGTCAAACAGCCGGCTCGAATGCGTCTTCACCGTGTTTTCGCTGACGAATAGCCGCCCGGCAATCTCCCGGTTGCTCAACCCCGTGGCGATGAGCCCAAGAATCTCCATCTCGCGCGGTGTAATCCCGAGCTGGCTCACGCGCGTCTCGTCGGCGACGAACGGACCCATGGGCTGGACCGGGGCCCGCGCCGGGACTTCCTTGATGATCAGTGCCGGCTTCTTTCTCGTGAGTGTCTGCCCGAGCCAGATGCCCAGTCCGGCAAACAGGGCGGCGACCAGGGCGCCGTAAATCTCCACAGAATGCTCGACGACCAGGAAGCGGTACTCCGTCAGCTTCAGGACGGCGATGAGCAGGCCGCCGGCCACGCCGTAGAGCAGGATGTCGCGCACCGCGCGGCGGCGCGAACTCGGGGCGGATTCCCTCGTCAAGGTCACGGGAGGCCATGATATCTGAAGACTGCAACCTTGGGGAGCAATCCTGAAGTTATCGATTTCAGGTTAATGTTTGCCGGTTACCGGGAGTGAAACCGTGTGGACGGCTGGAATCACTGGGCAATCTCAGCGGACTGCCTTTAGAAATGTCAGCAGATCCGCCATCTGGTCAACGCTGATCTGTCTCTCCAAGCCTTCCGGCATCATCGAAACCTTGCTGACGCGCATGGTTTTGATGTCCTGGCGAGCGATGACAGTCTCCCTTCCTTGCTCCTGCCTGAGCGTGATCGTTGCGGGAGTCTGGGCGCTCATGATTCCATCGACGATGTCACCGGAAGTCAGCTCGACGACATACGTTTCATAACCTTGTTCGATCGATTTGCTGGGCATGATGATGTCAACCAAAAGCGCCGATGCGGGATGATTTCGGACGGTCCCCAGGTTAGGACCGACGGCTACACCCACGCCGTCGAGCTCATGACATCTCGAGCAGACGCGCGTGAAAGTGTCTTTGCCGCGCTTCACATCGCCAGACATGTTCAAAGCTGCTTGGTATTGTTTGAGAGCTTGCTCGCGCTGAGCGGAACTTTGCTCGAAGAGCGCTCTTGCTAACTGGCGAACCGCAGGATCAGGATCCATGAAAAGACGTGGCTTGTAGGGATCGAGCTGCCAAGTCTGGACATCGCCCTTCTTGACGGCCTCAAGGAGCAGGAGCACTCGATCGGAACCTCCGCTCAGCAACGTATTTGTCGCCTGCGCTCTTACGGGAGCACTCATGCCATTCCACTTCGCGAGCAGCAACGGGCCGACTTTGGGGCCTCTGGCCGAGTTAAGCGCCCTAACGGCTGCGATTTGGACGCTGTCTGGCTCCGCCGGATCAAGCAGCTTTTCCAGTAGGTGCGCCTCCCGGTCAGAATTTGCGAGTGCGAGCAGATCCAATGCGTCGGCTCGCTCGGCGGCGTCAGCCTTGCGATCCGCGGCTATCGACTCGGCACGCTCCAGCGCCTCTGCGGCAGCCGAGTCGTTCGGAAGGCCGAGCACAGCCAGCAGATGAACCGCCGCATGTCCCACGGATCCCGGCCGGCGCACGAACATTTGAAGAAACAGATCACGGTCTTGCTTGAGGGCTGCCTTCGCGTTGGCACCGTTTGCGCGCACGCCCTCGGCCATCCCGTCGAGCGTTGCGCCGCCCCACCAGTCCGAATTGAGGCGAGAGCTCCTCGCCACAGTTGTGACAAGGCGCCGCATTTCCTTACCATCCGCTTTCATGCCGATCACAGCGCCCACTCGATGAAAAAAGTCGCGATGCCCTTTCGTCTCACTGTCCACGAACCGGGAAACGGCCATCTCAAAATACGGTAGCGCTCGGCTGGCAGGCGCACTTAGTGCAGCGACCTGCATCCAGGGATCTTCAATGCCATCCGCCAGGAGTTTTTTCTGCGCGGCTACGGATTCGGCAGAGTCAACGAAACCAAGTGTACAAAGAAGCTGGAAGCGAACCTTGGGGTCAGTCTCGCCGGCCATCTGTGTGAGCTTCTGCGCAAGTTCGGGAGCCTTCGTCAAGTACGGCTCAGCCAGACGAATTGCGTTTTCACGAACGCCCGCCACGGGATCATCGAGCGCTTTTGCTACAAGACTCGAGTCAAGTTTTCCCAGACCGTCGAGTGTCCACAAAGCGTGCACGCGTCCAAGCGGAGACTTGGTCTGTTCAAGAAATCGGACTAGAGGCGCAACGGCGTCGGGATGACGGCGTTCTACCAAAAGGCGCTGAGCTGTTCGGCGCCACCAGATGTTCGGACTCGCTAATTGTTCGATAAGCTCGACGTCTGAGGCGCGGCCGAGGCGAATATTTTTTGGCAGCGACAGAGGCAACCCCGTATCCGGAACAATTCGGTAGATTCGACCGCGGTCTTGGCCGTTATAAAGGTACCCGGCGCGATAGGTGTCCGCAGCCATCCAGTCGTTTGACCGTGTCGCGTGCCTGGCGGAATCTGCGCACAATATGGTGCACTGCGATGTCTGGTCGGATGCGGGTGCGACGTACAGCGCGCGGCGTCTGGAAGAGAAGGCCGACCTGTCGTTGGTGATCGTGAACTGGCGTCCCCATTCGTCAAAAGCCTGCCCATATTGCGACCAACCGGATAAGAATTCGAGCTGATGCGTATCCGGCCGGAAGCGCACGCTACGTGGCGCCATCTTTAGTTTCGGTCCTTGACCGTCGGCAAAGCGAATGTCGCTGCCGCGATCTCCGAAAGGGTCCTGGAATACCACGGTGTGAATGGGCCCTTGGTGGTTCAGGTAGATCCAATTATCCGGGCCGTAGAGCGGACCATTGACCATGTGTTGCGGATTTGTAAATGCGAAACCCGTAAGAACTTTTTCGCGGACGTCGGCCTTGCCGTTTCCCGTCGTGTCTTTGAAAAACCACACGTCCGGAGCAGCGGTCACCAATACGCCGCCTTTCCAGCACATCACGCTATTCGGCATGACAATGTGGTCCGCAAATACGGTACGTCGATCCGGGATTCCGTCGGCGTTGGTGTCTTCCAGCAAAACGATTCGGCCTGTTGGTCTCGTGTCGAGTGGATACCCAGTGTCCTCGGCCACATAGATGCGCCCATTTTCATCCCAATCCATTGCCACAGGGCTAGCGATCAGAGGTTCAGAGGCAAAAGACTCCAGGTGGAAGCCGCTGTGAACGGTGATCGTCCGGAGAGCTTGCTCAGGGCTGTAGGGCGGACCGGTCGACCGGCGAGAACGCAGGAGGAGACCGGCGAACGCCACGATAACCGCCAGCAGCGAAGTCGCAAGAAGCCAAACACGTCTGCGCGATACGGACACTGGGAGAGTTGACACTTTACGTTCCTGAGGTTTCAACGCTTAAGACTTCGCCGGTTTGGAAGCGCTTCATCAAAGCTGGTCTATGTCGGCTGGTAGTAGCGGCAAAAGTGTATGCGCAAGCCTCGAAATGTCAAGCAGAGCCAGGCCTGCATAGCTTGCGCGTCACCCGGCCGCTCGATGCAAGTTAAAAGATAAACTTGAGCGCAACTTGTCCGATGCGAGGCGCGCCAGCGCTTGTCACCGTGCCAAAGGCCGTATTCAAGAAATTGCCATTCGGTGTGTTGAACTGAGCGTGGTTGAAGGCATTGAAAAATTCGCCTCGGAATTGCAGGCTCTTGGATTCTGTAAGTCGGAGATCTTTGAGCAAGGCCATATCCCAGTTGTTAATTCCTGGGCCATGGAAAAAGCGGCGCGGCGAATTTCCGATTTGCCCGATGGGTTCAGGGCTGAAGAGCGACTTGTTGAAATACAGTCCACCCTTTCGCGGATCGGTCTCCTGCAGCAACTTGCCGGGAGTAAACACGGGCTCGTCGACCGTGTTGCCGTTGGGGCCTGTGCTCGTGTCCCCGATCAAACCGTGGTCGTCGTTTTCCATGATGGTGACGGGCAATCCTGTGCTGAAACGGGTTGTGCCTGAGACGATCCAGCCTTGAGTGAGCCGGTTGCCGTGCCAAAGCTTATCGAACGGCAGTTCATAGCTGTAGCTCACTACAAAATTGTCCGAGGCGTCTGAGCGCAAAACTACAATTTTTCGCTCATCGAAACTCTGGTTGACAAGTGTGATGGATTGCTCTTTTTCCGCAGCAGCTTTCGCGTGAAGTTTTTTGCTCAGCCCACCCGGAGCGGGGCACCTACCGTCCCATACCCTTGAGTCCTAATTCATGCCTGGAACACGAAACACGCCTGCGGAGTAGATCAGAGTGTTCTCGAAAAAGACTTTGACATCGTTACAGGCACAGGCACCGCGCGTGATTTTATCCGGCTTCTCACTGTCGAACTGCACTGGAAAGACAATGAGAAAACCGGTTTGCCAGGTTTGCCAATTAAGGGCCTCGTGAAAATAGCTAAGTGATTGTGGCGCCTTGCCTTAGCTTATTTTCCCCATCGTTCGCAACGAGGAGGCCGGGGGTTCGAATCCCCTCTCGTCCACCAGATTCCAAACGACTTAACCGGTTTTTCGGAACTGAATG
The DNA here is from genome assembly GCA_003225295.1 of Acidobacteriota bacterium. Lineage (GTDB taxonomy): Bacteria > Acidobacteriota > Terriglobia > Acidiferrales > UBA7541 > Acidiferrum. Next base: position 4,359 of record QHYZ01000270.1, on the reverse strand, counting down.
AGTCGCCAATTAAACAATTGAACGAGGCCTAAGCGATCAGCTGCAGATATTGTGATCCATTGACCACCGCATCCGTCACGAGATTTTGGTCGAACGTGGCCAGTTTCCCGCTGTGGGCTCCAGCCAGAGCCAAGAGATAGCTGTCCGTCACTTGTGCGGAATTTAAGAGGCGGTCTGTGCGAACGCGCCGACTGTCAAACAATGTTAAGTCATCCGGCCAGAATTCATGGCTGGCAAGAGCTAAGAAGCCAGTCATTAATTCTGCCACCGCTGCCGGAGTTCCGGACGAATTCGGATACCGCGCACTTCCGACGATCCTGAGCACGCCATTTTCTGTCAGAGGGCATGTCGCCCACGCTCTCGTCGCGGATTTGGCAAACCACTCGTGCGCGCGGTCATGTTGCACGTGCGCCGGATCAATGAGCGCGATCAGCACGTTGACATCGAGAAGAAACCGGGTCACGGCAGCTCCTCGCTGAGCTGACGCACCAACTCTGACGTTACCCGCGGGGTACGCGGAGTCACGGGGAGCAGCGGCACACCGTTTCGGGTCTTCCTGCTTGGCTCGGCTGGGCGCAGCGCATGTCGAGCAAGCGCAGAGATCACCTCTCCAACGCTTTTTCGCTGTGTGGCGGCCAGTTCCTTTGCAGCCGCCAGCACATCATCGTCGATCGCAAGAGTCGTCCGCATGACGCCTACCTCCTTGGGAACATCTCACATCAATCATCATACATCAGAGATTAGAGAACATCCAGCGGGTTCCAGGCAATGTCGATCCGGAGTTCTGAGGGATGATCACCACTTGCGGCTTATCCGCGTTATCGTCCTCGGTGAGAAAGCGGCCCTTGCGCAGAGGAATTTCCATCGTCCGAAAATAATCCGTGCCTGCGACGCGAATATCCACTTGCAACTCCTGCCCTGGGGGCGGAGTGTAACCTTCCACGCTGATGCCTCCCCAACCTACCTCGCCCGTCAGCGGCAGCGCCGAAACCACTCCTTCCGCGACCACGCCTGGCAGGTGGGCGACACGGCTCTCGATTTCCCTGTAGAAATTGATGATTGGTTTATCGTTTTTATCGTTCTGGTATTTCCGGCCCGCTGCAGCCACCTCCATCGTCAGCACATGATCGGTGGTGAACCCCGGCGGCACGCTTTGCAATCGCACGAAGCTGCGAATCAACAGTCCGGCTCCGATTAAAAGCATCAACGAAAGAGTCAGTTCGGAAACGACCAGCAACGTACGCGGGCGCGGAGCATTTTCATCCTGCGGTACGAAGGACCATGTCTTACTCGTGCCGCAGAGCCGTCAGCGGATCAATTCGGGACGCTCGCCTTGCCGGCGCATAGCCAGCGAGAATTGCGGCGCTTAGGAGGACGACACCGGCCAGCGCCAGGGTTCCCGGATCATTGGGCTGGGTCTCGAACAGAAACGATTTGACAAGCTGGAACGCGCACAACGCGGCAGGCACGCTGATCGCGAGTCCCACCGCCGCCAGTAGTAGAACGCGGCGCAGAACCATCCAAACCACGGCGCCGCGTTGCGCGCCCAACGCCATACGGATTCCAATCTCGCCGACCTGCCGCGCGACGCTGTAGGACACTGTCCCGTAGAGTCCCACGCACGCGATCAGGAGAGCGAGAACCGCGAAACCCGTGCATAGTTTCGAGAACGTGATTTCCCGGCTAATCGTCCGATCGATCTCCGCGGCCTGTGTGAACACGTTTGTGACGGGTATGCGTGAATCCGCCTCCCGCACGACCTCATGCACACTCCTGACATACGTCAGCGGATCACCCGCCACCCGCAGCGCGTAGGTCACCCGGTCCGGAGGAAACTGGCTGGCCGCTGTGAACACGGTCATCGGACTCCCCTCTTTCAGTCCGCCGTACCGCACGTTAGCCGACACGCCGACGATTTCGAGATCGCGCTTCTCGTCCACGAACGTGATGCGCCGGCCCAGCGGATTCTCGTTCCCGAAGTAAGTCCGCGCTAGCCGCTCGCTGATCACTGCAACCGACGGGGAGCCCGGCTGGTCGCGCTCGTCAATCTCACGCCCGGCGAGGATCGGAATCTGCATCGCCGTGAGGAAACGCGGTCCGGCGGCCATGACACCTGCGCCCACAATGGTGACGCCGGTAACCGCGCCGATCTTCATCGTCCCCCTGTATGCCCCCCCGGCCATGCCGGCGCTGATGATCGAGGATTGCGAAAGCGTCGCGCTGCTCACTCCGGGGATCGATTCGAAGCGCTTGCGCAGGTTCGCGTAAAAAGTGGCGATCTCCGGGGCGCGATGCCCGGCCTGGTGCGCATTCAACGAGAACAGAAGGATGTTCTCGCGGGCGTATCCCAGTTGGACGGAGTGCAGCTTGTTGAGTGTCCGGACAAAGAGACCCGCGGCGACCAGGAGGAGAAAAGAGACCGCGATTTGGGCGACCACCAGCACGTGCTGCGCGCGGCGGCGAGGTCCGCCGCCGCGGCCATTCTTCAGCGCGGGCATCACGTCCGGACTCGTCGACTGAATCGCCGGCGCAAGGCCAAATAACAGGCCGCAAACCACGGAGAGCGCCGCCGTCACGCCCAGCACGCTCCAGTTCAATTCCGCGTGCAGCGTAAAGTTCTCCCGCCCGTTGGAGAGCAGCAACGTCAGCGATCGCACGCCCCAGATCGCAAACAAGACCCCGAATGCTCCGCCGAGCGACGCCAGCATCACGCTCTCGGTAAGCAACTGCCGCACGACGCGGAACCGTCCCGCCCCCAGGCTGAGCCGGACAGCCATTTCGCGACGTCGCGCGGCGGCCCTTGCCAGCAGCAGATTGGCGATGTTCGCGCACGTGATCGCCAGGATCAATCCCACCATCGCCAGGAGTACGTACAGAGGCTTCGAATACTGGCGGCGCAGGCTGCCCAGACCTTCGGCGCCGGGATTCAGAATCAGCGCGGGCAGTTTGGCGCGCTCACCGTCGGTCGTCGCCGTGGTGGCAACCCATTGATGGAAACGAGGAGCCAGCGCTGCCTGCGCCTGGGCTATGCTGACGCCGGGACGCAGACGGCCCATCATTTCGATCCAGTAGAAGTTTCCGTCGCCATACATGCGAGCCGCTCCGGTGCCGTCTACGAGCACATTCGTGTGCAACGGAAGGTAGAGGTCCGGCGCCACCGCTGGGTCGACTCCGAAGAATTCCGGCGGCGTGACGCCGATCACCGTGAAGGGAATGTTATCGACGAGAATCGACTGTCCAATCGCATTCGCCGGTCCTCCAAAGCGATTTTGGCTTGTCGCAAAACTGATGACGGCGACCGCCGCCGCGCCTGCACGGTCGTCTTCGGAGTTAATCAGACGTCCCGCTGCCGGCAACACTTCGAGGCCGCGAAAATAGTCGCCGGTGACGTACTCCGAGCTGGCGCTCGCCGCCTGCCCGCGGACGGCCAGGTTACGGTTTAGTCCGTCGAAGTATCCGAAGAGCGTCGAAAAGACGGGATTCTCCTCGCGAAGCGTCTCGAACGCGGGATACGGGAATATCCCGCTGACCAGGTTGCCTGTGGTGCCTGGCCAGAAAAGACCTTGTAACCCGTGCACGACCCATTGCCCGCTGTCCTTCTGGGGCGGCCGGCTATGCCAATTCAAGACTACCAGCGACTCGGGATCGGCCACCGGCAGTGAGCGCAACAGAATCGACTCCATCAAGCTGTAGATCGCAGTATTGGCCCCGATGCCGAGCGCCAGCAACAAGACCGCCAGGGCGCTGAAGGCCTTGTTGGCGGTCATGGTGCGACAGCCATAGCGGACATCCTGGCCAAGTTCCGACCAAAACCGTGTTATCCAAATCTCCCGTGATTCTTCGCGCTTCAGTCCGACGTTGCCAAATCGCCGACGCGCTTCAGCCCGGGCACACTCCGCCGTCATACCGTCTGCTTGCAGTTCCGCGGCTCTTTCCGCAAGGTGGAGTTCCATTTCCTCACGCAGCGCCTCGCTGCGCCTGGCGCTTTCTATCCAATACCTCAGCCGTCGTAACACGTCCGTCACTCCGCTCCCATCACGCGCGCGATCGCCAACGTGAGTTTGGCGTACTTCCTGGTCTCAACGGTCAGCTGTTTCCGGCCAGCCGCCGTGATCTTGTAGATCCTGGCCCGCCGATTATTCGAGGTAACTCCCCAGACGCCTTCGATCCAGCCGTTTAGCTCCAGGCGCTGGAGAGCGGGATACAGCGAGCCCTCCTCGACCAGGAGCTCGTTGTCGGACGATTGCTGAATGAACTGGACTATGCCGTAACCGTGGAGATCGCGTCGCGACAGCGTCCGCAGAATCAACATGTCCAGCGAACCGGGCAACGAATCGTTCTTTTGCGCCTTGCGTCCCA
>QHYZ01000353.1 GCA_003225295.1 Acidobacteriota bacterium | reverse complement strand
AGGTTTCTCGGTCGTCAGTGCTTAGTTCTCAGAATTCATTCAGAAATCTGTCAGTTCTTTGTGCTTTGCACATATAGCTGATAACTGACCACCGATAACAGTAGGAGCCATTTATGCCACCGACTTTCGGTTGGGACAATCTCGAAGACATTGCCATCGGCCTGACGGACAAATTTCCGCACACCGATCCGCTCACTGTCCGGTTCACGGACATGCACAAATGGATTACCGAACTCCCCGGCTTCTCCGGCGACCCCGCCGCCTCCAACGAAACCAAACTCGAAGCCATTCAGATGGCCTGGAACGAGGAATTTCAGGACCGCAAGTCTTAGACTTCAGCGCCAGCGCGACTCCGGTGAAATGTCGCGCGTCACGGCCGGCTTTACGTTATGAATTGCTCGATTCTTCCTGATTCTAGAGTCCACCCGCGGGCCGCAGGTCATCTGGCGACGCCCTCCGCCCCCGGCCAACACCAGCCCAGCGATAAACCAATTTCCGGCTGGGTACGCACCCCCGGCCAGTAGATAGCTCGTTGGAAAACCTGCCCAGTTCCAGTGCGGAAAATGTGTCTCCACACCAGCAATCAGCCCGGCTGGCCCACGGCTAGCCCAAGAAACCCGCGGCCTGTATTGAGGGGCGAAGTGGTGTTAAAAGTACGAGCAATGACAAGCCCAAGGCTACCACAAACTCGACAACAAGCTGGCCGGCGATACGAGGCCCAAAGCTCCGGAGTCGGGAGCGCGGCGAGACGGATGCGAAGAGCCCCTGCGGGGCGGTGTAGATGTCGTTTCCCGATACATTTGCGCGAATCGCCTCCACAACACCATGGGAATCCCTGAATTTGCTTGTAGCGGGGAGGCAGGATCGCCGCCGTAACCCAGCTCAGGACGAGAGCCCTCCAGTGTTTACTGTCTGATCGCCACCCACCCACGTTACTGGACATTGAGGACCAGATGTCCGATAACCGCATATCAGACTTGCGCGATCTACGAAACTCCATTACGCTGGCCCAGTTGCCAGCGGTGGCTCCCCTCCTCACCCGCTATCGGTTGTTCAAATTGCGATTCAGATTCTTGTCTACGAAGGATGACGTATGACGCGTAAATACTCTTGGGCGAAACTTGCTGTGGCAGTAGTGCTGAGTTTGCCCTTGACTGCCTGCAAGGACACCAAGACTCTGGAAGAGAACGAGCAATTGAAGACCCATGTCGCGGGACTTCAGAAAGAGAACGGCCAATTGGGAAACGATCTCGAAACAGTGACAGCCGCCCGCGACACGTTGGCAAAGGAGAACGAAAGGCTTAAAGCAGAGATTAAGGCCTTGAAGACGAAGAGCTCCGGAAAGAAGGCTGCGGGTCGAAAGCGTCGTCGGAGCTAGAGATCACGGCAATTTTAGGGCCCGCACGTGGTTTGGAGTGAGCGAACTGGTTTCTGTTCTCATCGTCAGGAAAGGGAGGTTACAAGCATGAAAACGTTTGAGGTGCAATTTCGCTATCGAGACCGAAATGAAGAAACGGTGGAATCGACGGTCAAAGTGGAGGCGTCGAGTCTCCCTGGAGCTGTCGGTAAGGCGGCACGTGATTTTGTCAAGGGCTTGGACAGGAAACAAAGATTCGACATGAACAAGAATGGGCTGGATATTACCGCCAGGTCTGTCGGTACGACAACGTCGGCGGAGGCAGAGACATCCGCGGAAGCCGCCGCTGGTTGAGAAGTCAACCGGAGTGATCGGTTCCCGTTCTTCGTCTACGAAATTGATTCCTACGTGTGGGTCTCAGGACGAGAGGCCTACTCATGACAAATTAGCTTTATCTTGAGTTTCGCCATTCGCCTTCCTGTTGAAAAGAAGGCATCGCAGATAGCACACCAAGCATCCGGCCATTGGTGGGTGTCGTTTCTCTCTGCTTGCGCGGGGTTGGCTGACCGAAGCGGCTCCCGTGAGTGACACACTCGACCTGCTTTTCTTCATCGGTGGGCGCCAACGGTTCGTCTGCCAACCGAAGTGAGGAGTAAACAACCTAAGTGCCCCATTACCCCGACCGCCGCTGAGTGGTCGGGGATTTTCTTATTTGCTACACTGGACTCGTGGCCCGGTAGAGTAACTGGTTAACTCGTCACCCTTTCAAGGTGAAGATTACGGGTTCGATTCCCGTCCGGGCTACCAATCGAAGGCGGTCAACAAGTGAACGTTTGGGAATCTGAACACCCCTGCCTTCGCATTGAGATAGACGAGGAAGTTACGAAGCCGAAGATTCGCAAAATCTCTCTTCTCGTCGCGGAAATGAGAAAACCGAATCCCTACATCGCAGTGACAATCAGAGGTTGTGATTACGGCTGACTTGAAAACAAAGGGCTTAGTGCTGCGAAGGGGCATTTTTTGGCGCTGACGGCTTTCATCAAGTTTCGCGGGCCGTCAGGCCCCAGGTGACAACTGATTGCAGGCGCGCGGTTTCGGAATTCGCAAAAAGGCCAATACATCCAACATTTTCGAATTTGCCGTGACCCTCTTAAGGCTCAAGTACGGGTTCGATTCCGTTGGCGCTACCAACTTGATTCCGATTTTTCTGCTTTGCGCCAGATGACAGTTGGCCAGCCACAACCTCCGGCGATCATCCGTCGCAGGTTTCCCGGCGGCAAATTTCTTGACGCTTTTTTCAAGGGGCCTTTTTGAGCTACGCCGAAAAGCATCTTATCGCGGGCGAAACC
>QHYZ01000352.1 GCA_003225295.1 Acidobacteriota bacterium | reverse complement strand
TGAGAAGATTTACGGATCGGGAAATCGACTATGCTGCCCGGCACCTATGCGAGGACCTCAACCGCATGCAGCCTGTAACCTTGGACAAATTTCATCTTCCGATCCGTTACCACGTCCAGTAGCAGACCCACAAGAAATTTTCTTAAAACGCGCAAAAAGCTGATCGTTTGCTAAGACCTCTGAATTTGGGTTTGGTTCCATGAGCCTCCAGGGCGAAGTCCACGGACCGTTCTTGTCGTAACCGGTAATATCTAAAGACCGTTAATAACCGCCTGAATACTTGACGGCGGCGGACAGAAACCTAGAGCACTGTCATGCGGTCGTCAATCCGCAGAATCCCTTAAAAGTGAATCGGGTAACCACCTGAGGAGAGAACTACGAGTACTAAGCGAGACGGGACCGGAGGTCTGGGACAGGAGAATTTTGGGTGGAGACAGCAATGTTTCCAAATCGTTACGGGAATTTGTTATTGAGATGGGAACAACTAGCGCCGCGAGCTTCTTGATTCCAGAAGTTGGAAGGATGAGGATGGTCAGGAAGAAGTCAGACAAATCTAGAAGGCATCCCTACTGGTGTCGCCGTGTACCAATAGCGCTAGCCGCCACGTTTTCCCTTACTACGGCCGGGATTCGCAATACGGGTCCGATCCATCGTCGGCGAAAGGCAACATGGCGTTCCGCAGGGAGAAAATATATCCCAGGCCGCCCCGTGGAAATCGTGTGGCACGCAACCTTTCAGTGTGGCCTGACCTCATAGGGATTGCAGGCCAGGGCACTGAGAGGTCCCCGGTCAAGGAAATTACCAACCCTTTAGCACAGAAGGTTATAATTGCGCGAATTTTGCCGACAACAATCTGTCCTGTGGTCTGCCATTCGTTGGATTCCCCAAGCGGCCGCGCCTTGAACATGCAGGCCTTGGGCAATTTGAATTGCTTGCGAACCCTGGCACTACTCTCTCTACTGGTTGTCTTTACCATCAGCGCCGCTGTCGCAGCCGACGTTCACGGAGCTGTCACTAATGCCCAAGGCGGCGAAGCGCTTGGCAAAATTCAGGTAGCGATTGCCGGAACCGTCTTCATCGCCCCCACAGGGGCGGATGGCAAGTTTCATATTTCCCAGGTGCCGCCGGGAACCTACGTGCTTCGGATCAGCGGTGTGGGATACCGCACTCTCTCTGTTCCCTTTGAGCTCGTGGCAGCAGATGAGAGCAAGGAATTCCTGCTCACCCTTGCCCCAGATAACTTCCGCCGCACCGATGTGGTCGAAGTGCGAAGCGACATTTTCGAGGCCAAGGATTGGCCGGCCGTGGGGGATCTGACGCTAACGAGCAGCGAGTTGCAACAAACTTCTACTGTGCTCGCCAATGACCCCTTCCGTTCGCTGCAAGCCCTCCCGGGTGTCTCCGCTTCGGCCAACAATGATTTCCTCGCGCAATTCTCTGTAATGGGCGCGCCCTACGAGCAAGTCGGTGTCTATGTGGATGATGTCCTGGTTCCAAATCTCCTTCATTCGGTCGTGAACGTTTCCGATGCACCCACTCTCAGTCTGCTTACCGGCAATGACGTCGAAGAACTTCGCCTCATGCCGGTTGCGTATCCTGTCCGCTACGCGGATGGCAGTGGCGCTGCGCTCGCCATACGGACGCGCACTGGCAGTGACGGCCATCCCCTCTTCCATGGATCCGTTGGGGTAGCGGACAGCGAGTTCCTCGGCGAAGGCGGTTTCGGCCACGCTCACAAAGGAACCTGGTTGCTCGATGCCCGCAAGAGCTACCTCGGCTATCTGGAGCGTCTGCTCGCGGGGACCCGCTTTTCAGAGGACGGCTTCTATGACGCCGACCTCAAGCTCACCTATAGCATTACGCCAACCCAAACCCTTAGCCTGCTCGCAACGGGCGGCCAAATCAGCATCAACGATCCCAGCCCACCCCCCATCGATAACCCAAACATTCTAAAAACGGGTTCGAACGATCTGGCGATCGCGCGCCTGGGCTGGCGCTGGATTCCTACCGCCAATATCTTGGTTGAGTCTCATGCCGCCTTCGTGCGCACCGCATTTGAACAGGACAAAGCAGCCGCACAACTGATTAATCGTTCGCTCGACCGCGAATGGTCCAGCGGCACAAACGTTTCCTGGAACTGGCGGCGCGGAATGATTCTTCAAGCCGGTTACTCTCTTCGCCGCCCCACCCAGGATTCAGAGGACG
>QHYZ01000269.1 GCA_003225295.1 Acidobacteriota bacterium | reverse complement strand
GCTTCCGCTTGCCGATTTCTTTAGGCCAGTATTTATTCTCAAGAGGGAACTGAATTCCGTATCTGGTGAACATGATCTTTGCATCCCGAAGGTGGTTGCGCAGCGTGTTGTTGATGTGGCCTCCACTACCAGGACGGCGGCGAATATTGGTCGGAAGCCATACGAGAAAGTTGCGGATATCGTCGGCGGTAATTCTGTCGAGTTGAATTTCGGGGCGCTTTGCAAAGAAGCGTGCGAAGTTGCGAACCCGCCCCACGTAACTTTCGACAGCACGTTTCTTTTTTCCTTCGGCGGTCAGATCGCGTTCGAACTTGGCAACGGCCTGGGCGAGGGTCATCTTTGGTGTTGCGTTCGGAGAATCGGCAGGAACGTTGACAGGAGCTAGCCCACGTTCTATTCGTTCGAAGTCCTGGTCCAACCGTTGAAATTCCATGTACGCCGATACAGGGTCTTTGCCGAGGGGTTCGTTCAACCGCTTGCCGAGAGGCTCTTTTGGATTGACGCCATTGTTCTGGAAGCGAGCGTAGAAGCCCATGACCGTATCAGGCTCAAATTCGTGGACTGCGATAACGTGGCCCCGGCCTTTGTCGGCCCGGCGTTCCCATGTGATGGGAAACTTGATAGCGTTCCGCTTGAACTCAACTGGCGCATACGGGAAGCCGAACTCCCGGTTGTTGATTCGGGCCAACATCGTCACTTTTGCCTTGCTCACGGCGCTGGTCTCCAAGTGGCAACAATCTGGTAACAATACGAATGATATGCTAAAAACATTGAGGAAACAAGCGAAAAGTTCGACCCCCTCCTCCGGGACCATTGATTTTCCTAGACTTACGTGGCATCTGACCTTTGCTGCGGAACTCATCCGATCGTCTCGTGTCGGTGGTGGTGCCGGACCTCCCGAACGCAAACCCTTCTCCACCGACTCAGAGCGGCTAGCCAGTTTCTTAAAGCATGGGCGCCTGTGAGAGCCTGTGAGGGCTTGACAAGTCCCCAATTGGGCTGTACGTTCACCGTAAAATTCGGTGCCCGAAAGTCCTACGGTGCACAGCCTAGAGAATACTTGAGTCGGGGTGGAGGTACTCATGGATCGGATTCTGGTTTCCAGGAGGTCTAGCAATTCTTACCGAATGCTGCAACTCGGCACCTGCGCACTAGCATTAGTGGTTCTTCTAGTTGCCACCACAGTCTCCGCTTCGCCTACTGGAAGCGTTGTCGGATCTGTGAAAGACCCCAGTGGCTCTGTGGTGGTGGGCGCTAAGTTGACTCTCACCAACGTCGCCACTAACGCCAAAATAGAAGCTGTGAGCGACCACAATGGCGGGTTCCAATTTTTGCAACTGGCGCCAGCTGTGTACTCTCTCGTCGTGGAATCCCAGGGATTCAAAAAGCTCACGGAGCAGAGCATCTTGGTCCAGGTGGACCAGATCACGCACATGGATATCGCCCTGGAGATCGGCAGTGTTAACCAGATAGTGGAAGTGGCCTCCGCCGCGACTCCACTGCTGGAGACGGACAGAAGTACGCTTAGCAATGTGGTGGATAGCCAGGTTATATCAAACATGCCGCTAAACGCGCGCCAGTATCTGGACTTGGCTCTGCTAACCCCGGGCGTACTCCCGTCGTCGACCGGCACACAGGGTGGCGGCTTCAATGTGGCGGGGGCACGCTCTCAGTCCAACGTGTTCCTGCTCGACGGCGTCAGCATCATCGATACGCAGATCAACTCGGCGCTGGGTAACTTCCGCCTTACGGACGCGGTCCAGGAGTTCGCGGTGCAAACCAGCGTGGCCACGGCGGAGTTCGGACGCGGCACGGGCGGGCAGGTCAGCATTGTTACCAAGAGCGGCAGCAACCAGTTTCATGGCTCGGCATTCGAATATTTGCGCAATTCTGTGCTGGATGCCGCCGACTTTTTCACCAACAAGAATCATGGTACGAAAAACCCCCTGCACCGCAATCAGTATGGTGCGACAGTTGGCGGACCCGTCCTCAAAGACAAGATGTTCTTCTTTGGGTCTTACGAGGGCTTTCGCCAGATAGCTCCCACGGTCAGCAGCGCGCGCGTACCAACGGATGCCGACATCGCGCTCGTCCCGGTCAACCAGAGGGATCCCATCTCTGTGGCATTGCTTAAGTTCTGGCCGGCGCCCACCAACACAGCAGCGCCGCTCGGGTCCAACAATTTCATCGCCAACGTAGGGTCCACGACATTCGACTGGACCGGACTCGCGAAGGTTGATTACAACTTTAGCGAAAAGGATCACCTTAGCGCACGGTGGGCCGAATACAGCGGCACGACCTTTACGCCGGGCGCGCTGCCGATGCTGGGCGGGAATGGCAACCTGCCGGTAAGTCATTCGGACGTCATCGACTATACGCACACCTTTTCGCCGCGGTTGATGAATGAATTGCGTTTGGGCTTCTCCCGCAACCAGACCTTCATCACCGTGCAGGACTCCGGTTTCAACGCCTCGAAGATCTTTGTCGATTCGAGTGGAAATCCGCTTCCCGGCGTTGTCGATGCAAGCAAGAATCTCCTCGACTCCGGCTTGCCGACGATCAATGTCAGTGGAGGCTTTGCTCCCTTGGGAAGCACCAGCAACCTGCCGCAAGGCCGCATAACCAACACATACGAACTCTACGACAATATGTCGTTGATTGCGCCATTGGGCGCATCCAAGCACTCCTGGCGCTGGGGTTACCATGTGCGCCGCGAAGACGCCCGCCGATTCCTGGATGGATCCGCCCGTGGCAACTTCAGCTTCGTCAACTTCACCGACTTTCTTAGCGGCCACGCCAACACCGCGACGCTGCTCTTTGGCTCGACGCTTTGTTACTGGCAGCGGTATCCTTGGGATGCCTACTGGCAGGACACCTATAAAGTCAAAGACAATTTCACGCTGAACTATGGCGTGCGCTACGAATATCCTTCGGCAATCCATCAGGTGCGCAATCAAGCGACCAACTTTATCCCCGGCGTGGGGCCGGTGCTGCTGGGCTCCAACAAAGTCCTGGCCATTGACACCACCAAGAGCGGCCCGGGTTCTCTCTTCTTTACGCAGGCTCCCATCACGCTTTCGGGTAGCGGTGTGAACTCCGATAAGAACAATTTCGCCCCCGTGCTTGGGTTTGCCTACACGCCACGGTTCGCGGGACGGTTGTTCGGTAAGGACGACACGGTAATTCGCGGCGGCTTGCGCATGGGTTACGACGAGATTTTCAACAACATACCAGCCAACATGGGGCTGAACGCGCCTTTCAATCTGACGACTACCCAGAACACCGGCACAAATGGCGGCAACAAATTCCCATGGGCCGTCGGTTTTAACCAAAACGTGCCTCTGGTCAAGAATATTGGCTTGCCCAACCAGGTTGGCTTGGTGGGTTTCAGCGCTGAAGATCAGAATATTCGCAGCTCTTATATCTATCAGTACAGCTTGGGAGTCCAGCGGAGATTGGGCACCGCCTTTTCGCTGGAGCTGGACTACCAAGGATCGACCGGCCACAAGCTGGGTCTGTTCGTGGACCGCAACCAGCCACGCGTGACCGTGAATGATCCCACCAGGCGCGGAAACCAGACGCCAAACGTGCAGACCTACCCATACCCATTCTTCGGCTCGGTCGGAACTGGCGAGGACATTGGCAACTCGGACTATAACGGCGCGGTGGTGACGGCCAGGTACCAGGGGCGACATGGCATCTTTTTTGAAGGCTCCTACACCTATGGCAAGTCGCTCGATTACGGCTCGTCGTTCTTTGGCTCAACCGGCGAGCGAGCCGGCCTGGCCGATGCCAACAACCTTAGCGCCGAGCGTGGCCCGTCATCGTTTGACATTCGGCATCGAGCAGTGTTCGTGTACGTGATTGAGTTGCCGGTCGGGCCTGGCCATCGCCTGTTGGGCTGGAACAACGGTGTGAACCGGCAGGTTTTCGGCAGTTGGGAGATCTCGGGCATCACCACGCTTCAAACTGGCACACCGTTCACGGTGTTTAACAGTTCGCAGGATTTCAGCGGCTTCAACCAGTTCAATGACCGGCCGGACATCGTCGGAACGGGATCACTGCATCAGGATAACCGGAATCCGGATGCGGCGTTCGATAAGACGTACTTCTCCAGCACTCCGCCGACCGGGCGAGATGGCACCTCGGGACGCAACCAATACTACGGCCCAGGCTTGGCCAACTACAATTTTGCAGTTTCCAAGAGTTTCCCGCTGGGCACCGAAAGAGTCCATCTGCGATTTCGTGCGGACTTTTTCAATCTCTTCAACCACACGAACTTCGCCAACCCGGTGGGGAGTCAGAGCAGCGGGAACTTCGGCAAGATCACGGCGACTGTGGCCAGCGCCACGGCTACTGCAGTTGGCACTACTGCAGGCGTAGTGGGTGGCGGACCGCGCGTGATCCAGGGGGCCTTGCGGGTGGAGTTTTGATTCTTTGTCAGGGGAATTTTTGCCTTGTTCCGGCGAGGCAGGGAAGCCAGCCTTGTGGGACGGCGCCAAAGATGCCGTACATCGCCCTCCTAGGCAAAGCCGGTCAGTATTTGGGGTTCCGTCTACTCTTCGATTCAAGATGCGCTCGAGAGTCCCGCTACCTGAGGAAGAAAAAAGAAACAATGTGTTTCCAGCATTCAAACGGTTTAATATAGGCCCGCCTGGACTTTGAGACGGGTTGCTTTCGATCATCATCATCTCAAAGTAGCGAAACCTAGAAGGAGCCTCATGCCACGCTTGCGTTCCTTGTACCTCTTTGTTCTTGCGCTATCGACGGTTCTGGGCCGCGGCAGCTCTGCCGCCGATACGCCCAGCGCGCTTCCCGTGCGAGTGTATCTGCACAAGAATTGGCAGATTCAGTCATCGTGTGAGGTTAAGGCTAGCGGGGAGCAAATTTCCTTGGCCGGCTTTGACGCCAAGGGCTGGCACACGGCCGGCGTTCCGGCCACCGTGGTGGGCGCGCTGGTCGCGGACAAGACCTATCCCGACGTGAACTATGCAACAAATCTGAAATCCCTTCCGGGGATGAATTATTCCGATAAACAACTTTTTGCCAATCAGGAAATGCCGGAGGGGAGTCCGTTTCGGTGCTCGTGGTGGTATCGCACGGAGTTCACCCTGCCCGCCGGAGAGGCCAAGAAAACGGAGTGGCTGAACTTTCTGGGCATCAACTACCGGGCGAACATCTGGATCAACGGCCACAAGGTGGAAGATGCCAGCGATATAGCAGGCACCTACCGCACCTACGAATTCAACGTGAGCAAGTTCTTGAAGCCGGGGAAAGCGAATGCGCTGGCGGTCGAGGTGTTTGCTCCGGGGAAAGCTGATCTGGGGATCACCTGGGTGGATTGGAATCCGACGCCTCCCGACAAGGACATGGGGATTTGGAAGGAAGTATTTCTGACGTCGAGCGGGGATGTGACGGTGCGGAATCCGTTCGTGGCCTCCCAGCTGGATGCGGAATACAAGACCGCCGAGCTGACCATCAGCGGGGAAGTGCGCAATGTTTCGAATCAACCCGTGAAAGGCCTGCTGCGCGCGGAAGTCGAGGGGATCGAACTGCAACAGGCCGTGGAATTGAGCGACGGTGAATCGAAGATCGTGAAATTTGCGCCGGAACAATTTGCAAAACTGAAATTGGCGCATCCACGGCTGTGGTGGCCCTACCAGATGGGCACGCCGAATCTTTATAGGGCCAAGCTTTCCTTCGAGATCGGCAAGCAGGTTTCGGACGCGACCAGCGTGACGTTTGGCATTCGCGAGGTGGTCTCGGAGCTGACGGACAAGAGATACCGGTTATTCCAGGTCAACGGGAGAAAAGTGCTGATCCGCGGGGCGGCTTGGGCGCCGGATCTTCTTTTCCGGTGGTCCTCGGAAAGGCTAGATGCGGATCTGGCGTACGTGCGGGATATGGGTATGAACACCATCCGACTGGAAGGGCGGCTGGACCGCGACGAATTATTTGAGAAAACGGACCGGCTCGGGATTCTCGTCATGCCCGGATGGACGTGTTGCGATGCCTGGGAGCGATGGGACAACTGGACGGGCGATCAGACGAGAGTTGCGGCCGCTTCGCTGCACGACCAAATCATCCGGCTGCGAAATCATCCGAGCGTCTTTGTGTGGCTGAACGGCAGCGACAACCCACCACCGGCTAACGTCGAAAAAATGTATTTGGACATCGAGAAAGAATTGCAGTGGCCAAATCCGATCGTGTCGTCCGCTTCGGAACAAAAGGCCGCCATCAGCGGAGAATCGGGCGTAAAAATGACTGGTCCCTACGAGTATGTGCCCCCGGTGTACTGGCTGGCGGACACGGAAGCAGGTGGCGCCTACGGCTACAACACGGAGACAAGTCCGGGGCCAGCGATTCCGCCACGGGAATCAGTGGAGAAATTCATCCCCAAGGATCATCTTTGGCCGATCGACGAAGTCTGGAATTATCACGCGGGCGGAGAACGCTTCACGACGGTCAATGTATTTACAGAAGGTTTAAACCGCCGCTACGGGCAGGCCTCATCGCTCGATGATTACGAGCGCAAGGCGCAAGCAATGACCTACGACGGGCAGCGTGCCATGTTCGAAGCGTACGCGCGGAACAAATACACGGCTACGGGCGTGATTCAGTGGATGCTGAACAACGCGTGGCCTTCCCTGATCTGGCATCTCTACGATTACTACTTGGTGCCGGCGGGCGGATACTTCGGCACAAAGAAGGCCTGCGAACCGGTCCATGTGCAGTATTCCTATGATGACAACTCCGTTGCGGTGATCAACGGGAAGTATGAACCGCTCAAAAGAACGAAAGTCAGCGCGAAGATCTACAACATCGATGCGCAGGAAAAGGCTTCCCGCGAGGCAACACTTGATTTGGGGGCGGACAGCAGCACCAAAGCGTTCGATCTGCCCAAGCCGGATGGACTGACGTCAACCTATTTCCTGAGACTAGAGCTCCATGACGCGGAGGGAAAGCCAATCAGCGAGAATTTTTATTGGTTGTCGACAAAACCAGACGTGCTCGACTGGGCCAAAAGAAGAGATACCGTTTACACCCCGCATAAGGAATTCGGCGACCTCAGCGGATTGAACAACCTTCCCAAAGCAAGAGTAGCGATCACCAAGACAGTGCATGTGAGTGCAGGCAAGGCCACCTTCACGGTGGTCGCCGAAAACAAGAGCGACAGCGTGGCGTTCATGGTTCATCCCCGGCTCACACACGGCCATGGGGGGGAAGACGTGACGCCGGTTTTCTGGAGCGATAACTACTTCTCTTTGTTGCCAGGCGAGAAAAAGTCCGTCACGGCGAGATTCGCTTCGTCCGCGCTGCATGGCACGACACCCGAACTGGTGGTAGAGGGCTGGAACGTGGAGCCCACGGCGCATTAGTCGGGAGCAATTCGAATTCCAAGGGCTTTCCGCCTTTTCACATAATCGAGACTCGCGCAACCATTCGACACATCCCGCTCATCCAATGCGATAGAATTGCCAGGTGGCTTTTGGGCGTAGGAGCAAGGCGGTGTTCTGCGAGATTTGCGATTGTGAGGGAACAATGAACAGAGCGAATCGTTTCTTGTCGGCAGTTGCGCTGGGGCTGTTTTTCGTAGGTGCCGCCACGGCGGATACCTTGGAATTGAAAGATGGCCGGATTTTGAAAGGGAAGTACCTCGGAGGCACGCAAGCCGTGCTGCGTTTCGAGCTAAACGGAGAAGTTCAGACTTTCAGCACCACGGAGATCGTGGCGCTGACGTTCACCGGCAATCCCGGGCATTCCGCTCCGACGCCGGCTCCGGCAGCCGCCCCGGCAGAAACTCTTGCGATGGCGCCGACGGCCGGTGTGGCGAGCTCACTTTCCGGCGGGAACGTGACCATTCCCGCTGGACAGTCTCTGCTGGTGCGCATGATCGACAGTGTGGATTCCTCAAAAAACCACGTGGGTGACGTATTCCACGCCAGCCTGGAGACCGATTTGAACGTCAGCAACTCCATCGTGGCGCGGAAGGGCACCGACGTTTATGGGCGGCTCGCCAACGCTCAAGAAGCGGGGCACGTGTCCGGCAGCGCTGAGTTGCAGCTGGAGCTGACGCGCATCGTGATCGATGGGAAGGACTATCCGATCGTCAGCAGCGACTACAGCCTGAGAGGGAAGGGCCGCGGTTCAGACACCGCGAAGAAAGTTGGCGGTGGCGCGGTCGCCGGTGCCATCATCGGCGCGATTGCCGGCGGCGGCAAAGGCGCGGCCATCGGCGCGGGCGTGGGCTCGGCGGCCGGAGCAGGCGTCCAGGTGTTTACGCGGGGTCAGCAGGTAAAGGTGCCGAGCGAGACGCTGCTGGAATTCCGCCTGCAGCAGCCGGTAACGGTAGCGCCGACGCAAGGGTGAGGTGATTCTCGCGGTTGCCTGTTCAAGTTCGGGAGAATATTAAGGAAAGGCGTGCTTGGGCTCGCCTTTTTCCTTTTTCATAAGGGTGCGCCCTTACCGCATTTTCCTGACCCGTTATCGGATTGGAACCATCCGCCAGCAGTTCTCCCTTGCCACTCCTGCTGTTAGTGAGTAAGCTACCCCCTCAAGTGGGGAGAACATGCCGAAAGAAAAACCTAGAGTAAACATCGGGGAAGTCATCAGGACCTATCGGAGCCAGCGTAGCTTGTCTCAGGGCGACATCGAGCGCCGCACCGGGCTGCTGCGTTGTTATCTGTCGCGTGTAGAAAACGGGCACACTGTCCCGTCTCTTGAAACGCTCGCCAAAATCGCGGAAGCCATGGACATCTCGCTGGCGGACTTTTTCCCCGGCACAGAAACGCCACGCGACCGTGAAACGCAAAAAGCTCTTGGAGAGCTCTCGCAAGACGAAATTCGCTTTCTGGCGGAGATCAAAAAGTACAGCACCACGCTTTCCGATGGTGACAAACGGCTGGTGCTGGCGATGATCCGCAAAATGG
>QHYZ01000336.1 GCA_003225295.1 Acidobacteriota bacterium | reverse complement strand
ATTGCGAAATGGAAAACATGAAAGCAGTGCGAGTCCACAACTATGGCGGGCCGGAAGTGCTCCGGTTCGAAGATGCCCCCCGCCCAACTCCCGGTTCCGGTGAATTACTCATAAGAGTCCATGCTGCTTCAGTGAATCCCATCGACTGGAAAATCCGAGCAGGCTACATGAAGGATTACATTCCCCTTCCCCTGCCATTTATTCCGGGCTGGGACGTTTCCGGTGTTGTCGAAGCAGTGGGTTCCGGCGTCACCAAATTTAAGAAGGGCGATGAAGTCTATGCCCGCCCGGATGTTACCGCTCACGGTTACGGCGCTTACGCGGAATACGTCGTGGTGAAGGAGACAGAAACGGCGTTCAAACCAAAATCGATTGACCACGTGCATGCCGCCGCCATTCCTGTCGGGGCGGTAACGGCGTGGCGGGCGCTATTCGATACCGCTGGGCTGAAGAAAGATCAAAAGGTATTGATTCATGGCGCAGCGGGAGGGGTGGGCAGCTTCGCGGTTCAACTCGCGAAATGGAAGGGAGCGCACGTCATCGGGACAGCGTCTGCCCGAAATCAGGCGTTTCTGCGAGAATTGGGAGTGGACGAACCGATAGATTACGCCAAGACACGATTTGAGGATTTCGTGCACGACGTGGACGTTGTGCTCGATCCCATCGGGGGAGACACCCAGAAGCGTTCGTGGAAGACACTGAAGAAAGGCGGGATTCTTGTTTCGATTGTCGGCCCACCCTCGGCAGAGGAGGCCGCCAAACACGGTGTGCGGTCAGCGTTCTTATCTGCGCAGGGAGGCTCATCGCTATTGGCTGAACTTGCAAAGCTCACTGATTCGGGAAACATCAAGCCTATAGTCGAAACCGTGCTGCCGCTATCCGAAGCCCGGCACGCCCACGAACTCAACGAGACCGGACATGCACGAGGCAAGACAGTGTTGAAGGTCGCCTAATCTCAGACAACTGGTGTCGCTCCGGGTCTCTCCTGACGCACTCGGAGCGATGCCCATGTGAGGTTCCCGCACACTGCCGACCAGAAAGGCTGCCATTTTATGAGCCACATCTGCATGACCTGCGGAACCCAATATCCAACCTCATCTGAACCTCCCCGGAACTGTCCGATTTGCCAAGATGAACGGCAATACGTCGGGCCGCAGGGGCAAAAGTGGTCCTTGTTGGACGAGTTGCGGAAAACGCACCGGAACGTTCTCTTCAAAGAAGGCGAGGGGCTTTGGGGGATTCATACGGAACCGAATTTCGCAATCGGACAGCGGGCACTGCTGCTGCAAAGACTAGACGGCGGTGTTCTATGGGACTGCCTCAGCTTGATTGACGCCAACACGGTTGAGCTTGTGAAGGCACTCGGCGGCTTGTCCGCCATTGCGATTTCCCACCCGCATTACTACACCAGCATGGTCGAGTGGAGCCACGCATTTGGCGGCATCCCGATCTACCTGCACGAAGCTGACCGGGAATGGGTGCAGCATCACGATTCCGCGATGGTCTTTTGGGGTGGCGAGACGCATCGGTTGAACGACGACATCACTCTCATCCGCGTTGGCGGGCACTTCCGAGGATTTCATGTGCTCCATTGGGCATCCGGCGATGGCGGCAGCGGTGTGCTGATGACAGGCGACATGCCGCAGGTCTGCCCGGATCGAAGGTATGTCAGTTTCATGTACAGCTATCCGAATTTTATCCCGGTGGACGGGGCGACTGTGCGCGAGATCGTTCGGAAGCTTGAGCCTTACAGGTTTGCGAAACTATATGGCGCATGGCCTAAGTTCGTGGTGGAGGGCGATCCCAAAGTCGCGCTGCGGCGCTCGGCTGAGCGTTATTTACGCGCCATCGGCGACCTTAGACCTTTAGACATCGAGCATCCCTCTGCGGCATGAGCCCGATGAAAGCGTGTTTATCGCGTCTGCGATTGCGTTTCTGCGATGACTCAAGAACGCAGAGAAGTAGGTCGTCAACACTGCTCATCAGCCCACCGCCGCCAACAATGCCGTAGGTCGTAGACCAGTCAACGCGAAACGTGTCATGAGCGCCTGAGTCGTATGCGGCAACACGACCCGATACTACGACAGTATGGTCATCGTAGAAACGCGTGTGCGACATCCCAAGAGGACGAAAAATGTTCTCGGTGGCCAATTCGGCGAGTGACTTCTTGGTTGCCCTTTTTACGACTACACCGAGCAGGAAATAGTTCGTGTGCTATAAATCCATTCGTCTCCGGGGACGTTATTCAACCCTCT
>QHYZ01000335.1 GCA_003225295.1 Acidobacteriota bacterium | reverse complement strand
GGCGAAACCCCTGGCGATGCCAGGCGATGACGGTCTCCGGTTTGACAAGGAGCAATGCCGATCGCCAACCGTTCCACAAGCGTGAGAGCCAAACCCACAGGACTCGGTCAGCGAAGCGGAGACGGAGTTTATGACCGCGGTTCGAACGTTGCAGGACCAAGAGCTGATGGCGGAGAGCAAGAATCTCTGCTTACAGAACGGCGCGAGCTCGGAAACAATCTCGGAGAGAGAAAAGTAGAGTCAGCATGGCCTGGGAAGGCTACTGGTCGCGATACGGTAAATGCAACGATTTCAATGAGAACGGGCTTTTTGGTAGGGACAGGCGTGCCGCGCTCAAGCGCCTCAGGACGGATGTCATCGACTTGTTCTATCAGCACCGCGTTGATCCCAGCGTGCCAATCGAAGATGTGGCGGGAGCGGTGAAGGACCTGATCCAGCAAGGCAAGGTGAAGCACTTCGGACTCTCGGAGGCTGGTGCGGAGACCATCCGCCGCGCACACAAAGTGCAGCCGGTCACGGCGCTTCAGAGCGAGTATTCGCTTTGGTGGAGAGAGCCTGAAGCGGAGGTAATTCCTACACTTGAGGAACTCGGAATCGGATTCGTTCCGTTCAGTCCGTTGGGGAAGGGCTTTCCTACCGGGTCGATCAAGGAAGATACGAAGTTCGACCAGACCGATTTCTGCAACCTCGTTCCCCGTTTCTCCGAAGAGAACCGCAAGGCGAATCAGGCCATGGTGGATTTGATCGCCAAGTTCGCAAAAGAGAAAAACGTCACGCCCGCCCAGATCGCCCTTGCATGGCTGCTGGCCCAGAAGCCGTGGATCGTTCCCATACCGGGTACGACCAAGCTGCATCGGCTCGAAGAAAACACCGGAGCTGCCGCCGTCGCACTCACACCTGAAGAGGTGAAAGATCTCGAAACTGCGGCCTCGGAGATCGCGGTGCAAGGGGCTCGGTATCCCGAAGCACTTCAGAAATTAGTCGGCCGATAGAAAACACGCCGTAAACCGGAGGTCTTGCACGTTGCAGTTGAGGGGCCTCGGGCCGCGAGGAACGGTGCGCCTCTGGTCGCCGCTAGCATTTCGATTTGGCCGCGTTTGATTTCTGAAAGAGGCTCACTACTAACGACCATCCGGTTGACCGCGGCATTTTTCTCGCCGGAGATGCTATAATTTCTCAATAATGCGACACGTCACAATTGCGCTTCCTGACGAACTCTCAGCGGCCCTGGCTGCTCCTGGTCAAGATTTGTCCCGTGCTGCCTTCGAGGCCTTGGCCCTAACCGCGTACCGCGAACGCAAGATTTCGGCTGCCCAATTGCGCCAGTTGCTGGGTTACGAGACCCGGATGGAAGTCGATGCCTTTTTGAAGAGCCATGGCGTCGAACTGGAATACACACTGGAAGACATTGAGCGGGATCGCGACACGCACCGGCAACTCGGCTTGTAGATGCAAGCGATCGTAGCTGATACAACTCCCCTGAACTACCTCGTACTCATTCAAGCAGCCGATATTCTTCCAAACCTATATCGAACGGTTTTGATCCCTCCCGCTGTGAAGGCCGAGCTGGCTCATGCGAACACTCCAGCTATCGTGCGCGCGTGGATTTCGCAGCCTCCCCCATGGTTGGAAGTAGTGAGCCTGAAGCTACCCGTCGATTCTGCTCTGGCACTTCTCGATGCAGGCGAGCGGGAAGCGATATCCCTTGCATCCGAACTCCAAGCCACCCTCCTATTGATGGACGAACGAGAAGGTGTGACTATAGCCCGGCAGCGTGGATTGAAAGTGGTCGGCACGCTCGCAGCGTTGGACCTTGCTGCAGCCCATGGACTCGTTGAGTTGCAAACCATGTTCGAACGGTTGCGCGCAACCACGTTCCGGTCACCGGTTCGCCTCATGATGAGAATGCTAGAGCAGGATGCCGAACGCAAGAAACGTCACGAGGGCCGACTGTAGCCACCCAGGAGACAAGCATAATCTGGGTACAATAAGGGGACGATAAGAAGTGACATCCGGTACCTTGTTGTATCAAAAGATGTCTGTCACGGCAGAGGTCGCGAGTTCGAGTCTCGTCGTCCCCGCCATTTCTTTTCAAGAACTTATCGGAAGTGCTCCATTTTCGCGCGGGCACAAAAGGCACAAAATAGGTACACGTGATGGAGTCTGTCCAAGCAGAGCCTACGTTTCTCGTGTTCTTTCTGGGAACAATAGCGCGACGACGGCCTCTTGCGCGGTACGCTTCTCGGCTGTGACCGCCTGCGTGTACGTATCGAGCGTCACGCGAATTGTCGAATGACGCAGCAGTTCCTGCATAGTCTTAAGTTCGGCGCCAGTAGATCGAAGTAGTGTGCAATAGGTATGGCGAAAGGTGTGCCAGCCGATTCGCTTTGTGATGCCCAGTTTTCGCGCAACCGGAATGATATGGCGCCGCATGACTTGCTGCGCCAAGTAGGGCCACCGGCCCTGATTCGCTGGACTCGCGAATACCCAGCTCTCTGACGATTGATACGGCGTTTGCCGATGCCATTCGCGCAGAGCCTCGACCAGATCATGGTTGTCCCTACCAAAAGCTCTATCGGCCGACCATCAGCGAAGTAAGCCGTTCTCCATGCGGTCGTGT
>QHYZ01000355.1 GCA_003225295.1 Acidobacteriota bacterium | reverse complement strand
TTGCCGGTTCCAAAGTGTCTGTGAACGATTCCGAGACAATTCGTCCCGCAATCGACCACCTTCTATGGTTCGACGCAAAGGTCGCTACAGCCGTCAGAGCGGAGTTGTCGAAAACCAAGAACAAAGCGAACGACGGACGCCAACCGACAAAGAAGCCAAACGCTGAAAAGTCGCCCATCCCAAGCGGTCTTAAGCACAGCGACAAAACCTCAAGCACGAGAGGCCGCGTTCCCATTCCGGCCTCTCGGGTCGTTTCTTGTACGACGCTCGATTCAGTCTTTTGCGCCAAAATCCCCTGACAGTTCGCCTGCCAACATGAATTTTAAGGTCTTTTCCTTATGAATTTTGGGGGCTTCTCCTCTTGACAACCAGTAGAAGAAGCGTATGTTCCTCTTGGTAGTCAAGGGAAAGAAGGTTTATGCCAGACAAGCCGAGTGATCTCGTCCAGGGCACGCTCGATATGCTCATCCTAAAAACGTTGGCGCTGGAGCCTATGCATGGATATGGGATTTCCGTGCGAATCGAACAGATAAGCAAGGGCGTTTTCCGCCTGAATGCGGGCTCGTTATTTCTCGCCATTCAACGACTAGAGAGGGACGGGCTAATCGATGGCGAATGGAAACCCACTGAAAACAACAGGCGGGCAAGGTACTACACTCTGACGGCGAAGGGACGAAAGAGGCTCGACAGCGAAACACGAGAATGGGGCAGGCAGGCAGCCGCAATTGCAAGGATTCTGGAGGCGTCATAAGAGGTGAGCTATGTCATTGCTGCGAAATCTTGCAAGCGGGATGCGATCGCTGTTTCGAAAAGAGCAGGTGGATCGGGAGTTGGATGAAGAGCTAGGCGCCTATTTGGAGATGGCCGCCGAAGAAAAGATGAAGCAGGGGATGAGCCGCAAAGATGCGCATCGCGCCGTCCGCCTGGAGCGGGGAAGCCCCGAAGTTACGAAGGAAATCGTTCGCTCTGCCGGCTGGGAATCCTTAGTAGAAACGTGTTGGCAGGATGTTCGCTACGCCGCACGCACGCTGCGCAAGTCTCCGGGCTTCACTGCTGTCGCCGTGCTGACTCTAGCCCTCGGGATCGGAGTCAACACGACGCTATTCACCGCCTTCGATGCCGTCGCGTTGAAATCTTTACCCGTGACAGAACCCAAAAACGTGGTCAGGCTGGTTCGGACCCTGTCCAGTGGGGGCCAAGGCGATACTCGGTACGCGTTCTCCTATCCCGAGTATGCTTATTTTCATGCCGAGAGCCAGGTTTTCTCAGGACTGATCGCAGCAAGCTGGCCGTTCAGAGTGTCCGCTATCCTGCCGGGTCAAGCCAATGCGGGCTCGCTGGCATCTGAAGAACCGCAGGTGATTCAAGGACAGCTCGTGTCATCAAATTACTTTGCGGTTCTGGGAACCCGGCCGATTGTGGGCAGCCTCTTTCTACCTGTTGAGAGTCAAGCGCCGGGAACAAACCCCTTCATTGCCCTCAGTTATCCTTTCTGGCAAGGACAGCTTGATTCCGACCCACAGATTGTTGGGAAAGTCATAAAGCTGAACGGCGCGGCATTTGAAGTGGCCGGTGTCGCCTCACGGGACTTCATCGGAACAGCAAATCCGCCAATCGTGCCGGATTTCTGGGCACCGCTCGGTATGCAGGCTCAGCTTTTGCCCGGCGAGGACTGGCTGAACCAGACGAGCGGCTACCACGTTCAGCTTCTCGCTCGCCTGGAGCGTGGAACGGAGCTCAGTCAAGCTCAGGCTGATGTCACTGTCTTGGCCCAACAATTTCAGGCGGCGGAGGCCCAGCCCGTACAGGACAAAACCGTTGCCATTACGCTCCAACATGCAAATTACTTTGCCGATGCGAACGATATCCGATTCCAAGCCTTTGTCACGCTCCTCATGGTCGCGGTGGGATTGGTCCTGGTGGTAGCTTGCGCGAACTTAGCGAATATGTTGTTGTCGCGAGGCGTTGGTAGACAGAGAGAAACAGGCATTCGTCTGGCAATGGGAGCCAGCCGAAGACGGCTCATCCAACAATGGCTGACGGAAAGTATCTTGCTCGCACTCTTGGGCGGCGCGGCTGGGCTCTTTCTTTCTCTATGGACTACAACGCTCTTGCGGTTGGCCGTTGCCCCTGTAATCCAAGGGTTGTTTGGCATCAATCCTTCCGTAATTCAATTGAGCCCTGACCTTCGCGTGTTCACATACACGTTGTTGATTTCAATCATTACGGGCGTTGCGTTCGGCCTGTCGCCGGCGTTGCAGTTCACTAAGGCTGACCTTGCTGCCGCTCTCAAAGATGAAGGAACAGCATTCAGCCAGCGGACGAGCCGGTCTCGCCTGCGGGACTTCTTGTTAGGAGCGCAGGTTGCCATCTCTATGCTGCTTCTCATCAGCGCAAGTCTGCTGTTAAGAGGGCTTTTGAAGTCCCAGACTGCCGATCCGGGATTCGAAACGAAGAGAGTTTTCCCGCTGGGACTTTACTTTTCAGACGACACGGCAAAATCAAACGCTCTCGCAACGAGAGTCATTTCCCATTTGACAGAACTTCCCGTTGTCGCGAGCGTTGGCCTTGCGCATAATGTCCCTTGGCTGGGAACCTGGACGCCACCCGTCCGCGTTGAAGGAACGAGCGCCCCGCCTAAGAGCCTGCCTTGGCAAGTGCTCGCCAACTACGTCTCCCCCGGTTACTTTTCTACTTTGAGTATTCCGATCTTAAGAGGAC
>QHYZ01000354.1 GCA_003225295.1 Acidobacteriota bacterium | reverse complement strand
ATGTGACGTCGTACAATGGTTGGCAGCCGAACTGGAGTGGGAGCTTCGATCCGTCCGTGGACAACTTTTTCGTTCCGTACGGCTCGGGACCATTCCCTATCCAGGGGCCCGGCACGCCTTACACGGGCATCGGCAACGTTACCCGCTATAATCCGAAGGTCCGGTACTTCCCCAGCTTGAACGAGAATATGTCGCTGGCCAAGACCATCCCGATCCACGAGCGGCTCCAGATAGATTTCCGGGCGGAGGCATTCAATATTTTCAACCGGGTGCGGTTTGGTACCGGTGCAACTCAGCTACAGGACCAGAACTTTGGCCACCTGACGAGCAACGCCGATATCCTGAATATTCCGAGGCAGTTGCAACTCGCGCTGAAACTATATTTCTGACATGGAGCGACCTGTCAACAGCTGAGTGTGCCGGTAGCGGCCGGAGCCGGAGGGGAGCCTAGCTGGAAGCGCCGATCCCGATGGGATGGTCGCGTCTTCTTTCTTTTGGACAGCAAGGCGGATGACAGGGCGGGAGTTCATCAGAGCGAAGGCATCCAGCCAGACCTCACTCTTGCCCATGTCCTATTGGGTTCCCACTGGAGTACGACGGAACTCATTTTGGAAAGGATCAGACTTGAGCGGACGCAAAGGCGCTTTAGAACTTCCTTGTACTCATCCAGGATGTCTTCCGTTGTCAGCCAAACAAAGCGGTCTCTTTCTGCCCTGTGGTTCGCCAAAACTTCAGCCGAGACCCAAAACGGGGCGGTTCTCGGTGGAGTAGGCAGGCGATGATCGGTCCGATACAGCAAGAAGACTCTGGAGGGGCCAACCCGCGTGCGCGTGGAGCGCACGTATATACACGTATATAAGGACGTGAATTTCGGCAAATTCAGTCCAATTCACGAGGGTGATTGCGCGACCTTTTCGGCTGTAAGCGACACCAGATGCAGCACTTATTTGATTTTTACTGCCTTCTTAACAGCCGAATGCTCTACCGTTGAGCTACCGGGGAGTTGCGCAACGCCACTGTTTTCATTCTATTACAGCCATCGAAATCACGCCACTTCAACCGCTGGTTCCAACTAAGGTCCAACATCGTGATTTACCGGACTTCTTTGGTGAAACCAAGAAATCGGATGACTGATTTTCAAAGACTTAGACGTAATGTTCTCCGAGAAATTCACGATCATTCGGCACCCGCACCGAATAGTCACTTCCTATGAACTTCCTTAATGCCGACAGCCTGGCCGGCGAAGACCGTGCTGAAATTGATCTTTTTCCGACCGAGAGGTGCCGTGCGTGGTACAACCTGCGGCAGTGGAAGCGGCGATATTGGCGAGCGAAGAAGAAACCCGTAAGCAGGACGACGTCCTGGACGCCTGGAGACGAGACCTGGAAGCGGCGCGCTATGCGGCGCAGCGTGCCCAGAGGCAGTACGATGCCGCGGATCCGCAAAACCGTCTGGTGGCCGACGAATTGGAGCGCCGCTGGAATCAAGCTTTGCAGCGAGTGCAAGAGATCGAACTGCGGATCGAGCAGCATGTCCATGGTCAAGGGAAAACCACGACACCAACACGAGAGGAGTTTGAGGATCTCGCAGCGAAACTGGAGGCCGTGTGGAATTGTCCGGACGCCGATATTCGTCTAAAGAAACGAATAGTTCGAACGCTGATCCATGAGGTTGTCGTGGATGTGGATCCATCGGCGGATGAAGTCATTCTGGTCGTTCACTGGAAGGGTGGCGTGCACACGGAGTTGCGTTTGCCCCGGCGGCGGCGTGGGCAGAATAGCACGCACACATCGAAAGAGATCATCGATACCGTGAGAGTGTTGGTGCGAATCTGTTCAGATGAAGTGATCGCTGGCGTGCTCAATCGAAATGGCCTGTTGACCGGACACGGCAATCGCTGGACACTGGAACGAGTGACTTCGCTGCGGAGTCATCACGCGATTCCTTGTTACGATGCCGACAAGTGTAAGGCGGAAGGATGGATGAACCTAACGGAAGCAGCCAAAACGTTAGGCGTGAATGCCAGAACACTTCGGCTGGCGGTCGAACGAGGTGAGATAGAAGCAGAGCATCCCTTGGACGACGGCCCTTGGATTTTTAATCGACGCGCAATAGAAACAGAGGCTGCAGGACAGTTCCGGGCACGTGTCCGAGGCAGCAATCGCAACCCCGCAATACCAACTTCAAAACAGAGTACACTCGGTTTTTCAACCACATAGCGAGGTGGGGCATTATGAAACGCACTTGTAGACCTCGATGAACTTATCGAAGCGTGCTTGCTGCTGCAGGAAATTCGTAGCCGCTGGTTTGGTAGCTTCTTTTTTCAAAGTGAGATGCATGCGTTCATGTCGGCCGTTTTGCTGCGGATGGCCCGGCTAGATGTGTCCGGTACGATGTGTTACCTATGTCTCAGGCCGCTCAGTCGGCTACAGCACGCTGGGCTGGGCGAATTGCTTTGTGGCAGGAAGGGCAAAATTTCCGGACTGCTTATCACCCGGACGAGTCAACACAAGCGCTCGCGTTTGTTGGGAGCAATTTGCCAAACACTGAGGCATTACTTCCGGGTCGCTCAAAACGTCGAATTGCTATGTAGTGACGTTTCGTTCTGCCGGTGAGCAGGACCAGAAGAATG
>QHYZ01000108.1 GCA_003225295.1 Acidobacteriota bacterium | reverse complement strand
GGGCTTCTGCCTTCACCTTTCGCGGCAGTGCACATCTAGGCGGCTTTAGGGTTGAAGTGCCTGGTCGTAGGTGGATCAGCAAGGCATCTTTAGGATAGCGCCCGAGTCACGGGAAACCTGAAGTAATCCCAAGGTAAGGAATCGACGATACAGCCTGAACTCATGGATGCTTGCTTAGACTGGATGGCATGCATCTCCATCGACGCCTCTTGGCTGCTCTCGTGATTCTATTGGGCGGTATGTACGAGTTCTGGCGGACTGGCCGCGTGACGGGTTTAGAGCTCCTCTTGGGACCGGACTCGGGAGGTATCTACTTGAGCGGAAGATATCGGTGTGCACGGCGCCAGTTGCGCACACGACAACTCGTGCCATCAGCTATTGATGAGAACGGAGACCTAGAACATGAAGCCTAATGAACCCAGCCGCACAGCCCTGATGATCGCCCGACAACGAGCTGCTCATCAGGTGCTCGATCATGGCTCAATCCTCTATGACCCATTTGCCATGAAGATTCTGCGTGAAGACGAAAAGGAAGTGCTTCAATTTGCGAACGGACACCCCTTGGCCAGCATCGGACGTCTGTTCACCACCGCGCGAAGCCGGATTGCGGAAGATGCTTTGTCAAGAGCTGTCGAAAGAGGGATTCGGCAGATCGTCATCCTTGGCGCCGGACTCGACACTTTCGCTCTCCGGAATCCCCATGGCGCACGACAGATCCGTATCTATGAGGTGGACCACCCCGCGACGCAGGCATGGAAACGCCAGCGCTTGGCTGAAGCTCAAATCGCACTTCCGGCATGGCTTATTCTCGTGCCAGTCGATTTCGAGCGGGACGATGTGGGAGAGAAGCTCGTCGCCGCAGACTTTCAGCAGAACTCGCCCGCGTTTTTCACTTGGCTCGGGGTTGTGCCATATCTGACACAGGACGCTATCGGCCGCACTCTGGACTACATTTCGTCAATCCAGAACTCGGAGGTGGTGTTCGACTACATGGAGCCCGAGGCATTCTCCGAAGAGCTAAGGCAATTAGAAAAGGAGCGGACCGAACAGCTTAAGAAAATTGATGAACGTTCGGTCAGCCGTTTCGAGCCGGCTGGCATTGCAGCGATTCTTCACTCGCACGGATTTGGTGCCATCGAAGACATCAATTTCCAGGAGATCGCGTCCAGGTTCGGCCGCGCCGTTCAAGGACTCGCGCCCGGACACCTTGGTGTTCATGTTGTCCACGCTAAGCACTAATTGAACGCGATCATCTATTGCTATTCAAATACAGAGCCCGTCCACACCGATAAATGCATGGTCTAGTTTTTGTTGGCCGCTCGCGCCGCGCCTCGGCAAGCCTTCCGGGCGGATCAACGGGCCACTCTGGCGTAACGCGATTAGGGAAGGGTTGCCGATTATCCTGGAAGCGCCGACCTGAAGTGCATCCCAGGCGGCGGCGTCCATCTAGCGTCCAAAACCAACCGTTTCTGGGGGTATTTTCAGCGACTCAGCCGCATAAAGGCAGCCGAATCATCGAGACTTATGGAGCGGGCGATGGGAATCGAACCCACGTCCGAAGCTTGGGAAGCTTGCAATCTAACTCAAGAGACGTTTAATTGGAAAATAATGGAAAATGGAAAACGGCCGATCCACACCACGGTGAACGTATACGGCAAAGCCATGGTGCCCACA
Organism: Acidobacteriota bacterium; assembly: GCA_003225295.1. Taxonomy (GTDB): domain Bacteria; phylum Acidobacteriota; class Terriglobia; order Acidiferrales; family UBA7541; genus Acidiferrum. The sequence goes on along the minus strand of QHYZ01000108.1, from coordinate 54,763 downwards.
CAGAGAAGGCGCAGCCAACAAAACTCCCGCCGCCAAAACGGCCCTCACCATACGGTTGGTCACGGTCCTCGGCGATGGCCGACGAAGCCGTCGCGTCCGTTTCATTACCTGCATCCTCTTCTGGCCGGGATTCTTGATCTGGAAACCACAGTTTACCATTCGCAGCAGCCCGACCAGACCGAGTGTCTGTGCCACTCGACACGAGAGAGTCAGCTGAATGCCACGCTCTCACCCCAAAGCCGCAAGTCTGGATCGAACCAAACTGCTTCCAAGTATGCCTTTCCTGTGCTGGGATCAACTCACGCCGCCTCGCATGTGGGCCAACGAAAGCACACTCCGTGCGGGCGGCGGGGAAATCTGCGCTATAGTCTGTTTTCGTTCAGACTAGAGGAGGAAAGACTCCATGAAACGATCCATTCTCGCGTTTATCGTGGGGCTTGTGGTTTGGGTGCTGGTCGCGTCCCTTCTAAACCGCGTCCTGCGACTCGCCCTCGAAGGCTACGCTGCGGCCGAGCCGCAGATGGTGTTCACGCACGGGATGATGGCGGCCCGCCTCGCGCTCGGTGCTCTTGCATCGCTGGCCGCGGGCGCTGCCACAAGGGCTGTGGCGCCGTCGAGCGCTCGCGTATTGTGGGTGCTCGGCGGAGTCCTGCTCGCGGCATTCGTCCCGGTACACGTTCAGCTTTGGGCGAGATTTCCAGGGTGGTATCACCTTGTGTTTCTAGGAACTCTCATACCGCTTGTCGTACTCGGCGGGACGTTCACTCAAAACCGTTCACGCATTGAGCCGCGTGTGCAGCGCGAAAGCGCCTAGAGCTGCCGATGTTGGTCTTGGAGCCGTGATCCGTAGTGGGGATACCGGAAAGGCAGCGGCATGAAGTGAGAAATTTCCGCACAGCGTAGCGGAGGACTCAGATGGATATAAAAATGCAGGACCCGCAGCCCACGGCAAAAAGGCGTCTAATGCGAGTGCTATTACGAATCTTTGGATGGCTTATAGGGATAGTTTTGGTAATCCTGATCGTGACCGGCTTTGTCCTAACGAATCTGCCCAAGATATCCGCAGATGTTTCTGGTTCTTTGCGTTCTAACGACCTGATGGGAACTGTCTTCTCTCTGTCAAATCAAGCCTCGTGGCCTGTTTACGACGTGAAAGCTGGCTGCGAGATCTTGCGCGTTGACGAACTTCCTCCTGGAAACAGGCATTTTGTAGGGTCGGCAACGTTCTATTTCCCTGAGTCCCGCGCTGAAATCTTGTCTCCTAAGCAGAAATTGACAGTCCCGTGTGGACGAGCCATCGTCACCAAGCTGGGCAGCAGCGAAACGGCCGAAATCCACGCGGAAATGTTCATTGTCGTCTCATTTAGGTCTGGAGGGCTGTGGTGGCACCAATCCGAAAAGATCCCAATGGGGACGGAGAAAACAGAAAATGGGACCTGGATATGGAAAAGCATCCCGAAAGACTAAGGGATGGAGACTCGCCGTGGGTGGAAGCTAGAGCGACGCGGCCGCCGATCAAAGGGAAACCAAAGGGCGCTGCCGCTCGAACTTACCAAAAGAGCGGATGCGTCGTGAACTTAGGAACTTCTCCCTCGTATCTCATCACGTTGGAAGGTTTGTAAACATAGGTTTTGCCGCAGTCATCACACTGGACCTTGAAAGGACCTTCGAGATCAGGAACGGGGGAAAAGGGATCTGTGTACGCGAGGGGGATTCTATGCCTAAAGAAAAGATTCTGCCGCATATGAAACAAGTAGTTCTTGCAGAGAACGATCCAAGTGTAGTGGATGTCCTGCCACATTTCCGATTCGGCTTGCATTGCTTTTGCGGCCGCTGGTTGCCGTGCGGCAATCGGAGAGGGAGCGGTCTTTCCAGCGGCTCCTGATATCTCGGGCGCCGCAACCTGGGCGGGCGCTGTCTTTCCGGCATTTGCAGTCACGTCCGATGCGGCGGTCGGCGTGGGAGTCGACGATCGAGCGCTGCCGGCCGCGTCCGGTGTTGCAAGCTGGACAGGAGCGGGGTTGAGACAATCCGCGATTTGAGCCGTGGTCCAGCGGTGCAAAGGATCCGGTCGCAAGCACTGGCGCGCGATGTCGAGGAAAGGCTGAGGAATCGTGGATGGAATGACGGGATCGGATTGATTCTCTGGCGATGAAACGGGAGGGTGCTGCGTAAGCAGCTCGACTAACGTCACACCCAGGGACCAAACGTCACTTGAGGCGGCAACCAGTGCGGAGGTTGCCTCGGGAGCGTCATAAACGTCAAGTGGCCGGTAGGCCGGGCGTGGCTCGCCGAGAGGGAGAACGGCATCGCTCGACAGCTTGAGTTGATTGCCGACAGACAGAATGTTTGAAGGTTTGATGTGAGAGTGCACGAAGCCTTTGCTATGGATATGGCCAAGGGCATCGAGAAGCAGCCCGAGCAGTTCGCGAGTTTTTTCCGCGGTGAGTGGATGATCGCGGAGAACTCCTCCGAGGTCTTCCTCAGCGTATTTCATCACCAAGTAAACTAAATCCATGCCCGCAAGCTGGCAGGGGCCGCCAGGCATCAGGCCAAGGAGATTGGGGTGACTGAGCTTCGAAGCGCGGTATAAGAGCGAGGCCTGCGAGTCTGCATTCGCACCAGAACGTATAAACTTAATCGCAATATTTTTTGCTTGCGGGTTGGGGGATTGCGTTTGGAAGACCGCACTATAGCTTGTGCCACCCAAAAGCTTTTGCAGGGGGAGTTTATCATTGACAACCTGGCCTTCGAGTTTCTTCCAGTCATCTGTCATAGGACACCCTTGGCCGCGCTTTGACAAAGGCGGTCGAGTGAAATCGCCTGCAGAAGGAGCAGGGGGCTGGTTTGACCCATTCTCGCACGAAAAGCCAGATAGAGCACTAAGTCTGGTGTCGCTGTTTAGTGCTAGCAGAGACGCACCAACCTGGAGTGAGTCAGGAATCAGCCGCGTGCCTCAGGTGTCGCCCTCACATGGGATGGAGGACACGCAGCCTCTCCGGGCCTACGTTAATCCTATAGAATGACGGCATGCAAGCGTTTGTGGCGCGTCTGACCGGAATCAAAATTGAGTGCATCCACAAATCGTGGACAGCCTCACAGAATACATTAAAGAGCGGCACTCTGATTCTTTGAGAGAGTGGTATAACAGGCGTAGAGAAACAAAGATCGCCGCACTAAGGATTACCTGTACGGACGCCTCGATAGAAATTTTCACGATCGGCAAATAGGAAAGGCAATCTCCCAGTGGCTCGTCACGGGACGCGGTGCATTCATTAAATTCCCTCGTAGGAGCTTGTCGTCTGGAGAAGTATCAATGTAGCAATGAGCGAGCGATCAATTTATGTCATCAACGGATTATGTGTCGAAATCCACTCTGAAGTTGAGTACAGATTGAGTACAAGAAAGGGCGTTTCGGAGGGCCTGATTTTGGAGAGCCAAGGTGGAGAGCTTGGCTAACGCTCGATCTGCTTTCATATAACAGCAAGATAATGACACCACTCTGCGAGAGTTGCAAATGCGAAACTCCTTTGGTGCGAATCTCCCCCCTGTGTGGAGGAGCGGTTCGTGGCAGCGATGCCGCAGTTCCTGGCGAGAAGCTGAAAGGGTGACAGTTGCTGCTCCGACAGCAACCGTCACCCTTCGTCACCGCATGTACTTACTATTCGTTCGTTTTGTCCCCGTGATGCTTAGCGGGGCGGAAGAAGTGCCTTGTCGTAAACCTGGACACTTGTTTTCCCACGTGCGCGCCGATTCGGGTCGAGTTTCTGTAGTGCATTCCGCCATAAATCCGGGCGTCGAGCACTTCCTCCAGCGCGTCTGAGAGGCGATCATAAGTTCGGACAGGGCTGACGACCCCCGCAACGTTGCTGTCCATCGAAAAACCGACCTCGTCTGTGCCAAACAGATAATTCAGGGTTTCAGTCGAAGCGCCGCTGAAGCAGCTGTGGGCTGCGGGGTACTCGGGATGGTTCGGCGTGATGATGAGTCCTATCCACGCCGGATCCGGCGCGGTTTCCGAGTTGCCGTCGGTATCGCCTGCTCGAATGGCGGTAACGGGCCGCCAAAAATTGTAGAAATACTTCGCGTCCCAGCAAGCGATCAGTGCATCGGCCGATGCCGTCGCGAGCATGGCGAAGTAGCGGGCATTGTCGGCCAAACCGAGGTTTTTGGCCACGGACAACGCGCGCCAGGCCCGATTCCACTGCAAGGGCGGATTGTCGCTCCAGAACCGGGCGATGTCGGTCTGTTCTGGCGTTCGGAGGCTTCCGACGGCAGGACCGAGCGCCTTGATCTCGTTATAGTCGCGCGCCCAATCTTCGCTGGTGAGACTAAATGGCGGATCAGGACGGAACTGGGACGCGGAGTTTAGGGCAAAGGGCTGCACGAACGGGGTTTCCGGAGCCAGCGCGGCGAGAAACGCCGGCGGCGTCGGCACCCAAATGCCCGGACCCGAGCCCGGCGTGTAGATCACAGAGGCATCCCGACCGTCCTCAGCACGCTTGCTCAAGATGGCGCTCGCCGCCTGCTGGCCGACAACGATTCCATTTGCCTTGGCGCTGCCGTCAGGTAGTGCTGCGAGCGATGCCGCGTACTTTGCGTCAAGATCAGCCACCTGCGCGGGGAACAACGCCACCAGGACATCGTGGGCTGCGGCAGCTGTAGCCGCTTCTTCTGAGGCGGGGCGATCCACAGCCGGGACGCTGGCATAGCCCTCAAATGGCGCTCCCTCGATCGCATTCACCGCGTCGTAGATCGCCAAGTGGACCATCGCGAGTCTGATCAAGGCGCGTGGTGGCACCTGGCCGCCTACGGTCACAATCGCCTTTGCCGCATGCGCGTTCCAATCCAGCACCTCATCCGCGCACACGATATTCGCGGGAATCACCAAAGTCATCGTACAGAGTGCGATAACGGTCAACGCCAATCTGCTCATAAAATCCTCCTCGCCTGCCGTTCGTTTCCTTAGAATGAGTGAACGGGTACAATAGGCATCGCAAAGATCGCTCGAGAGGGCGAAAAAGTCCTGACCGCGTTCGGACGAATTGCGGAAATTTTTCGGATGTCACCCAAGCGCCTATTCGTCTTCGATCGGTACCGCCTCGATGAGCAAGAGCGCCAGCTTCTGCTCGGTACTCAGGTCGTTCCGCTTCCTCCGAAGGTGTTCGATCTACTGGCCGTGCTTGTTCAGAACGCGGGTCGGTTACTTCCGAAACAGGATCTGCTCGATCGGGTCTGGTCCGGCGTTGCTGTGGAAGAGGGCAGCCTGACCCGTGGCATTTCGTCGCTGCGACAGGTGCTTGGTTCGGCTGCCGATGGACAGGACTATATTCAAACAGTATCGAAGCGCGGATATCGTTTCATCTCACAAGTTCGCGAGACAGCCGACGATGAACTCGATGGCACACGATTGGGCATCCCGCTGCCGCCTTCGCTGTTTGCGACCGCTTCGGTTGATTTTGTCGGACGCGAAGCGGACCTAGCGCAGATCCAGGATGTGTGGCAGCGTGCGAAAGATGGTCGCCATCAAATGGTGCTCGTCGCGGGTGAGCCGGGCATCGGAAAGACGCGACTCTCGCTGGAGTTCGCCCGCAGTCGCGCTGCCGAAGGGACTACCGTCCTCATGGGGTACAGCGATGAGGAGAATCTCGTGCCGTACCAGCCCTTCGTCGAGTGTCTAAGCTGGTATTTTCGCCATTGCCCGGAAGTCGAACTCCGTGGCCAATTGGCTGCCATCGGCGCCGGGGGCGAGCTCGCGCCATTCGTCCCGGAACTTCGCAATCGCATTCCTGACCTTCCGAGCCCGCTGCTGATGGATCCGGAGGGACAGCGATACCGTCTGTTCGAAGCTGTGGCGGGAATGCTTGCGGTTGCCTCGCGGCTGCGACCGATGCTCCTCTTGTTCGACGACCTGCACTGGGCTGACAGGCCAACATTACTGCTACTGCGGCATGTCATGCGGTCTGCACGCATGGCCTCCTTTGCCATCGTGGCGACGTATCGAGAGAGCGAGCTCGACCGCACGCACCCGCTGGCGGAAATGCTGATCACGCTGCGGCGCGAGCGGGGTATAACGCGGCTCGCGCTCCGTGGACTCAAGATCACGCACGTCAAGGCACTGGTCAATTCGATCGTCGGACCGAATGCTCCGTCACAGCTATCTCAGGTCGTAATGGACAGCACCGACGGCAATCCGTTCTTCGCGACCGAAATGCTCCAGCATCTGAAGGAGACGGGGGCGATCGCCAGGGTTAGCGGGATGACGGGAAGGACCATCGAGATCGGAGATCTTGGGTTGTCCGAGGGAATCAAAGAGGTCATCGGCCAACGGCTGTCTCGGCTAAGCGAAGCGTGCAATCGGCTGCTCAGCATTGCGTCCGTCATCGGTCGCGAATTCGATGCCACTCTCCTCGAAGCCATAGGGGATCTGCCAGGTAGCGAGCCGTTGGACGCGATTGAGGAGGCGACGCGCGCGCAGCTCGTCAGGGAGTCCCAAGAAGTGAGCGGTCGCTTTGAGTTCATGCACGCACTGATACGGGAGACGCTGTACAGCGAGCTGAGTTCCCCACGCCGGGTGAGATTCCATCGACGCGTGGCCGACGCCATTGAGCGTCTCACGCAGGACATGCCGAATCCGCCGCTGGCCGAACTCGCTTACCACTTCTCGCAGGCGGCATCGGCTGGCGCGGTCGACAAGGCCGTCGATTACGCGACACGCGCGGGCGATCGGGCTGCTGACGGGCTGGCGCACGAACAGGCCGCGCGCCTGTTCGACCTGGCGCTTCACTCGCTCGAACTCAGGCCTCCAGGACCCCAGACTGAGTTGCGGCGGGTCGACCTGCATACACGGCGCGCCTCTTCCTTCGGCGCGCTCGGGCAGTGGACGCTGGAGGTACGCGAGCTAGAGGCAGCCCTGCATCACTTGGATCCGCAGCAGGTTGAGCGGCGGTGCGAGCTCGTGCTGGCTCTGGCGCGAGCATGGTTCCTCCTCCTCGATGTCCGTCCAGTGGAACAGTACGCGAGTGAAGCGCTGCAGCTTGCCGAACGGTTGCAGCGCGCCGATCTCGCCGCGAACGCGACTGCTTGGCTGGCACGCTGCCGGCAGGCGAGTGGAGATCTCGGCGGCTCCCGACGTGATTACAGCAGCTCACACCATGGGGCCGCTGACGCTGTACCTTGCCGGACGATCGACGGAGGCTCTGACATTAGCCGCTGCGGCGGCGGATTCCGCAAGGTCATCCCGCGACACCACGTTCATCATGTACTCCCTCACGCACCTCGGCTTGAACCTGACTGCCGTGGGGCGCTACGCCGAGGCCACAAAGGTGTTCCACGAAGCCCGCACCTTTGGCCGAAAGTATGGCGCTATTCCGATGCTCGCGCGCGCAACGGCGATGACCGCTGGCCTCCACTTGACCTTGTTTGACTTCGAAGGCGCAGAGGCGCTCCAGTCGGAGGCGTGCGAACTGGCCCGCGGCGTGGGTTTTATCCCCCCAATCGTCAGCGCCGGAATTGACTCGCTATTGACGTTCGCCCGCCTCCACGACCCCGGGCGAGCCGAACGGCTGCTCGAGGAGACTGCCGCAGCTGCTGCAAGCACCGCCGGCTGGCACCAGTGGCTGTGGCAGCTCCGTCTAACGCAGGCCAGGGCCGAGCTGGCGCTGGCGCGAGACGCCGTCGACGAGGCCATCGCTACGGCAACCGACAGCATCGAGCAAAGTCGCGCGAGGGGGCGGCCGAAGTACGAGGCGCTCGGCCTGATCACCAGGGCACGCGGTCTGCATGCGCTCGTGCGAACTCGCAACGCTATCGCAGACGCCAAGACTGCTGTGAGCGTCGCGGACAGGACGGGCGATCCAGTGCTCCTGCTACTCGCGCTCGATGCGCTGATCGGGCTAGACGGCACCGACGAATTGGCAAACCGAGCGCGTGCTGTGACCGACCGCATCTATGATGGCCTGCCCAACGAGGCGATGCGGCGATGCTTCACCGACTCGGAGATCATGCGGCGCATTCGGGCACCTCAGTAGCAGGCATCCCTGGCGCCTGAAGTGTCTAGTCATACACGCGCGTAGCGCTTCGGAAGCAACTGCACAAGATTCGCTCCGGTCGCAGCGGCTTCAAGATCGTCGTTGCTCAACACGACAATGACGATCTCCCTGTTTTGAAAGATCTTGAACTGCTCTCACCCGTGAAATGCCAAACCACGCAGTGCCGAAAGTGGCCGTGACAATGCCTAACTTAACAGGAAGCACATGAGCGCGAGCCCTGCTTAGCTCATGACTTTCAGTTGACGATGTACGCCAACGAAGCTAGGCACAACTCCAACCTCTCCGCCTGATGCTTCAGACGAAAAACTCAGCCTCTACTGAACAAAGCCCACGTTCGGTGCCGGGGTGCTCCCTTCCGGTGATTCCTTAATGGTGCCGAATTGTGTTTCATACCGCGCCAAGTTTTCTCCCAACGCCCGCCAGATGCGTTTCGCGTGCCCCGGGCTGACGATCATGCTGTTCAGCAGTTTTCCTTGCGCGCCATTCGGAAAAATATAAACAAAGTTCATCGTGAACTCTTCCAAATTGTGGTGAATCATCACCAGGTTGCTGTATTGCCCCTGCAGCTCTTTCTCGTCCGCTTTGATCTGCACCTGACCCTGCACCGGCTGCTGTTGATCCATTTCGTTTCTCTCCCAGAACGCCGTTTCGAACTTACCACAAGCACCCTTGGTTCGCATGATCGGCGTCCCTCGCCGCAGTCTCCGCCTTCTCCGTTGGAAAGTAGGATCAGGAGTCCGTTGACAAGGGAACACATTAAGTGTAGTTTAGTATTGTTATTTAGCATAGTTAATGTCAGACATGGCACGCACGGTTCCGCCGCAACTCGAAACCGATCCACCGGTCACCGGGGAAACTTCCGACGGTCTCTGCTCCGCATCGGCGACGCGTACCCGAGTTGTTCTGCCTTCCTTGCCGGAATCTCATCGCACCATCCCTTTTTCTTCCGGTGCTTCGTGGTTCCGTAAGATCCTGGCCTTTGCTGGCCCGGGCTATCTCGTGGCTGTCGGCTACATGGACCCGGGAAACTGGGCCACGGACATTGGCGGCGGCTCAAAGTTCGGATACACGCTTCTCAGTGTCGTCCTCATCAGCAACCTGATGGCGATGTTTCTGCAGGCCCTCTGTGCAAAGCTGGGGATTGCCACCGGACGCGACCTGGCCCAGGCGTGCCGCGAACACTATTCTCGCCGTACCGGTCTGTTTCTCTGGGTGGTTTGCGAGATCGCTATCGCCGCCTGTGACCTTGCCGAGGTCCTGGGCTCGGCTGTCGCGCTGAAGCTTCTCTTCGGCCTGCCGCTGCTGGCGGGTGTTCTGATCACCGCATTCGACGTTCTCATCGTTTTGGCCCTTCAGGGGCGCGGCTTTCGACTTGTCGAAGCATTTGTCGTCACGCTCATCGCCTCGATCGCCGCTTGCTTCGGTTACGAAATTTTTTTCGCTCACCCTCTCTGGCGTGAGGCCGCCATCGGCTTCATCCCTCGCGCCGAAATCCTCCGCAACCGTGAAATGCTCTACATCGCCATCGGGATCCTTGGTGCCACCGTAATGCCGCACAATCTCTATCTACACTCCAGCATCGTGCAAACGCGAGCATTCGGCTCCTCCACACGCGACCGGCGTGAGGCCGTGCGTTACGCGATATTCGATTCCACACTCGCCCTCGGCTTTGCGCTTTTTATCAATGCCGCGATTCTCGTTCTTGGCGCCGCTGCCTTCCACACCCGCGGCCTTCACGACGTCGCCGAAATCGCCGATGCCTACAAACTTCTCAGCCCTGTCCTCGGAGCAAGCCTCGCCAGCACGCTCTTTGCCTGTGCGCTGCTCGCCTCCGGCCAGAACTCCACGCTCACCGGCACACTGGCTGGACAGATCGTGATGGAAGGCTTTCTTGACATTCGGCTCAAGCCCTGGCTGCGCCGGCTCATCACCCGCTCTATCGCCATCATTCCTGCCGCCTTGGTGATTGGTTTTGCTGGTGAGAACAAGGTCACCTCGCTGCTTATTCTCAGTCAGGTGATTCTCAGTTTTCAGTTGCCTTTCGCCGTGATTCCTCTCATCCAGTTCACCAACAGCCGCTCGAAGATGGGCGAATTCGCAAATTCTCGTCTGACGACCGTGGTCGCCTGGTTCGTCGCCGCCGCCATCCTCTTTTTTAACGCCGAACTCCTCTGGCTCATCTTCCGTTCCGCATAAGTTTTAAGTGAAGTAGTGTTGCGCACAAAAGACAGAATGAAAATGGCAACGGCATGGGCCCTAAGAAAACGCGCTGAGCAATCCGAGCTAGTGTCTTTCTGCTGGATGATCTTTTCTCTGCACTCTCTTCGCCTTTCGCTGCCTTACTGAATGTGCGAGAATTTTCCTGCTCGCCATGTCCACCGACGCGCACCACAATCTCCAGACTCGCAAAACCCTTTTCGCTTCGCTCCTTGCCCTTATTTGCATCGCGCTGGTTTACGCCGCTTTCCAGAGAGACAAGCCGTGGGTCGTTCCTGAGGAGGTCAAGAAACTGAAGAATCCTATCGCCCCGTCGGAATCCACGCTACAGGCGGCCAGGAGGATTTACACGGATGAGTGCGCCCAGTGCCACGGCGAACACGGCAAAGGCGATGGCCCCGAGGCCATGATGCACGATCCGCCTCCGTCCGATATCACTGACGCCAGGCACATGAACACGGTCACTGACGGCGAAATCTTCTATCAAATCAGCGAAGGCAGAAAGCCCATGCCTTCTTTCAAGAAACGGTTGACCGAAGATCAGCGCTGGGGGCTCGTTCTTCTCGTCCGCTCCTTCTCCGCTCCATCTGCGTCGCCAATCCAGGAGAAGAAGCCTAACTAACACTGGCAAAAACACAACCGCGTCCCTAAAAGACTGATCTTTCCTCGTCTAGCTCTCTTCCCAAACCCGTGCCGCGGATATATTCTCATTTCGTTCCATTCACACTCTTAAGGAGACTCATGTCCAAGCTTTTGCTCGTTCTTCTCTTCCTCTGTATGCTGTCGCCGCTGGCCTTCTCTGCACCAGGCGCAATCCGATGCGGCAAATTAGTCGATGTTCGCTCCGGTCAGATGCTTGTCGACCAGACCGTGGTCTTCGATGCTTCTGGCACGATCACCTCGGTCGGCTCCTCTTCTTCTACGAAGCTCCCGGATGGGGTCACCGCGATTGATCTTTCGAGTGCCACGTGTCTCCCCGGCCTGATCGATGTCCACACTCATCTCACCGCCGAGCCCACCAATAACGGCTACGCGGGCCTTGGCATCTCGGTTCCGCGCGAAACCGTCACTGGCGTCAAGAACGCTCGCCTAACTCTTCGGGCTGGTTTCACCACCGTCCGCAACGTCGGCGCGAGCGGTTACACCGATGTCGCTCTACGCGATGGCATTGACGTGGGCGACGTCGAGGGTCCTCGCATGCGCGTTTCCGGCCCGGCGCTTGGCATTACCGGCGGACACTGTGATAACAATCTTCTTCCTTCTGAATTTCACCACAAAGCGGAAGGCGTAGCCGACGGCCCCTGGGCCGCGCGCGCCAAGGTCCGCGAAACCGTCAAGTACGGCGCTGATCTCATCAAGATCTGCGCCTCAGGTGGAGTCCTTAGCAAAGGCGATCTGCCCGGCACACCGCAGTACACTCTCGAAGAGATGCAGGCAATCGCCGAGGAAGCCCACAAACTTGGCCGCAAAGTCGCCGCCCATGCTCATGGCACGCAATCCATCAAAGACGCTGTCGGCGCCGGCATCGATTCCATCGAGCACTCCAGCCTGATTGACGACGAAGGCATCGCCCTCGCCAAACAGCACGGAACTTATCTCGTTTTCGACATCTACAATGACGACTATATTCTGCAGGAAGGCTCGAAGGCCGGAATGCTTCCCGAATCCATCGAAAAGGAGAAGAAGATCGGTCGTCTCCAGCGTGAAAATTTCCGTCACGCGTATCGGTCCGGCGCGAAACTGGCCTATGGCACCGATTCCGGTGTCTATCCTCACGGCGACAACGCCAAACAGTTTGGTAAAATGGTGGAATGGGGCATGAAGCCTCTCGGGGCCATTCAGGCCGCCACGGTCAACGCCGCGGATCTGCTTGGCTGGGCCGACAAGATCGGTGCGTTAGAAACTGGTCACTATGCCGATGTGATGGCTGTGAGCGGTGACCCGGCTTCCGACGTGCATGTCCTTGAATCCGTTAAGTTCGTGATGAAAGGGGGTACGGTTGTCCGCAACGATCTCGCGGCAAGATAGGCAAGCAGGGAACGGAGCGGCGCGCTTGCCGCTGCTTCGCTCCCCGATCCACTCTAAATGTTGGCCGCATTGGTCTTAGATCATCGTCTCGCATTCCTCTGCCTCGCCGTGTTGAATCTCGGCGCGGCGGCTCCCTTGGCCCTCGGCTGGGCTCGTGTTCTTCCCGAAGAGCCCCCGCCATTTGGCAATGCGGAAGATTCGCTCCGCCGGACCAGCCCGCCGGCGGCTGCGCTCACGAGCAAGAGGCGTGATCCCTTCGCGATTCTCCTTCTACTCTGCGTCACAGTGAGCTATGCCAGCCAGCTTCCCGGGATTCCACACGGCCTGGGCGGTGGCTCTATCCCCGCAGTGGTTGCGCATCCCACCGGTGGCTGGATTGAATTTGGCGCGATCTGGTTCCTGGTGTTAATTCCCGGTTTTGCTTCCGTCTACTCGCTTCTCCGTCCCAACTTCCTGCGTGTCCCGCTAATCGCCGCAGGTATGCTGATTCTTCTCCTCTGGCTACTTGCCGCTCCGTTGCACGCGGCACTCGAAGCAGTCTCCTAGGCGCATACAACCATACTCGGTAATATAAAAGAGGGCCGGCAACCTCCGGCCAGCTCTTTATTGCCGTGTGTCTCGGCGTCTCTGTGGCGATCGTTTCTTCAAGCTGTAGCCGCCTTCACTTGGCCCAGCGCGGCCGCAACTTCTCTCAAGTCCGGCACCACCGGAATATCATAGTTCTTGAACCACGCCACTTTTCCCGCTTTGTTCACGATGGCGATTGCCCGGCCCGTTATTCCTTTGTCTGCCAGGTACACCCCGTATTTCTCGCTCATCGCTCCCCGCGGGTGAAAATCGGCCAGCAATGAATACTTGATTCCCATCTTTTCGGCGAACGCCTTGTGCGACCATACGCTGTCCACGCTCACGCCAAGCACTTCCGCGTCCAGCGTTTCGAACGCCTTCATATCGTTCACGAAGCACACATGCTCGTTCGTGCACGTCGGGCTCCAGTCCAGCGGGTACCACACGAGTACGACATTCTTTTTCCCCGCGAAATCTGAAAGCTTCACTTCCTTTTTTTCCTGATTCAAAAGCGCAAAATCCGGGGCCGTCTGTCCCACCGCGATACTCATACGCTTTCCTCCTATGTCTTTCACATCGCATTCAGCATCTTATCCAATCCTGGCGTCCCACACCAAGTTCCAGTTTCCGCCATTATTGTTGCCCTCCATCCCGCGGCCGCCCCGTATCCGGCTCTCCTCCCGTCCTCTGCCCTTAAATTCGTTCCTTCTTCTTGCCCTCGGCAGTACACTCTGCTGAGGAGAACCCTATGAGCGCCGAAGCCGCTAGCCGCGCTCCCATCATGCCCCTGCGCGACCTTGTCCGTTTATACCTCTCTCACGCTGGCAATTTTGGTCGGCCAGTTGCGCTTTCTGCCTTCGGTTTGACAAACGCAGAAACGGGACGCCTCTTCTCCGGTTACGACGAGGACTATCACATCAGCCGCTTCCTCCAGTTCGCTGAAGCAGCCGGCGAGAAATTCTCGATCAACGGAATCCCTGCAACCCACGTCTCTCTCGACGCCGAAATCGAATCCATCCTCTGAACGAGAGGCTTCCAGAACCTTCTAGCGTATTGCCACCGTGAATATAATTCGGGTAGCATCCCGACTCCTGATAAACAGGATTGCTAAAGTTTCATGCACGCGGACTTATCTGTTCCGGGCCTCGTTTTCGCTTAAAGGCGTCCCCGTTCTTCCGGTCGCTCAAAATTTCGTTTAAAAAAATCCCATTTTTGACTACCCTACACCCACGCCGGAGGTCATCGAATGGCTGGTGTTCCAACTTCTCTGCCGGAATCCCGGCTTGGTAGCACACTGCGCGGTGACGCCTGGTGGATGGAGATCCTCGCGGTTGTCATTGTTCTCGGCGGTTTTGGAGCTTACGCCACGCTCCGCGCCTTCGAAAATGCCTACTATTTCTGGGGTCCGTATCTCTCGCCCTTTTATTCGCCGCTCATCGATCCCCAGCATCACTGGTGGCCTTTCTCCCCCGCCTTGCTGATTCTCGTTGGCCCTTTGGGCTTTCGGGCCACCTGCTACTATTACCGTAAAGCCTATTACCGCGCATTTTTCTTCGACCCCCCCGCCTGCGCCGTCGGTGAATCTGCTCGCCGCAATTATCGCGGCGAAACAGCTTTTCCCTTCATCCTGCAAAACGTGCATCGCTACTTCTTCTACCTTGCCGTTCTCTTCATAGCGTTTCTCTGGCGCGACGCCTTCCGTTCTTTTTTCTTCGAAGGCCGCTTCGGCGTTGGCGTCGGCACACTCGTCCTCACTCTCAATGTCTCTCTCCTTTCGCTCTACACGTTTTCCTGCCACTCGCTCCGTCACCTTGCCGGCGGCAAGCTTGATTGCTTCTCTTGCGCGACCTTCGGCCGTCCCCGCTTCGCTGCCTGGCGCGTCTCCACTTTTCTGAACGAGCGCCACATGCTCTTCGCCTGGTGCAGTCTGGTTTCGGTTGGGTTCGCCGACTTCTACGTGCGCATGGTGGCCTGTGGGACCTTCCGGGACCTGAGGCTCCTGTGACCACGAACTATGAGACCCGCGAGCACGACGTTCTCGTCATCGGCGCGGGCGGTGCAGGATTGCGGGCCTCGCTCGAAGCGCTCGCCCAGGGCGCCTCTGTCGGTGTGATCTGCAAGTCGCTTCTCGGCAAAGCCCACACCGTTATGGCCGAAGGCGGCATCGCCGCGGCCATGGCCCACGTGGACTCCGCCGACAATTGGAAAACTCATTTTCGCGACACTATGCGGGGCGGAAAATTGCTCAACAACTGGCGCATGGCTCAGCTTCACGCACAGGAATCTCCCGAGCGTGTCCGCGAACTCGAGCAGTGGGGCGCACTCTTCGACCGCACCGAGAAAGGCGACATTCTACAGCGCGCTTTCGGGGGCCATACCTTCAAACGCCTCTGTCACGTCGGCGACCGCACCGGCCTCGAAATGATTCGCACGCTCCAGGATCGCGGCGTTCAACAGGGCATCGATGTCTACATGGAGTGCACCGTTACCCGCCTTCTCACCGATGGTGGTCGCGTGACGGGTGCCTTTGCCTATTGGCGCGAGGCCGGCCGCTTCATCGTCTTCAAAGCCAAGGCCATCGTCATCGCCACGGGCGGCATCGGCAAAGCCTGGCGCATCACTTCGAATTCCTGGGAATACACGGGCGACGGCATGGCCCTCGCGTATGAAGCCGGCGCCGAGCTCATGGACATGGAATTTGTGCAGTTCCATCCTACCGGAATGGTTTGGCCGCCCGGCGTCCAGGGCATTCTTGTCACCGAAGCAGTCCGCGGCGAAGGCGGCATCCTGCGCAACAAAGCGGGCGAGCGTTTCATGGAGAAGTACGACCCCAAGCGCATGGAGCTTTCCACGCGTGACGTCGTTGCCCGCTCCATCTACACCGAAGTGAAGGAAGGTCGCGGCACCGAGCATGGCGGCGCGTATCTTGACATTTCTCATAAGGCCGCCGAATACGTGAAGAAGAAACTTCCCAGCATGTATCACCAGTTCAAAGAACTGGCCGACGTGGATATTACCAAGGGGCCGATGGAGGTTGGCCCCACCTGTCACTACATGATGGGGGGCATCCGCGTGGAGGCCGAAACGGCGCAGTCCACGATTTCCGGTCTGTTTGCGGCAGGCGAAGCCGCCGCAGGTCTTCACGGTTCGAATCGCCTGGGCGGAAATTCGCTCTCCGATCTGCTGGTCTTCGGCCGTCGCGCCGGACTTGCCGCCGCCGAGTACGCCAAGCGCGCTTCCGCTTCTTCCTTCGACAATTCGCAAATTGATCAAGCCGAAAAAGAATTGCTTGCTCCCTTTTCCAACTCCGGCACGGAAAGTCCTTATGCCGTGCAGCGTGACTTGCAGGAAGTGATGCAGAATCTCGTCGGGATTTATCGTACAAAAGAAGATTTGGAAAAAGCGCTCGTCGAGCTGGGAAAACTAAAAGTCCGCACTGCCAAAGCCAGTGTCGAAGGTTCACGTCTCTTCAACCCCGGCTGGCATCTCTCGTACGACCTGAAAGCCATGCTCATCGTCTCCGAAGCCGTCACACTCAGCGCATTGGCCCGCACGGAAAGCCGCGGCGCGCACAGCCGCATCGACTATCCGAATGTGGATCCGGTCTGGGAGAAGAAACACAACATCATTGTCCGGGAATCCGGCGCTATGAAACGCCGCGAATCCCCCCTCGAGGCCATGCCCGAGGATCTCCAGCAGATTCTTGCCGAGGACAGGTCATGAATCGTCTCTCGATTGGTGCGAGTGAATGATGAGAAAAGCGATCGCTATGGATTCGCCCTGGATAAAGTTCGAGTTGCCGGACAAGAGCCGCGAGTATTTCGCTCGCCTGTTGCACAAGTACCGAGCGATCCCCGGTTTCCTTCGCTTTGCGTCGCAGATCCAAAAGCAGCCGCGCAGCACTCCTGGAATCATCGGATACTCCCTGCGCGCCAAGCTGCTGAGCCGCCATTTGGACTCTCTCTGCCTGGGACGACGAAAAAACTCTGATGGATTTCGTCGCGAGAATTCCGCATGGGCAAGCTAAGAAAGCTATGATGCCCTACCTGGGTCCGACGAAGTTCACCAGGTGGAACGTCTTGTGCTCGGCGCTACGTCTCGGTTGGGAAGAAGCCATGCAGCGTTCGAAAAAAGGGGAACCGTCATGAAGGAAGCCACCCTGCTCGTTTTTCGCGGCGATTCGAATGGCGGGCAAACCATTGCCTATCGCGTCCCGGTCGCCCCGGGCATGGTGGTCCTCGACGCGCTCCACCACATTCAGGGTCACCTCGCTCCGGACCTCGCCGTCCGTTGGAACTGCAAAGCAGGGAAGTGCGGCTCCTGTTCAGCGGAAGTGAACGGACGCCCCCGCCTGACCTGCAAAACTCGCATGGACGATCTCCCGCAAGACCAGCCCATCACCGTCCTGCCCATGAAATCCTTTCCCCGAATCAAAGATCTTGTCACCGATGTTTCCTGGAACTATCGTGTCAACCGTAAGATCCCTCCTTTCGAACCCCGCAAGGGAGTGGAATGGAAAATCTCCCAGCTCGATGTGGACCGCGTCCAAGAGTTTCGAAAGTGCATCGAATGCTTTCTCTGCCAGGACGTCTGTCACGTCCTCCGCGAACACGACAAGCAAGAGCAATTCGCCGGCCCGCGCTTCTTCGTTCGAATCGCCGGCCTCGAAATGCATCCTCTCGACGGCCGCCATCGCGCAGCCCTTCTCAAGGATCAGCTCGGCTTGGGTCTTTGCAACATCACCAAATGTTGCACCGAGGTCTGCCCCGAGGAGATTCGAATTACCGACAATGCCATCATCCCGCTCAAAGAGCGCGTGGTGGACGAGTTTTACGATCCGTTGACCATGCTGTTCCGGAAGGTTCGCGGCCAGTAGCACGGCCTGTACGCTGTGCTACGCAAGCTCGGTGAGCTTGCCGGCAAAAATTCTTTGATTGTAAGGTTTGGGCAACTGGTCACGAAACAGGAGGCACCATGGCACACCAACTCAAGTCCATCTCCAAAGCCGGCATCCCCGAAGCGATCGCCAAAGTCGAGCTCTACCGTTATCTCAACGAGCCCGAAGAGGCCGAATCCATCTGCCGGGATATCCTCGCCGTTGATCCCGGGCATCAACTCGCTCGCCGCATGCTCGGTCTGGCCATCACTGACCAGTTTATCGGCGCCGCCAGCGATCGATATACCGAGGTGCAGTCCATCTTTCAGGGTCTTCGCGATCCCTACGAGCAGCTCTACTACACCGGTTTATTGCATGAACGCCATGCCAAGACGCAACTCCTCGTCGGCTACGCTCCGCACATTCTCCTGCCGCTGGTTGAAGAGGCCATGCGCTGCTTTGCCGAGGCAGAAAAGATTCGGCCGGTCGGCAACGACGACAGCATTCTCCGCTGGAATCGTTGCGTCCGACTGCTGGAAAGCCGGCCAGACTTTCATCTCGAGCGCGGACCCGCTGCCCTTGAAACCGAGGATATGCCGCCCATCAACTCGCCGGTGCGCCGCACAGGTGGACATCACTGAAGCTTGCCCCGATTTTTACGCCGTTACCACGCGCTGGAACCGCCGCGCCAGTTTTTCATGCTCTTCGCGAATTTGTCGCGGCAGGCGCTCGCCGAATTTGCCGAAAAACTGTTTCGAATCTTCCAGCTCCATCTCCCAATCTTCGGTGTCCACGCGCAGCAAGTCGTTCACCTCTTCCTCAGAAATCTTCAATCCATCCAGCGTCAGCCCGCTCTTGGCAGGTACATACCCGATCGGCGTCTCCTGCGCTGCCCCACGCCCCTCCACGCGCTCCAGGATCCACTTCAGCACGCGCACGTTTTCGCCGTAACCGGGCCACAGGAATTTTCCATCCGCGCCCTTCCGGAACCAGTTCACGTGAAAAATCTTCGGCGGTTTCGGTATTTTCTTCCCCATCTCCAGCCAGTGCCCAAAATAATCCGCCATGTTATAGCCGCAGAACGGCAACATGGCCATCGGGTCCCGCCGCGTGATTCCCACGTTGCCTGTCGCCGCCGCAGTAGTCTCGCTTGCCATCGTCGCGGCCACAAAGACCCCGTGCTGCCAGTCAAACGATTCGTATACTAGGGGCGCCACACGTGCTCTTCGCCCGCCAAAAATGAACGCCGAAATCGGGACGCCTTCAGGCGCTTCCCACTTCGGCGAAATGCTTGGTGACTGCCGCGCCGGCACGGTGTATCTCGCATTGGGATGCGCCGCCGTTCCTCTGGACGGGTCCCACGCCTCGCCCTTCCAGTTGGTCAGACCCGCTGGCGCCTCGCTGCCAATTCCTTCCCACCATGGTTCCCGCTCCGAAGTCATCGCCACGTTCGTAAACAGCGTGTTCTTGTGTAGCGCCGCCATTACGTTCTGATTTGTTTTCATTCCCGTGCCCGGGGCCACACCAAAAAATCCCGCTTCCGGATTGATCGCGTGTAAATAGCCGTCATCCCCGATCTTCATCCAGGAAATGTCGTCGCCCACCGTCCAAACGCGGTAGCCCTGGGTTTCCAGCGCGGAGACCATCATTGCCAGGTTCGTTTTACCGCACGCGCTGGGAAACGCCGCCGCCGTGTACGTCACCTTGCCCCCGGGCGACTCCAGCCCTAGGATCAGCATGTGCTCGGCCATCCAACCCTGATCGCGCGCCATCACGCTCGCAATCCGCAGCGCAAAACATTTTTTCCCCAACAGCGCGTTTCCTCCGTAGCCCGACCCCACGCTCCAGATCAATTTCTCCTGCGGGAAGTGCACGATGTACCGCCGCAAAGGGTCCAAGTCGCCCAGCGAGTGCAACCCGGGAACAAACTCGCTTGACGCCCCCAACCGTTCCCTCGCCACCTTGCCCATCCGCGACATAATCCGCATGCTCGCCACCACGTACGGACTGTCCGTCACTTCCACGCCCACTTTGCTGATCGGCGAGCTCATCGGCCCCATCACATACGGAACGACATACATGGTCCGGCCGCGCATCGCTCCGTCCAACAGCGCACCGACCTTATGTTTCGCCGCATCCGGGTCCATCCAGTTGTTGGTCGGTCCGGCGTCCTCTCTTTCAGCCGAACAGATGTAGGTGAGATGTTCAGTCCGCGCGACGTCATTCGGGCTGCTTCTGTGCAGGTAGCAATTGGGGTAGGTCTTCTCGTTCAGCCTGTGGGTTTCCCCCCCGCTCAGCAGCTCCGCGATCATCCGCTGGTACTCCGCTTCGGACCCGTCGCAGTACACCACGCGCTCCGGCTTCGTCAGCTTCGCCGCTTCATCAACCCAGGTTTCCAGTGGAGTTGCCAAACGGATCTCCCTGCCGGTCCAGCATTTCGCCGGCACATTGACCAAACCGCACCGCCCCGGTCGCTGGCCCCGCCGACAGCACTCGGAACGGAGGGCTCCGACCGGGCCGAGGTCCTGGAGCGAATGGACTCGGCCGTGCCAGCAGCCCCATCGAAAGATGGCGCTTTCGTCCAGGCTGGCACGCTTTTTATCTCTACCTGCCCACAGTCTATGTTACCCCTCGCCGCCCACGCAAGCCGCCTCCCTGGTGGCGTGGCCTTCAGGCGGGCTCTTGCTCTTGCTTGGCTCTTCCTTATCTCTCTCCTTCATTGACTTCTCTCCTGCGGTAAACTCATCTCCCTTGTCTCCGCACTCCGCACTCGACCGCTTGCGCGTCGTACTCGTCAGTCCGCGCAATCCTCTCAACATCGGCGCCGCAGCCCGCGCCATGAGCAACTTCGGATGCCTCCATCTCCGCGTGCTGAACCCCTATGAGCTGGCTTTTCGTGAGGCGCGCTCTGCAGTCGGCGCCGCTCCGCTGCTCGCCCGTGCCGAAGAGTTCAAGACTGTCGCCGAGGCTGTCGCAGACTGCACGCTCGTCGTGGGGACCACCGCCGTCGGCCTCCGTCAATTGCAGCACCCCGTGCGGCGCCTGGAGCAAGCCGCGCCCTTCATCCGCAAACGCCTGGCGACCAGCCCGGTCGCCCTTCTGTTCGGTTCAGAGAAGCGGGGTCTTTCGAATGAAGACCTCAGCCACTGCCACTGGCTCCTGCGCATCCCCACGCGCGAGGAACATCGCTCCATGAACCTCGGCCAGGCTGTAGCCGTGTGCCTCTACGAACTCGCACGCAATCCCCAAGCGGCCCCGCATCCGACCAAACCGATCCTCGCCGCCGCCGCCGATCTCGAGCGCCTCACCGCGCTTTTGCTCGACGCCCTCCGCTCCAGCGGCTATGTGAAAGCGAATCCCAGCAGTTCTCAGGAACGTTGCTCCCCCGCCCCCACCGAGGAAAAGATCCGCCGCCTCGTCCGCCGCCTCCACCTCTCCGCCACCGATGCCGAACTCACCCTCGGCATCCTCCGCCAAATCTTCTGGAAACTCGGCTCCGTCAAAGCTCCGGCTGCGGAAAGCTGAACCGCGGCTCCACGAGCGACCGTTATATAGTTGACTTGATAAAAAGGCCCAGAGGCTTGGCTGGGGCGAAGTGAATTCGAGAAGGTGTGGCAAAGGAACATTGCTGGTAACCAGTTGCCAATTCGTGGTCTCGAAAAAAATCTCTCCGGTGCCGTTCACGAATGCGCCGCCCGTCAAGTTGTCATTCTGCAGTTGAAACATCATCCACGCCGTCGGGTAGCCCAAATAACCATACACACCGAGGAAACAAGGCACGGTGGTCGGCGTGCAGGTGGGCACGCCCTGGACGTCACAATGCGTCGGGCCGATCGGCGTACCTTTCACCTTGATGACGCCCACGCGCACGGCGCTGTAGTACGCGGCGATGGATTGCAGTCCCGTGGCTGATGCCGGCTGCGTAGGCGGCGAAATCGGAATGTCCAGCGAGCCGTCCACCAAAAAGATAGAGCCCTGCGTGAGGTGCGAAGTATCGGTACAATTCAGCGGGCTAGCGCAGAATTGTTGGCCGGGCAGCTCGATAGGCAAGACGGTTTTGATCATCCCGGCGGATTTGATCAGCGCGTTGATCGCCCCGGTGGCCCCCTGCGAATGTCCGAACGAGCCCACCTGGCTGACGTTCAGCTTGTGAAAGAAGATGCTCACGGGGTTGCTGTTGGCGGCGGTCAGGAAATTCGCGCCGTCCAGGATGGTTTGCCCCACACCGGAGTTCTTGTCCTGTGCGGCGATAATTACGAATCCCCAGGAGGCCATGTGTTTCAGGAAAAACGTGTAATTGCCGGAGAGGGAAGCGGTGCCATTGCCCCAGGTGAGAATGGGGTGCTGGTGCTTGCCGCGTCGCATCCATTGTGGCCTCCAGCCAGCCCGTCACAGTTCTCCTTGGCAACAGTCGGAGTGTCCTGCGGCCGAGTCTTCTTCGAAGATGATTCCACCGATTAGTGCCGCTGGCGGGAAATCTCAACGACCGGCTGTGGCGGCCCGCGCGCGAAAACCAGCAGCATAATCAGCAACCGACCCTAAGCGGATGCCGTGGGCCTCGGCAGTGCTGGCGGCATCCTTCACCAGGTCGCCGTTCGCATAACCGAGCATGAGCGCGGCAAAAGTTCTTTGCAGAGGATCCGAGGACTGATGCTGCGCGCGAAGTGCTTCGACCGGAACATGGTCCACCTTGATCTCCTGGCCGAAGGCCTGCTCGAACAGGAAGACAGCATCGAGCTGGGACAGAGGTTCCGGGCCGCCCAGTTCAAGAACTACATTTTCTTGCGGATAAACCTTCGTAGTCGCGGCCACCGCAAAGTCGGCGACATCGAAGGCAGAAATGTAGCTGACTTTAGCTTCCCCAGAACCGCAGATGCGAGCGGCGCCGCCGACAGGATCGAAGCCCAGGACAGGACTAAGCCAAGCTTCCATGAAATACGAAGGGCGCAAAATGACGGCTTCCATGGGGCCGGACAGCAAGCGGGCTTCGCAATCCCGTTTTGCAGCGGTCAGGGCGCAGTCTTCCTGAATATTTACAGAGTAGGAGGTGTAGACAAACCGGCGAACACCCTGACGCGCCGCGGCGTCAATCAGGCCGAGGGTGCCCTCGTGATCCACGCGGCGAAGGCCGTCATCGGGACCGCTCGGCATAGAAGTGGCGGTGGTAACAACCGCTTCGACGCCGGAGCAAGACGCGAACAGAGAGTCGGAGCGAGTCAAGTCCCCATCGAGAACTTCTACTCCAGCCTCAAGGAGGCGCTGAGCTTTGGGATTGCGGCGGCCGCCGCGCGCCAGGGCGAGAACCTTGTGATCGCGCTCCTTGAGTTTGAGAGCCACATTGCCGCCGACGAAGCCGGTGGAACCTGCGATGAGAATGACCATGGCAACCTCCGAAGGAAGCCCAGCGGGAGCTTTTTGGGGACCAAGCGGAACCGGCCGGAGCGACTCTAGGCCTGCGAGGTTGAGGTGTCAAGGCCGTTTAGGGGAGCCGTTTAGGTGAGCAAGAAACTGTGAATCAAGCGCTCAAGAAGGTAGTTGCGAAAACGGGCCGGGTGAGTGAAAGGCGGCCCGATGTATTCATCGGGGGGGAAATTTCTCGACTCGTTGCCAGTTGAGGTTTCTCCCGGGTCCGGGCATCCAGAAAATCCAACGCGAGACGTACCGGGAGTCAATGCGCATTCGCAAAAGGGCAAATGAGGCAGTCTCTGAAGGGATGGCGCAGCGGGCCAGGACGGGCTATTCACTCATTGTGTTCTTTTTTGTACAGTCATGCAGCGCCCTCCGCCCGAAAATGGTATTGTTATGAATGCCTATCACGTTCTGCACACCAGGCATTGGCGCATTCAACAAAGCAGATCACCGGAGAGCACATGGAATTAACCGTAACGCAACAAGAACGCCCCTGGGACCGGCCCTTCTGGAAGCCCGTCCACGGGAAAGAAGGCGTCTTCACTTATCTCGTCCTCATTCACGTTCTTGCGGTCATCGGTTTGATCCTATTCCCCGTGCCAAGCTTCAAGGTTGTCGGCATGACCTTGCTCAGTATTGCCTTTGGCGGTCTCGGAACCACCGTCTGCTATCATCGCATGCTGGCGCACAAGACCCTCAAGACCAACCAGTTCATCGAGCAATTCTTGATTTTCTGGGCTGTCTTCAACGGCTCCGGCCATCCAGCGAGTTGGGTGGCATATCATCGCCTCCACCACTCCGTGACCGACACACCCGAGGACATCTCAAGTCCCAAGCAGGGCGGTTTCTGGTGGGCGCATCTTCGCTGGCTCTATCAAACTCAGCCCGCAGACAAGAAGCGCTGGGCACCTGAACTCACCGGCGGTGTCTACAAGATCTGGGGCTGGGCCGAAACGCCGGTCATTGTCTTCTCGATCTGCGTCGGCCTGATTCTCGGCTTCGGCTGGATGGGCTTCTTCTGGATGGGCGCTATCCGCCTGGTCTATTCGCTGCACATGCAGTGCCTGGTGAACAGCCTCACGCATCTCAAACGCGTCGAAGAAGGCGACTCCAGCATGAATGTCTGGTGGCTAGGCCCCTTCCAATTGACCGCCTGGGGCGAGAACTGGCACCAGAACCATCACACGCACACTCCGTCAAGCGCCCCCGCGCGTCGTAGCCTGCAACGTGCCACCAGGCCCGCTTTATCCTAAACTGTAGGGGCGGGGCTTGCCCGCCTGCTTTCAACCCGTGTACGCACAAAAATTCACCGTAAACGTCGTCGTCCGCGGCGAAACCCGCGCCTGCCCGCTCGATTGGCTCGATCAATTCTGCATGCGCAACTTCACCAACTCCGCCGACTTCGACGACACGCTTCCTATCGCTGATGGCAAGGTCGAAGCCGGTTTCCACCTCACTCCCGAACGCTTCGCCGAGGGCCTCGCCGCTTGGCTCACCCAGCGCGGCAAAGGCGAAGGCCAACCCGCAGTAGTACAGGTCACTCGTGAATAGACTCTGGAATCTTCTCCCGGAGAGGACTGCTTCCCGGGAGGAACGGTTCTAGGCTGCGGAATCCCGTTTTTCGCCATGCAGCGCGGCGCGAATTTCCGGCAACGCCGCCAGCGCCGCCGCTTCACCGGCTGAAATCATCTCCGGGGTCTTGCTGAAATCGTCCCACCCAAAAGTCTTCACGTCGGGTTCGATAATGATGTCCGCCTGCGTGCGCCACGCGAGATCGCCATGCCGCTGGATGATGTTGAAGGACCGGCTGAGGACGTCGGTGAACGTGCGGGGTTCTTCGATGTTGCCCGCCTCCAGGTAAACGGCGATGACCACGTCCGCGCCAAGAAGCAAGACGCCCTCGACTGGCACCGGTGCAGTGAGGAATCCGTCGACCAGCGTCCGCCCCTCAAATTGAATAGGCACGAAAAGGCCGGGATAAGCGCAGGAAGCGCGCAGCGGCGGCGCGACGGGCCCGTGGGAATAGTAGACGGAAACACCTGCGGAGATGTCCGTGGTGGCTATGGCCAGCGGCGTCAGCAGTTCCTCGAACGTCTTTACAGGAGTAAAACGCGCGAGGTATTTTTCCATGCGTTGGTTGGTAGCCAGTCCGAGCCAGGATGGCGTCCAGCGGCCGAAATCGGTGAAGCTCGTGGAGGCTCCAACCTTGGCCATTTCTTCCAGCGATGCTCCGGCACAGTAGCCCACGGCGATCAGGGCGCCGACGCTCGTGCCGGCTACGCAATCGATGGGAATTCCAGCTTCGCGCAAGACGCGCAGGACACCGAGGTGGGCAATACCGCGCGCGAAGCCGCCCGCCAGAGCCAAGCCCACCCGTGGGCGCTCCCTGGGTTCGCCTTGCTCGCCGTATGCGAAGGAGCGAAGTTTGTCCTTTGCGCTCCGAAACCAGCCGGGCGATCCGGCGGTTTTGTTCTCTTCCGTCATTCCTCTAGTTTAGCCCTATCGCCGCGGATCGGCCCGTCGTTTGACCCGTGCATGCCGGTTTTGTAACCTGTCCCTGCTAACCAAACTGGTCGTACAAATCCGCTAAAAGGTGTGCCATGAAACGTCGCATCGAAAAGACCGTAGTGCTGGGAGCGGGGACGATGGGCTCGCGGATTGCGGCGCATTTCGCAAACGCCGGGTTGCCATGCATTTTGCTGGATATTGTGCCACCGAATTTGTCAGCGGATGCGCCCTCGAGTGAACGCAACAAAATTGTACGCGCGGGGCTGGACGCGGCGAAAAAGTCGAAGCCGGCGGCGTTTTTTACCCCCGCGCTCGCAGACAAGATCGCAATTGGGAATTTCGAGGATGATTTAGGGCGTTGTGCGGAAGCGGACTGGATCATCGAGGTGGTTGCCGAGAATCTGGAAATCAAACGAAAACTGCTGACGCGTGTTGCCCAGTTTCGCAAACCCGGAGCGATCGTAACCACGAACACCTCCGGCCTGCCGGTGCATTTGATCGCCGAGGGGATGAACGAGGAATTTCAGCAGCACTGGGCGGGGACGCATTTCTTCAACCCGCCGCGGTATCTGAAATTGGTGGAAGTAATACCCGGGCCTAAGACTTTGAAGGAGGTGGTCGAGTCGTTGAGCGAGTTTTGCGACCGGCGACTGGGCAAGGGCGTGGTGGTGGCGAAAGATACGCCGAACTTTATTGCCAATCGCATCGGAACATTTTCGATGCTCAATGCGCTGCGCCTGATGGGCACGCTCGGAATGACGGTGGAAGAAGTGGATGCGTGCACGGGACCGGCGGTGGGCTGGCCGAAGTCGGCAACGTTTCGAACGGCAGATATCGTGGGCCTCGATGTGCTCGTACACGTCGTGAAGAACATTTACGAGACGGCGCCCAACGACGAGTCGCGGGAAATGTATAAAGTGCCGGCGTTGGTGGAAGAGATGGCCAAGCGTGGCTGGCTCGGTGACAAGACGGGGCAGGGTTTTTACAAAAAGGTTAAGGGCGAGGGCCAGCAGGAGATCCTGACGCTCGATGTGAACACCATGGAGTATCGCTCGCGGCAGAAGGCGAAATTCGGTTCGCTCGAAATGGGTAAGGCGATCGAGGACACCCGCGAGCGGCTGCGCGCGCTTGTCGGGCCTGTGCTGGAAGGGCAGAAGGGTGACAAAGCGCAACAATTCTTGTGGCGCGGGCTTTCCGAAACGTGTTTGTATGCGGCGCGGCGTGTCCCGGAGATTTCCGACAACATTGTGGACGTTGATCGCGCGCTGCGCTGGGGCTTTGGCTGGGAACTCGGACCGTTTGAAATCATGGATGCCGTTGGCGTGAAGGCATTCGCGGGACAGGTGCAAAGAGAAGGGCGCGCGCTGTCGGCGGTCGTCGAGAAAGTGTTGGCGAGCGGGCGGAAAGGATTTTACGAATCGGAGAAAGGCACGACCACGGTTTTCGACATGGGCAGCGGTGGGACGAAAAAAGTTGAAGAGCCAATGGGCGTCATCATTCTGAAATCGTTGAAAGATGCGGGCCGCGAAGTGGAGCGCAATTCCGGCGCGAGCCTGATCGATCTCGGCGACGGCGTGGCGTGCTGCGAATTTCACGCCAAGATGAACGCCATCGGCGCGGACTTGATCGCCATGCTCCACAAGGGCTTGAAGCGGCTGGAAACGGATTTTGATGCCCTGGTCATCGCGAACCAGGCGGTGAATTTTTCCGTCGGCGCAAACTTGATGCTGGTTCTGGTGGGAGCCCAGGAGCAGGAGTGGGACGAATTGCACGCGGCGGTCAAGCAATTCCAGAATATCAACCTGGCGATCAAATACGCACCAAAACCGGTGGTGGCGGCGCCCCAGGGGATGGCGCTGGGCGGCGGTTGCGAAGTGAGCCTGCACGCCTCCAGGATTCAGGCGGCAGCGGAAGCCTACATTGGCTTGGTGGAAACGGGGGTGGGACTGATTCCAGGCGGCGGCGGCACGAAGGAAATGCTGATCCGCGCGAATGAGCGCACCGGTGGGACCGCCCTCAGCCTTTCCTCTTCTCCGGAAACCGACCTCGATCTTTTCCATGCCCTGAAGCCCATCTTTGAAACCATCGCCATGGCCAAGGTCGGCACAAGCGCAGAGGAATGCCGCGACTTGGGGTATTTGCGCCGCGAAGATGGCCTTTCCATGAACCGCGATCGCCTGGTCGCCGACGCCAAGGAAGCCGCGCTGTCGCTGGTGCGGGGCGGCTACAAGCCGCTGGCGGCCAGCTGGCAAGAAGGTGCGCGCAGCACTCAGATCAAAGTACTCGGCGAACAATTTCTTGCCGGCGCGAAGCTCGCCATCCACATGATGTTCCGCGGGGGCTATGCCTCCGAGTACGACGCGCATGTCGGCCGCAAGCTCGCGAACATTCTGGCGGGCGGTGCCCTGACGTCGCCGCAATTGGTCAACGAACAATATGTCTTGGATCTCGAGCGCGAAGCCTTCGTCTCTCTTTGCGGAGAAAAGAAGACTCAAGAACGCATCGCTCACACCTTGAAAACCGGCAAGCCGCTCCGCAACTAGGAAGACGGTCTCACCTGCAGCCAGCGAATCAACGGTAGGCGCGGACGTGACGGGACAGAAAATGCTTCGTGAAGGATGCGCATTGTGCCTTGTGTTTCTCTTGGAAAGAAGTGAGTGGCGCGTCCCAGATCGAGCTTTTCTTCGACCCGCTTGCCGCCGACATCACGGCCAGGGGCCTGAAAATGAAGCGCGTAGCTCGCCATGCCTGCATGGAGCGATTAGCAGGGCATCAATGCGGCCAAGCTTTAATTCCATCCGCGTGTCTGCGCGGAAGTATTCTCTGAAGCGGCGCATGGCGTCCAAGCGACCGGGTTTAGCGCGCCCCATGGGGATCTGCAAGATGGTACTCGCATTGCGGGAATTCACGGGTCTTCCGACTTAGCAAGAAAGGTGGTGTAGAACCTAAATAATGCACACAATTCGGCCTTGTGACGGTGCAGTCAGCTTCGGCTGCCGCGATCTTTTTTAAGTTTTCCCTTGATGGTCTCTGTCGGCGTTCTCCCGATGTTGTAAGTTGTTAGAGCTGCTTGGTTTGCTGTGCATAAAAAATCATGCACGATTTTCGTTAGCAACGCAGAGCTGTGGGTACGACAGGTGCGAATTTGTTGGCGCCATCGGTGATGGAGCGTAAGCGATCCATCAGCCGTTGAAAGATTCCTTTCTCCTCATAGTGATCACTGTAGCTGACGCCTACTCGACCGGCATGGCACCAGATCTTGGCCGCCAGAAACAGAAAACGCAGTCGTGTCGTCGACAGTTGTACGTGTTTCACCTCCGCTGCATCGGCTGTCTTTTCCCGATTGAAGAGCACCAGCCAGCAATTCAGGTTGTAAGCCAGCATGGCCAGTTGGAAATGAACGCAGTTCATGGCCCAGCGATTCGAGGGATGCGCGGCCAACCCCGCATCGTTATTGGCTTCTTTGATCAGGTTCTCCGCGGTGGCACGCTGACGATAAAACCATACGAGCGCGTCGAGGGGACCGTCCATGTTAGTCACAAAAACCCGATAGGTGTACTCCGAGGTCTCGAACAACTGGTATTGCTCGGGCTCTTCCTGCTTTTTAGGTTCTGGTTTCTTCTCATAGCGCAGGGCGATGAAGCGATACGCGCGGCCCCACCCTTGCGGCCGATAGCGGAACTCACACTGCTGGTCGGCATCGGTGCGCGGAGACCGCTTCCAGTCGGCCCTTTTCAGCTCTTCTAATAATCGCGGTGTTTTTTGGGCCACCACAATGAACTGGCAGTTGTATTTCTCATAAGCCTGTACCGCTTGCCAGCAATAAAAGCCACAGTCGGCTCGCCCGTAAATCACGCTCACGCCTTTGGGCACGCTGGTCATCACTGATTCCAAATGCCTGGCGATCTGCGTCCCGCTGGGACGATCACCGTTGCGCAGTTCTCCGCCTACAAACTCTTTGGTCTCCGCCAAAAAGGTCAGAATGGGTTGAAAGCTCTTCTTGCCCTTATTCTTCGGGTTGTAACTCTTCCGTGCTCCCATCTGCTTCCCGTAGACCGTGTGCACGGTCGTATCGGTGTCCAAAGTTACCGACGTCAGTTTGACGTTGGCCGCTTCCCATACTCTCTGCCGCATCTGTCGCTGCACTTCGAGCAACTGCTGCGCCACGGTCAAATGCAGCGAAGCCAAGAAACGCCAGAACGTGCACTGCGGTGGCAACCGCAGTACCTGTAAGATCCCCACCAACAGCGGGTCGCGGGCCAGAAATCGCAGCTGATGGAGTCTCGAAAATCCCACGTACAGAGCCAGCACCATGCTCAGCACGAATTGGTACCAGGGCATTGCTCGAGTTACCCGTTTTACTGTGAGAGTCTCTTCGACCAGTTCTTGAAACTTGAGCTTCTCCAGCATCGTGGCCACCGGTAACAGGCCACCGTAGGCCGTCAAATTCTTTCCCTCGAAGTCAAAGTGTGTGGATCCGTTGATTTTTATAGGCTCGGGAGTATCCTCTGCGATCCCTTGTTTGGCAGGCTTTTTCGCGCTACGCTCGTTTGCCTTGATAACCATTTGGGTGACTCCTGAGAATTGGGTGGTGAAGCGCTAACTTCACGGCCTCACTGGTTTTACACCAGGATTCCCAGGGTCCCCAAATGTTTCTCTCCTCAGACTTTCAACAGCGTCCAAAATCCGTGCATAGGTTAGGTAGAAAAGTTCAACCGCTTTGCATACATCCTCCCTCGTCAGCTTGTCCAAGATGAACCCTCGCCGACCCCAACAGCGTACCGTCTCGATTCGTGCTTGGGGGTATCATGGTTGTTTGCCTGATGGCCATTCGTCGGGCGTGACTGGGATGTCACGGCCGGGTCGCAGGCCTTTTTTCTGCCCCAGCTAACCCCCAAGGCGAAGTATTAATCGTATAGAAACGTATTGCTATAACGATCCTCTGTGGGGTATTCTGCGAATTCGGAGGCCGTGGATGGTGCAGAAGCTCTTGGCTCCGCGGGAAGCCGCGAACATCTTGGGCGTGAGTTATCCCACCTTGAAGCAGTGGATTTACCGCGGAAAGATAAAATCGGTGAAGACCCCGGGCGGGCACCACCGCGTGCCGGAAAGCGAAATAGACCGCCTGTTTCCGAAGAAGTTGGATCGCGGGGACATCGAAGCGCGGCGGGGAACTTTCCGGAAGATCAGCGGGAGAAACCAGCTGATTGGCCGCGTGGTGGCCATCAAATTCAGCGGCCTGCTGGCGCAGGTGACCATGGCGATTGGGGAGCAGCACATTACCTCGATCATCACGGCGGATGCCGCCAAGGAGCTGCGGTTGAAGCCCGGGGAACGAGCGGCGGCGCTGATTAAGTCGACGGAAGTAATGATCCTTCGGGTATGAGGGGTTGGCCGGCAAGGCGCGGTTGATCTCCGTTGCGAAATCGCCGTTCGCTCTCGCGGCCTAAGAGGGATTCTCATGAAGGATGGCGCCCCCTTAATGGCTCTTACAAGCATCGCGGTGCTGCTCGCCGCCGTCGTTCTTGCACCGGAGCAAGAAATCAGAATAGCGGCTGCAGCGGATTTGAAGTTTGCGATGGGAGAGTTAGCGGAAGAGTTTGAGAAGCAATCAAGAACCAAAGTGAATGTGACTTATGGATCGAGCGGGAACTTTTTCTCTCAAATGCAAAATGGGGCTCCTTTCGATCTGTTCTTTTCCGCGGACAGTGAATATCCGAAAAAGCTGGAGGCCGCCGGACTGGCGGAGACCGGTACTCTATCCGAATACGCCGTGGGGCGGATCGTGATTTGGACGGCTGCGGATGCCAAGCTGGATGTCAGCAAACGGGGATGGCAAACCCTCCTGGATGCAGGCATGGAGAAGATTGCGATCGCGAATCCGCAGCATGCGCCCTACGGACGGGCGGCCGTGGCTGCGTTGCAAAAGGCGGGAATCTACGAATCCGTCAAGGACAAGCTGGTGTACGGAGAGAATATTTCGCAAGCGGCGCAATTTGTGCAGTCGGGAAATGCGCAAGCCGGGATTGTGGCCTTGTCCCTAGCCGTCTCGCCGGCGATGCGGGATGGAAAACGATGGGAGATCCCAGCGGAGATGCACCCGGCGATCGAACAAGTAGCGATCGTTTTGAAGGACGCAAAGAATAAGGATTCGGCGCGAGCGTTTCTGGAGTTTGTGAAGAGTGCCGCAGGTCGCGCCATACTCGCGAAGTACGGTTTTGCGTTTCCGGAAAAAGACCAGGAAAGAGGAAAAAAGATAACGCCGAGAGGCTCGGAGAGCGCACGGGTAACTCGGAGAAGAGTACAAGAAAGGTAGCGAATGGAAGCGTTGTGGTTGTCGATGAGATTGGCCGCCTGCGTGGCGGTGATATTGCTTGTGATCGGAACGCCGGTGGCGTATGGGCTGGCTTTTTCGAACTGGCGCGGGAAATTCCTGCTCGAATCGGTTGTCGCGCTGCCGCTGGTGCTGCCGCCAACGGTGCTTGGATTTTACGCCTTGGTAGCGATGGGGCCGCGCGGGCCGTTGGGAAAACTGTGGATCGCGCTCTTCGGACACGGACTGGCCTTCACATTCGGCGGACTAATTCTTGCGTCTGTGCTGTACAGCCTTCCATTTGCCGTGCAACCGCTGATCGCTTCGTTTGAGGGAGTCGATCGAAAACTGCTGGACGCGTCGGCCGTGCTGGGTGCGGGAGGCTTGCGGACATTCTGCCGCGTGATCCTGCCGTTGTCACTGCCCGGAGCGGTGACGGCCGCGGTGCTGAGTTTTGCGCACACGCTGGGAGAATTTGGCGTGGTCTTAATGGTGGGCGGGAATTTGGCGGGAGTCACACGAACGGTTTCGATCGACATTTACGATCACGTGCAATCCCTGGAATACGGCCAAGCAAACCGCATGGCGCTGGTGCTACTGGCAATTTCTTTTGTCGTGTTGTCGGTGGTGTATGCGGTCAATCGCCGCGTGTGGACGCCGTGGGCGGCGAAGTAAACGCCACAATGCTGGCCGCGCGAATCCGCAAAGAACGGCGCAGCGCGGACGCCTCTTCTTTTGTCCTTGACGTTTCCATCGAAGTCTCTCCCGGCATCACGATTCTGTTCGGAGCTTCCGGGGCGGGCAAATCCACGCTGCTGGACTGCGTCGCGGGACTAGCGCGGCCAGACGAGGGACAAATCGCGGCTGGCGGCGAAGTCCTGTTCGATTCCGCGCGTGGCATCCATGTTCCCACGCCGAAGCGGCGAACCGCCTACGTTTTTCAGACCCTGGCGCTATTTCCGCATCTGAGCGCGGAAGAAAACGTTGCATACGGATTGACAGAACTGCGGGAGGAAGAAAGACGGGAACAAGTAGAAGCAATTCTAAAAGCCTTTCGCGTGGAGAAATTAGGGAAACAAAGGCCGGACAAGATTTCCGGCGGCGAGAAGCAGAGAATCGCGCTGGCCAGATCACTGGTGACCGAGCCGCGCGTGTTGTTGCTCGACGAGCCACTGACGGGACTGGATGCGGAGCTGAAAGCATCCATTGTGGACGATTTGCGCGCGTGGAATGCAGCCAAGGGGATCCCTATTCTGTATGTGACACATAGCCGCGAAGAGGTGGATGCACTGGGCGAGCGCGTGATCGCGCTCGACAATGGACGTGTCGCAAGCACCGGTCGACCGATGGATGTACTGGACGCGCCGCGCCGGAAAAAACTGGCGCAAGCGGCAGGATTCGAGAATTTGCTGAGCGCTACAGTGCTCGATCTGCGCGAGGCGGATGGCGTGATGCGCGTGAAACTGGGCGATAGTGCGTGCGAGATCGAGGTGCCCCTTGGCTATGCGGCGGCGGGGAGCCGCGTGCGAGTGGCTGTTCGTGCGGGAGATATTTTGCTGGCCACGGAACCACCGCGCGGATTGAGCGCGCGAAACGTGCTGGATGGACGCATCGTTTCGCTGGAGCAGCGCGGGACGATGGCCATGGCGCGCGTGGACTGCGGCATCGCGTTTATTGTGCACATTACCCCCGGGGCAGTTCGGGAGCTGGAGCTAACAGCGGGACGTCGCGTTTGGGTGGTGTTGAAAACACACTCGTGCCACCTGGTGGAGTAAGAGAAGACTCAAGAGTCCGGAATTGTTCAAGAGTTAGGCTTGGGCGGGCTGGTCACCGCAGGCTTGGCCGCCGCGGGGGCGGAGAATTTGATTTCGTCGGCTCTTAGAGCGTTGTCCTTGGGTGTGGCGTGGATGACGACGAGATCGCCGGCCGCGAGGTCACTGGCCTTGGCTGGTTTGTCCTCATTGTTGAATCTCGATAGAAAGACAGTCGAAGGTGCGAATTTCACTTCCACGGACTTCCCGTCGACTGTTTTTACAATCACGGAATCGGAGCTGATTTTCTCGACCGTGCCCCTGACGTGAACTTTATTGCCGTGAGCAAAAGCCGGGCCCGTAACAAGTGCGAACAATAGCGCCAGTAATGACCAACGAAATGGCATAAGCGTCTCCCATTGGAATTGGAGGCTGCAGTGATCCGGCCTCATTCCTGATGATGAACTTGTGATTCCGGTTTCCGTCCAGGTGCTGCTCCACTCAAGAAATCATTTTCCTGCTGTTCTTCCGCCCGCTCGTCCGGCCCCTTGGGATTATAGCGCTCCATTTCGATCCGTTCCGTCGCGGTTAGATGTGGAAGGTGGCGGATGAAGTGAACCAACTTCCAGCTGTCCAGCATGCCTCCGTGTCCGCCGCTATTGGAAAATGCCGGCATTCCTGTAAAGCGCACTCCATTCTCGATGATCCAGAACAGCTCGCCGTCCGTAAGGTTTTGCGTTTCCGGCAAACGCAGATCCGGTGGCTTGGGGTAGAGGCCGCCGCCAATCATGGTCTGCCCGCCGCCGTTGTTGGCGTGGCAGATGGCGCAATGATCCGCGAAATGCAGCCGCGCATCGCGCAGATCCTCCGCCGAGACGAGCAGAGGATTCTGGGCCAGCCGCGCGCTGGCAGGGGTCGCGAGATGACGCGCATTGCGAGCGAGCATGATTTCGAATTTAGTGGGCGTGGCGCGAGAACTGAGGCCATCATGGAGGAAGGAAGCGGCCACCGCGACAACCAGGCCGAAGAGCGCTGCTGCGACGATGATGATCAGGAGAGTTCTGCGTTTCATGGCCCTGTGGGTATGTTAATGGATGAAGGCCGGAGCGACTAGTGGCGAATCATGCGGCGCGGGCGGCGACGGCGCTGCATCGTTTCGTTCCGGCCCGCGCGTCGCCACGGCACGCAGGGGATGGCCAGGAAGCGTCTCTATGATCGAAAGTAGTGACGTTTTGCTCGAATCGAAGCCGTGTGAGAATATCGGGCATTCTCACAAGAGCGCCGCCGGAAATGGAAGAGCCGGCGGAGGTAGCCCCGCGAGCGGTCTCCTCTGGTAGGATACACAGGAATGGTGACCCCCACGATGAACAGAAGCGACTTGACGGCACTGCAAGCCTGTCCGGCGGAAGTTCAGGAGATTCTCCATGCCGTGGCCAGCGGCGCGGAGTTGACGTTCGGACAGGGACTGCTTCTGGCGACCGCGGAAGGTTCGGCACTGGATGCGCTAGTGGCTGTTGCCGACCAGTTGCGGCGAGAGACGGTCGGAGACGTTATCACTTTCGTCGTGAATCGAAACATCAATTTCACCAATGTGTGTTTCGTGGGGTGCAGTTTTTGCGGCTTTGCACGAGGGCCCGGAGCGGCGGACGCATACTCGCTTTCTTTCGAGGAAGTGGTGCGCCGCGCGCGCGAGGCTTGGGAACGTGGCGCAACAGAAGTTTGTGTTCAGGGCGGGTTGCCGCGTGACCTCGACGGATTTTTCTACCGCGATCTGCTGTGCGCCATCAAGCATGCCATTCCCGGGATGCACGTACATGCGTTCTCGCCGATGGAAATTGATTACGGGGTGACGAAAACCGGAATGGCGTTGCGCGACTACTTGCAGATGATGAAGGACGAGGGGCTGGGCAGCATTCCCGGCACGGCGGCGGAGATTCTGGATGATCGCGTGCGGAAGGAACTGAGCCCGAACAAATTGCCGGCCGGCCGTTGGGTGGAGATCATCACCACCGCGCACGAGCTGGGCATCCCGACCACATCAACCATGATGTACGGGCACGTAGAAGAGCCGGCGGATTGGGTGCGGCACATGTTTCTGCTGCGCACCATCCAAAAACGCACCGGTGGATTTACGGAGTTCGTTCCGCTCGGTTTCATCCACGAAAAGACGCGGCTGTACCGGCACGGGGGTGCCAGGCCGGGAGCCAAGCGCGAGGAACACTTGCGGGTACATGCACTGGCCCGAGTGCTGCTGCACGGAGCGATCAAGAACTTGCAGGTGTCCTGGGTGAAACTGGGATTCGAAACGTCGCTCGCGTGTTTGCAGGCGGGAGCAAACGATTTCAGCGGGACGCTTATGGAAGAGAGTATTTCCAAAGCCGCCGGGGCAACTTTCGGAGAAAATGTGTCGCCGGAAGAATTTCGCTCGAGGATTCGATCGATTGGGCGAGTCCCCGCGGAACGGACAACGACTTACAAGATTCGACGGGTGTTTGATGAACCGGAACATGATCCGCAGTCAGCGGCGCCGCAGCTCCCCAGAGCGCCAGCGGAGAGCCACGTGACGTATATCGAAGGCGCCTACTGAGCGATTTCCATGCGAGCACTGCTTTTACCAGTCAAGGACCTGCACAACGCCAAGAAGAGACTGATGGGCGTGCTGACGCCGGAGGAGCGATTTGCGCTGGCCGGGGCCATGCTTGCGGACACCGTTCGCGCCGTGCGAGGCGCGCGCTCGGTGGACAAAATTTTTGTCGTGACGAACTACGAGCCCGTCATGCAGTTGGTAGAGCAAGGTCGATGGGAGATTCTGCGGGAAGAACAGCAAATTTCCGAGAGTGATTCTGTGGATGCCGCGTCGAGGATTTGCGAACGAGTGGGCGTCAGCGGATTGCTGCGCCTGCCGCTCGATCTGCCGCTGATCCAATCGAGCGACATCGATGAACTCTTGACCGTGGAATGTCCTGCTCCGGCTCTGGTGATTGTGCCTTCACGCGATGGGGCCGGCACAAACGCCATGCTGCGAACCCCACCGACGTTGTTTCCCTCGCATTTTGGAAGCGGAAGTTTCGCGAAACATCTTGCCGAAGCCGAAAGGGCTCATGCCCGGGTGATAGTGCGGCGGAATCCCCGGCTGGAGATGGATGTGGACGACGAAGCAGATTTGCGGGCCCTGCTGGAGCACGATTTGAGCGGAACGGAAACAGGCCGCTGGCTGCGCGCCAGCGGCGTCGAGGCGAAGTTCCTGTCAAACATGCCTGCGGGAGCAATGAGCGCGCGATGAAGCAAAAACTTTATGCGACCCTCGACCAGGCCGTGGCAGACATTCCCGATGGCGCACAAATTATGTTCGGTGGATTCGGAGGAGCGGGTTTTCCGAATAACCTGATTCAGGCGCTGGCGCGCAAAGGGACGAGGAACATCACGGCGATCAGCAACAATTGCGGGACTCGCGAAGGCGAACTTGGGCTGATGTTCAAGAACAATCAGATCAAGCATGTGATTGCCTCTTTTCCCGGACCTCACGCCAATTATTTCCAGGAGCGATTCGCGGCCAAGGAAGTGACTCTGGAACTCGTGCCGCAGGGAATTCTGTGCGAACGAATGCGCGCCGCCGGCGCTGGTCTGCAAGGCTTTTACACTACCGTGGGCGTGGGCACCGAAGTTGCCGAAGGAAAGGAAGAGCGCTTCCTTGAAGGCCAGCGTTGCATTCTGGAAATGCCGATTCACGCGGACTATGCCTTGATCAAGGCGCACAAGGCCGATGAGTTGGGAAATCTGACCTACCGCCTGGCCGCAAGAAATTTCAATCCCATCATGGCCATGGCCGCAAAGACAACCATCGCGGAAGTGGAAGAAATCGTGCCGGTGGGTACCATCAATCCGGAACATGTGATGACCCCGGCGATCTTTGTTCATCGCCTCGTGCAAGCGAAAGGACTCCGTTATGCCGGATGACGGCATTCAGGAAAGAGTCACACCGGCTAAGCCGCGATTGACGAGAGAACAGATCGCCCAGCGTACTGCGCGCGAGTTGCCGAATGGCGGCTTCGTGAATCTCGGCTGGGGAATTCCCAATCTCATCGCGGACTATTTGCCGAAAGAAATCACGGTCTATTTCCACAGCGAAAATGGAATTCTGGGAATGGGACGCCGCGCAAAACCCGGCGAAGAAGATTTCGATCAGGTGGACGCGATGAAAATACCCGTGACCCTGATTCCGGGAGCTTCTTTCTTTCATCAGGCGGACGCACACCTGATGTCGCGTGGTGGACATCTGG
Source organism: Acidobacteriota bacterium (assembly GCA_003225295.1). GTDB lineage: Bacteria > Acidobacteriota > Terriglobia > Acidiferrales > UBA7541 > Acidiferrum. The sequence goes on along the minus strand of QHYZ01000108.1, from coordinate 16,763 downwards.
ACGTTGCCGTTCTGGGCGGGTTTCAAGTTTCGGAGAAGGGCGATCTTTCGAATTGGAAAATTCCCGGCACAAAAGGCTCCGGCGGTATCGGAGGCGCAATGGATATCGCCGCAGGCGCCCAGACATTGATCGTGTGCATGGAGCACACCACAAAGGATGGGGTGCCAAAAATTGTGAAGCAGTGCACATATCCGCTAACCGCTTTGGCATGTGTGGATACCATCGTTACGGATCTGGCGGTGATCGACGTGAAGCCGGAAGGATTGGTCCTTCGCGAAGTGGCCAGCGGTTGGACGGCGGAAGAAGTGCAGGAATTGACCGGTGCACCATTGATCGCGCGGCAACGAATTCCGGAGATGAGTTTCGCTTGAATTCATGAGGAGGCCGAAATGAAGCAGATGATCCCAGAAAAATACGCGGATTTGTTGGACAAACCGGCGTTCGGAAATCTGGGGACGCTGATGAAGGATGGAAGCCCGCAGGTTACACCCGTGTGGGTGGATTACGACGGGACATTCGTGCGCATCAATTCGGCGAAGGGCCGAGTAAAAGACAAGAACATCCGGCGTGATCCTCGTGTTTCGATTGCGCTTCAGGATCCCGCTAATCCCTACCGCTATTTGGAGATCCGGGGCAAGGTCGTGGAAATTACCGAAAACGGAGCGGACGACCACATCAACAAACTCTCAAAGAAGTATCTTGGAAATCCAGTTTACCCTTTCCGGAAACCCGGTGAAGTGCGGGTGACGTACAAGATCGAGCCGGAAAAAGTCAGCTCGATGGGGTGACGGCGCAGTTTCACGCCGACAACTGTATCCAAATTGGCAACCCAAAACTAACGACTCAGCACTTACAGCCGTGCGGCGACGCGCGCGGCGATGCGCCCATCGCGAGTGCGGAAGACAAACACCAAGCTGTCCGTGAGCGGAATGCCCTTGCCGGCAACCGCGAGTTGATACGACCACTCGAAGCGCTGCGGCAGTTCGGACGCAAGAGCCGTGGCATAGGGAATAATCCGTTCGACCGACGTGCCAACTTCGGTGACGTCTTTTATCTGGCGTAGATCCACACCGCGTTTCCAATAAAGAGAAAGCTGCAAAGCGCCCATCATTTCCCGGGTCAGGTATAGGTGTGTTCCAACTTCGTGGAGTCGGGAGCTACAGGACTGGTCGTGGATGACGAAGGAGAGAAGAAGTTGATCGGGGAATTGCGTGACCGTTTCCAAGCCGCGGCGGAAGACCGTGCCGTGGCCATCGTCGATTCGCTTCAAATGGTCAAAGAATTCCGGGGAAGTCACGTTGCCGGACACGCGGAAGCACACGCCATTGGGTAGCGAACCATCGGTTTCAAAAAAAACGCCGCCGTCATAGTTCCACACGGACTTGTCGCGTCTTGCCTCGGTGAGTGACACGCCCGGAGCGCAACCGAGAAAAATCAGAAATGCGGCGCCAGCGATTTTGTAGTCTAGCAAACTCATAAGTAGCGGCCGTGCGCAAGTTTACTCCTTGCGGTCGGCGGCGAGAAGAAAACTGAAACCTTCAAAACTGTGGATGGCTTTGCCTGCTCCTGCTGGTTGGATGGTGCCCTTGCCCGAGCGCACCGCCTCGATCGCCGTGACGAGTTCCGGCAGAACCGAAGGCGGGGTAACGGGAACGTTGTGGGCTCCAAGAACGAGTCTTAATTCGGGCGCAAGCGCGGCCAGGCGCTTCACGGAGGCGACGTAGGCATCGAGATCGGTTTCCGGACGGTACAGCCAGATCGGGGCGGGATAGTACGTGTCGCCGGTGAAAAGAAGGCCGTTGTCGCGATCCAGCAAGGAGATGGCATCTGGCGTGTGGCCGGGAGTGGAGAGAATCTCGAGGGTGCGGCCGCCCAGATTGATTTTGAAACCGTCATGAATTGAGCGTGAGACTTTCCATGGTTTTGTGGCGTAGGTCTTCGGATCAAAACCTTTGGGCAAGCCGCCGCACAGCTGATCGGGTGTGATCTCCGCTTGCGCATCATCGCGAGAGCCGCGCGCATTGGCGCGCGTGAAGTCTGTGTCCATGCCGTAGACGAATGCGAATTGCCAGTTACCGCCAACATGATCGTTGTGCGTGTGCGAGTTGAGAACAACGACGGGACGCGACGTCAACTTGGACGTGACTTTGCGAATATCGCTGATGCCCATCCCGGTGTCGAACAGGAGAGCCTGTTTGTGGCCGACAATGAGATAGGAAATGACTTCTTCCGCCTGATGCGGTTCATAGATGGCGAAGACGCTCGGCGCGGCTTTGTAGACCTCGAACCACGGATCGATAGCCAACACACGCTCGAGCGATTTGTATACCGGCCGGGGAAGCGCCCGGCACCATTCGGGTACTTGCGGCTGCGATTGCGAATGAGCGGCTGGGCCTAAGACCGCCAGACTCAGAGCCAAGGCCACCAGCCAGCTTGTTTTTTCGAGATTTCCCATAACAAGTCTCGAGCGTTATTTTCTCTTCACCGAAGACGCCAGCAAAACATTGCCCGCTGCGCTGCCCACAAAAGAATAACCTGAGTTAACATACAGCATTCCCCCGACGATGACCGGCGCCGGGATGAACGAAAGCGGGCCTAACGCCAGCAGCTTCAACGCGTGCCTCACCGCGGCTTACCTCCCTGGTGAAACGAAGATGGATTTAGGCAGCATCATGTGCACGCCCTTGTTGCCGTCGACGAGCTCGGTGATGTGGAGATCGGCAGCCACGCTTGAGAGCATGTAAGCGTCGTCGCGGGAAAGGTGTTTCTCGTTCATCAGGAAATCGATCATTTCGCGCACCGCGAGCTTGGTGGCTTCGTTCAAATCTTCGTGGAGGCCCATGGTGATGAAATGGGTCGGCGTTTCGGCGCGGGGCCAGCGGAGTCGGATGTCCTTGCGCACGACGAATTGAAACGTGCCGATGAGCGAAGTTTCGAGCGCGGTGATATCCACTTCGCCGTCACCCTGGCCGGCGTGGCCGTCGCCGACTTCAAACAGCGCGCCGGGCGCATGAACGGGAATGTACAGCGTCGTTCCTGCCACGAGATCCTTGTTGTCCAGATTGCCGGCTTGAATCCACGGCGGATTGCTACTGAGACGTCCGGAAGTTTCCGGCGGAGCGACACCCATGCTGCCAAAAAAAGGATGCAATGGAATTTCGATGCCGGGAGCGAAGCGCGCAATCATGCGCTTTTCGTCGAGCGGAATAATTTTCATCTTCGGGTAAGGGTAGTCTTCGGGCAGAAAGCCGCGCCCGGGACCGAATCCGTTGTAGGCATACGGAATCGCAAGCTTCGCGGAGAGAATTTTCACTTCGAGTACATCGCCAATTTCCGCGCCTTCGATGTAGATGGGGCCGGTAAGAATGTGTCCGCCGGGTCCTTTGTCCTTAACTTGATCGGTGATGTCGCGCAGCGACTGCTCGACCTGGTCCGGCGGAACGCCCGCCTCTTCAAGCCGCTTCGGGCTGGAAGTAATCAGCGTCTGAATCTCCACAATGTCGCCCGACTTAACGCTCAGCACCCGCGGTGTCTTCGCATCATAGTACCCCCACGCTACAGTTTTCGGCGTCGGCTTCAGTACATAGGTCGCCGATTTGCCCGGCTGTTGACCCCTCACTGCTATTATCGCGAGGAGGGCAAGCGAAAGAGAGATCAGGGTTCTCATTTTTCTCCCAAAACTACGGATTTGTTACTCAGACCGGTGCGAAGATACACAAGGCTAAACGTCATCTTCCGGCGGATGCAACGAAATTCCTTGCCCAGGTCGGCAAACCAATTCCAGCTTCTTCTTCCTGCTGCTTGTTTTTCTCGAGACTGGCATATATTTGCAGCTTGGCACCACATTCAGAGTAAGAATATGCAATTCGCACCAACCGACAAGCAGCGCATCAGTTCCTAGTGCGGCGACTTGATCTGAGGCGTAGGCAGCGAGACACGCATGAAGCAAGCGGAAATATCCGAGAAATTGCGCTGGCCCGTCCTGCCAGTCCTCGAACTTCATGGCAGCTGAATCAAATCTGTGAACACCATGTAGGCTAGGCGCAAAATCGAACACCCTTATAGCTTCTGAGTTTCGGAACTCCACGGTGAACGCATGTTCCGCTCGCAGCCCAATGACAAGCAATGTGATGCCGCACAAACCTACCGGGAAGAACGGCGACAAGCGGGTCTGCGAAAGCTCCTGGATGTTGGTGTGCGCGAAAGCCGGAGGTGATCCCTCAATTCTGGCGGCTAGGTCGCCGCAACCGAGAATTGCGAGGTTAGGCGTGGGAAGGCCGCGACTCATGGATGGGTCATGTCCTCGGGCTTGACGAGGGCGTCGAATTCTTCGGCGGTGACGTAGCCGAGATTGAGGGCCGCTTCGCGGAGGCTGATGTGGGCCTTGTGGGCGGCTTTAGCGACCTGTGCGGCCTGGTCGTAGCCGATCTTAGGGGCGAGGGCGGTGACGAGCATGAGGGAATTGTGGACGTAGTGATCGATCTGTTCGCGATTGGCCGCGATGCCGCGGACGCAGTGCTCAACGAAGCTGTTGCAGGCGTCGGCGAGAAGCTCCACGGAATGCAAATAATTGAAGATGATGACAGGCTTGAATACGTTCAGCTCGAAATTGCCCTGCGAGCCGGCAAAGCCGATGGCGGCGTCATTGCCCATGACCTGCACGGCGACCATGGTGAGGGCTTCGGACTGCGTGGGATTCACTTTGCCGGGCATGATGGAAGAGCCTGGCTCGTTTTCGGGAAGCGTGAGTTCGCCCAGGCCACAACGCGGGCCGGAGGCGAGCCAGCGAATATCGTTGGCGATTTTCATAAGCGAAGCCGCAAGAGTTTTTAGCGCGCCGGAGGCGAAGACAAGTTCGTCGTGTGCGGAAAGCGCCGCGAACTTGTTGGGATGGGAGCGGAAAGGAAGGCCGGTGAGCTCAGCAATCTTGCCTGCGGTTTTTGCAGCGAATTCAGGATGCGCGTTGAGGCCGGTGCCGACGGCGGTGCCACCGATGGCGAGATCGTAGAGGCCGTCGAGGGCGACAGCGACGCGGCCGCCATCGCGGTCCAGAAGATTCACGTAGCCGGAAAATTCCTGGCCGAGAGTGAGGGGCGTGGCGTCCTGCAAATGGGTGCGACCGATTTTGACGATGTCCGCGAACTCTTTGGCTTTGGCGTCGAGGGCGTCGCGAAGGTTTTTCACGGCGGGGAGCAGGCGGTGCGCCGTTTCCGCAGCGGCGGCGATGTGCATGGCGGCAGGAAACGTGTCGTTGGAGGATTGCGACATGTTGACGTCGTCGTTGGGATGGATGGGTTTCTTGCTGCCCATTTCGCCGTCGGCGATTTCAATGGCGCGGTTGGAGATGACTTCGTTGACGTTCATGTTAGTTTGCGTGCCGCTGCCGGTTTGCCAGACGCGAAGAGGGAAGTGGTCATTTAGTTTTCCAGCGATGACTTCATCGGCGGCTTGTGCGATGAGCGTGCATTTTTCGGCAGGCAACTTGCCGAGATCCTGATTGACGAGCGCGGCGGCTTTCTTAAGAATGCCGAAGGCGCGAATCAGCTCGGGCGGCATGAGGTCCTTGCCGATGGCGAAGTGGATGAGCGAGCGGGCAGTTTGCGCGCCGTAGTAGCGGTCGGCGGGGACGTCGATCTTGCCCAGGGAGTCGGACTCGGTGCGGGTTGGTGTGGTAATGACCGGTTTGGCTGCTTCAGACATGGGAAACTCCTTGATAGGCCGCTGCTCAGATTCTACCAGCAAGTGACTGACCCGCATTGGCAGAGAGGGAGTTAGGATGACTGGGTGAGAGACACGCAAGTCAGATTCGCCCAGAAGTCCGATCGGGACCAGTTGGCTCGATTGAGAGCGATGCGGTGGCCGGAATCTTCAGCCGGAGAGCATGGGCAAGAGCTTCGGTTGATTCTGGGGGGCCAGTTCCCCGGAGTCATGCCGCCGATGATTCTGGTTGCACAGGCAGGTGATGGGACATTGGCAGGATTTCTGGAAGCCGGTCTGCGCTGGTACGCCGATGGATGCGAGGCACGCTATCCCGTCGGTTATATGGATGGTTGGTACGTCGCGGAGAACTGGCGGCAGCAGGGGATTGGAACGGAACTCTTGCGAGCTGCGGAAGATTGGGCGCGCAGCCAGGGATGTATCGAGATGGCTTCGGATACGGCGATCCATAACCAAGTATCGCAACGAGTGCACCAAGCGCTGGGATTTGAGATTGTGGAGCGCAGCGTACGACTCCAGACGTGTACGGGAGGACGGTTCCTGGTCCAGGGGGTTCCAGAAATCAAACTAATTGCCGATTTGCGGCCGGCCATGGTACGAACCGGACAACGGCGCAGCGCGGCTCCTGCAGGTCATGTATAATTTTGGCAGGGGATTTCTGCTTCTTTCATGGCTGAAGAAACAAAGGTAGACCGGGCGAGTGCGAAAACACTGCTGCGGAGGCGGCTGCGTTTCTTGCGGACGCGTGCGCGCGAGCTGAAGATGATCGGGAAAGCGCTTGTGTCGACCAAGCACCCCATCTTGGTGCACATCATCCCCATGCGGCAATGTAATCTTGCGTGCACGTACTGCAACGAATTCGATGATTTCTCGAAGCCGGTGCCGCTGGCGGAAATGAAGAAGCGGCTGGATATTCTGGCAGACATGGGGACGTCGATCATCACCATCAGCGGCGGGGAACCGCTGATGCATCCGGATCTGGACGAGGTGATCCGGCACATGCGGCGGCGGGGTATGATCGCCGGGCTGATTACCAACGGATTCTATCTGAACAAAGAACGCACGGAGCGGCTGAACCAGGCAGGGTTGGAGCACCTGCAGATTAGCATTGATAACGTGGTGCCTGACGAGGTTTCCAAGAAAAGCCTGAAGACGCTGGATGGCCGGTTGGTGATGCTGTCGAAGTACGCGGTGTTTCAGGTGAATATCAACTCCGTGCTGGGCAGCGGGGTGAAAGATCCAGAGGATGCGCTGAAGATCGCGCGCCGGGCCGTGGAGCTGGGCTTCACCAGCACTGTGGGGATTATTCACGACCACAATGGGCAATTGAAGCCGCTGGGGCCGCACGAGCAGGATATTTTTGAAGAAGTCATGGCGCTTGGGAAGCGGTCGTTTTCGCGATTCAACGAGTTTCAGCACAACGTGGCGCGCGGGCGGGAACACACCTGGCGATGCCGTTCGGGTTCGCGGTACCTGTATATTTGCGAAGATGGACTGGTGCACTGGTGCTCGCAGCAGCGTGGGTATCCAGGAATTCCGCTGGCGCAATACACACCGGATATGCGCGGCCGCGAGTACTCCACCAAGAAGTTTTGCGCGCCACGGTGCACGGTTTCCTGCGTGCAGCAGGTCGGGATACTGGATAACTGGCGCGACCCTCAGAACCTCAAGCCCATGCCGATGGCGCCGCCCCCGCAAGCGGAGCTGGTGCAAATCGGACCGGGGCGCGGCCACTCCTGATTTCGGACGGTCCAATCTGAGATAATATAGTTTCTCTCCGCGCACATTGCCCAGCTGAGCGATTGACGGTCACCCTCGGCTTGCCAACAATGAGTACATGCAGGGTTCAGCGATTGAGATTGAAAATTTGACGAAGGAATATCCCTTCGGGTTTCTTCACCTTAAGAAGAAAGCTTCGCTCGAAGGGCTGAACATGCAGGTGGAGACGGGCGAGGTGTTTGGTTTTATCGGGCCGAACGGCGCCGGTAAATCAACGACCATCAAGCTGCTGATGAGGTTGATTTTCCCGACGGCGGGGAGCGCACGAATCCTCGGCAAGCCGATCAGCGACGTGGAAATGCACCGGGAGATCGGTTATCTTCCGGAGCAGCCCTACTTTTACGACTATCTGACCGCGGCGGAAATGCTCGATTATTTTGCCCGGTTTCAGGACCTGACCGCGGCTGACCGGAAGGATCGCGTCCAACGCATGCTGAAGAAGGTCGGGCTGGATACCGCGCATAAGATACAGCTTCGCAAGTACTCGAAGGGGATGCTGCAGCGCGTCGGGCTGGCGCAGGCGATCCTCCACGATCCGAAAGTAGTCATTCTGGACGAGCCGATGTCGGGGTTGGACCCGCTCGGCAGGCGCGAGGTGCGCGACATTATTCTGGAGTTGAAGAGGGATGGCAAGACGGTGATGTTTTCCACGCACATTCTTTCCGACGCGGAGATGTTGTGCGACCGCGTGGGCGTGATTGTCGGAGGAAGGCTCCGGGGGGTCGGCGCGCCCGGGACCCTCGTGGACATAAAATCGCAAGGGATGGAGATTCTGTTTGAGTTGAGAGGGGCGAGCAATGCGCCGCTGCTTTCCAAGGCGACACGCACGGGCGCCTGTTACCGGCTGCACGTGGCTGAGGAGGAGCTGTACGCGGCAATCGAGCAACTGCGAGGAGCCGGGGCGCGCATCCTCTCCGTGTCACAGGTGAAAGCGACGCTGGAAGAATTTTTCTTGAACCTGGTGGAGGCGGACCGCGCGCAGGCAGCGGCGGTGGAAGTGAGCGGGAAATGAGACGCGCTGGCGTGGTGGCGTTGAATACGTTTCGTGAAGCAGTGCGTGACCGCGTGCTGTATAGCCTGGTGTTCTTCGCGTTGCTGATGATGGCGGCTGCTGTCGCCGTGGGACAGATTTCGATCGGGATCGAACAGACGGTCATCGTGAGCCTGGGCCTGAGCGCTATTTCGGTGATCGGGGTGCTGATTTCGGTGTTCATCGGCGTCGCACTGGTCTCCAAGGAAATGGACAAGCGCACGCTCTACGCGCTGCTGGCGAAACCGGTGCGGCGATGGGAATTCCTGCTCGGGAAATTCGGCGGGCTGGTGCTGACCCTGGCGGTCAACACGGCGGCGATGGCGCTGGGGTTGCTGCTGGTGATGCTGTACGTAAAGCATTCGCTGGAGCGAAGCGATGCGGTGGTGCTGGTGGCGGTGTATTTCATACTGCTGAAACTGGCGCTGATCGTCGCGCTGGCGCTGTTGTTTTCCTGCTTCACGACACCGCTGCTGGCGATTCTCTTCACCGTGGGGCTGTACATCGTGGGTTTATACGTGCAGGAACTGCGGGATTTGCCGGTCGAGGTGATGAGTCCGGCGATGGCCGCGTTCACCAAGTGGCTCTCCCATCTGCTTCCGAATTTTGAGAATTTCAATGTGATGGCCATGGCCGCGCACGGGCGAGCGGTTCCAGGCGCCTTGATCCTGCAAAACACGCTGTACGCGGTGGTTTATTGCACCATCGTTCTGACCGCCGCGGCCGTAGTGTTTTCGCGACGGAATTTGAAATGAAATCGGAGAAAACCATCGCGTGGGTGCTCTTGCTGGTCCTGCCGCTTGGATTTGCAGCCATCTGGCGGCTGCAGCACGGCATCGACGCGCAGCGTGCTGGGTTAAGCCAGGAACGCGATGACGTCCTGCTGCGCTCCGGAAGACTCGTGAAGATAATGAGCCTCGAATATGCGCCGCTACTGGCGGACATTTACTGGACGCGCGTGGTGCAATACTACGGAAACAAACATGTACGAGGCCAGGCGAATCTCGAGTTGCTCTGGCCGCTGCTGGATATCACGACGACGCTGGATCCAAATCTGCTGATTTCCTATCGGTTCGGCGCGATGTTTCTCAGCCAGGCGGCCCCGGCCGGTGCGGGCAGGCCGGATCTGGCGGTGCAACTGATCCAGCGCGGCATCCAAGCGAATCCGGAGTACTGGCGCCTATATGAGGACCTGGGATTCGTCTACTACTTTGATCTGAAGGATTACCCAAAGGCCGCGGAGGCTTTTCTGGAAGGAAGCAAGAAACCAACCGCGCAGCTGTGGATGAAAGTAATGGCCGCCAAGGTGGCCGCGGAAGGGGACTCATTCGCAACCTCGATGTTCTTGTGGAAGGACATTTACGACTCGACGCCCGATCCCTCGGTCAAAGAGAATGCGCTGCTACATCTACGGTTGCTCAAAGTGCGAGAAGACTGCCAGCAGCTTGATGCGCTTGCCGATGAATACGCGAAGCGGTACGGTAAACGGCCGGCGCGCATAAGCCAGATGGTACAGGCCGGCCTGCTCCGCGGAATCCCCGGCGATCCCCTGGGTTTCGCCTACATTTTCGGCCAGGACGGAAAAGCACAGCTCAATCTGGATAGCCCACTGCTCGAACAACAGTTGCTGCTCGATCGTTTCAAGTAAGTTCCGCCCGTAGATTCCATCCCTTTGCTCTGAAATCCCACCCCCATTCGAAATCCCGGGCGGGTATTATTCCCAGGTACACAGCAGCGTCATCTGGGGATCAACGACAATTTTGTGCGGAAGATTCGGAGCGACGAACTGAAACGACGTTTCCGGCCCGGCCGCTACCACGGTGACGAGGAACGCCCCGTGTCCGGGGCCACCGGCATAGAGTGGAACGCTGGCGACGAACGAGCGCGGCACACCGGTCTGAAAGAGCTTCCCACGGATCTGATAGCCTTTTTCCGTATGGTGAGCCGTGAATTCCAAACGATAATGCGGGATGCCCGTCCCGCGCACCCACTCTTCGAAGAACCATTCCATAGAGCGTCCGCCTTCGAGGTTCATGCCCGGCGTCATGACGGCTTCCACTTCGTGTTGCAAGTCATCGGTGGAGAGTGCGCGGTAGGCGTACTTTGTCACCAGCGTTTGCAGGAGAGCGGTGAATCGCGCATCGGGATTCCTGGCGCCGGGCTGGCGCAGCATTTCCCGCAACATGTGAATGATCCAGGAACCTTTGCTGTAGATAATCTGCTCATAGGCGGTGGGGGACTTCGAAGAATTGAGGCGTGACCCGAGGGCGAGCGCGCCGATGTCTCCCGCTGTTTCCGTGGCGCCCGGCAATTTCTCAACGAGCTGCTGGCGGTAGCGCGCGAGCCAAACGTGCAGTGTGTGGTCCGGATTCTTCTTGGTGTCGGCGAAGAGAACGGCGAGATAATTCGCGATGGCTTCGTCAATCCACTGGTCGCGGTAGCTCGACCAAGCGACGACGTTGCCCCACCATTGATGCGCGACCTCGTGATAGGGAACCAGCTCGCTGAAGTGCTCCTGGCTGACCGTGCTCAGCCCCGCGCGCTGCTGGGCTTCCGACGGCAGGAAGGAATAGGTGGAAACGTAGAGCAGACCGGGCCAGCCCTGCCCAAAGGTTCCGGGAATCTGCGAGACGCTGAGGTTATGGAAGGGAAAGGGACCACTGAATGTTTCGTAAAAGCGGATCGAGGAATCAATCTCTTTGCCAAGCTGCTTGAGCGCATCCGCCGGACTGGGAGAGGGAGCAGGCGGCACGACCGAGTGTGCCGTCGAGGCAGAACCGAATCGCCCAGAAGGGAGGGAGAGGATATCCGCGTCATGCAAGGTCAGACGCTTCCGCAGATCCTCCTCGAGTTGACGATTGGCGTAGACATCGATGGAACGAGCCCCGGAGGTGACGGAGGCCGAGGCGTATTCGCCGAGATTGAAGCCCGCAACGGACATGGGCTTTTCCGTCTTCCAATGCCCGACGCGGAATTCTCCGTCCTCGTGCTCTTCGAGTTTAGAACCGGTGGCAATCAAGCGAAGCTTGTGCGGCCAGCGCAGAAGGAAGTCATAGGCAGAAAATTCCGCGCTATCTCCAAGGTGCGGGTACCAGCTTTCTCTCGCGCCGACAAACAAGACGCCGTTCCCGGCGTCCTGGATGACGTTGCCCCGGTAATGAAAATGAAGCGTGAATTCCTGACGGCCCGACGGAGTCTGCGGAAGAACGACATCCAAATAGTCGTTGCCGCGCGCGCTGCGCTCCTGGAGGTTCATGCCCTCATTTTGAAAAAAAGGGAGGGATTCACCATGCTCGCCGGTGACGCTGTCGATCGTCAGAGCCCGAGAAAGCTGGAAAACGAGAACCCGTTCTGCTCCGGTTTCCGCGCGCAAACGCACGCTGGCGGTGGCATCGAGGGAGTTGTTGGGGGAAATGGAGGTCTCAATGGAGTAGTGCAAGGCGCGAAAAGCCACTGGAAAAACCGGCGAGTCCGGAACTCGATGCGAGGTCCAGACATCGTATAAAGTTCTGCCGCCGGCTTTGTGCACTTGTCCCAGAAGGAATTGCTCGTCACGTTGTGCGTCAAGCACCACATCGAACGGGCCGGTGGCTGCGCCTTCCAGCCCGGCGTAAAAGCACGGTTTAGGGTTCGGCGAGAGCCGGTCAAAAAGAATGCGCAGGGTGTAGCTGGGATTGAGGTGAGTTACAGCGGAATCCCATTGCGCCCCGACGGACGCATCCGTCTGAGCCACCAGATTCGCGGCGCGGAATTGGCGAAGCAGTTCGCCCGCGGTATCGTCCGTGAAGCGAACATAACCGTTGATGAATTCCTGATCGAGGACGGGAGCGCCGAGAAATCTCCCCATCTGCTGTTTTTCGACCGGTTCGCGCGGCGCCGCCAGAACGTGACCGCGCCCGGAAAAGACGGCGCCCGTAATCTGCCCATCGAGCGGGGAGAAAAACGTGAGCGTCCCCTCTTCAAAGGAGAGAACGGCATCGCCACGCCGCAGCTGGACGTGATGGGCGGGAGCGATGCGATAAACATTGGAGGAATCGACACGCAGGGCCTTAATCGCATCATACAATTCATGCGGTGATCTTTCCGTGCCTGGAAAGACTGCCGGCGCCAGGAGACACCACAGCGCGAAAAAGATTGCCTCCGCCCTCATACGAGAAGTGTAGTCACTTTCGGCATGAGGGGACAAGGCGGGCGGCGCGAAGTCACGACCGCAGATTAAAATGGAAAGATACCACGCATGATTTTAGCTTCCCGAATTCGCACTGTGTTGCTGAGCGTCGTACTCCTTTCCGTGAGCAGCCGGGCGGCAGCGGATACCATTGTTCTTAAGAACGGCCGGCGCATCATCGCTCTGAGCGCCGTCGAAGAAGGCGACAAGGTAAAGTATCTGACCTCCGCCGGCGAATTGAGCCTGCCGAAATCCATTGTCGATCATATTGAGAAAGGTGGCTCGGTGCCGATGGCCGGCTCAACGGGAGCCGATGCCGCGAACCTGGACATCACGCCGCCAGTGATGCAATCGAGCGGAGCGATCGCCGAAGTCGAACACGGTGCGGTCCACGACGGGGCGATCGATCGGGAATACATTTCGAAACTGGAAGGCGCAGCTCGCTCGGGCGGCCGGCCGGCCAATCAGAGTGCCGCGCTGGGACATCATCTGGCGGCGAATTTCGAATTGTCTCGCGGCGACATGGAGCATGCGCTCAGCGACGCGCGAACGGCACTAAACTATGCGCCGGAAGAACCGGCGTTGCTCTTGAACGTAGGTTACCTCCTTTTGAGGCGCAGCGAGTTTAAGGAATCCCTGGAATACCTGGAGCGTGCGCGGCGCTTTGCGCCGGACAACCCGGATGTGCCAAAGCTGGAGGGCTGGGCCTACTACGGCTTGAATAAAATAGCTCAGGCGGTTGCCGAGTGGAAGCGCGCGCAAGCGCTGCGGCCGGACAAAGAAGTGCAGTTAGCGCTGGACAGAGCACTCGCGGATAAGCAGGAGGAAGAAAGCTACAAGGAAAACGAGAGCAGTCACTTCAAACTGCGCTACAGCGGCGCAGCCGCGCCAGCGCTGGCGCGGGAAGTACTGCGAACCCTGGAGAGGCATTTTTCGGCCATTGAATCCCAGCTGAACTTTACGCCTGCGGAACCGATTGGTGTGATTCTCTACACGCAAGATGCCTTCAGTGACATCACCAAAGCCCCGTCGTGGGCGGGAGCGCTGAACGACGGACGCATCCGCGTGCCGGTGCAGGGACTGGCGGGGGTGGACTCGGAATTGTCGCGCGTCCTGAAACATGAGCTGACCCACAGCTTCATTGCGCAGAAGACGCGCAGCGCTTGCATGGGGCTGGCAGCAAGCTGCACAATTCACGCACCGGCCTGGATTCAGGAAGGATTGGCACAATGGATGGAGGGCCAGCGCAGCAGAGAGGATGCCGCAGTGCTGTTGCAGATTTACAACGACAATAAGGCCATCCCGCTCAGCCGTCTCGAAGGCTCGTGGCTGAACATGAGTGGGGACACGGCGCGCTATGCGTATGCCTGGGCGTTGGCGAACATCGAATACATCGTGCAAGCCGATGGGATGGGCGATATTGAGCGAATCCTCGATCGCATCGGGGCGGGAATGGCCACCGAGGCGGCGCTGCGCGACGTGCTGCACAGCGGTTATGACGACCTGATGCAATCCGCAGCGGAATATCTGCGGAAAACCTACGCGCGCTGATCCACTTCGTGCGGACGCTTGCACGCTCTCCCCCTCGTTTTGTGCTAGATGGTGGCAAGAAGAGCGGCTAAGAGTGCGGCGCGGCAGGGCATGGTGTTGATAAGAATGTGTTCGTGCGAGGAATGAGCGCCATCGCCGACGGCGCCCAGGCCGTCGAGCGTGGGGATGCCGAGCGCGGCAGTGAAATTTCCGTCCGAGCCGCCCCCGACGGTGCATTCGCCCAGGGACACATTCATCTGCTTCGCCAGTGATTTGGCACGGGCGTAGAGCGATGCGCTCATTTTGCGTTCGAGCGGAGGGCGGTCGAATCCGCCGGTGACTTCAAGGCGAGCCCCACTTTGAAGCGGCCGCAGGGCATGCAGGCGGCGTTCCAGGCTACGCATATCGGAATTCCGCAAGGCGCGCAGGTCAAGGAGCGCGCGTGCGCGTTCCGGGATAACATTCGTGCGTGTGCCACCCTCAATGATGCCGGCGTTGACGGTGACGCCGCGGCGAAAATCATTCCATCCGGCGATGGCCGCGAGTTGCCGTGCCAATTCGTGGATGGCGTTGACACCTTCTTGTGGTGCGAGACCCGCGTGCGAAGCGCGGCCATGCACAATCAATTCGGCTCCACCGACTCCCTTGCGCGCCGTCTTCAGCAGGCCGCGCGAGCCGAAGGAGGGCTCAAGCACGAAGACGGCGTCGCTGCGGCGCGCTTCCGTTTCGAAGAATTTGCGCGAAGATTCGCTGCCGATCTCCTCGTCAGAGGTCCAGAGAAAGACGAGGCGTTTGCGCAGCCGCATTTCCGCATGCTGCAGGGCCTGCAGCGCGAAAAGCGCCTGAACGATTCCGGCCTTCATGTCAAAGGTTCCCGGGCCGTACGCTTTGCCACCTTCCAGTCGGAAAGGCATTTTGGCGAGTGTTCCCGTGGAGTAAACCGTATCGTAGTGGCCCAAGACCAGAAGTTGCCCCGAAGACCCAGATTTGTTCGGCAGGGGAGTGATGCGGAGCAGGTCCCCACGATGCTTCTGCGCGATTCGTTCCACGCGTGCGCCGCGCTTATTCCATTCCTCAGCGATGACACGGCAACAACGATCGGTAGCAGCTTTTTCCAGACTGGGGGATTCCGCAGTCACGAACCGGCGCAGTGTCGCGAGCATCTGCGGCAGGCGCGGCTTCAAGAGTTGCAACAACGTCTTAGGGAGACCGGCCTCCAGCATGATGGGGAGATGCTATCAATGCGCGGCGACCAGAGCAAATCGAGCAAAATCTATCGCGGCGAAAGAACACCTCCGCGGTTGGAAAACCGTAGCCACCCCGGAAGAGCGCGTATCGCGGAGGGCGACGGTTCGCATATAATTAGAAGTTTGGCGGGGATGTGCCAGGCGCCGCTGAGAGGCTGCGGCGACGGAGAGCACGAATGATACTGGACGTCGTGGAAATTCAGAAGCTACTGCCGCACCGCTATCCATTTCTCATGGTGGACGCAATTCTCGAGGTGGAACGCCTCAAGCGCATCGTGGGCATCAAGAATGTTTCTATAAATGAATATTACTTCCAGGGACATTTTCCTGGAAAGCCCGTCATGCCGGGCGTCCTTATTCTCGAGGCCATGGCGCAGACGGGTGGGCTTTTGCTGCTGCTGGATATTCCGGATCGCGACAATAAGCTGCTCTTTTTTGTGGCCGTCGACGGCGCGCGATTCCGGCGTCCCGTGGTGCCCGGCGATCAACTGCGCATCGAATGCAACGTCCTGGCCTGGCGCGGGGACTTCTGCAAGTTGGAAGGCAAAGCAACGGTGAACGGACAATTGGCTGCCGAAGGCACGGTGATGTGCAAGATGATCGATCGCGACGCACCGGGCAAGGCCGAAGAACCTCCGAAATGACGATGCGCGAAATTCATCCGCAGGCTGTGGTGGCGGCAAATGCCAAGCTTGGGGAAGGCGTGAAGATCGGCGCGTACGCGGTGGTTGGCGAGGACGTGGAATTGGGCGACGGCTGCGTGTTGCACACCCACGCGATGCTGACGGGCCCTTCGAAGTTCGGCAAGAACAATGCGTTTTATTCGTTCAGTGCGATCGGTAGCGACCCGCAGGACTATACCTTTCGAGGTGAGCGCACCGAACTGGTCGCAGGCGACGGCAACATTTTCCGCGAATACGTCACCGTCAGCCGTGGCACAAAAAAAGGCGGCGGCAAGACTTTCCTGGGCGACCACAATTTTCTTCTGGCGTATTCGCACATCGGGCACGATTGCTTGATCGGCAGCAACACGCTGTTTGTGAACGGCGCAACCCTGGCGGGACACGTCACGGTGGAAGATTTCGCGACGATTGGCGCGTTCTGTCCAGTCCATCAGTTTTGCCGCATCGGCCGCTACGCGTATATCGGCGCATCGACAGTGATTACTCAGGACGTCCCCCCGTTTTCGAAAATCGTAACCGAGCGCGAGACTAAAAGTTTTGGCATCAATACCACTGGCCTGGAGCGCAAAGGATTTTCGCCGGAACGGTTGCAGGCCTTGAAGCGGGCC
>QHYZ01000107.1 GCA_003225295.1 Acidobacteriota bacterium | reverse complement strand
GCGAGCCCTGGGTCTGTGAACGCAGCGGCCTGGTCATAATTCATCGTCTCGATCACCGTGTTATTCAGACGAAACCCTTGAAGAAAGTTCAGACGGCTCAACCTCACAAACCACGAGCGTGGAACAATCGGGTCCTCGTGGTCCAATCGTTCCTTATAGGTGTGGACGAGGACATCACGAACGAGCAGCGGATCGTTCCAGTTGATCGGCAGTTTTGGTTTTATTGTCTCCTGCAAATACGGCATTGTGTCAATCACCGACAGAAATTCGATGACTTCTTTTTCATCTAGATCGACACGCCCATTGACGACCTGGTTCAGTTGTTGCTGCGAAAGTTTTCGGATCACCATCGGTGGTGCAGCAAGCGCGGCGAATGCCGCGACAGAACAGTTCAATGTCTGTAATCTGGCTCTAATTTTTATTTGTGCTTCCATTCGTATCTCCGTAGAAAATAGTGATACTAAAAAATTTCAAGCTGAAAAATAGCCGGGCCCCGAAGGTGTCCGGCAAAATTCGTAATTCAGCGGAGTAAATGCAACCTAGCCTCGTGGATTAAATGGCTGGAGCGTGGTGAGCACCACGAGGTTTGGCCCGGCCTATGGAGGATCGAGGACGTTTCTGTCCTCCCCCTATGCATCACGATGTGCGGAACCGTAAGTTAGTGCCGTCTATCCTACTGATATCATTAGGGATAGTGAGATTCCGGCCCGATGTCACGAAATTCATTTCTTCGACTCCCGGTAGCGGGTCAACCACTGCTGGATAACCCAATGATGGATGTTCGCTATCGCGGCTTTACGGGCCTCGATCAAGAGCGTTCCAGCCGTGTCGGCAATGTCGGGGTCTGAGAGTCTGTTAACGTGATCCCACAATTTTTCTCCACGGTAATACTCAGCCCAGAGATGCTCGACCGCTTCGTTGTGATTCTTCGCAACAAATGTGCATGGGGTCTTATCGTATTGGCATCGACTCTCTATGTGGCAGTGCCCGAATCGATCAAAAACTTCACTCACCAACGCTCTCAGTTTGTTATCGGTGCTTTCTTGATCTGCTAATTGCCTGGCGGAAATTCGCCGTCCACGCTGTGCCCATTTATCTGCTAGATCAACAGTCTCATCGGGGCGGTCGAACGAAGCAGGGCCAGTTCCCTCGGGTCCTACTGCGCGGCCATTTTCGTCACGATCTTGTGCTGCGACAATTCGTTCAATTTCAGATTGCCCCATTGCACGTTCACCCTCACCGCTGCGCTCGCCTGGCAACCGACCACGAGTATCTGGCGTGTTCTTGCCTTCCATCGCCAATCGCAACTTTTCAATCGGCAATCCTTCCAATTCGGCAAGATACGTTCTCCGTTGTTGTCGATCAACCTTCCGAAGTTCATCCATTCTACGCTGTCTCTTTGGATCGAACATAATTTCAGATTGCTGGCGTCTGTAGATTTTCATCAGCGCAGAGATCAACTGCCTGCGTTCGGCGTCGTGTTGTTTCTGTTTTAGGTCCGCACGTGATTGTGTTTTTCGCTCTGTCGCAGTCATTGCTACACCGTTCTTCGGCGGACGACCAAGCTTCTTCGGCATAGCAGGTGCGACGGGAACAACCGGAGCAGGGGACGCAGGCGTAGGGGGCTCTTCGGGAGGAAGGCCGACCATGCCAGTGAAAAGCCGCTTCGCAGGCGGCTTCCTCGGCATAGGCTTTCTGATGATGGGCGCGGTCGTCATTTATTTAGTGACAGCGCCTTCATCTTTTTCTGCTTCTTTGACGGCTGCGAGAAGATGTCTGCTTAATTCTTCAGCTTGTTCATAAGTCAAGGTAAGAAAACCATTTGTCTCGCTGATAAGTCTTTCTCCTGATTTGTTCGCTGTGACTTCAAGTTCCACTGTACCGTCGCCACCGCCACTGCTAACGGATAACTTCATCCAGAAAGTTCTGGAAGACTTTCTATCCTCTTGACGATGTGACTGCGTAACAATGACCCTCTCCCGAGTATCAGGTTCTCTGAATTCAGCAGGTGCAACGGGTCTAACATTTATGGTCTCAAACATAATTTACCTTCTTTCTGCGCCGATCACGCCCGGCGCTCTACGCTGCTCTCTTTTTCTTTTTCAGCAATGCTTGGACAAATTTGGGAAACTTCGCTTTTAACATTGCTTTTATTTCTGAATCGCCGTTTTCATATAAAAACCTAAACGCGGATTCCTCTGTTTCTCCTGCTCCGGTCGCTTTGCTCAGGTATTCTTCTGCTGCATCCTGCTTGGTAATTTGCTTTGGCCTGCTCATAGTTTTCCTGCTTTCTTTGCGGTCTCCCGCATCCGGCTCACCTTGGCTGGTCAAAGACGGTCTACTTCTAAAAAATGTTTTCGCCCGGCGCTGCGATCCTACGCATACTGGTTTTCGTGCCACTCTTGAGGAAGTTTCAATCCTGTTAATCTTTCAAATAACTTTAAACCGCGAAGTCGACCTCGAAGGTGACGACGAAGTTGCATCGATCTTTCATAGTTCCTCATATTGGTATTTCTTTTCTTCGAGGCGTGAGCGTTCCTGCATCTCGCGCAGTCAGTATGCCGATGCCCACTTCGCCAACGAGACGGCGCAATTGGGATACCGTGAATCTGGCAAAGGCGCTGCTCTGGCGGCGGGACCGTATCCCGGGGATCCACTTCGTCGGGGAAACCAGGGACAGACGATGCAGCAGGTAAATTGAGCAGGTTTGAGTTGCTTGCAGGTTCCATGATTTTCCTCTTTAGAGGCGCATCATTTGGACCACCGTGGAGATTCTGGAGAAGAACCCCTCGGTTGGTGGAATCCCGCCTATCGGCGGTTCCGTCTTGATGCCCTACAAATTTAGCTACAGGGACGGGTCCGTACATAGAAAATGCCTTCCAGTTAAATTTGGAAGGCACTGCCGCTAGGTTCGCCTCAACGGGTACCACCTAGCCTTGATTACGGCACCCGAAGCCCGTCCATCTGTGCTTTTTTACACAGCGGGGTATGACTCTTCTAATTAACCACAATCAGGCAATTATGTCAAGAGTTATTTTAGCGAGTTATTTTAGCGTGTCGGGCTCGCTGGGGGTTCTGTGTATAATGCGCAGTTATCTTCAGTGAGTCCGGAGCATTTCGAGTAATCGCCGGAGTCACGCATCATGTCCCTGCTCGCGCTCGATCCTTTTGAATCTCATCGGCCTGCGGAGGAACATATATAAATCGCCCCGGTCTCCGTTCGCTATAATTGATATTTCACACGATTTGATGGAGCACTACGCGAATCGAATATATTGACATGTACATGTTCATGTGCTAGCGTGAATGCGTGAAGGATACGAGACTAATCGCGCTGGTCGAAGCCGGACAGATGAAGGCGTTGAAAGCCGTAGCCAAACGGGAAAAGGCGTCTCTGGCTGAAATTGTCCGGCGCGCCATCGATGAGTTCTTGGAGAGGCGGAAAAGGTCATGAGCCGCGTCAGAAAAGAACACGGACCCGCCGAAGGTTCGGCTCGATTGCGAGGTTTGGTAACTGCAGCTCGTCAGCTCCCCAAACATGAGCGTGGGAAACTCCATGACCGCGATACCAATCCCGACACTACTTTTGCTTACATGCTCAAGAACGGAATCGCACTCACGCTGGAGAATTACGTTTTGTTGAATTGGATGGGCGACAAGACGGTTAAAGAAGTCTTGGAAGAAGCTGAACTAGCGGCAGCCTTGCCTGAGGAATTGGTTTTCGCATATCAGCAGAGAATCAAGGCAAGGATACAGTAGTAAGCGCCCCGAGCCAGTGTTATCAGCACTGACCCGAGGCTAACCAGAACAGTTGTAAGAACCACGGCTCACGCGAAGTGAGAAACGGGTTTTCCGAAAAAGGAGAATCCGTGAAATCTCATACCTCTGGCAGTTCCTCTTCTGAAAAACCCGACATCGATTTCGTCGTCCGTGACCAAGGAACGATTTGGTTATTCACGCCGTTGACTCCCGCCGCTTTGCAATTCCTGTCCGATCACATTCGAGAGGACGCGCAGTACTTCGGCCCTTCGCTAGCCGTTGAGCATCGCTACGTCTACGACTTGCTGATTGGTCTCCGCGAACGCGGGTTCAAGACGGTGAAGGCGTGAGGAACTCAGCGGCTTAACTGTCAACCGTATCCGTCGCCAGACCGCGTTTTTCTGAACAACTTGCGGCGTCTTCCTTTACATGTTGTCGTAGCGCGACGTTACTCGTAGGCGAAACACGGCGCGAATCGGGCGAGGACAAGCGCGTTAACTCGCTGTCCCACTCGTCTTTCATAATTTCACCTAGCTTCTAGCGCTATTCAGGTTCTATTTCAACTTCGATCTCTCCGCTACCTCCGCACAAGTCACAGGTCTGACCATTTCTCTTACCCTTTCCGTCGCACCGTGGACAGGGAGTAGTTTTTGGAGTTTCCATTTGTGGTTCCTCTCTCTGATTAGATTTTCAGTTGGCTGGAAACGACGGTCCCTGCTAGCCTAGTTTCGGTGGTGATAATGCAGATAGCCTTGCCTATGGCTTCCGAAACCGCAAGTCATAAATAGACTGCTTGACGGTGTCGGGGATGTTTAGCTTATTGATGCGAGCTGTGAAGTCGTCGGGTGAAGGCGCCCAATAGAAGGCGTCCCATGCTTTATCGCGTGTAGCGTCGTCTATCGGCGCGTGACGAAGAATGCGTAGTAGCTGGCCTTGCTGCAACAGTTTCTCGGGCGGAGCCGTGGCTGCCGGTTTTGGCAGAACGTATTCTCTGAAAAACCTCTCGGCCATCTTCGGATCGCTGCCTTTGAGCTGCTGATAAATCCGCAAAACTTGCTCGCGGTCCCCCTTTTCCGCGTATGCCATTCCCACCATCGCCAGCATTCCCGATTTGGACTGATCTGGAGCGACCTTCTCCGCTTTCTGCCAAGCGTCTATGGCCTCGGGATAGGATTCAGTCTCGGCATAGTAGAGCCCCAAATTTGACCAACCATCCCAATCGCGGGGCGCAAGGCGGGTATATTGTTTTGCGGCTGTGATAGCTTGATCGTATTCTTTTATCCAAAAGTATGCAGATGCCAATGCCTGCCATGCTTCGGCATAGTCTGACTTTAGCTCAATCGCTTTCTCAAACGCAGCGATGCCCTTGACCTTCGCCTCTTGAATTGTCAGTTCAGACGGATAAAACCCAGGCGCGGAACAGTATGAGCCGGGCTTGATGGTTGAACAAAGCCATGCCCTATATGCATCCGAGGTTGACGACGAGAATACTTTTCCTAGCTCGAACCATGCTTGGAAGGCACCGGATTGCTTCAGGTCAGCGCATTTACGGAAAGTATGTACTGCCAGGTCGTACTCCTCTTTCTTCACCGCCTCCAAACCAATACCTAACCATGCTCCAGATTCGAATGCTGCATCGCTCGGACGGGTAGAGGATTTTGCGGCAGCTTCGGCTGAACTGGATAACATCCCGCTCACCCATTCTCCGGGCAAAGCGAAATTTAGACTTTGACCCTCCTTCAGATAGAAAGTTGTGACTCCCACGAGATTCCCTTGAGCGTCGAACAGCCCTCCGCCGCTCGATCCGGGTGAAATGGCCGCGCTTGTTTGAATCATGCGAACACCCTCGGTCTCTCGAAGCGCAGAGATGACGCCTTCGGAAAAAGTCAACTCCAAACCCTCGGGGGAGCCGACCGCGTACACGTGCTCTCCGGTGGCAAGTTTGGATGAAGGGCGAACTTCAACTGGCTGTAAAGTCAATCCGCTGGGCCTAAGCCCACAAAGATCGTGATTCGGCGCGGCTGCAATGAGTTTTGCGGTCCAGTGCTCCTTGCCTCGGCTGACCCGCAGCGAAGAGGCACTCTGAACAACGTGACAATTTGTGATGAGAAAATCACGAGCCATAGCTACAGCACTGCCCAGCATCAGCGTTTTCCCATCCTCGTCTAGCGCTTCGACGACAAAGACTGAGGGGGACACCCTCTGAAAGATTTCCACTGGCGAAAGCGTTTGACTCTTTGCAAACGGGCTGGTGCTGCGGGAGCACCCTATTTGAGAAAAAACAACTAACAGAAGCGCACCGACGACTAAGGAGATGCAGCCACGAAAAGAGGACCCGAAACGTCCTGTTGAGGCCGAATGCGACCGATGCACTGCAAGATATTTCCGGTGGTTCGTCTTGTGGTTTTGTGATAATGAACATTTGGGGGATATCGAAGGCGAATTGGGGACACAGGCGAGGAAGACCGCAAGCTCGTGATGCACATGGCCCAGAAAATGCCCCGTCACTAGCGGCCTTTCGCAGAAAATCATGGATAGGCACATCCACGAGTCTAGTTCTTGACGGTCATTGCGTCCGAGTTAACGGCCTTCTGGCCGGTAACGCCTTCAAGTCCTGCGATGACGCCGCGATAATCGTTTTTGTCGCATTGCATCGCAAAGCCGCCTTTGACATCTCCAGCGGCCCACGTCAAGCCGACGTAGTGCTTCTTTGACTTCGTGAGTGCCATCAACGCACCGATCCCGAGCGACACAACCGCGAGGCCGATTGCTGCCCCGATACGTCGATGAACGTCCTGGCCGTAGCTAATCTCTTTGACTGAGGAAGGTACAAGAGTCGTGACAAGCGTGTTGCCTTCCATGATCCGGATTTGGTTCGTTTCAATGTACATCCTTAGTTTCTTTCCGGCTTTCAAACCCGGCAGCGACCCGCCGTCATACATCACGTTGTAGCCGCCGTCATCCTTAGCTGGTACTGCCATGCACGGAATCGCTAAGCAAAGCATTAGCGCTACGGACTTGACCGCGAAATTTGCTCTCACGCTTTCCTCCGAGTCGAGTTTGTGAGTCTTGGCATAACTCGATTGTCTGGGCATTTCAGGGCGGGCCTGACTTAATATCTATATAAGTTGTCGTACTTGATTACTGCCCGAACGAACAGGCGTGTCCGGAGTATAATCCGCTCTCGAATCAGAACGTGCAATGAATCCTTCCTTCGAGCAAACACTAATCGAGGTTTGGCGGCAGACTCTCGTCGAAAACGCCAACTTCGTCGAGCTTGGGAAAAAGCGTTACCCCGTTCGTAAAACTCCCAAGCGCGGATTGCGGCAAGTGGACTTCGTATTCGACGGAAACGAGATTCGTGGGCTGGAGCAGAACCGGAAAACGAAATCCAAGTGGGCACAGATGGCACGGTCTGGGAGGAAGATGACGCAGTTCCTGAGCGAGGGCCGCTACATGGCGAACGTGGTTGACGGCAAGGTGACCCTATACGGCAAGCGAGCGGGGATGGGTCGATGACTGGAACACTGGAGGTAACTATGCAAGCGAGAGCGGGAGGAGTTCGACCGGGTCGGCGGCTAAAGGGAAGAACGCCACAGCGGGCCGGTCAGGACTTGGCTCCGGCCCGGATAGGCGGGAGCGGATCGCTTTCCACGCCTTCGCCACGGACGACAACAGGGCAGGGCACCAGTGATCGGCGAAACCAGCCCATAAGCTCTACCCCGCCTCACTTACACTGCTTGCGCAGAGCGTCGTCCAGTTTCCCTTGGCTTTGCTTCTTGACTAGGTCGTCTAGCGGTTTCCACTTCGCGTCCGACTTCTGCTGGAGGATGGCGCTGTAGACTTTGAGGACACTTTCTACGGCGGCTACGTTCATCGCATGCGTGTCGCCAGCTTTAGTGGGATTCTCGATCAGGAACGCGCCGCTGGCGAGCATGTATTGTCGTACGATTTCATGCCTATATTTGTACTTCGCGTCGTTAAGTTCCACTAGGAGCGACGAGCACAACGGCACGTGAATGTCGTGCGCGTCGTTGAGTCGGTTGAGCGCCCATTCGCCGTCCTTGTTCGCACTCTCGTCCAAAGGATTGCTCTCCAGCTTGTGCGTGATCTCCACCCATCGCGCTCGCTCTTCCAGTGTCGAGGTTCCTTGGGCCGATGCCTTCGGCACTACGGCCGCAGAAAGGAGGTTCAGCAAGAGAGTTAAAATCCAAGCTGAATGTTTTTTGTGCATTAGTGCGGCTCCCGCAGGTGAACGAGTACGATCACGAGGAAGAAACTCCCCAATGGCAAGAGAACAGCCCAGGCCCATCGTCCTGATCCGAGTGCAGCAGCAACAAAAGCCAGTACGAGGCCCACTGTCCAGATCGCAAGCCAGTAGTTGAATGAGAAGTCGATTCTTGGGAAGCCCGGTATCAGACGTAAAGCCAGCAAAACCCAGAACGACAACGAGCAGATGAGACTCGCGTAGCCGAACGCATTCGCTGAGGCCTTGCTGTTCATCGGTGGAAAAGGTACTTCAGGACCTCGATTGTGTGATCGATTAAACCACCATTATAGACATTATGTTCGCCTAGGTGCAGAGTGCCTCTCGTGGGCGTAGTCCAAGTTAGGTGAATAATCATTCCATGTTCAAGAATCGTCCGTGGCTCGTAGACTGTGAAGTGTCCAGATCCAGCCCCTGTTCCTGCTGCTCCGGGACTTCTGAAATCCACTGCCGCGTTGCCATACGATGATAGATGGAAGGGATCGAACGCGTCACCGGGATACGCTTGGAAGCCAGCCTTTAGGAGTGCAGCTTCGGCGTCTCCGTAGTTTCCACTGTATTTAAATGTCCCGCCCGCGTTCACCCCGGACGCTATGTTGCTGTAGGTAAAATTAAACGTGAATCCCGGGAAGTTTCCGGCGTCTTGGACAGTCGTGGGATTTGACCCGTTGATGAACACACCTAGCGAGCCCGTTTGGTTGCTACCGGCCTGACTTAACGAAACGCCTGCACCACTTATGCTTGCGTTGTACTGATTGCCGTTCTTATCCACCAAGTTGCCGTTCTTGTCGTTGCTGATCACTGTGGCAGTAAACTTGGATACTTGGTTTCCATTGGCGTCCGTCGTAGTGGTCGTAGTCCCCTGCAACCCGTTTTGACATGTCGGTGTGTTCTCTTCGGTCGAGCATGCCAGGTTGAAATCAAGTCCCGTAGGGTCGACGAAATTGAGGGGATTGTTTCGCGCATAGATGTATCGATTCAAAGTTTGGGGATCTTCCTGATGCCCACCTAACAAGTCGGGAGACATGAACCTACCCATACTGCTGCTCATGTATCGGGCTTCGAAGTTATCGAGGCCGGATTCGGCATCGCGTTCTTTGCCCGTGAAGTGCATGGGGCTGGGGTCGCCTCCGGTGCAGGTAAGCCAATCGCCGAAAGCAAGGCTCGTGCAGGTTTCATAGGAATTGCCCGACTTGTCTGTCCGTGACCGCTCAGTTCCGAGCCAGTCCGAGTGAATGAAGTAAGTCGTGTTGTTGCCGTAGGTGGCGACGTGGCGTCCCCCCGCAAAAACTTCGCCGCGATTCCAGCTTCCGCTGGAGTTCATCTCGCTTTGGGCGTGACCGGAAAGATCGTAGACGTAGTCAACGGAAGAAACTCCAGTCGTCTTGCGAATACGTTGTCCGTTCGCGTCATAGACGTAGGAAGCCGCTGAACCGCCGTCCACCTGGAATAGATGCCCTTCGGCATCATACCCATAGCTGTGCGAGCCATCGGCTGTGACATTGCCTGCCGCGTCATACGTCACGCCGCTACCTGGCACAATCCGATTGTTGGCATCGAAGCCAAGCGAAGATGGATGCGGTCCATTCTGGTGCCAGCGATTCCCAAAGCGGTCGTAGTCGTATGTATAGGCCTGACCTGTAGCATTTGCCGTCAGTAGCCGGTTGAAATCGTCATACGTGTGTGCCCAGTTTCCGTTAACACTGTCATTGCCGGTCGCGATGTCACCGTCGGGGGCAAAAGTAAGGCTGAAGGAATAACGCGTGGTGCCTCCGGAAGTGGCTGAGACCGACTGGAGCCAGCCGCGGGAAGCGTACCCCAGAGCGTCGCTCATGCCGTTGCCCAGTGAATCCGATGTTAGCCCGAATGACCCGTAATGCGCATTCTGCAGTAGCGTTCCAGGGTGATTCGCATCGACAAGACTGCTGGTAAGCGAGAGCAGACGATTCGCTCGATTATAGGCTTCTGTGAATGTTACTCCCGCCCCATTTGTTGCCGAAGTCTGATTTCCGATCAGGTCATAAGCGTAAGAAACTGCAAACACGGACGTACCGCAGTTTTGCGGCGTGCACTGGGAATTGATTTTGATCCGACCCAGCTGGTCATAGCTGTACACTTCGCCGGTCGCATTGGGCGCGGCAGTACTCTGGGAAGAGAGTCTCCCAATCGTATTCGCCAAGGTGACACTGTTCGCTGCGGACTCGTCGAAATTGTACGTTGCCGTGGGCGTACCGTCGGAATAGTTCTTTTGCGTGAGACGGTTCAAAGCGTCATAGCGCATGCACGTGCGAATACTCCGGGCGTCCATCTTCGATATGAGAAGTCCCGTGAAGGAGTTGGGGGTCGTGCAAGCACTATCCGAATCATACTTGTAAGAGGTCGTGCCGGACTCTGGATTAGAGCCACTAGTCAACCGAGACAGACTGTCATATTGGAACGTACGCGAATTCAGACCACCCTGGACGACGGTCTTGAGATTTCCGAGTGTGTCGTACGAGTATGAAGTTAAAAACCCCGTCGCAGAAACATCCTGCCCACATGCTGCCGGGGCAGGCGTTAATCCCACCGGAAGTGTGAGGGAAGAAATTTCGCAAAGGGAGATCAATCGGCCCAAGCCATCTACTTGCGAAACACGCTGGAGGTTCCGTGTTCCATTGCCTTCATCTGTCACCTTGGTGGCTGCTCCCGTGTAGGTGGTTGTGATTACGGAATTGTCCGAATGGGTGATGGCGGTTACCCGGCCAAGGGTATCATAGGAGTAGGTATCGCCGGGCTTGGTGCATTGAGAGTCTGACAGGCCATTTCCCTGATAGGGATAGGTCACGAAGTGCTTCTGGCCCAAAACGTCATAGCATGTGTCAGTTTGATCCCAGGGTGTGGCTTCGTCGTTGGCGGAGATGCGGCGAATCTCGCGTCCTAGCCCATCGAAATGAACAAACATATCCGTCCACCGCGTGCCGTCGATTTTATTCTTTCTTTCGATCGTGACTAAATCTGGGTAACTAAACGTTGTTTGGCCACCGTCTGGAGATGGGAAAGTTGCCGAGGTCATTCTCCAGAGCGAATCGTAAGCGTACTGGGTCGCTTGGCTGTTTTGATCGGTAAAACTTGTCAATTTTGCCGTATAGAAATCATACAGCCCACTGATAACGTGGTGAGCCAGGTTTGGTGAATTCGTGTCCGGCAAGTTTGTCTGGGTCAAATAACCGCCAGCGTAAGTTAACGAGTACGAATACGTTGTGGTGTGGCCGCCTGGATCGGTAACTCGATACGGCATACCGGTATCGTAATAAGTCGTAATGGTGTTGAGTGTGCCGCCCGTCGTATTGAGCCACTTTTTCACCGACGTTAGATTGCCGCGCGGCGTTCCTGCAGGGGGAGGGGTGAAATTGGTGGTGACGCCTGAGGATTGAAGCGTGTACTCATCGTATCCGTAATTTGTTTTGGAAACTTGGTTTCCGCTGCCATCATAAACAGTGACTGAAGAAACCGGATCGATAATATTCGCCGTGAGGTAGCTGGCCGTGTCGAACGCTTTGTAGGTGTAGTCCGTTTTGCGAAGAAGAGGCCCAGGAGCTCCGGAACCGTAGTCATATTCACGCATTTCCATGACGTTGCCATAGGACTCGGTGAAGGCCCCATGGAAAATGAGATGGAGGTTGGAATCGTAGTCCTTTTCGACTTTCGAGACCTTGTTGTTATTAAGCGTAGTCGTAATTCGGATCGGAAGAACGTTGATGACCGTGGAGACCCCGTCCCCTACGACATCTTGGTGGTTTGGCTGGTAGGTGTAGTCGGTTTGGACGGTTCTTAGAAGGGTTCCCGTGGTATGAGTGCCCTGGTAGTATTGGGTTTTCGTTTCATAGTTTGAACAAGATCCTCCGAGACCTGTGAACGTGTGAAGAATCTCATTCCCAGCTGGGTCTGTTTGCACGGGGATCAAGAACCCGTTGACAACCGTGGTTCCGTACGTCGTAGTATGCGGTCCAGCACCGTCATTGGCGTTAATCGTCCGAGAAATCACGCCACGATTCGCAGGATTTACAACAGTGTCCGAATCACATAAGAAATAAGTCTTGTATGAATACGAAATGCTTCCGCCTGTTGGCTCGCCCAGGAAGTACCGTTGTAAACCACAACACTCTGAAGCATACCCGCGCTGCCCGTGTACTCCTGGATGTAGGTATCGAGCATGTCGACGTTGTGAGCGTGAAATTTTGTCTTCAGGCTAATCGAAGCCATGCAGGTCTTCACTTGAGTGGTTGTGCCGCTGGGCCCCGGAGAAGAGCTTATTGTGGCCGAAGTAATTTGGGAAACAGGACCCCCGCAGCCAGAATAATCGGTTGTCGAAGTGGAGCTGCCCGGCGCACGTCCAATTGTGTCCGTGGTAGAAGAAAAATAGTTGCCATTCGTGTCCTGAGACGCCAGGTCGCCATTGCGTTGTTTCACGATTCCGAAGTAATTGGGCAGAACACGGGTGCCACTGTTCCAGAGACCGGTGTTGTCTGTGCTTTCGTAGGTCGTGTTGTCGGAAGTGTTGAGCGCCATTTGGTGAACGGCCCCATCCCAAGTCGTAGTACTATAGATATAACTATACGTCGTGTTATACGTCCAATAAGGACCCAGGAAAGAAGTATTACGGATCGAGACGCCCAGCGGAAACATATACTGGCCCGTCGTATTCAACCTCCAGCTGTCGTTGCAAACTCCAGTCACATGGTTGCAATTCTGAAAAACCTTAAACATTTTGGTGTTTAAGGACATCACGGACTCGCTCCTGAGCGTTCCACGTTGTGGGTAGGAGAAGAGCGGTATATGCACGGTGAGATCGCCCGTGTACAGATTTACTGAGTCAATATCGGTGCCATCGTATGACCCGAATGGCTTGAACCCGATTTCGAGGTTCGGATTAGTTTGCGCTTGTGCAGCTCCCGAACCAAGACACGCAAGAATTCCGACGAAGACTGCCCACTTGAATTTCACAGGGCACCACCCGTCTTGAGATCGAAATCGGTGGGCGAAACTCCTGAATTGAACGTAACAATTAAGACAGTAGCTGTGCTCACGACTTTGCCATCCTCAGAGGCTGTTATGGTGAGCGGGACAGCAATTCCGTCGATGACTTTGTAATTAGAGAAATCCACCGCTGCGGGTATGTTGTCCCTCATATCGAGAGTGTTGGGGGTTCGATATTCGACCCGTACCGGAAGTCCTGTTGAAGAATCAAAGTACCAATGATGGACCGAAAGTTCAGTCTCTATGGGTCCAGTAGCCACATAAGTGCGAATGTGGACGCCGCGAGTCCCGTTGATCGTAGTAGTTCCCACGAATTGCAAAGATCGGTTCGGATCATTGAGTTCACGGAACAGAACAACCGCAGGGAGATGAAATGGCACCGACGCGTACGCCACATGCGAAAACAAACGCCGAACTGTCTTTCCGTTGTAAAACGCTGGATTGCCATGGCCAGTCGCGAAGACCCTCGTTGTGCCCCCAATCTGCATTTCGCTGCGGAATTCGTAAGTCGACTCGCTGAAGTCGCTTTCCCACTTGAAATTTCCGCCATTCACGGTTGAGCTCTGCGTCGGGACAATCGTTCCTTGGACTACGGCGTTGGCAATGGCACCGATGGCGGATTGACTCCCCTGCGCTGTAATGGCAGTTTGCACTGCTGTTACAGCCTGGGTGTCGCGCTGCGCGGCCGTGATGGGTTGTTGTGAGTTCAGACGTGGAGAGAAGAAGAAAAGCAAGAGGAACGAAAGGATCAGCCGAGCCACTCGCATAGAGCCTCCGAGGCGTAGTCCACGGGACCGTTTGGGAGAAGACGGCGCGCCGTGAGCGACGTTCATTTGTCTAAATGCCCGCCGGGCTGATTGGCAGGAGAGTTGGGCGAGCGATTGATATAGCAGGAAGTAAGAACGTGTCAATGGTACTTTGGAACATTGCCCGAAGAGGATGATAAATGAAATGGTACGGGTGGTGCGGCTAAGGGGGAGCTTAGCTCGAAATAAGAAACCATGATTTTGGCGAGCGTCTAGTCGAAGGAGGCATCGGCAAAATCGGCGGCTGGACAATCCCACTGCGTCGATGTCAGTCTAAGCTTAGTCTTGACGGACTTGAGGGACTTTTTCATTTGAGAGAGGATTGGCAAAGAAAAATCGTGAAGGTGGCGAAGGGCCATCTTCTGAGTCATGAGCAAAATAGTCTTTCGATCTTGTTCGTTGGCTTCACCCAACATACGGCGAAGCTTGCTCAGAAATCGCGCATCCGTGCCAGTGCTACCCCACAGGTTTACATCAGACGACTTGTGCTTCGGAAGATTCGGTAGGTTGGACGGCTCATCACC
Source organism: Acidobacteriota bacterium (assembly GCA_003225295.1). Taxonomy (GTDB): domain Bacteria; phylum Acidobacteriota; class Terriglobia; order Acidiferrales; family UBA7541; genus Acidiferrum. The sequence goes on along the minus strand of QHYZ01000107.1, from coordinate 60,912 downwards.
ATCGTAGAAAAGCTGGTACATCGGGACTTCCAGAGGCCCCGGCTATTATCATTTTGTGGTACTGACGGAGGTTGGGTCGTGGGAAAGTGCCTGGATTATAGCAAGAACGACGGCCTGCGACGGAGAATCGAAATCACCCGAAGCCCTTGAGTAGAGCGTCTAGCCGAGCACTGCGGGTTCAACCAAAGCCTGCTGGCGTATCGCCTCCATGGCATTACGTATTTTTTCCAGACGGTCCTTTGACAAGGCTTCCTCGCGGTTCTTAAATACCGCAGTAGACGCAAAGAGTTCGTCAATCGCTGCGTTCTTAGGAAACACAACTGCCATTGTGTGCAATTCCCGTATAAGAAACATCAAGGAGTTCCAATCCCGTCTGGCTTCTTCTACGCCAGATGCGCCCGATGGCGGATTTTCGTATAGAACCTGGAAGCGTTCGAGGAAGTCGTAGGCTTGGTTTGTTTTGAAATATAGATCGAACCACTTCCTCTGCCTCCAGTCTCTTTGGTCTCGATCCGCAACCTGCTTCGCTTGCGAAAGCGAACTCTTCGCAATCCGATTAGCTCCTATTGCCACGAAGAGTGCAGTTATTGCGACGATCAGTGACGCGACCGCAACCCAGAGAGAGATTGATTCGTAATTCATCACCACCGTCCTCCTCGGCAAGAGCTTAACACGCTGCCCTGGACGTGAGAGGATATCGGCTCGGAGGATTCATGAATATCTTGGCGGCATTGACACAGGAAGAAGCGAAGCTAAAGAAGCAGGCCGAATCGGTCCTTTAAGCGAGCAATTCCTCATACATCGCTTTGAGTCAAGCGGTAGAATCAAGCATGGAGATTGAAGACTGGAAACTAAAGTTGGCGGGTGCCACATTTTTCGTTTCTTGTGTGGCAGGTGTGAAATGCGACCGCTGTAATGGGACCTCCAAGGTTAAAGCCTTCCGCATTCCCAGACCGCCCACAATCTACTACCTCTGTATGTCCTGTCAGATATTGATCGGACTAAAGTGGTAAGCAATTTTCGGTCGTTCAGTTTCCACGAATCATAGCTTGGCAATTGGGGAACTCCTTGAGTGGAATGAATCGCAGGTAGGAGAAGCAGTTTACGTTTGCTTATCCTAAATATCCATAAAGAGTTTCACCTTGGCGGGGCTGCGCATGTCTTTTTCAGTACCCGGCACCTACGACCTCCATGTGCCCTTCGATGTAGGAGTCGGGTCGAAGCCATGATTCATACCGGACCAAAATGCGGGTACCTTCGCGACTGACGAGCATCCACATACCATGCATGTATCCGAGCTTTTGGAACAAACGCGTCGAGAATGGTCATACTGTCCCGGCCATCGAAACGTTGGAAAAGCTGGGCCGCGCTCTCGAATGCCCACTCTATCAACTTTTCTACGATGGCGAAGAGCCGCCTCAAGTACCGAATCTGCTCAAGCGCAAATCATCTGACCAAAACGTATGGGGTAACTCAGGCAAGGATGCGCGGTATTTGAGCAAACTCCGCAGACATTTGGGCAAGGCTGCCGAGAGTGACCGCAAGCTCGTGATGCACATGGCCCAGAAAATGGCCGGTCGCTAGAATCTCTTCTCGCTCCACAAATCCCAGAAGAGTTTACGCGGCCCGCAGAGTAGTTGTTCGCGTAGAGGTTGTGTTTTTGGGCGTACTGGCGAGAAAATCGATAGCAAATGCCGCCATCGCACCCACGAAAGCGCCCAAGATGGCAAATGCAACGTTTGGGTGCGTGTACGAGAATGCAATCCCAGCGATCTTGATTGTGCGGAGAGAACCCGCAGCCAAAAAAGCCCCTTTCGTGGCCAAATCGGACCGGAGGAGGCTAGGAACTACGATCCCGGCGATGAACAAAGTGATTACCACTTCGATTAGCAGTTGAACGAGAGAGAAAGCCTTTTGCCTATTCATGGTGTTTCCTTTCAGCTTCAGGAGGGCCTTTTCAAAGAGAATAATCCTGAGCGTCCAATTAACAAGAAGGCGAATCCCGGAAATCGAACACGGTAGATACCCTAGCGGGGCGTCCGGAGAGCCTAAACGGCTTGGTTTCAAGGCGGGAGAAGCGACGCAGATTGTCGTGTGTTCCCAAGGCAAGGCGACCTTACTCCCACCCCAGCAAGTCCGTCCGTGGTAGATTAGCCGCCCGGAGGATTCATGAACATCTTGGCGGGCATTGACACAGGCAGAAGCGAAGCTAAAGAAGCAGGCGGATAGAGCGCGGAAACAGTTGGACGCGGTGCGTGGAGCAATGAAGGCTCTAGGCCGCGAAGTAGCCAGCGGCGGTAAACGGATTGGCAAGAAGAAAAGGAAAATGTCTGCGGCTGCGAGAGCGAGAGCGAGGATTTCGAAGGCGACAAAAGCGCGATGGGCAAAGTCTAGAGCAGAGAAGAAGAAGGGAAACACTAGAGCCTCAGGGAGGCTGAGTTAAATTCAGCAATCATGTCGGCGTTCGAGGATGTCCATAAGCTGGTTAGGGAATGGCCACCGCGACTGTTGCCGACCGAGTTGGTGTATCGAGACTCGCTGACTTGATTATTGTGAGAACGGCCTCCGAAGATGAGGGCTATTATGTTTGTGGCGAGCCGGTGAGAGTCGTGGTGAAAGGTGGTATCGGAAAAGCCGCGAACTCTTAACGGTCCACCAGAGAGCATAAGGCTTTGATTAGCTGTTTTCCAGCCATATGGGTGTACACGCAGAAGAGAAGTCCGTTGGTGGCCGAGCCCCCGCGCACGGCTCCTCGCTTTTGGTCTTCGCGATGATCGCGCCGGTCTACGAGCGGGTTTTCGAGCTTACGAATCTCACTCAGGGGAAAGTCAACCGAGCGATCGCCATCCAAGATATAGCAAGCGGTTGTTCCATCACCGCTGCTCGGGCGGCCTGCCAGCTCGGGGCGACGGTGAATTTAGTTACCACTGCAGGTGGCCACACGGGTTTGGGCCTTCGTCGTCTGCTCGCAGACGAACCATTCATGACTAATGTGGTCCAAGTACAGGCTGAGACACGCAACGTGATCACTTTACTCACGCAAGACAGCACGGGCACAACGGTGGTAGTTGAGCCGTCCCGAGCAATGTCTGTTCAAGACATTCAGTCGTTCCACCGGGCGGTTTCGGATTGCAGCGCCGATTCTTGTTACGTCCTCCTCGGCGGGAGCCTTCCACCCGACGTTCCAGCGGATTCGTATGCGTCCTTGGTGGCAGCGCTGCAATCCGCTGGGCGAATCGTTGCCGTTGACACCCGCGGCAACGCATTCGAGCCTTGTGTCCGGGCTGGGGCTCGAATTATCAAGACGAATTCCGAGCACCTCCCTGCTTCAGTCGACGCCCATGACGAGTGCGCCATTTTAAGATATCTCCGATCGTTGACTGACTATGGTACGCAAATCGTCATTTGTTCTGCAGATGACGCCCCCACCTTCATCGTCTGGCACGGTTCCCCTATCACCGTCACTCCACCGCGTGTGCGCCTTAGAAACCAGTTCGGTAGCGGCGACGCTGCGTTGGGTGCCTTTCTCTGGGCTCTCCAGGGAAATCAGTCACGAGAGAACGCTCTGCGGCTCTTTGTTGCAGTTGGCGCTGCAAACGCGGAAACGCGACTTCCTGGGTGTTTCAGTCCAAAGCGCGTCTATGAACTGATGGAGCAGATCCAGATCCATCCGGGCTCACTTACTGAATGAGGGTCTGATGCCTAAACAGACGTTGAAATTCCCACCTGACATGAGCGTCGCGGAGTTCACGACGTTTGCCGCGGCAATCCTCGCTGAGGTGCTATTAGTCATCGCGTTTTTCTCTGACGATATCTTCCGGTTCTTCACTCGGCGCCCAGTTTTTGAAGTCCTCGTCCTCGCCTTGCTTCTAGAAATCCTTTGGATTCTCCGTCGCAAACCTCTCCAGATCGGCCTAGTCCTGAACGATAGAGAGTTTCAGGCAGAGATCGCAAGACTAATTCAGACAGAGCACATTGATCACGTGCGCATCCTTGGGGCCGGCATGTCAAGCCTGAAGACACCAATCCAGGAGTTTTGCCAAGCAGGAATAAAGGTCAAAGTACTTTGCCAGCATCCGGACACAGCCGTTGACATTCGCGACGGCCAACGCGCACGGGAGAGCATCGAACTCATCTATCACTTAAAAGATAAAACTTTTGTTGATTATCTCGAAGGTAAGTTTGGACGAGACGCAGCGACTGTTAGAGGCGTGCTGCTGACTCCCCGCGAGTCACAGATGGAGTACCTTTTCGTCGGATGGTACACGTACGCTGGAGAGCCGCCCAAAATCGCCGGCCGCAGGAATCCGATGATCATGGTCACATCAACAACGGAGCGCGGCAGGATTTTAATCAGATTCTTCAGTGATTTGTTCGAGGCGCGGTGGAGTCGACCGGATGCCGAGCCATGGCCGCCACCGCCTAAATAGCTGTTGATCTCTCTGAGAGTCTGAGAGCAACTTGGCAAGGACGGAATGAAAGGTTGTTGCCGACGGCGATCTTCACGATAGGCGCAGGCGAGGCCCGCTACATCAAGCTACGATTTTCTTATCGACAAAATCATGTGCGCACGCGACCCAGAGCCACGTATTGGCCGACGAATCACGTCCCGACAGTCAGGGCACTTTATTTTGATTTTGCTGCAAACGTCGTAGTGGCTTGGCAATGGGTCGGGCCAGATGACGCGGAAATGATGTTCGCAATTCGGACACATGAACGAATCGTAGCTCGGCATTGAGAACTCCTGCATCGTGGAATCGTGCAGGTAGAGCAGCGGGAAAAATAGTTTACTTATTTTTGTTCGATAAATCCATGAAGACTTTTAGCATTCCCAGGGCCCCGATTCGGCATTTGTCCGGGGACTTGAAGCTCCAGCCGCTCGAACGCCCTATCAGTTGAGAACCGTTGCAGAGTTGGTACCGACCAGCTGGGAATCCATATATTCTCACGCGCTTCAGCGAGCAGACTGTTCATTGCTCGTTCAATGTAGATTCTCTTTAACTCGTCAATGGATAAAAATTGCAACTCACTCGGAAAACTGTATACCCGAAACGGCCAAAGTGCGCACAGCGGCAGCGGTGGCAACTCCGCCGATCATCGAATGGCAGAATGAACGTCTGTCCATGACACGACAAGATAACACAAACTTTGCCTAAGCCGATTTAGCGTCGGACCAACCCGCAGGTGCGCAATTAGCGAGTCCCGATACTTCAACTCGGGCGGCAACGCATGAGGCTCGCACTGCTTTGCCAATTTGACGACGCTATCAAATGCAGACATTTTTATCCAATAACGTCCATGAAGTAGGTCGTTGTATTGTTGATGTTCTTGAATCCTGGGTTGAGGAGTGCCGGAATTGTGCGGGTTTCCTTACTACCACCTAACTCAAGTTGAAGCCTAAACTGCATGGGAATCGAGGATGTCCCCGTGCGCGGCTTCAAATTATGAATTTGAATCAGTTTCGCGTGGTCTACGGGCACCTCAAGCATCTGACCTTTTCCGCTTACCATCCGCGAAACGTTCGACTTGGATAGATTGTCCGAGGCGACCCTGGCACCATTTTCGTCAAGGTAATCCATCTGTGTGACTGTAAATTGCCTAGTCGCGGTCAATCGCAGTTTGGGACCATCCGGAAACTGTCCAACGAACACATGCTGCATTTTGAAAGGCTCGCTCCGCGAAGACTGGTTTGTGGCCTCGACGGGCTGCGTTGTCAACTCCAATCCGCCCACGGCACCTGGAAGTTGGGTCGCCAAAAGGTGAATCGTACCGGACGCCAGCAGTTCCTGGTAGACGCGGGGCACGCTCTTCGCAAGATGTTGCGAGACGTGCCGATACAAATCTTCCGGAGTCTCGAAGGACCAATAAAGGGTGTTTGACGTCAGAGACTTGCGATATTCGTTCAGCAGGCGAAGCTGTTCAGGGTTGTGGTCGCGTGGTATCGGCGCATCTGAAAAGTAAACGGCCACGTGCTTTCCTTTGGCCCGTAGACGCTCAATTTCCTCTGTTGTTCCTGACTGTGCGGCACCAGTGGCAGTACCAATGCGATGACCGAACACCGCGATGACCATGTCTGACTCATCGACAATCTGCTTATTGATGAGAGCCTGCGGCCTGTCTCCGGATTCCGGATAGGCATGTGTCTGCCATTGAACCGCTTCTAGCATGATGCCCACGTCTCGCGAATGAGAGCTATTCCAGTCCCGAATGGCACTGATGATAGTCGCGCACAGTGGAGCAACATCCGAAGGAGAGGAGATAAGGACACTCAACACTATTCCAGCCCTAGCCATGCTTCGCAGCCTGCCCTAACGCCGTCTACAAAAGCTTGTTCAGCGCAGCGATCACTTTCTCAGCCCGGTCCAAGGTCTCATTCACTTCTGGCGTCTTTTGGTCCAGCACACCTGGATTGAAAAACAGCCAGCCCGCCGGAGCGAAATGATTAAACTCAGGTGCGCCAGGTGGAAGCACGGCGAAGAACGCCTCCGCTTTCTTTACAAGCCTGGTCGTGTTCTGGTCTGCGTCCAGCAACAATTGTGCGGTTGCTCGATTAGCGGCGGGGAGATCGAACGCTTCGTTGATAACTTCGGCGTAGAGCGCCGGGCTGAATATATCTTCAATGTCTGCCTCTTGCAGTCCAAGAATTGTTGCGAAGTTCAACAGGCGCTCGCTCTCCAGCACCTTGTTCTGCCGCAACGATTCGAACTTCTTTTTGTCCGGTTTGGCGTAATCGCTCAATGTGGCGATATCCAACTTTTGCCCGGAGAACAATGCCACGAACGGCTGAATCTTATCTATCCCGCCAGCCGGACACATGGTCCAACGTCGATTAAGGCCAGTCTTGCCACGACGGACCAATGCTGACGACAACGATTCCAGGAACAGAATGTCTCCAGGTCCTTCAATCAGCAGAGTGTGCTTTCCAACGAACAACGTCTGCGTGATCTCGTAGCCGAGAGCGCCTTGCAGCGGGAACAATGTGTCGCGGTCAGTAGCAAGAGTGTCATCGCGGACTTTCGTCCCTTCTGAAGTCCACTGGCCGGGCCTGGGCTGGAAGATTCTATCCTCAACTATGCGAACGGCTGGCAAGTTGTCTGCCGGGACCATGAACGGCGAGTGAGTTGTATAAATCACTTGATGGCGCGGAGCCAGCTTTTCATCGAAATACCTAAGCAAGTCTCCCTGCGCTTTTCCGTGAAGTGTCAGACCAGGCTCGTCAAGCAACAGAATCAAGTTGCCAGCGGTCTTCTGAACCTGGGCGAACTTGACGAGAAAAGAGAAGAACCAGACGAAGCCAGCACTTCGTTCGGAGAATGGCAGCGAAAGCTTGTGAAGATTGTTCTTCACACGTGCTCTGGCAATGATGCCCTCGTTGAACGGGGCCGGGTCGCCAGCTTCCGCCTTGGTTACACGCACTTCGAATTCAATGTTTGGGTTTTGCGTCCAATATTCCAGCAGTTGCGCCGTGATATGGCTTGACGCAGCTTCACACCTGGCGTTCAGGCTTTCGTAGGTGTTGGCGGTCGCGATTTCCTTAAGCGAGGTTCCGGCGTATTCCAGAAAATCAACAAAGACTTGCTCACCAGGCTTGATCTCACCCCACTGTGTAAAAACTGGATGCTGCTTCGCCTTCCTGGCTTCGAATGTGTCTAGTCGAATTTCTCCAACCATCCGGTCGTAATGGGACGAGTACATGAAGCGCGGGAACCCCGGTTTCAAGATCGCTTCGGCAAATCCTTTGAAGCATTTCTCCGGGTAAGCAGTCAACCGTTCCAGCAGCCTCTTCTGTCTGGATCTTGGCTCTTTGATCTTTTCAAGACTCTCGCGCAACTTTGAAGTGGTTTCCACATCCGCGAGCGAAGCCTTCTCTTCTTTATTCAATTTCTCTGTGGCAATGAGATTTTGAGCGGCCTTTGCGTAATCTATCGGCAATTCCCAGGTAGGCTCAGTGTCCTTATATCCACAGGAGATGACGACAGGCTTGTCCTGGAGGGCATCACCGATCTCGTCTTGAATTTTCTTCTTTTCTTCGTCAGTCATCGTCCACTTGGTGGAAACGACTTTGGCATTTTCCTTCGGGTGCCGTTCGGTATATTCCGTCAAGAAACGCCGGGGATAATCTCGCTCAACGTCGTAGCTAACTGGCGTCAATGGATGGGGTGTCAGCGATCATCTGAATCTGTATTTTTTTGAAGGCTCGCCGGACAGGATTCTTGCCCGGTAACTTTTTTCCCGGCGAAGGGCTGCATTTTGCGCCGAAGATATTCGATGTAAGTGTCGGGGACGGGATTGTGGAGGACTTCGTCGATAACCGGCCCGAAGTAGGCTAGGGAATGAATTGGGGATAAGGCTGCGGCTTCTGGTGGTCGCAGGAGTCGCCGCAAAGAACCCAACAGGAAAGCCGTCTCGATCAGCAACAGAGGGAGTCCGCGTTGTTGCAGTTGATGGGCATGGAAGCGGTCTCGGGAACTCGGCAATGCGGGCGTTTCCGGGAGCTGTTGGTAGAGATTTAGGACGGTGCGCACGTACTGTTCGGCGTCATCATCGAAGCGATTCATGGTTTCTTCCTCCGTGTGGCGGCCTCCCGCTGGCTTTCGCGAATTCGGTAACTGTCGCCTTCCAGGCGGGTCACATCGGCGTGATGCAACAGACGGTCCAGCAGCGTGGCGATGCAGGTAGCGTTGGGAAAGACTTGGTTCCATTCTTTAAATGCTCGGTTGGTGGTCACGATCACGGACCTGCGTTCGTAACGGCGATTGATGACTTCATAGAGGATGTCCGCAGCTTTATCGTCGAAAGACAAGTAGGCCAGTTCGTCGATACATAAGAGATCCGCTCTGCTGTAGCCACGCAGCTTGCGTCGGCGACCCTCGAACATTTCATGGCGCAGATCTTCCACGATGGCGGCAGCGGTGCGAAACAGAACCGAGCAGCCCGCTAACACAGCGAGGTGGCAGATATTTTGGACGATCATCGTTTTGCCCAAACCGTTCTGGCCTACCAGCACGAAGTTGCGTGCTTCGTGAATGAAGTCGAGGGTGAGGGCCCGTTCGATGACCTCGCGTTCGACCTTGGTGGGCCAATCCCATTCAAAATCGGCCATGGGCTTGAATTTCTTGATGGCCGACAGCCGTAGCCGTCGCTCCAGACTACGGCGGGAACGCTCTTGGGTTTCCTCCTGGGCGAGTTGCTCCAGCAGCATGCGGGGAGACCAACGCGCTTTGGTGGCCCGGGCGAGAAAGTCGTCCAGGTTCGCGGGGATGGTCTTCAGACCGATGTGCTTGAGCTGCGCTAGCAGGTCATTCATCGGCATCGGGCTCATGGTGCTTGTCGGTGAGCTCATCGTAGGACTCCAGATCGTGAGGGATGACATCGAGAGATTGCAGTTCTGGGTGGCGACTGAGATCCACAGGGGTGGGAGCGGAGTGTTGCTGAGAGCGCTGCCGTCGGCTCAGGATGAACGCCACCGAAGAAGCACGTGGTGTGTTGCGCTCGACTGCTTCCCGGATGGCCGTACGCAGCTCGGCGGCCCCGTAAGTATCCAAGAGCTTGAGGAGCTGTGCGGTTTGGCTGCCCGCCGATTCTCCACGTGCGAAAGCGGCATCGAGCAGAGCCTCGCTTTCCGGCACCGCTTGCGACAAGCGACCGCCTGGAGTCGATCCAAAGGCCTTGCGCTTTTCCTCCAGCAGGGCTTGCTGGTGATCTGGATCAAGCACTAACTGGTGTCGATCATAGGAGCGGCGATGCTGGGCGATCTCCTCACTACCGTCCAGGATCCGTACCCTCGCGTCTGAGGCCACCAGGGTCAGCGGACGTCTTATGGCCTCCGGCGGGATGGAGTAGTCGTTCAGGTCGAAACGAAGGTAAATCGTCTTACCCGCGTGGATCGGGAGAACCAGATCCGTCTCGAACGGGTGTGTCGGTAAAGGAAGCAGTCGTGGTTGTTCTTCGGTGAAGACTTGCTCCACGGTTCTGGAATCATCATCCGGCCAAGGACGTTGATGAGCCACTTGGTCACGCCAGAGAAAGGCTTGACGATTCAGCTCTTCGAGCGTGGTGAAAGTTCGGCCGGCCCAGAATGATTCGCGTACATAGAGAACCGCTCGTTCCACTTTTCCTTTTTGATTGGCTGCCCGTACCTGGCAGGGACGAGGAGCGAAATGATAATGCGAGCACAAGTCCAACAGTCGCGGATGAAAGTGAATCTGGTCGCCGCGACGTTCCAGCACGGCACTGCGAAGGTTATCGTACAAAAGGATTCGCGGTTGTCCTGACCAAGCGTGAAACGCATGGACATGACCACGCAGAAAGTTTTCCATGCTTTGATCGAAGAAGAATTCCAGATACAGGGCGCGCGAGTAGGAAAGCGTGATCAGAAAGCAGGACAGACGCCGACGGGCGCGGCCGACGGAGACTTCGCCGAAATGGGCCCAGTCCACTTGTCCCTGCTCGCCCGGAAACGAGCGGAGTCGCAAAAAGGGCTCCTGGTGAACCGGTCGCAAGCGAGCTACCACGCGTCGCAACTGCACAACACTTCCGGTATAACCGCGCTCCCGGATCATCTGGTAGATGCGCGTGGCACGCAGCCGGGGATACTTCTGTAAGGTCTGCCGGAGGAACTCTACGTAGGGGTCGGTCACCAAGGGACGAAGAGCCTTGGCACGATTGAATTGCTCGGTGTCCAGCGCATGGCGGACGGTGTCTGGGTGCACCCCGAGTTCCTGCGCGATGGTGCCAACTTTCCAATGTTCGGCGTAGAACCAGTGACGGATCTGTACGCGCTGTTCACTGCTGAGCATGCTCACCTCCGGAAGATTCGGGGGAACGGTTCCACGAAACGTCCGAGGCGGCCGCAGAGGACACAGCGAAGTAAGCCGTGGTGCCGCTGCAGGGCGCCGTTCCCTTGGGCGTGCAGATTCCGGATCGGAAGCGCACATTGCAGCGGCATTCTGCCCGCGAAGGAAAGCATCAGGGAAGATACATCCGTCACGCGAGGTGATGAGTGGCGCCGCCGATACGCGCGCTGGCGATCGCGATGGTCCTGGCGCCCTTCCGGGCTCTGCTGGTGACGGCGGTTGGCCAGGCGGTGTTGTTGCCGGCGCGTTTGCTGTCGACAGAGCTGGCTGCAGTAGTGCTGTCCCCGGTCACAATGGCGACAGATCCAGAAGACCTGGCCACAGCCGCTGGCACGGCAAACTCGTTGACGGAGGACAACTTCGGTGTGGGCCGCCATCCTCGCCCCAAGGTGGGGCTGGACAACGACGACCGATCATGGCAGCTTGAACACCTGTTGATGTTTGGCTACCTGATGAAGGTCTGCCACACAGGGAACTCGACCGCTCTAACGGTCGGGTTCCCACTTCCCACCAGTGGTGATCAAACTACCAGATGAATGAAGATGAGGGGTGCGCGCCTACGGCGCAGATGCTGATATGTTTATATTTTCCGGCGAGCCTTCAAAAAAATACAGATTCAGATGATCGCTGACATGGGGATTCAAGCCAGCTAGTGCCTGCAAGATCGCGGTCTTCCCGGCTTCGTTCTTGCCGACAAGAGCGAGCACTTGTCCTACATCGAATTCGCCGGAGTCTTCAACACTACGAAAATTGGTGACGTGTACTTTGGAAAGTCGCATTCACCCCGAACCTCTTTAGGTTTCGGCATTATATAAGGTCACTAATGAGTTAGGCAAAGAACCTGGCTGCGGTATGGAGAAGTCAATGGCCTGATAACTCCCGGACGCTGAACACCGGCTTCGCTGATGCTATCCTGTCGCCGTGCCCGAGTGGCGGAACTGGCAGACGCGCCGGACTCAAAAATCCGGTGGTTAGAATGGTGGGACGGGCGGGACTCGAACCCGCAGTCTAGAGTTTAGGAAACTCTTGCTTTATCCATTTAAGCTACCGCCCCCAACGAATTTGATTCTAGCATTGTACCCAAGTCTGTACCCAAATCTGTACCCAACCCAGGCTCTTTGGGGTACAAAAACGCCGAGTTACGCCTACTGTCCGCCTGCTAAATCCTTGATTCTACATGGAGGCAGTCACTAGAGGCATTTTAGGAAACCAATGCTCTATCCATCTGAGCTACAGCCCCAGACCGACAGTTTACTACAGCAGAGGCGATGCGCTTAACCGTACCCAGTTGTACCCAAATCTGTACGTAACTAGCCCGAAGGCCGGCGGGGGAGGACCACCTCTGGCCAATGGGTGAAAGCCTGCCCGCTAGGTTTGGATTGGCATCCCCAGGAGAAACGATTTGTCGTAGGGCCGCACTACTTACCAGGAATTTTGGAAGATCTTGTTGTGCGTAGAAGAGGGCGTATGGTAAACAAAACGTCTGCAAGTTTCCCATCCTCAACCATTCAATGCGGAGGTGTCGAGATGCCATCCGGGATGTCGCCCGCCGGAGTCCAACGAATGTACGGCTTCAGCCCGCCGCTTGCTCCATTTTCAGGGGCAGCCTTGTCGACGGGAGGTTTGCTATTCCTAGCGGTCCTCCTCGTGGTGTTTCCTGCCAACGCCCGCGCCCAGGACCCGCCGCAGTCTTCCGATCAAAAGGTGGAGAAAGAGTTTTACACACCAAAAGACAGGATCGAAGCGCTCCGCGTTGCGCTGCTATTCACGCCCCGGGCGGTGGGGGATGCCGACATTCTGCAAGGGCCACCGCAGGACCCGAAACAATTTCAATTCCATCCGAACGACAAAGTGATCTGCGACTTCGACAAACCAGGCTCACAAATGGGCGGAAAGACTCCTAAGTTTTCCTGCCAGATCACTAAGGTCGAAAGTGCCAACGGGCAAGTCCAGGTCTTGACCGCGCAGATGGAAGAAGAACCAGTCAAAGTGAAGTTTGGCGCCAACGACAAAGAGATTTACGCTGAGGTCGTTTCGACACGCTTGATGTGGGCACTGGGTTATTACGCCGATTCGTGGTTCCCTGTCAGAGTGCAGTGCAACAATTGTCCGTCGGATCCGGAGTCTGGTTCCGGGTCCAAGGAAACGCGGAATTATGATGCCGCAACCATTGTCAGAAAGTATCCCGGACACAAGATGTACGAACAAGGGAAGAGCGAGGAGGGATGGAGTTGGAAGGAGCTGGACGAGTACAACGGCCGACCGATCGCTGAGAAAGATGGCCTCAAATTGTTGGGGGCATTCATCCAGCACAGCGATAATAAACCTCCACAACAACGGCTCGTGTGCAATGGGGTAAAGGTGGACCAGAGCACGCATCCGTTCACAACCACGTGTCAGCAATCGAAAATGATCGTCCAGGATGTGGGTGCCACATTTGGTGGCGGCGGCCTGTTCACCAGCAATGACACCGCAAAGATGAATTTGCACGAATGGTCAGGAGCGGAGCTGTGGAAAAAGACGGGAAAGCCGGGCATGAGCGACGCCGATTGCCCGGTGTGCCAGGCTCGTTTGAGCAAGAGCTTGACGGCCAAGGATGGCTTGAGTGATCCAACCATCAGCGAGGAAGGACGCCGTTTTCTTGCCGGTCTGATGTGCCAGCTCACGGACGCGCAAATCGAGGATCTATTCAAAGCGGCTCACGTCGTCGATATGCCGGAATATCACAACGGCGACGGCTCGTTTAAGCAAGGACTAGACGAAGCGACGATTCAGAAGCAGTGGGTGGAAGCCTTTAGGGCCAAGCGCGAGGAACTTGCGAGCGGACGCTGCCGCTGGAAAAGCAAACCGACCGACCTGGCATCAATCGACAACCCCATGGGACTTGCCACCGTGCCCAATCATTGCCAGGCGCAGCCCTTCTGACGTCTTCCGACCAGGCCCGATATCCAGATACCGGCGACGAGGAATGTTTATGAGATTTCGCTTTGCGATTTTAACTTTCTTGACTCTAGCTGTTGTGAGCGACGCTGCGGCGCAAACCAACACCTGCCAAGTTCCCGATCAAATGAAAAAAGAGCAAAAGCTGCCTGGCGTGCGCTGAAGGAGGCGCAGGACCTAATGATCCACAGACTCGGGCGGCTGGATCCGCAAACTGTGCGAGCCATATTCACCGAGGCAGGTTCCAGACGATGGACCCCGAAACAGTTGCGCCGGCTGCGAGATAGCGGCTCACGAAACCCTGAAGAGGCGACCCTCGACGAATGGACGAATACTTTTCTCAAGCGGATTCGGGAAATCAAGAGCGCGCCAAACTGCAAGGCCAACTAGAGCCGCGAAGCGCATGCTTAACACTTGCACCCTCGTGATCCGAAGCGATGGATGACGGCTGGAGAACGAAGATGGCCGACAAAATCATGATCGTTCGCCATGGCGAAAAGCCAGAGAAAGATGAAGACATTCACGGAGTCAACCCAGAGGGCGAGCACGACAAGAACGAATTATCTACAAGCGGCTGGCAGCGCTCCGGCGCCCTCATTCGTTTCTTTAATCCCCTGCACGGACAATTCATCCATCCAGCCTTGGCAAAGCCCAACGCTGTCTTCGCTGCCGCCCCCTCGGGGCACATTCAGAGCGAACGCTCACATCACACGGTTAAGGCGGTCGCGGAATCTCTGGGCTTAAAGGTCAACTTAAAGCACACCAAGGGAGATGAAAGGAAGCTCGCAGAGGAGGCCATGACCACCCATGGCGTTGTGCTTATCGCCTGGGAGCACAAGTCCATCATAGACCTAGCCAACGTTATCCTGGGCAACGACCGATCCAGTCCGCAGAAATGGCCCGACTCGAGATTTGACCTGGTGTGGGTACTTGATCGACAACTTCATCCGACGAGCTGGAAATTGACGCAAGTCGCTCAGATGCTCTTGCCAAATGATAGTCCCAAGCTTCTCTGATGCGGTGGCTCGGTGATCTGTTTTCTACAGGTTCCGGACACTGTCATTGAACTTACCACGTTATGATGGCTTGAGGAATATTGCAGAGTCCGAGTTTTTCCGAAACGGGCTAGGAAAATGGTCAGATTTAGGAAAGTGCTGCTCTATCCTTCTGCGCGACAGACCCGCCCTTCCGTTGTAATACTAGCAGGCCCTTCCGTTTCACACGTGCTTGTCAGCGCGACGGCCGAGTCCCTCCCGCATTCGAATTGATCCCCGGAGCGACCTTCGTAATACGCAGACTGCGAAAGATCGTTGGCCAATATTCCCGGAGCGCGTTGCTGGCGGTATTCAAGCCGATCCGCAGTCCGAAGCGTTGCAGGGTCCGGCCCGCCGTTTGTTCTTTCACCGGCAGATAGCTGTTTGCCAGAGTCTCAGCTAGCAACGGGCCCAGCATCCCCGCCCAATTGGCCGCATCTTTACCGTCATCCGTGCGCGCCACCACGATGCGGCTGAGCGCATAACCAATGCGGTGTCTCGCGCCTCCATGCAGCGTTACGAAGTAGCGCGGATCACGGTGCAGTAGCGACGAAATCAGAAACGTTCCGAAAAAATTGTTCGCCGCGGCCGTGGCCATCGAAGAACCGAAACGCTCTCCGTAACCGCCCATTCCCTGGCCATATCCGTTCAGCGAATTCCGCGCCTGACTGATCCCTGCTCCGGCGGCAGAACTGAGAAAACGTGAAGGGGAGACGCTCTCGTCGGCAAAGAGTTCAAACTTCTGTGTGGTGCTCAGCGAACCCCTGCTGGTCGCAATCTCGGGAAAGAAAATAGACCGCCGTCCGAGAACTTCGATGGTTGTGTTGAAAGGATTTTGGTGCTGCTGGTGCGTGCTTTCCTGTTTTGCTGCTGGCGCATTGGGAAGGTCTGGCGGTCTTGGCTCCTGCTGCGCCGCTGTGTTTGCGACGACAGCCACCGACAGCGTGATGAGGCGCAAGGTCACTGAGCCGCGCGGCATTCAGCAATAGTAGCATGAGCCCCTGCTCCGCCGGGTTACTGAGAGATTACGCTTGTCCAGCAGCAGGCTCAGGTAGCGATAGCACGGCAAGTGAGATAAAACCAAACGCAGCACTCCAAAAACCGATGATGAGCCAGGACTCCGCGCGGACAGAAATGCCGCACCTGCAAGAGGTGGAGATAAAGCCTCACGCACACAAAAGTCGGGAGCATCGGCAGCAAAATCAATAGCAGCGTTTGTTGCGCAGACAACTGCCTATGGGTCTCTTCCCTAGTCTCGTCTTGAAGGGCGACCGCGGCTGCGTTCTCAGGCACTCAAGGAGCGCGCGATTCGGAATCCGTAGTCCGCGTATTGGAACTCCGGCGGAATGCTCGAACGAGCCGCCGTAGGGGTGACCTTAATATGATGCCGCCAGGAGCCGCCCCGCGAAGCCCGGCGGCTGCCACTCTTCGGCCCCTGCGGATTTCGTTCCGGTGAGCGCCCGTAGTAACCGTCGTCGTACCAGTCGGCGCACCATTCATGGACGTTGTCGCCAACGTTGTAGAGCCCGTATGCATTCGGCGGATACTGACCCACGGGCTCTGGTCCCAGCTTCCATCGCTTGCCATAATCCGGAACCGTCTCCGGAGGCGCATCCCCCCACGGGTATGTAAAGCCTTCCACGCCGCCGCGAGCCGCACGCTCCCATTCGGCTTCGCTTGGCAGACGATAGCGTTTGCCGGTCGCGCCGCTCAGCCACTCGCAGTAGTCCGCCGCCTGGTGCCACGACACGGCCACCACCGGCATCTGCGGATCATGAAAATTTGGGTCACTCCAGCACGGCGGCGGAGCACAACTCATCGCCGCAAGGAAGCACCCATACTCCGCATTCGTCACCTGGTAAGCCGCCAGCTCAAACGCATCCACCCACACCCGATGCACCGGCTTCTCATCATCCCGCCCGCGCTCGCACCCCATCCCAAACCACCCCTCCGGCACGCGCACCATCACCGGCTCGATGGCTGCTGTCTGCTCTCCGCTCCACCTTGACGAAGCTGTCATGCCATCCCCATCTTAGTGTCTTTGCGCTACGAAAATCGTGCCGGAGACTCCCCGCTCACGGCATCTGCGCGCCCTGGGCATCCGTGTACACGGCGTACAGCGATTGGCTCGCCGCCATGAACAGCCTGTTTTTCTTCGTGCCACCGAAGCACAGATTCGCGCACGTTTCCGGAAGATGAATCTTGCCGATGAGCTTCCCGTCGGGGGCGAACACATGCACGCCGTTGAAGCTTTCTCCACCCCATCCCGCGGCGGACCAGACATTGCCGTCCATATCGCAACGGATCCCATCGGATGAGCCCGGCGACATGTCCACGAACAAGCGGCCATTCTTCAGCCGTACGCCATCCACCACCTCGTAGACGCGAATCGCGCGCGGGTCGCCGGGGTGCCGGGGAGTTCCCGTATCCACGATGTAGAGCAGTTTCTCGTCGGGAGAGAAGCAAATGCCGTTGGGCTTATCCATATCGCCGGCCACCACGGTCGCCTCGCGCGTCTTGGTGTCGAGCCGGTAAACATTGGCGGGCAGCTCGAACGCCGCTTTGTGCCCTTCGTAGTTCGACATGATGCCGTAACCCGGATCGGTGAACCAGATGGACCCGTCGGAATGCACTGCCAGGTCGTTCGGAGCAGCCTGCCCTGGCGGTCCCGGCAGTTGCCGTTGCTGTAATTCGAAGGGCTGCGGAATACGCTGACCTCTCCAGTCTCCTCGCACCATCGCAGAATGCGGTTGCTCGGAATGTCGCTCCACAGTAGATACCGTCCGTCCCCAAACCATACCGGCCCTTCCGACCACCGCGTGCCGGTATATAAGCGCTCGACCGCCGCGTTGCCGACACTGTATTTTGCGAAGCGCGGGTCAAGCACTTCCACTGCCGGATCGGGATACGCCACCGGACTCTTCCGTTCCTGCTTCTCCGCAAACGCCAGAGGCTCGAACGCCAGCGTCGCCGCCGCACCGGTCGTCACATTCATAAACGTGCGTCTCTGCATCACTCCTCCTCTGTAGCGCCGGGTCTCTGCTTGTACGGAGCGCAGCCGTAGGAGACCCGTTGTTCAAAACCGGACCACCACGCCAGTCGAAAACCGAAAGTTGTTCTGCACACTGCCGAAAAGTCGCGTCTGCAGGTAATCGCTCTGCACGCGCCAGCCAATAGTCTGGGCGAGGCGAAAATCCACCCCGCCGCCCAGCGCCGTGCCAAGCGAAGTATCTGAATCGGAGAAGCCCGTGCCGCTGGCGCTCGTGTGTGCCCCTCCAAAGATCCCTTGTGCAAACAGCGTAACCTTCCCGATCGAGACCGACGCTCGCGGGCCGAACAGAAACGTTTGCACGTTTGCTTGCGCACTGAGCGGGCCCGGACAGACGGGGATCACTTCGCAAAAGGGGGTTACGCGTTCGGTTCCATAGTCGCCGCTCAAATCCGCCACTGCTCCCAGCCACGGCACCAGTTTGTACTCCGCAGAGGTGTACCACCCGTTCAGGTTGGAACTGCTAATCGTCGGGGCCAGCGGTGAGTTGGAGGATGAGGACAAGGTTCCTCGAACGTACGAGTACCCGAAGGAAATGTTTCCTTGGGAGTCCGTCTGCGCGCTTGCCGCTGTGGAGAGAAAAAGAGAAACAAAGCCAAACACCGTCAATCTGCGCATGGCTGAACAGTCCTTCCCCTCTTTAAGTCAGGAGGCTTCCTAACCAAGTGGCATTGTACCTCTCGATATGTCCCGCCCTTTCGAGTTTGTGCACCAACCCAGGTCGATGGCCACGAGTCACAGGTCACTGTGCTATTCTCGCCTCGCTGCGTTTGGCGGATCGCCCATTCCTCCCGCCTTGGAGGTGGTCATGAAGAAGACATTAAAGATTATCCTGGTGGTTGTGGGCGTGCTGACCGTGCTGGTTCTCGTGCTCCCGTTTTTGATCCCCGTCAACCAGTTCCGCCCCACGATTGAAGAAAAAGCATCCGCCGCCCTGGGCCGTAAAGTGCAATTGGGCGATATCAGTCTTTCTCTCCTCAGCGGTTCGCTCTCTGCGGAAAACCTCTCCATTGGCGACGACCCCAAATTCAGCCCCTCTCCTTTCCTCACCGCCAAGTCGCTGAACGTGGGAGTCGAAATCATGCCCCTGATCTTCTCAAAGACCCTGAATGTCACTGGCGTCACGATTGCCGGCCCACAGGTGATACTCCTTCGCAACACCGCCGGTCAGTGGAACTATTCTTCGCTCGGCGGTTCCGCGGCGAAGTCTCAGGTCCAGCAGGCGCCCGCCGCAAGATCTGCCGGCTCGTCGAACGCTACCGAATTTTCCGTCAAGAAACTCACACTGACCGACGGCAGCATCATCATCGGCTCCACCAATTCGCAGAACCGCAGCACCTACGATCACGTCAACGTCGCCGCTTCCGACGTTTCCTTGACCTCCAAGTTCCCAGTTACGGTTACCGCCGATCTGCCTGCCGGCGGCAAGTTCAAGCTGGACGGCATTGTCGGCCCCGTGGATCAAGCAGACACCACGCTCACTCCCCTCGATGCCAGGCTCAACGTAACTTCCTTGGACCTCGCCTCCACAGGTTTTCTCGATTCTTCTGCGGGTCTCGGCGGCATTCTCGATCTCGACAGCAACCTCTCCTCACAGGGCGGTGAGGCCCAGACCAAAGGCAAAGTCAAATTCTCTAAATCGCTCTTGGTCGCCGGCGGCTCGCCCGCCGGTGTCCCCGTTACCGTCAATTTCGATACCAAATACAATCTCCACAGGAACTCCGGCGTCCTCAATCCTTCGACACTAAATATCGGGGGCGCTGCTGCCCACCTCAACGGCACTTATGAATCGGCTGGTGAAGCCACCGTTGTCAACATCAAGCTCGACGCCAAAGACATGCCCGCGAAGGATCTCGAAGCTTTCCTTCCTGCCCTGGGCATCCATCTTCCCAAAGGCGCTTCGCTGCAGGCGGGCACACTGAATTCCAGTCTCAATCTGACCGGCCCGACCAACAAACTCGTCATTACCGGGAACGTCGGTCTCTTCAATGGCGTGCTCGCGGGCTTCGATCTCGGCTCGAAAATGTCCTCCGTCGCCTCGCTCGCGGGAATCAAAACGGGCAAGGATCTGAACATTGAGAAAGTCACCTCGAATCTCCGCGTGGCTCCCACGGGCATTCGGGCTGACAACTTTCTTGCGGTGCTCCCAACCCTTGGCAATTTTACCGGTGCGGGCACGGTGGACTCGAAGAACGTTCTCGATTTCAAAATGCTCGCCACACTCACAAAAGAGGCCAGCAGCTCGGCAAGCTCATCCGCCGGATCGGGTGGCGGGCTCGGCGGGCTTCTCAGCGCGGTTACTGGGGGCGGTGGCAGTGCTTGCAGCGAAGGTCTGAAAATTCCGTTCCAGATTCAAGGCACGACCGCAGAGCCGAAATTTATTCCGGATGTCGGCGGTTTGGCGAAAGATCTCTTCAAATCGCAACTCGGCTGCCTCGGCGGCCGCTCTTCCTCCAGCAGCGACAAAGCGCAAGGGCAAAATCCCGCCGACGCCATAAACGCTCTCAGCGGCCTCTTCAAAAAGAAAAAGCCCCAGGACAAATAATTTGAAGACCAAAAGCCAAAACTGAAAAATTGATTCTTCATGGCCATGAGAATAGGCGCAAGTCCTTCTTATTCCCGCGATGTTTATGCGGAGCCGCCTTGTTTTCAGGCCCGGTGGTCGGCCAAGGGCGCAGGAAAACTCCCACGAGAGAAGCCGCCTATCTGACTGAACATCCTGGCTCTGCTGCGCACGGCTGCTTTCATCCTTCGTCGTGGCGCTCTCTCTCTTTGAGAGCCATGACTTACTCATAACGCAACGCGACGATCGGATCGACTCGCGCCGCACGCCGCGCCGGAATGTAGCTCGCCACGAGCGCGACAATTCCGAGCAGAGCAACAACTCCTGCATAAGTCGCGGGATCAGTCGCTTTCACTCCAAACAGCATGCTCCCGAGCAACCGGGTAACCACGAAAGCTCCCACCAAACCAATCACGATCCCGGTCCCCGCCAGGGTCAACGCTTGGCCTAGCACCAGTCGCAACGCATCGCCCGGGCTCGCGCCCAGCGCCATGCGCAGCCCGATCTCGTTCGAACGCTGGCCCACTACATAGGACATCACACCGTATACGCCGGCCATTGCCAGGCACACCGCCAGCCCCGCGAAAATGCCGAGCAGCAGCGTTCGGAAGCGCGGCGCGGCGACATTCCCCGCCAGTGACGCCTCCATGGTCGTGAATTTCACCGGCACGTCGACTGACTCTTCGTTTGCTTTTTGCCGCACGGCCTCGGAAAGCAGAGTCGGCTCCAGTGCGGTTCGAAGGACGACACTCAGATGGGTAGCGGGGAAGGGATGCTGCTCGTAAGCCATGTAGATTTCCGGGGATGGTTCCTGCGCCGGTCCGTATTGCCGGATGTCGCCGACGACACCCACGATCTTCATTGGATTCATGGAATCGAGGCCGCAATAAATGGAGTGGCCGATGGGGTCCTGGCCAGGAAATGCGGACTTGGCCAAGGCTTCGTTGATGACCGCAGCAAACGGTGCGTCATACGTGTCGCGGTCATTGAAGTCCCTGCCAAGCTGCAGAGGAATTCCCAGCGTGGCAAGAGTGCCGGGGGCCACGACGGAAAAAACCGCTTGCGGTCCATTAACGCTGAACTCTTGTGGAAGATGATCGATCCAAAATCCGCCATTCGAATGAACGTGGCCCGGAGGCGCCATCGTTGCACCGGCATCCAGCACCCCTGGGAGCGCGCGCAACTGCGGCAACAGATCTTTGTAGAAACGCGTGGCACGGCGTGCACTCTCCAGATCTGACGCTGGCACGCTCGTTTCCACGACCAGAACATGTTCGGGTCGAAAGCCGAGAGCCACGTTTTGCAGCGCCAGGAAACTCTTTATAAACAGACCCGCCCCCGCCAACAGCATGAGAGAGAGAGCGATCTCGCCTACCACCAGCGCTCCACGCATGCGGTCCGCAATACTCCCGCCCGCCGCCCGCGCCGTGCCTTGTTTGAGCGAATTGTTCAAGTCGATCCGCAAAACTTGGAGGGCAGGCGCGAGACCAAAGAGCAAACTCGCCACCACTGAAACGCCGAATGCAAATGCCAGCACATGTCCGTCGATCCCTGTTTCGGTTAGGCGCGGCACATCGGCAGGTGCCAGCGCCACGAGCACGCGAGCTCCCCAGATTGCCAGGAGCACGCCGACTGCCCCGGCGAGAAGGGCCATCACAATGCTTTCCGTGATCAATTGCCGCACGATGCGGCTTCGCGTCGCGCCTACCGCGGCGCGAATCGCAATCTCCCGCGTTCGCGCCACAGTTTTCGCCAGAAGCATGTTCGCCAGATTCGCGCAGGCAATCAGCAAAACAAGTCCCACGGCGGACAGCATCACGTAAAGAGTGAGCCGGAAATTGCTGACCATTTCATCGCGCATGCGCGTCACGGCAACGTTCTTGCCTTTGTTGCTGTCCGGAAATTTTTCTTCCAGGCGTGTTGCGATTGTGGTCATCTGCGCTTGAGCCTGCTCCAAACTGATCTCTGATTTCAGCCGCGCGACGACCAGATAGTTATGTGCCGAGCGCGAATCCGTTTCCGTATAAATCGTGTTGGCAGGGAACCAGATGTCCGTCTTGCCCGGATAATGGAAGCCGGGAGGCATCACTCCGACGATATCGAGAGTCCTACCGCTCAGCCGGACGGCATGCCCGAGGGCGTTCGAATTCCCGCCGAAATGGCTTGCGCTATAGGAACTGCTGATGATTACCGCACCGGAGCTTCCTTGCTTCGTCTCCTCGACGGTGAACTCGCGTCCCACCACGGGCTCAATTTTGAAAACGTGAAAAAACTCCCGAGTAACGACGGCAACGTGCGCATACTCGGCTACGGGTCCCGCGGTCACGGCTACGTCATCGTCATCATAGTACGCCATGCCTTCGAATGCCGTGTTTTGATCGTGCCAATCGTGGAAGTCGGGTGCCGATACATTGCCGTGCCCCGGCCGGCCTTTCCAGAGAGAGCCAAGAGTGACGATGCGGTCGGGGTCGGCGAAGGCCAGCGGCTTCAAGAGAACGGCGTTCACCACGCTGAACATCGCCGTGTTTGCGCCCATTCCCAGCGCCATGATCAGCACAGCGACCGCGGTGAAGCCGGGATTCTTCAGCACCATTCGAAAGGCGAATCGCAAGTCCTGGAATAGTGTTTCAAGTAGCGGAAGCCCGCGCCGTTCGCGGCATATCTCTTTGGTTTGCTCGACGCCGCCCAGTTTCATTTGCGCCTCCCGCCGCGCTGCCCCGCGGCTCATGCCCGATCGCAGATTGTCTTCGATGTGCATCTGGAGATGGCTTTCTATCTCCGCGGCAAGCTCACGCTCGCGGTGGTCTCTCCCGAAGAGTCCGCCCAGCCGCAACAGCCATCCACGCAGTCTTCTCATAACGCCCTCTGCCAGTTGTGACTTGGAGCTCAAACTTCTGGCATCCAACCTCTGAAAATCATTCGTAGCGCAGCGCCACGATCGGATCGACTCGCATTGCCCGCCGCGCCGGTATCCAGCAGGCCAGCGCCGCCACTCCCACCAAGAGAAACACCACACTCACAAAGGTTGCCGGATCGCTGGGTCTCACGTCGAACAGCATGCTTGCGAGAAATCGTGTGAGCGCGGCCGAGGCAGCCACTCCTAGAGCGACGCCGAAAACGACCAGGACCACCCATTGCCGCAGTAGAAGCGCAAAAACTTCCTGCGGTTGCGCACCTAAAGCCATGCGGATACCGATCTCGCGCGTTCTTTGCGCGACGCTGTAGGTCGTGACTCCGTAGATTCCCAGAGCGGAGAGAAATAGGGCCACGGCTGCGAACGCCGCGAGCAAGATCGAGGAGAACCGTCTGCCCTGCACGGAAAGCCCGATGTAGTCCTCGAGCGGCATGACCCGCGAAAGCGGCTGCGTTGGATCGAGAGCATGAATTGTCTGTTGCACGGCGGACGTCAAAGTGTCCCGCGGCCCGGCGGTACGAATGGTGAAAGTCATGTCGGAATCGGGGAACGGCCATTGCGCATGCGGGATGTAGAACTGCATGGTGGGAGCGATGTCCAGGCCAGAATGATGAACGTCCGCCACAACTCCGACCACTGTCCACCAGGGAAGATCAAGCCCGCCCAGCTTTACGCGCTTGCCAATAGGATCTTCTCCGGGCCACATGCTGCGGGCGGTGGTTTCATTGACCAATAGAGTTTGTTGGGTGGTCGAAGTATCGCGGTCGGAAATATCTCTTCCGCTGAAGAGCCGGATGCGCATGGCGTCGAGATACCCGGGAGAAACGCAGAACCGCTCCGCACTTTCGTCGAGCTCGGGGTTCGCATGAATCTTCCCTTCGACATGGAAACCGTAGCGATCCACATTCCCGCCAAGCGGGATTTGGCTGGTCACCGCCGCAGATTGTACTCCGGGCAATGCGCGAATACTTGCCAGTGCACTCGCAAAGAACTGGCGCAGCTTCTGGTTGTCGTTGTAGCGTTGGCCTAGAACCGAGATTCTCATGGTTAAAACGTGATTTGGATCAAAGCCCGCCGAAACGCCGAGCACCTGCGAAAGGCTTCGCAACAGCAACCCAGCCCCGACCAGCAGCGTCATGGAAAGCGCAATTTCGGAAATCACCAGCAAATTGCGCACCCTCCGGCTTGTGCCGGTCGATGTCCCACGCGCGCCTTCTTTCAGCGAATCATGTAAGGTGGGTTTCGACAAACGAAATGCGGGCGCCAGACCGGAAAGGATTCCTGTAAGTAATGCCACGCCAAGGGTAAATAGCAGTACGTGCGAATCGACGGTCACTTCCCCCAAGCGCGGCAATTCGTCTTCCCCCAAAACACGCAGCAGTTGGGGCGTCCAATACACGAGAAGCAAGCCAGCCATCGCGCCCAAGGCAGCCAGCAAGCAATTCTCGACAAGCAACTGCCGCACGATTCTGATACGCGCCGCGCCTAGCGCGGTGCGCACGGCCATCTCCCTTTGGCGATGATTTGCCCGTGCCAACAACAGGTTTGCAAGGTTTGCACAGGCGATCAGCAGCACAAACGAAACCGCCCCGAGGAGAATGTAGAGCGCGGCGCTCACGTGCCCGACTAGATGGTCGCGCAGCGGTGTGAGGATTACGCCGGCTGCGGAATATTCCTTTGGATAATCTTTCCAAATCGCCGACGATATGGTGTCCATCTCCGCGTTTGCCTGCGTAAACGTGACCCCCGGCCGGAGCCGCCCGATGGCGACCAGATGCTGGCAGGTACGGCAGGCCCACGGCAACGACGCGTCGTAGCCCAGCACTCCCCAGATCTCCACGGGGCCGCCGTGCGGATCCATTGAGATTAACGACTGAAAATTGGCTGGTAGAACTCCGACGACGATGTAAGTTGACGCATTCAGGGTAATAGCTCTGCCGATGATGCGGGGATCCGAGTTGAACCGTCGTTGCCAGAGGCCGTTGCCGAGGATCACCACCTGACTTGAGGCAGGGAGGTCCTCTTCCGGCCGAAAATCTCGGCCGAACTGGGGATGAACGCCAAGCGTGCGGAAGTAATTGTTTGTCACCCGCAGTCCGCTCAACTGCTCCGGTTCGAGAGTTTGCAGCACGGGCGACCAGGAGCGGTACAGAGCCAATTCCTCAAAACTCTTGCTCTGCGCCCTCCAGTCCACATAGGTTGCATAACCCAGGTTGCCTGGTTTCCCTCGATCGTCCTTGCCCCAGACAATCGTGAGCCGGCTGGGCTCACGATAGGGCAACGGGCGCAAGAGAACTCCGTTTACGAGACTGAAGATCGCGGTGTTGGCGCCGATGCCTATCGCCAGCGTCAACACCGCCACCACCGTGAAGCCGGGATTTTTCAGGAGCATCCGACCAGCAAATCGCAAGTCCTGGAACAGGGTTTCAAGAAGGGGAAGCCCGCGCTGGGCCCGATAGTTTTCCTTAGTCTGTTCAATGCCCCCCAGCTTCATGAGCGCCTCCCGCCGCGCTTCGGTAGCGCTCATGCCCGCGCCCAGATTGTCTTGGATGTGCATCTGGAGATGGCTCTCCATCTCTGCGGCGAGCTCCCGCTCACGACGTTGCTCTCCAAATAGCGCGCCCAGCCGAAACAGCCATCCGCGAAGCCATTTCATGACGCCCCCTGCCACTCGCCATGCGAGTCTCTGAACACTTGTTTCAGCCCTCGGAAAACTCATTCTTTAGAAAGAAGGCCTAAACCCTGCAACCCTTCGACACTTCTTTCATGGTTCGTTGTGTGGTTCGGCGAACCAAGCGTTATTCGTTATTCGTATCTCAGCGCGACCATTGGATCTACGTCTGTCGCTCGGCGTGCGGGAAGCCAAGTAGCCAGCAGCGCGATTGCGAACAGCAGCAGGGAGACCCCCGCGAAAGCGACGGGGTCCAAGGGACTGAGTCCGAAAAGCGTCGCCGAAAGCGCGCGAGAGACGCAAGCCGAAGCGAAGACTCCCATCGCGATGCCGGAGAGAATCGGTCGGTATCCTTCGTCCACTACGAGCCGCAGCACTTGGATTCTTTGTGCCCCTAGGGCCATGCGGATGCCGATTTCCCGGGTTCGCTGCGCGACGCTGTAGCTGACCATGCCATACACGCCCATCGACGCCAGCAGAAGCCCGAGTACGCCGACAATGCTCGCGAGCAATCCTCCGATGCGCGAGACCACAAAATAAGGATCCATGGAAACCATCGTATATAACGGTGCGCCGATGACTGGGAGATTAGCGTCCACACGGCGAACCTCGCGGCCCATGGCCGCGAGTAATGTCGCGGGGTCGCCTTCGGTCCGCGTGAGCAAAGTGCTGGTCCACTGATGGGTTTGGGAGAGCGGCAAGTACAGGTAGGATTCATCGATTTTGCGCAGATCCATGCTGCGCACATCGCGGGCAATTCCGATCACTTCGCTGCTGGCCGCGAACGGATCTTTCTCGCCGGGGAACGACATGCTGGCGCGTTCGGAACCGATCTTCAAGCGCTTGCCAATTGGATCTTCGCCGGGCCAGAAGCGCCGGGCGGTGGCTTCGCTGATGACGACAACTGGCGCCTGCCCGTCGGCTTCCTGAGACGTGAACGTGCGGCCGCGAACGATGGGAATACCGAGGGTTTCGAAATAGTTTGGGGTAACGTAACTATAGCCCGCCCCGGGCGGTTCGCTTCCCTGCACACCGCGTGTAGAAGGCGCTACACCCACGGGGGCAACGGACACCCAGCGGATGCCGCCAATCGGACTGCGGGAAGCTTGGGTGACGGACTGAACGCCAGGGAGATTGGCGATCCTGAAGATGAGGTCGCGATTGAGTTGGAGCAAGCGCGGCTGGGAGTAATGCAGGTTCGCCGGATCGTACATTTCCAGGTACGCCACGCGCCGGGTCTCGTAACCTGGATCGATCTTGAGGGCGCGCTGCGAGCCGCGAAGGAGCAAAGCGGAGTTGATCAGCAGAACGAGGCAGGCGGCTATCTGGCCGGCGATCAGGATTCCGCGCAGTCGGGAACGATTAAGACGCTGCCCGAAAGCAGTGCCGTCTTCTTTAAGGGCAGAGTTAACGTCAGCCTTGGAGGCTTCGAAGGCCGGAGTGAGGCCAAAGGCAATTCCAGCTGCGCAGGAGACAAACAAGGTGTAGGCGAAGATGCGGATGTCGGGCGTGATCTCAAGAGCAATGGTGCCCCAGAACGACGGGAGAGCTGCAGCGATCTCCACGATCAAGAGGTGGAGCGTCCAGGTGGCCAGAGGGAGGCCCAGTGCTCCCGCAAGAAGTCCAAGCAGAATGCTTTCCGTGAGCAATTGGCGTAACAGCCGCCAACGACCCGCGCCGAGGGCAAGGCGCACAGCAATTTCCTTGCGGCGTGCGACCGCCCGTGCAAGCAACAGGCTTGCGACATTGGCACAGGCGATGAGGAGGAGCAAAGCAACGCCGGTCATGGCGGCAGCGACGACGGCCCACGCCTCAGGATCAAGTTCAGAGAGGTTATTTCGACCGGAGACAACGTTCACACTCATGTTGCGCTCAGCTTCGGGATACTGCGTTCGCAACTGGGCCGCGAGAACATTGAGTTCGGCTTGCGCATCGGAGAGCGAAACGCCCTGTTTCAATCGACCACTGGGAAAGCCGGCAACCACCAGGCGATTTTCGAATTCCTGGCTGGTCGTTGCTCCCAACGCGATTTTTGCGGTGAGGGGCGCCCAAAGATCGGGAACAGATGAGGCAGTGGCGAGGTAATCGAGCGACGTAACACCGACGACCGTGAAGGCGACCCCATTTAGATGCAGGACCGAACCCACGACTTTGGGGTCGGAGTGAAATTGTCGCTGCCAGGAATTCCCGCTCATCAGCACAACCGGCGGGGCATTGGCTTGATCGTCTTCGGGCAGGAGAATGCGGCCCAGAAGAGGAGTTGCTCCCAGCATTGGGAAATAGTTGCCGGAAACAAAAAAACACATGATGGGTTGAGCGCTGCCCTGAAGCAATTGCGGGAGCTGGAAGCCGGCGGCTCCGGCGATGCGGGGGGTGGCCTCCGGACTAGCGGCAGGCAGGTCGGAAGAAGTGACGGCCATGCCGAAGGCAAACAGAGAAAGATCAGAGAACGATCTGCTGTGGTCGCGATAGTAGAGGTAATCGGGATAGGAAAATCTGCTATCGCGTCCTCCGGGAGTGATGCGCGAGAGGACTGCCAGGCGGTCGGGATCCTCTACTGCTCGCGGGCGCAAGACAAGCGCGTCAAAGGCTGTAAAGAGCGCAGTATTCACCGCGATGCCGAGAGCCAGGGTCACCACGGCGACGCAAGTGAAGCCAGTGTTTTTCCGCAACATCCTCGCGGCGAAACGCAGATCTTGCACCAGGGCATCCACTAGTGGCAGCCCTCTCCGCTCTCGAACCATTTCTTTCGTTTGTTCGACGCCGCCCAGCTTGATCAGCGCCTTGCGGCGCGCTTCCCCTGCGCTCATTCCCGCGCTCAGGTTTTCCTCGATGTGCAGCGCGAGATTGCTTTCCATCTCGGCGGCGAGCTCACCCTCGCGCCGGTCTCGCTGGAATAGTTCACCCAGCCGCAACAGCCATCCGCGCAGCTTGCTCATAACGCCCTCGGCCACTTGCGATGCGAAGCCCTGAGCACCCGCTCCAGACCTCTGAAAATTATTCGTAACGCAGTGCCACCATCGGATCGACGCGCGTCGCCCGCCGAGCGGGTAGGTAACATGCTGCCAGCGCGACGCACAAAAGAAGCGCAGCTACCTCCGCAAATGTCATTCGATCGGTGGCCTGAACGCCAAACAACAATCCCGCCAGCGTGCGCGACAATGCCAGCGCCACAACGAACCCGATGGCCACCCCGAGAAGAGCAAGACTCGCGCCTTCGCGCAGAATCGTCTGCAAGATGTTCGTTCGGTGCGCTCCCAGGGCTATGCGGATTCCGATTTCATGCGTGCGCTGGCTGACGGAATATGCCATGACTCCGTAAATGCCGATCATTGCCAAAACCAGCGCGAGGGCCGCAAAAACGCCAAAAAGAACCGCGCGGAACCGCGAGCCTGCCACCGATTCGTAGAGCAGTTGATCCATGGTGCGCACGTGAGCTATCGCAAGCTGGTTGTCCAGCGACAAGGCTGCGGATTGAAGAACGGAAACGACCTTTTCCGGAGCGGACGCGCTACGGACGACGACGTACATTTCTCGGACAAACCACGGGCACCAGCCGGAATCGAAATAGGGAACATACATCGTCGGTTGATCCTTTTCGCCCAGACCTTGGTATTTCACATTGCCGACAACGCCGACAATCGTGTACCAGTCCCCTTTGGGGTTGTACTCGCCGGTTTGCACTCTTGTGCCTAGCGGGTCTTGATCCGGGAAATATCGCCGGGCCATATTTTCATTGATGACCAGGACATGTGTGGCAGGAGAACGATCCTGGTCCGAAAAAAGGCGGCCGCGAAACAGAGGGATGCCCAGAGTGGCAAAGTACTCCGTGCCGACGGGAATCTCGCCTATGGCCGGAGCAGGCTGGCCGGGCGTGTCAGGTTTACCTTCGGGGTGAAAAGGATTCGTGAGTTCGAGCAGGTTGGGAGGCAGGCTCATGGTTATGCTCGCCGCTTCAACTCCGGGAGAAATTTTGACGCGCTCAAGGAGTTGCTGGTAAATCGAGGTAACCTGTGGTGCGTTCGCGTAGCGCTCTCGCGGCAGGGTGAGCAGCGCGGTCACCATGTGAGAGGAATTGAAGCCCGGGTTCACGGATTGCAGGTGGGACAAAGTTCGAATCAGCAGGCCAGCTCCAGTCAAGACGACCAGCGCCAAGGAGAATTCGGCCACCACTAGCGCGCCGTGCAAGCGGCCGGCGCTCCGGCCTGAAGTTGCTGTCCGGCTTCCTTCTTTCAGCGACCGGCCGGGCGGTAAACCTGCGCAACGCAGTGCGGGAACCAATCCAAATACAATTCCGGTGACGATCGCAATCATCGCCGTGAACGAGAGGACGCGGCCATCAACAGTTATCTCCTCCATTCGGGGCAGCACGTCCGGGCTGAGGGCCAGAATGGTGCGAACCCCTCCGTAGGCCAGGGCCAGACCGAACAAGCCCCCCAAAACCGCCAAAACAACGCTCTCCGTCAGCAGCTGGCAAATCAATCTGCCACGGCCCGCTCCGAGCGCCGAACGGATGGCGAACTCGCGGATGCGCGAGCCAGAACGCGATAGATGCAAATTGGCGACATTGACGACAGCGATTAACAGCACAAAACCCACGGCAACGAGAAGAATCAGCAGAGCTTCGCTTGTATCACCGACCAGGAGGTCCTTCAGAGGCACGACCATGGTGCTGCTGTCGTCCGAAAGAGGAAACTGCTCGTGAACCTGTTTGGCGATGAGGGAAGCATCTGCGGCGGCCTGTGTTTCCGAAATGCCTGGCTTGAGGCGGCCAACGGTCAGCAACCAGTACGGCGGGCGCTGCTTGGCAGGCTGCAACTGAAGGATAGGCCACAATTCGTTATGCGGACCAAAATGAAAGTCCCACGGTAGAACGCCGATTACCGCATAGCTTTTGCCATCGAGCTTGATACTGCTGCCAACGGCCGCGGGATCGGCGCGAAGGAACTGTTCCCAGAAGTGATGGCTGACGAGAACGGAAAGGTTCCCTCCGATCTGGCCCTCCGCGGGAAGAAACGCACGTCCCAGAACCGGCTGCACGCCGAGCACGGAAAAGAAATCAGACGTGACCGACGTCCCTGGAATCATTTGAGGACTGCCGAGGCCCGTGAGTGTGAATCCGATGGTGGATGGAGAAATGGCGGCAACATGTTCGAATGCCCCTTGGCGCTCATCGAGAGCCATGAAATCGGCCACGCCCATCACCCCGCGATCCGTTCCCCGGCCGTGAAGAAAGAGCGACATGAGGCGCTCGGGCTGGCGATAGGGGAGCGGCTTCAGCATGACGCCGTTCACAACCGAGAAAATGGCCGTATTCGCACCAATACCGAGAGCCAGGGTGAGCACGGCCGCAGCGGTGAAGCCCGGGCTCTTACCCAGCATGCGGCAGGCAGAGCGTACATCCTGCAAAATTGTTTCCAGCAGGGGAAGACCTCTCCGGTCCCGGTAATTCTCCTTGGTTTGCTCGATGCCGCCGAGTTTCGTCAGTGCCTCCCGCCGTGCGATTTCCGGACTCATGCCCATGCGCAGATTGTCTTCGATGTGCATCTGGAGATGGCTCTCGATCTCCGCGGCAAGATCTTTTTCTCGCCGTTCCTTTCGAAACAGTTCGCCCAACCGCAACACCCAGGAGCGTACCAGCCTCATGCGGATTCCTTTCCGGGGGCCAGGAAGCGCGCCAGGATCTCCGTGGTCTGCTCCCACTCGCGCGCTTCTTTGTCCAGTTGTTTGCGCCCGGCGCGCGTGAGTTTGTAATATTTGGCTTTGCGGTTGTTGTCGGAGGTGCCCCACTCGGAGGCAATGTAGCCCTCTTGCTCCAGCTTCAGCAGGGCGGGGTAGAGCGTGCCGTAGTTCACGGCCAGCAGGTCGCCGCTGGTCTGTTCGATCCGGCGCGCAATCCCGTACCCGTGCAATGGCCCCAGCGCCTGTAGGGTCTTCAGCACCATCAAGGCCAGCGTGCCTTGCCAAACATCCGCTCGTTCACCCATCGTTTTTCTCCGGTAGCTTATATGGGATACCCATATCTATATGCCACCGTCCCTATGGGAATGCAATAGAAGAAACGAAAGACCCCGGCATTTTGTTTCCGGGTTTTTTCCTTTTTTTCCAGCGCCCCTCTTCTTGACTCTTCCGAAACTTCCCACTAGCCTCATCCGTCTACCTTTACGGTTGCCGGGGGACGGTTTCCTTTCAAAGCCTTCACGAGGAGTCTGGCATGCCTTCCAACCTGATTCTCAGGGGTGAACTAGCGGTCTGTTTCACGGCTCTTTTGACTCTCTTCGCTGCCGCACCGTCTCTTCAGGCACAAGGTGGCGAGCCGCAATACTTCGTCATCCGCGGCGCCAAAGTCGTACGCGTTTCCGGGCCGCCAGTCGAAAACGCCAGCATTGTCATCTCTCGCGGTCTCATAACGGCCGTGGGGAGAGACGTCGCGGTCCCGCCGGAGGCTTGGGTCATCGAAGGCCAGGGGTTGACCGTGTACCCGGGCCTGTTCGATTCATTCACTGATGTGGGGATTCCCGCTCCCCCGGGGACTGCTGAAGGTAGTCCGCGTGGCGCGCAAGAGAGCGCGCGGGGTCCGGAGGACCGGCCCTACTCGACGCCATGGCGTAGCGCCGCGGACGAGGTCAGCCTGAGCGACAAGCGCATCGAAACCTGGCGCAGCGCAGGATTCACCACCGTTGTTTCCGCGCCAAAGGGCGGAATTCTTCCGGGGCAGGCAGCGGTTCTGGATCTGACAGGCGAACGCGCCGGGGAGCTGGTGGTCAAATCGCCGGTGGCGATTCCCGTGGTATTTCAGACCTCGAGAGGATTCGGGGGCGGGTTTCCCAGTTCCATCATGGGCGTGCTTGCTTACCTTCACCAGGTCTGGCTGGACACCGAGTGGAGCACCAAGGCGCAGGCTGCTTACGAAAAGAATCCCCGCAGCGTGGCGCGGCCCCGTTATGACCGCACCGAAGCGGCGCTCGCCGATGCGCTGGAAGATCACGCGCTGGTCTTGATTCCTGCGAACAATTCAGTCCAGCTCCGCCGCGCCCTCGAACTGGTCGATCGCTGGCATGTCAATGGCGTCATTTACGGTGGACAGATGGCATACGAAGTTGCTTCGGAAATCGCCACAAAAAAACTTCCCGTGCTCGTGAATCTCAAGTGGCCCGAAGCCGACAAAGACGCCGATCCCGAGGACAAGCCATCGCTTCGAACGCTGCAGTTCCGCGACCGCGCACCGTCCTCACCGGCGGCGCTGGTCAAAGCCGGCGTCAAGTTCGCGTTTTATTCCGGCGGCATCACTGCGCCAAAGGACACCCTCAAAGCCGCGAAGAAATCGATTGACGCGGGCCTCGCGCCGGACGCGGCACTTCGCGCGCTGACGCTGTCGCCGGCGGAAATCTTCGGTGTCGCCGACCGCCTGGGCTCGCTCGAAAACGGGAAAATCGCCAATCTAGTCGTCACCGATGGTGATCTCTTCGAGGAAAAAACGAAGATCAAGATGGTTTTCGTCGACGGCCATCGGTTTGAAGTTCGCGAGCCGGAGAAACCCAAGGAGCCGCCGAAAGGCGACCTCACCGGTAAATGGAACCTTTCCTACACCACGCCCGATGGTCCCGAGCAAGCCACCGCCGACCTCGCCATGGACAGGGACGGCACCATCTCCGGCACCGTGACCAGCAAGCGCGGCACCGCCTCAGTCATTAGCGGATATTTGAGCGTGGACAAATTCAGCTTCACCATTAACATTCCGCTCGAGGGATCGACGGCGGACGTCATCTTCGCAGGCACGTTTGATGGGACTTCGTTGAAGGGCAGCATCAGCGTGCGGGGTCTCTCGCTCGAGTTTACCGGCGTCAAACCCAGCGCAGTTTCATCAGCGCTGGTCAACCGCGGAGGCGCACAGTGAGAATCTCGAAGGTGCTAAACGCGCACGGCCTGGGGACTTTGTTCCTCGGCCTTCTTGGGGTCCTGTGCCTAGGTTACTTTCCGCGTTCGGCAAGCGCAGCAAATCCGCCTGACGCGGCCGCCGTCATTCTGATTCGAAACGCCACTATCCTGACCGTCTCGCATGGGACGATCGAGCGCGGCTCCATCCTTATTAAGGATGGCAAGATCGCCGAAGTCAGCCAGTCCATCAATGCACCGAAAGACGCTCAGGTGATCGACGCCGCGGGGCAATTCGTCATGCCCGGCATTATCGACTGCCACTCCCACATCGCCGCGGAAAGCATCAACGAGGGCAGCGTTTCCGTCTCCTCGATGGTGAACATGGCGGAGATCTTGAATCCGGAGGACATCGACATCTATCGTGATTTAGCGGGCGGAGTCACGGCGGCGAACATTCTTCACGGCTCGGCCAATGCCATTGGCGGACAAACGCTGGTCATCAAGCTGCGCTGGGGGCAGCCCGCCGCGAAGTTGCCGTTCGAAGGCGCGCTTCCCGGCATCAAGTTCGCACTCGGCGAGAATCCCAAGCGCTCGAATTTCAGTATCCCGGGTCAGCCCCGGCGGTATCCTTCCACGCGTATGGGAGTCGAAGAGACCATTCGCAGCGCGTTTAGTGAAGCCCGGGACTACCAGAAATCGTGGCAGGACTATGGCAAGCGCCTCGCCGCTGGTGAAAAAAATCTCATTCCGCCGCGCCGCGATCTGCGCCTCGAACCGCTCGTCGAAGTGCTGGAAGGCAAGCGCTACGTTCACTCACACTGCTACCGGGAGGATGAAATCCTGATGCTCCTTCGCGTTGCGAAAGAGTTCGGTTTCAAAGTCCGCACCTTTCAGCACGTTCTTGAAGGGTATAAAGTCGCTGATGAATTGGCTACCGCCGGAGTTGGCGCTTCCACTTTTTCCGATTGGTGGGCCTACAAAGTGGAAGCCTATGATGCGATTCCGTACAACGCCGCGCTGATGACCCGCCGCGGCGTGGTCGTCTCCATCAATTCCGACGACGCCGAAGAAGCCACGCACTTGAATCAGGAAGCCGCCAAGAGCATGAAGTTTGGCGGCCTCTCGCACGACGAAGCGCTCAAGATGGTCACCCTGAATCCCGCCGTGCAGCTCGGCATCGACAATCGCGTGGGCACGATTGACGTGGGGAAAGACGCCGACCTCGCGATTTACAATCACGATCCATTGAGCGCTTATGCCGTTGTGCAGAAAACACTGATCGACGGTCGCGTCTACTTCGACCGCCAGCGCGACACGGCCGAACACTCCGAGCGCGAAAAAGAAAAGAAGGCGCTCATCGACAAATTTAAAAAATCCGCGGAAAAGAAGCCGGAAGACAAGAAGCCCGATGCTACCGTGCCCATTCTACAAAAGCCCGCCGAAAAGAAACCCGGAGAGAAAAAGCCGGAAGAAAAGAAGCCGGAAAAAAACCCCGGGCCGCCTCTCGAATCGGCGGCGCCCGTTCTGCCCGGGGGTGAGCGGTGAAGACGTCATCCATCATTCGCCGTATTGGACTGATGCTCGCCGCGGTTTGCGCTCTGTCTGGGCGGGCATGCGCGCAATCGCAGCCTTCCGCTACTTACGCTCTGACTCATGCGAAAATCTTTACGCTCGCTGGGAGTGCCATCGAAGATGGCACGCTCCTCATTCGCGATGGAAAAATCGCGGCCGTTGGCGTCGGCATTGAGGTCCCTGCAGAGGCCCAGGTGATCGATGCAAAAGGACTGCAGGTCTACCCGGGAATCTTCGACTCGATCACCCAGATGGGGTTGCGGGAGATCGGGGCAGTCAGCGCCACCGTGGATTCGACGGAGACGGGAAATTACAACCCGGACGTTGTTGCAGCCGCGGCCGTGTCTCCCTCGAGCGAGCACATCCCCGTCACCCGCGCCGCGGGTATCACCGAAGTTCTTGCCGTTCCCGGCGGCGGCGGCTTTGACTCGAACGGCTCAGGCGGCGTGATTGGCGGACAAGCCTCGGCCATTCACCTCGCCGGTTGGACCATCGACGAAATGCTCATCAAGAAGAGCGCGGCGATGGTGCTCAATTGGCCGGAGATCGAAACGCACACTTTTGACTTGACCACTTTTTCGCGAAAGGAAAAGCCCTTCAGCGAGGCCAAGCAGGAATACGACAAACAGGTGAATGAGATCACGGACTGGGTGGAGCGCGCCCGGCACTACGCCCTGGCAATGGAAAAGGGCTCCGCCGCCAGGTACGATCGCGACCTGAAGCTCGAAGCGCTTGCCCCGGTTGTTCGCGGCGAGCTGCCGCTCCTGGTCTTTGCGGACCGCTCACGCGAGATCCGCAATGCAGTTGAGTTTTGCGACAAGCAGGGTCTGAGGATGATCCTTGCCGGCGGTTCGGAGGCCTACAAGGTTAAAGACCTCCTCCGTTCCAAAAGCGTTCCGGTAATCCTCCGGCCGTTACTCACGCTCCCGCTCGACGAGGACGATTCCTACGATCGGTTGCTTTCCCAGCCGGCGGAGCTTGCAGCTGCCGGCGTGAAGTTCGCCTTCGCGAGTTTCGATAACTCTTTCGCGCGACGGTTGGGACAAAATGCTGCAAACGCCGTCGCTTATGGCCTGCCGTATGACGAAGCGCTCAAGGCCGTGACGCTTTATCCAGCGCGGATTTTCGGGCTCGACGGTCAAATCGGGACCCTCGAACAAGGCAAAATCGCCAACCTCATCGTGACCAACGGCGACCCGCTTGAACTGACCACTGACGTCATGTACCTCTTCATTCGGGGGCAGCGCACGTCCATGGACAACCGGCATCTCCGCCTCTACGAGAAGTACTCGAAACGGCCAAAGGCGCAATAACTCCAGCCAGGGTTGCACCCATAGAGGTTTGCCGCCGCGGCGGGCTGGGCCCCTACCAGGTGCTGTGCCGTGTCCCTGCCACCCAAGAATTGTGGGAAACTTTTTCGTCAGAGTTGCGTTCCTATAGTTGGACCTCATGCGCACACGTCTGTTCATCGCATTTATCGCATGCTTGCTCACCGGCGGGGCCGATCCCGCCCGCGCCCAGGAAGCGGGGAGGATTGTGGAACAGTACGTGAAGGCCGCAGGAGGTGGCCGGGCACTGGCCAAAATCCAGACGTTGACGCTCGAAGGGACCTTTACGAGTGTCGACGGGAAGTCGGGGACGTACACGTTGGATACCAAGCTACCGAATCGCTACTACTCGGAATTGCTGGTTGGGGAAAAGAATCTGATCGAGGCGTACAACGGGAAGTCCGCGTGGCACCGCAATGCAGCAGGTGAGCTTGGCACGCTGGTGGGTCCCGAAGGGATGCAACTGGAAGCGGCAGCGCAATATTACAATTCGCGGCTGCTCAATCTCA
This sequence comes from Acidobacteriota bacterium, assembly GCA_003225295.1. GTDB lineage: Bacteria > Acidobacteriota > Terriglobia > Acidiferrales > UBA7541 > Acidiferrum. Next base: position 23,598 of record QHYZ01000107.1, on the reverse strand, counting down.
AGAAGAGCAAGGTCACATTGGCGCCCGTGGGACACGCAGAGGTGCGCGGGAAAGATGCGCTCGAAGTCGAGGTAACCACGGCTACGGGTGTAAAGCGACAAGCGTTCTTCGATCCGCAGACTCACCTCATCGTGAAGGAGGCGGCGACCGTTGGCGGTGTGGAGGAAGAGATCCTCTATGACGACTACCGAACCGTTGATGGCGTGAAATTACCTAACAAGATCGAGCTGCACCGGGGAAACGAGAAATACGTCATCAGCGTGACACGCGCGGTGATCAACGGAACCGTCGGCGAACGCGTCTTTGATTTCCCGATCAAATCACAAGTCAAATTGCCGGACCTGAAGGCGCTGTTCAAAGAGATTGACGACAATCAGAAGGCCATCGACAAGATCAAGGAGAATTATGCCGGGTCGCAGTCCGAGGAGGAGACGGAGTTCGAGGGCGACGGCCGAGTGAAGAAGCGCGAGGCCAACGAGTACACTTTTTTCTATCTCAGCGGGCAGGAAGTGACCACGCGGGTGAAAAAAGACGGCAAGCCCCTGAGCGCAGAAGAACAGAAGAAAGAAAACGAAAAGACACAGAAACGCATCGAGGAGCTGCAGAAGCGCAAAGTCAAGAAAGAAGCCAAAGAGGAAAAGGCCAAAGAAGAAGGGAAGAGCGACGAAAAAGAGGAGCCGGGGATTGAGGTATTCTTGCGGGCATGCCAGTTCGTGAATCCGCGCCGCGAGCGCTTTCGTGGGCAGGATGTGTTGGTTTTCGATTTCGAGCCGAATTCCGAGTTCAGGCCGCACAAGATGGTGGAAAAGTTCGCGCAGAAGCTCGCCGGCGTTGTGTGGATCGACGAGAAAGCACACGACGTGGCAAGGCTGGAGGCATATTTTACCGGCGATATGAAGATTGCCGGCGGTTTGCTGGCGAATCTGCAGAAAGGCACCAGCTTCGTTTTTGAGCAGGCCTATGTGAATAACGAGGTGTGGCTGCCAACCTACATGGAGGCGCACGTTGGAGTGCGCTTCCTGCTGGTGAAGGGGATTAAGGCCAGCGTAGTAACGCGCTATTGGGACTATAAGAAGTTCAATGTGGAGACGCTCTCCACGATCGCTAAACCCCAGGGAGCGACCGATGCGCCCACGAAGCCCCCACGTTGACCTCCTCCCCGGGCTAAAGTCCGGTGATTCCTACTGGTTCCACGCCTAAGCGATGGATACCTTCGGTGGGTTCCTGCCACTTACCGCATGCCAAGGTTGCGAACAGGCTAGCGAGGCGAGTCCCGCCTCTCGGATTCCCAATCCAGTCCCATCTATGTGTGCTACAGCAACGCCGCGCCGGACCAATTTTCATGTTGCAATCGCAGTTTCTTGAGTCTAGTATTGCGCCTCTGTTGTCCCCCAGTTAACAGGCGGGGACTTGGTCGAAAGTAGCGCCCGCGGCTATTCTAAGACCTATCGTTCGCAACGACTCCCGCCCGTCAAGACCTGCGTACGTTTGCACGGTGATATCTCTGTGCCTAAGGCAGGCCGTGTGGGAACATGTTGAAACAGTCCGCTTCTCCTTCGAGAAGGTTCACGTCGCGAGTCAAGACGCCGCCATCGGGGGTGTGGGTCGATTGGCGCTGTGCCGGACGTGAAGACATTTCACGAGTTCGGAATATGAGTTTGGGTGGTCTGTTTTTAGAGACTCCAACGCCAAGGAACTTGGGTTCCGCGGTCAATCTGGAATTTCTAATTGAGGAGGGACAGATCAGGGCTGACGCTGTTGTCATGCGCGTAGAGCCAGGTGATGGACTGGCACTGAAGTTCACAGGGGTGATTGATGAAGACCGCTCACGTCTAGCCAGTTTGATGAACAGGCTTCGCCAATCGTCCTGATTTAAGTGGCACAACAAAATTCCCAATTCTGTTCTCCGTCTCGACACTTTCCCGCGACAACCGGATAGGGATCAGCGCCTTCTATGGCTGAAAATAGATTCTGACGAAGGTGGAACCTACCGCAGAAGTGGGTCTTCCTCAAACAATTACTTTGCCTGTTTAAACAACCCACTTTATCTTTGGCTCTTGCACGGGCGCGCTCCGCTCGAGCTCCGCTCGAGACTCCTTGACCACGGCTCCAGCAGGAGATAGCCTCTTTCGCGAAGGGCTTGGCATTCAACTTCGCCCTAGGAGGTTGCCCATGGTTGCCCTCACTGCTCTTTGGTTCCCGATTATTCTGTCAGCGGTCATCGTCTTCGTCGCCAGCTCCATCATGTACATGCTTCTGCCTTACCACCGCAGCGACTACCAGCAGCTCCCCGAAGAAGACAAGCTTCTTGCCGCCCTGCGAGCGGCGGGCTTAAAGCGGGGACTCTATCATTTCCCTTTTTGCAGCCACAAAGAGATGAAGTCGCCCGCCATGGTGGAAAAACTCAAGCAAGGTCCGGTGGGTATGCTAACCGTGTTTCCCAGTGGCCCACCCGCCATGCCCAAGTTCCTGGGGATGTGGTTCGCCTATTGCCTGGTCATCGGTTTCTTCGTCGCCTATCTCACGGGGCACACGGTCGCGCCCGGCGCACACTATCTGGCGGTCTTCCGCGTGGCAGGTACTGCGGCGTTCCTCGCCTACGGCCTGGGACATCTGAGCAATGGCATCTGGAAGGGCCAGGCATGGGGAATGACCCTGAAGGAAGTCTTCGATGGACTCGTCTACGGCTTGCTGACCGCGGGCACCTTTGGGTGGCTTTGGCCGCACTGAAACTCAATCGGAAGGTATCAGAGCGAAGCAATGATTTTCGGACGCACGGTTTCTTCGGTTCAGTTTGCGCGATCCGGGCCGGGCTTCTATTCTTCACTGCTGCTTATCGTCTGGTTTGTTTGCAGGCCAGCGGACCGCGGCAATGCGAAGCTGTCGATTCCTAATGCAGCCAACCAATGCCTTGAAGGAGGCCCATGCGACGCAATTCTTTACTTGCTGTTTTCGTGATGAGCTTAGCCGTGTTGGCGGGCGCGAACGCGGATTCCCGCGGACAGGCGCAGCCAGCGGCCAAGAAGGAAGAAGCGCCGCTGCGCGTCGCATTGGCGGGACTGGCGCACGGACACGCGTTCGGATTCTTCGATCAGTTTCAGAAGCGCACGGACTTGCAGGTGGTGGGAATCGCGGAAGGCGATCATCAGCTCGCGGCACATTTCGCGAAGAGCTATGGCTTGGCACCGGGTCTGTTCCATTCCGATCTGGAGGAAATGCTGAAGGCGACGCATCCTCAGGCGGTACTCGCGTATACCAATACCTACGATCATCGCCGCGTGGTGGAGATCTGTGCGCGGTATGGTGTCCCAGTAATGATGGAAAAGCCGCTGGCGGTCAGCCTTGAAGACGCGCTGGCCATCGAGAAAGCGGCGCGCGCGGGTAGGATTCATGTCTTGGTGAATTACGAAACGACCTGGTATCGCAGCAATCAAGCGGTCTACGACCTGGCGCACGAAAGCGCCATTGGGGGAATTCGAAAGATTGTGGTGCACTCGGGCCATCGCGGCCCGAGAGAAATCGGAGTCGGGCCGGAGTTTCTCGCCTGGCTCACCGATCCCAAATTAAACGGCGCTGGCGCACTGTTTGATTTTGGCTGTTATGGCGCGGACCTGGCCACTTGGCTGATGGATGGCCACAGACCGGACTCCGTAACCGCCGTCACGCAGCAAATCAAGCCGGATGTCTACCCGCGAGTGGATGATGAAGCGACCATCATCTTGACGTATCCAAACGCACAGGCGATCGTGCAAGCTTCCTGGAATTGGCCGTTCTCAAGAAAAGATATGGAAGTGTATGGGCAGAAGGGCTATGCCATCACCGTCGGGCGTGACACCGTGCGTGTGCGGCGTCTCGAGGAAGTGGAGACGTCGACCGATGCCAAGCCACTGGAGAAAACAAAGGAAGATTCCGTTTCCTATTTGCGAGCGGTGCTGTTAGGAGGCTTGAAACCGGACGGACAATCTTCTCTCGAGACGAATGTGATTGTGACGGAAATACTCGATGCGGCCAGACAGTCCGCAGCCACGGGCAAGACCGTTTCTCTAGCAGAAACACGCTAGTGCCAGCCTGATACGCCTTATGATTTTACGGAAACGGGGCGGTCCAGCACCTCGCGGACTCTTTGCGCGAGCACGTGCGGCGTAAAAGGCTTTTGGAGGAAGGAGATTCCTTCCTCAAGTGTCCCGTCTTGCGCGATCACGTTGTACGTGTAGCCGGACATATACAGCACTCGCAGATTGGGGTAAAGCCCCGTGAGCCGCTTGGCCAGTTCGCGTCCGCTGATTCCCGGCATCACCACGTCCGTCAAGAGCAGATGGATTTCGGCGCCTTTGTTTACGGCCAAGCGCACCGCGTCTTCCGGCGAAAGTGCTTCGATCACCTTGTACCCTCGCGCGGTGAGAACTATCTGCGTCAGTTCGCGAACCGCGGGTTCGTCTTCCACAAGCAGGATGGTTTCATAACCCTTGTGCGTCGTGGATGCGGGCGTTTCCGCCACCGACACCTCGACGGCATCCTTGACGCGCGGCAAATAAACCTTGAAGGTCGTGCCTTTTCCCAGCTCGCTATACACCCAGATGTAGCCGCCGCTCTGCTTCACGATGCCGTACACGGTTGATAGACCAAGTCCGGTGCCCTGGCCGCTCTCCTTGGTAGTGTAGAAAGGCTCGAAAATGTGGGCGACCGTGTCGGCCGTCATGCCGATGCCAGTATCCGTTACCGCCAGCAGGACATAGGGTCCCGGACGGACAACCGCAAGGTCGCGGGTATACGTCGAATCGAGATCGACGTTGCTCGTTTCAATCAGGATCCGGCCGCCGCTCGGCAAGGCATCACGTGCATTCACGACCAAATTCATGACTACCTGCTCGATCTGACCGGGATCTGCTTTGATCGCTCCGACGTCTTTCGACACAAATGTTTTCATCTCGATGTTTTCGCTCATTAATCGCCGCAGCAGCTGGTCGAGATTCATCACGATGGCGTTGAGATCAAGGATTTTTGGCCGCAGAACCTGCTTGCGGCTGAAGGCCAGCAACTGCCGAACCAGCGCGACCGCGCGATCAGCAGCTTCTTCGATGCGCCGGATGTGGCCGCGCAACTCCGGCCGGTCCGGGCAGCGGTTCATGGCCATTTCGATGTAACCCTTGATGATCGTCAGAAGATTATTGAAATCGTGTGCGACACCTCCTGCCAGTCGACCCACGGCCTCCATCTTGCGCGCCTGCAGTAATTGGTTTTCGAGCATTTTCCGGTCGGTGATATCGACGATCAGGCCTTCCATAACGGGATGACGGTCGCTGCCGCGCACCACGACGGCCGTATCACTGACCCACATGATCTGCCCGTCCTTGCGCGTAACGCGGTACTCGGCCTGGAATGGCTCGCCGCGCGCGCTGGCTTCCTCCGCGGCATGAATGATGGGATGATCTTCGATGGAGACGTGGCTTATCCAATCTCTCGAGTTCGAAAGCCATTCTTCCGTGGAATAGCCAAACATCGTTTCGATTTGGGGGCTGACGTAGAACCATTGGCCATGGATGCCGAGTTCCGCGATGTAGCTAATGGCGGCGACCTGCTCGACCAGCATGCGGTATTTGATTTCCGTTTCGGCGCGGGCACGCTGGGCGCTCACCCGTTCGGTGATGTCGCGGGTCACGCAAATCCTGCCGCCATCGGGCAGGGTGGTAACGGCCATTTCCGTCGGGACCTCCGTTCCGTCGCTGTGATGCACGGTCAGCGGCCCGAACCACCTGCCATGTTTCTTCAAGGCTTCCTGAACCTCCGACTCTACCGGGGCGGTATCCCCGGGGCCGGAAGCCTCTCGCCATGACTTGCCCAGCATTGCTTCGCGATTGGTATTCCCGATCATCCGCGCGTAGGTCGAGTTGACATATATGTATTTCCCTCCGGCATCGAGAATGGCCATCCCGTTAATGGCCGAGTCCATCGCCAACGTATTTCGCCGCGCGATCTCCGCGCTATCCGATTGACGGTATTCGCTAAGCCCCAGTCGCGTCGCGAAGCACACGATGGACAGCGCCAGGAGCGCGAAGCCGGTGCGACGCCATTCTGGCCCGAGTTGTACGACCAGGGCGACAACAATTAGGGGCGGTAGTGCCAGCGATACGTTTTTGGCGGCCAGCCGGGCGAGATTTTTCTTGGCATGCGGGGCAATGGCCCCCTGCTCCTCCGGTTCCTTCCAGCCCGCAGCCCAGAACGCTCCTAGCAGGAACGGCGCCGTCCAATAAAGGTCATAGGGTGTGCCCGTTGGAACGTGACGGACAGCTTGTAAGTAATCGGCGATTCCGGAGCAAACTGTATAGATCACCAGAAAGAATGCCAATCCTCCATACAGCTTGCGCAGCCGCCGCGTTGGCGCGCTCAACATCCGAATTACCGCGGTTGCCGCCAGCGCGATATTGATCTCGTCAAATATCCAGGTCGGCAGCGGGTCACCGGCCGTAACCGAGTCGCCACGAAGCAGTTGCACGTAATTAAGACCCAAGAAAACGGACAAGAAAACGATAGCGATCTGTAGCGAATCCAGCCGTGTCTCCAGATCGAAACTTGGCGAGTCTCTTTCTTGATCGAGGAATAGCGCGATGGCGAAGAAGATTCCCTGAACGTCGAAGAGGATGCGCACGACAGAGTAGTTCGGCACCACCAGGTGCAACCAGTTCTCGTAGTACATCCAGCCGATATCTGCTATGCCCCAAGTGGCCATGCCACAGCCGGCCAGCAACCAGAACGGACGGCTCAGGCCCCACCCCCGGCGCGACGCGCTAAAACAAGCCGCCGCCGCAAGGCCGCTGGAAAAAATTTGAAGTGAATTGCCGAGCACGCCCGCCGCAGTAGATGTGCCGAGCGTCAGCATGCCCACAATGTGAAAGCCGACAACGACACATGCCAATACCATCACCTTGCGGAACATCCTCAGAGGCTCCTTCGAGGGTCTGCCGAGTGGTTCTATGTCCTCAGTCTAGGGCAGCTTCAGGAAGGAGAGCGAAGACTTAAACAGGGAAGTTCCAAGATGGGAAATGTCCCCGGAGAAACCGAAGCCATTCGGCAGCCTTAGTGCATGGTTCTTTATGAGAAGGCGAGCAGTCAACCGGCCCGCTTAGCGGCCCTCTAAGGGGTAACGATCCTGAGACTGTATCGCAGCGGCCACACGGCGGCGCAGAGCGATGGTGTCCACCGGAGCGCGCTTCGCGAAACGCTTTAGGACGGCCATCTGGGTGGTGAGCATATCGCCTTCGTGGATAGCGGCGATGGCGCGCTTGGCTTCGTGCTCAACGCGCTCGGCGGCGTCGTTGATGAATACGCGCGCAGAATCGATCATATTTTGCGATGCCGGCTCACCCTTGGTCGCTGCAGCTTTTTGCGCGCGCAGCATGCAGGATTCCATCGCGTAGATTTCCATGACCACGTTCGAAAGCGCGCCGATCAGTTCCTGCTCGTCGGCCAGCTTTTCGCGAAATTTCTGGACCGCGCCTCCGGCCGCTTGCAGAAACATTTTCTTGGAGTTGGCGACGACGCGGGCTTCGCCCGCGAGAACGCCTTCCGGGGCCTCCTCGAAGGAAGGTCCGGCGAGGATTTCATCCGCCAGCTTCATGGCCGCGGGAATTAGCGGGAGCTGCCCACCCATCGCGCGCTTCATCAGCATTTGGATAATGAGCATGCGGTTGATTTCGTTGGTGCCTTCAAAGATGCGGTTGATGCGCGAGTCGCGGTACGCGCGGCAAACGGGATAATCTTCGTGGAATCCGTAGCCGCCGAAGATTTGCACCGCTTCGTCCACGACAAAATCCAGCATCTCGCTGCCGTAGACCTTGGCGATGGAGCTCTCGATGGCATATTCCTCCAGAACTTTCATGGTGTTCTGAATCTTATCTCCAGAGCCCGAAGCCGCCGCCATGGCCGCCTCGATGTTTCCTGCCGAGCGGTATACCATCGATTCCACCGCGAAAATCTGTATGGCCATCTCCGCCAGTTTTTCTTTCATCAGGCCGAAATCGCCGATCTGTTTTCCAAACGCTTTGCGCTCCTTCGCATATTTTGAAGAAGTCATCAGCACATGCTTTGATCCGCCAACGCAAGAAGCGCCTAGCGTAAATCGCCCGGCATTCAGGATATTGAAAGCCACGATGTGCCCGCGGCCGATCTCATGTAACAAGTTCTCTTTAGGAACCATGCAGTTTTCCAGGAAAATCGGAGTCGTCGAGCTCCCATGGATGCCCATCTTGTGTTCTTCATTTCCGGGCTTGAATCCTGGAAAGGTGCGTTCGACGATGAAGGCGGTGAATTTTTCACCGTCTATCTTCGCAAACACAAGGTAAACGTCGGCGAAGCCGCCATTGGTGATCCACATCTTTTGTCCGTTGAGGATATAGTGCGTTCCCTGGGCGTTGAGTTCCGCCCGTGTCAGCGAGTTCTGCGCGTCCGACCCCGCTTGCGGCTCCGATAAGCAGTACGCGCCGATCCACTCGCCGGTGGCCAGCTTCGGCAAATATTTTTTCTTCTGCGCTTCGGTGCCAAAATACACGATCGGCAATGTCCCAATGCCCGCATGCGCGCCGTGCGTCACCGCGAACCCGCCGTAGATGGAGAGTTTTTCGGTGAGAACGGTGGTGGAAATCTTGTCCAGACCCGCGCCGCCATATTCCTCGGGAACACCGCCACCCATCAAGCCGACTTCGCCGCCTTTTTTCACCAGCTCGGCCATCAATCCGGCCTTCTTATTTTCGAGTTCTTTGATGAAAGGAAAAACTTCCTTCAGGACAAATTCCTCAGCCGTCTGCCCGATCAGCTTCTGATCGTCCGTCAGGTCCGCGGGCGTAAAGATGTCGCCCGGTTGCGGCGATTCCAGGAGAAAGCTGCCTCCCTTTGCGGCAGGCTTGGTGAGGGTAGCGGTGGCCATCTTGGTCGCTCCTAGCGGGGGACGCTTGCAATAAATGGGATTTGGTCAGACCTTGGCTTAAAGTGGGACGCCCTGACCCTTCCAACCCATCTTACGCCCGCAAAATGATGCAGTAAACATCGTTAAGTTGCCGGTGTCGAATCGGTTTTCACTCACGGTGCGACACCGCCCCTAGTCTCTGCAGGTGGTGCGCGGTGGCAAACCAAGGATATAATCCAACGCCATCTTACGCACCACTGAGGAATTCCTATGAGGCTGATCGATCAGATTCGTGCTCTGCTGTCGCTCGCGCCCGTGCTGGGCGTCCTCTTGTTCCCCAAACTCATCGCCGCCCAGGCTCCGCCGCCATCCGCTCCCGCCACCTTGCCCAACGAAACGCCCGCCAAATTGAATCCCGTCACCGATAGCTTCGATTACCTGCGGCGCGAGGTGATGATCCCCATGCGCGACGGCGTAAAGCTGCACACCGTCATCCTCGTCCCCAAAGGAGCCAAAAACGCGCCGATCCTGCTGACCCGCACACCCTACGACGCCACCGATCTCACCTCCCACGCGCGCAGCTCCCACCTCGGCCCGATCTTGAGCGGCTATGACAACGCCACTGAGGTCATCGTCGAAGGCGGTTACATTCGGGTCGTCCAGGATGTGCGCGGCAAGTACGATTCGGAGGGCGACTATGTGATGAACCGGCCGCTGCGCGGGCCGTTGAACCCCACACTGGTCGACCACGCCACGGACACCTACGACACTATCGACTGGCTGGTGAAAAACATCCCGGAAACCAACGGCAAGGTCGGCATCCTGGGGATTTCTTACGATGGGTTCACTCCGTTGATGGCCCTCGTCAATCCGCATCCGGCCCTCAAAGTGTCCGTGCCGATGAACCCCATGGTCGACGGGTGGATGGGCGACGATTGGTTCCACTACGGAGCGTTTCGACAACAGAATATGGCCTACATCTACGAACAGGAGGCCAGTCGCGACAACAAGGCCAAATGGTGGACCAGCCACTTTGACGATTACGACGAATTCATGCAGGCCGGCTCGGCTGGTGAGCTGGGCCGTCGTCATGGCCTCGAACAGGTCGGCTTCTGGCGGAAAATTCTCGAACATCCCAGCTACGACGCCTTTTGGCGCGAACAGGCGGTGGACCGTGTGTTGGCGGCGCAACCCCTAAAAGTGCCGGTGATGCTGGTGCACAGCCTCTGGGATCAGGAGGACATCTATGGCGCGATGGCCGTCTACAAAGCGATCAAACCGAAAGACACGGACAACCACAAGGTCTTTCTGGTCCTGGGGCCTTGGCATCACGGCCAGGAGATCGATGACGGCAGCACGCTCGGCGCCTTGAAGTTCAACAGCAATACCTCACTCTACTTTCTGCGAGAGATCCTACGGCCCTTCCTTGACCAATACCTCAAGGACGGCGCCCCCCAGGCGGACCTCCCGCCCGTCTCTGCCTATGAAACCGGGACGAACAAATGGCGGCGTCTGCCCGCTTGGCCTTCAGGCTGCGCCAGCGGCTGCACCGTGCGACCCACGCCTCTCTATCTCAACGCTGGTTTGAAGCTCAGCTATGTTGCACCGGCGCCAAGTGATCCTGCCTTCGACGAATACGTCTCCGACCCCGCCAAGCCCGTGCCCTTCCGCCCACGTCCTAGCCAACCCATGGGCTACTCCAACGGCTTGACCTGGTCCCAGTGGCTCGTGGACGACCAGCGGGAAGCGTCCGGCCGCCCGGACGTAGTCGTGTTCGTCTCCGCTGTCCTGGACGCACCCGTGAAGATCAGCGGGCCACCCGTCGCCAATCTTCCGCGGCCGCTACCGCGAGAGTTTTGAGACGCCCAAGGCCATTGCCTCCGACAAGCCGCTCCTTTATCGCTTCGCGCTTCCCAACGCAAATCATGTCTTCCTCCCCGGCCACCGCATCATGGTCCACATCCAGTCCGCCTGGTTTCCGCTCTACGACCGCAATCCCCAGACGTTCGTTGCCAACATTTTCTGGGCCAAGCCTGGTGACTATCGCCAAGCCACTCAGCGCATCTACCATGCGCCCGGCCAAGCAAGTTTCATTGAGCTGCCGATGGTCTCCGCACCGTGAGGTCTAGCCGTCCGGAGGCCGCGCCCCGCGTGACTCTTCGCCGTCGCCCCTGTTATCCTCTAGCCTCTAATTTCGCTAGCGGAGAAACTCATGCGCAAGACTCTGTCTTGGATTCTTTTCCTCGCCTCTGCTGTCAATTCCCCAGCCCAGCAGACGCCACCCGCTTCCCACTTCGATGGCCACTCCTGGTGGTCGCACGTCAAATTCCTCGCCGATGATTCCCTCGAAGGCCGCGACACCGGCAGCGAAGGTCTTCAGAAAGCTCAGGCCTATGCCGTCGAGCAACTCCAAAAGGCCAATCTCCAGCCTGCCGGCAGTAATGGTTTCTACCAGCCCGTGCATTTCAATCAATATCAGGTCGACGAAGCCAAATCCTCCTTGGCCCTGGTTGCGGGCGGCCAATCCAAATCTCTCTCTTTTGCCGACGACGCGTACATCAATACACGCGCCACGCACACTTCCGCCACGCTCACCGCGCCTCTGGTCTTTGTCGGCTACGGCCTGCAAATCCCGGAAAAAAATCTCGATGAACTCGCCGGCCTCGACCTGAAAGGAAAAATCGCTGTCTATCTCGCCGGCTCTCCTTCGGACATCCCCACGGCCCTTGCCTCACACTATCAAACCGCCGGAGAGCGCTGGAGATTCCTGCACGCAGCTGGCGCTATCGGCATCATTTCCATTTTCAATCCCGCCTCCATGGACATTCCCTGGTCCCGCATCTCCGTCAACCGCAATCACCCCTCTATGGATCTCGCCGATCCCGAGTTCAATGAAACTCCCGGCCTTGAATTGGGGGTGGCCTGCAACCCCGCTTCCGCCGAACCGCTGTTCACAGGCTCCGGCCACACCTTTGCCGAGATCGCTGCCCTGGGCAAAGATCGCAAACCCCTTCCGCGCTTCGACTTGGCCGTTTCGCTCCAAGCGAACGCCGTCATCCTCACCAGAACGCTAGAATCCTCCAATATCGTTGCCAAACTCACCGGCTCCGATCCCGCCCTCAAGAACGAATTCATCGTCCTCTCCGCGCACATCGACCATGTCGGCATCGGCGCGCCCATCAACGGCGACCGCATCTACAATGGCGCCATGGACGACGGCTCCGGCAGTGCTCTCGTGATGGACATCGCCGCGAGCCTCAAGGCTCATCCTGAAAAACTTCAGCGCTCGATCCTCTTCCTCCTGGTCACCGCCGAAGAAAAAGGTCTTCTCGGTTCCAAGTACTTCGCCGCCCATCCCACCGTCGCGCCGAAGTCCATCGTCGCCGACATCAACGTGGACATGTTTTTGCCCATCGTCCCGCTGAAGATCCTCAAGATTGAAGGCATCGAGGAATCCGACCTCGGCACGCGCGCCGCTGCCATTGCGCAGTCCATGGGCCTGAAACCCATCCCCGATCCCGAACTGCTGCGCAACGCGTTCATCCGCAGCGATCAGTACAGCTTCATCAAGAAGGGCGTTCCCGCCGTCAAAGTCGACGTGGGCTTCGAGCTCGGCACGCCCGAGCAAAAAATCTTCAAGGACTGGCTCACCAACCGCTATCACGCTCCATCCGACGATGTGAACCAGCCCGTCGATCTCCAGACTGCGGCAAGCTACGAGGAATTTACGCGTCGCCTGCTCCTCGACACCGCCAACATCGCCGCGCGTCCCCGCTGGAAGCCCGATTCCTTCTTCCGCCGCTACGCCGCCGACTAATTATGGTTCCTTTCTTTTCTTGTAAGGCCACCTGAACTCGAAGTCCACTGCGTCGGCCGATTGCCGCTGGGGGTTTATGCTGCTCGGTTTGCTGTGGGCGCTCGATCAGCATCGCGCCGCTCTCCGCCGAGTTTGCTTGGCCGCGGCATAAAGTGAGTCTCTCGCGCCGAGACCTGTGCGCGTCTCCTCGAAGCCGGCGGAATTTTTGCCATCGATGCGAACTCCCGGCTGCAGCCTCAGTGCGACTCGCGCTGGAAGCGGCGGGCGCGGAAAATTATTCCGGACGCGTTAGAGTTCGTGCGCGCGCTACGCGGATTTTGCGTCAGCCTGCGCGAGCTCAACGGCGCGCTTTGCGGAGTCACCATCAAAGGTGCGCGGGAAAAAAATCGACGTTCAAGTGTGGCTCTCGGCCTTTGGCGTTTCACAAGAGCAGATCGAGAAATTCGAGATAGAATGGCCGCCACATTTGCAAGACGTGTTGACCTAACACAGGAGGACGCATGGGACGCCCGGTGGTGCATTTCGAAATTGGATGCAAGGACAGTCGAAAGACGCAGGAATTTTAAAAGCAACTCTTCGATTGGAAGGTCGACGCGATGGGGCCTGCCGCAATGATCGCGGCGGAAGCCGGCGGCATCACCGGCCACATCACCGCGCTTGGGGCATGAGCCGCATCACTACACGATTTTCTATGTGGGCGTGGACGACGTAGGCGCTTATCTGGAAAAAGCAAAATCACTCGGCGGAAAGATGCTCGTTCCTCCGGTGGAGATTCCCACCGCAACATTCGCGTGGATGCAAGATCCGGAAGGCAATACGGTGGGGCTGTGGAAGGCGAAGAAGTGAACTGGCAAGCTCGGGCGGGAATTCGCTGATCAACGCGTTTCATTCTGGAGGGGCCCGTGGGCCACTTCGATTGTCAGTCATGACCGCAGACGCCAGGGAAAGAGCCGACAAAGCGTAGGCCTTCGGAAACGGTGAACATCGAGAGCCGAGAGTGCATGACCATGAAAGATGCGCGTGAAACGTTGCTCGTGCGCGTGGAACCCATAACCGCTGTCGCTACTTACGGTCTTGCGCTTGCGCCACTGTCCTTGAAACTGAGTTGAAGATAGCGGGCAGATTTTTTCCCCGGAATCGATAGCGTTTCGAGCGAGCCGGCCTGAAGCCAAATCACTTCTCCCGGGCTCAGGGTTCTTGTGGGCTGGCCTTCCACATCGATTTGGATTTCAGATTCGTTCAGTGCCACGAGCAGGGATTCTGTCTGTGGAATCGTTCCGAGCTTCCCTGCTTTCGGACCAATCTGGATTTGATCCACGATCATTTCCGCAGTTTCAAACTGCGGCTCGATGAAATAACTCTTTTGTTTGTCCGCAAGCGTTATCCCGCAAGGAGCGGCTTCAGCGCCTGGGACGATTTGCGCGCAAAGATTGCGGGGTCGGCCCTGAGGCTTTAGCAATTCGATGATGATATTGTTCAAGATCAGGCCGGAGTCGGTACGGGCGACATGGGCGAAGCCGCCATCGGAGTAGCCGACTTGCCCGTCCGTCATTACCATGCGGGCTTCCGGTTTGCCGGCGACAGCGTTGATGACGTCGCCGGGGCCGAGCGCCACGTAGACATAGGGCACATCGTGCTGATGGAGAAGTGTGGCATCGTGCGCGGGAACACTCACGCGGAATACGCGGACGTAGGAGTTTTCCAGTACCAGATGATGATGCGGCTCCTTCGGGATGGGAACAGCAACCGGCGCCTTGGTGCTGAGAGAAAATGCGAAAAGAAGCAGGAACGAACAAAGAAGCGGCCTCATCTCTGACCTCCGTCGGAAGCAAACCCACTGCCAAAAGCAAGATGGCGAGATAAACTCGCCGCTACAAAGACGAAGCCTGCGGGCCATACCATCAAAGCCAGCTGCGTTCCGGGCTGGCCGACAAAGCCCGCAAATATGCCGGCGCCACAAAAACAGGACAAACTTTTCGCCCGCCAGACATGGACTAAAACCTGTGCTACAGACGCTCGAAGATGCCGGCGGCGCCCATGCCACCGCCAATGCACATGGTGACCATGCCGTAGCGGGCATTTTTGCGCCGGAGTTCGCGAAGAATGGTAGCGGTCAGTTTTGCGCCGGTGCAGCCGAGCGGGTGGCCGAGGGCGATGGCGCCGCCATTGGGATTGACGCGCGAGGCGTCGAGGCCGGCTTGCTGAATCACAGCGAGCGATTGTGCAGCGAAAGCTTCGTTGAGCTCGATCACGGCGATGTCGCTGAGCGAGAGACCTGCGAGCTTCAGCGCTTTGGGGATGGCTTGAACGGGACCGATGCCGAACTCTTCGGGTAGCACGCCGGCCGTGGCAAAGGCGACGAATCGCGCCAGCGGTTTCAGTCCAAGAGATCTTGCGCGAGCATCGCTCATCAGGACGGTTGCCGCCGCTCCATCACTCATGGGGGAGCTATTTCCCGCCGTGACCGTTCCTTTCAGTTGGAATGCGGGCTTCAATTTCGCGAGGACCTCTAGGTTCGTGTCGGCACGGGGCAGTTCGTCGGTTGAAAATGTGAACGTTTGTGTTGTGGGCTTCACCGTCCCACCCGCGCCAACACCGCGCGAAGCATGGGGCACGCCGGCGCCGGAAGAAGAGCCGTTGCCGTTCGGGAGCGAGGTGATTTTTACTTCCACGGGGATTGTTTCGTCCTTGAAATTTCCGGCGGCCATGGCGGCGAGAGCTTTCCGGTGGGATTCGGCGGAGAACTGGTCGGCCTGCTCGCGGGTGATGCCGAATTTGCGCGCGATGTTTTCCGTGCCCAAGCCCATGTTGATGTAAGCGTCGGGATAGTTGTCGACGAGCCACGGATTGGGCGAAATCTTGTTGCCGCCCATGGGCACCATGGACATGGATTCGGTGCCGCCGGCGACGATGACTTCGGCGGAGCCGGCCCGGATGCGTTCGGCGGCCAGGGCGATGGCTTGCAAACCGGAAGAGCAGAAGCGGTTGATGGTCATCGCGCTGGTTTCAACGGGGAGGCCGGCGCGGAGTGCGGCGATGCGTGCGACGTTCATGCCCTGTTCGCCTTCGGGCATAGCGCAGCCCAGAATCACGTCGTCAATTTCTTTTGCCTCAAGGCCGGGAACACGGGCAAGTGCTTGCTTGATGGAAAGGGCGGCGAGATCGTCAGGACGGGTGGCGCGCAACGAGCCTTTGTAGGCACGGCCAACGGGAGTGCGGACGGCGGAGACAATCACGGCTTCGGGCATGGCGGGACCTCGCAGGTGGAGAGTTCCACTGTATTGTTGGTCCGATCCCAGGGAAATGCAACTCTTTGGCGGTAATTCACTCAGCCAGAGAAAAAGAGAATGGATGTTGATCCTTCTTCGAGGCACCGACAGGTTGATGATTCGGAAGAGATCAAAGAGCACAGCCAGCATTGGCCGTGCCACCAAGCTAGCCCTCAGGTAGGTTTGGTCGCAGGAGCCAGCGGCACTTCTAGCCTTCTAGTCGCCCCTCGGGCTGGCAAGAACGAAGACGAGGGTACTAGATATTGGCCTCAAGTGTGTCTCGAATTTTTGTGGCCAAGCCCTTAATCGAAACACACCTGCAATGCCTAGACCAGGCAATCAGCGTGAGCCATGGCCACAGCCGGCGAGGCGACTCCATGGCTTGCCACGGTTAAAAGAGATGCGGGCTAATGGTTACTCGGCGCGGAGGGCCTCCACGGGATCGACCACGGAGGCGCGGCGCGAAGGCAGGTAGCTGGCCAGGAATGCGGTGGCTACCAGGCCGAAGGAGGCAGCACCATAGGCAACCGGGTCGACGGGACTCACTTTGAAAAGCAGGGACGACATTAGACGCATCACGACGACGGCCACGGCAAGTCCGCAGCCGACACCTATGCCCGTCAGCGCCAGGCCGTGGCGGACGAACATGCTGGTAAGCGTTTGGTGCTGGGCGCCGAGGGCCATGCGAATGCCGATCTCGCGGGTGCGCTGGGAGACGGAATAGGCGATCACGCCATAGATGCCGACGACCCCGAGCAACAACGCCATGCTGCCGGCAACACCGAGCATGATCAGGGTGAAGGAAGTCCGGGCCGTAGAGCGCTTGTAATAGAAGTCCAGAGTGTGGACGTCGGCAAGTGGAAGATTCGGATTGATGGACCAGACCGCTTGCCGGACCTCGTTCAAGAAACTCTCCGAGCCGGTGCGCGTGCTGCGAAGGACGAACGCTACGTCGCGCATGGACATGGACTCATCGCTCTCGAAGTGATCCATCATGAGGGGCCAATAGACAGACGTAGTGGCTGGTTTGCTGACCCCTTCATCGTAAACGTCACCAACCACACCGATGATTTCCCGCCAGTCGTCCTTAGAGCCGACACGGATGCGTTTGCCGAGCGCGCCGGAGGGATCGGGCCAATACTCACGAGCCAGACTTTCAGACACCATGGCGACAGGGATTTTCCTGTAGGTGTCGTTCCAGGTGATTCCACGGCCGGCCACCAGCGGTGTGCCAAGAACGCCTAGGTATTCGGGCGAAATGAATTTGAAGCCGCGGAGCGGCGGGAGCTGGCCTTCGGCGTAAGTACGGTCCTCGATGAAGATGGGATCGTGCCAGCCTCCGCCGGTCATTGGGATTTTGGAGCTGATTCCGACAGAAGATACCCCCGGAATCGCGGCGAGCCTATGCGAGATCTCCTCTTGCCTGCGGACAACCTGTTCGTCTCCTTTCGCCTGTGACTTAAGAATCGAGATGCGGAAAGTTTGCAACGCGGCGGGCTCGGCGAACCCGGGGTTGACGTTGGTGAGGGCGCGGAAGGTCCGAATCATCAAGCCGGAGCAGATCAACAAGACGAGCGCGAGGGCGACTTGGACCACGACGAGGACGCTGCGCGCGCGGTGTTGCTCCTTGCTCTGGCTGAGAGCGCGTCCGCCCTGGCGGATGCCGGTGCTGAGACGCACTCCGGCGTACTTGATGATGGGAATGGAACCAAACAGCATGCTGGCAAAGAGGGAAATCACGAGCGTGAAGAGCAGAACCGATCCATCAATGCCGATTTCACGGACGCGAGGAAGCCCCGCTGGAGCGACAGCGGCAAGAATGCGCAGAGCGGTGTAGGCGAGACCCAAACCGACGGCGCTGCCCAGCAATCCGAGAATGACACTTTCGAGCAGAAGATCGGCAGCGATGCGTCCGCGGCCGGCACCCAAGGCGGCGCGCACGGCCAGTTCCTGACGGCGGCCCTCGACGCGGACGAGCAGCAGATTGGCGACATTGGCGCAGGCGATCAGAAGGACCATACCAATCGAGCCCATGAGAACCCAGAGCACGCGGCCCACGTCGCCGACGACGTCGCGCTTCAGAGGGCGGACGTTGGGGCCGATGTGCGCGTCTTCAAAGAGCTTGAGGCCGAAACCTGGCGGAGCGGGAAAGGAAGTCATAACAATCGGAAGCATGCGAGCAACGTCGGCGTTGACCTGCTCGAGGGTGACGCCGGGCCTGAGTCTGGCGAGACCGTCGTAGCTGAAATTGCCGAGGTGAATCTTGTTGCGGTCAAACTGGAACGGGGTAATCACGGCGGGATCATCGTCATCGAGGAAATGAAAGCGCTGCGGCAAAACGCCAATAATTTGGCGGCTCTTGCCATCCACGATGATGTTGCGGCCGATCACGGAGGAGTCGCCGCCAAACTTGCGACGCCAATAACCGTAAGTAAGCATGACGGTTTCGGGAGCGCCCGGCGAATCATCTTGTTTGCTGAAGCCGCGACCGAGCAGCGGAGGAATGCCGAGGAGAGGGAGAGTGCCGTCCGTGACGCGCAAGGCGGGGACCTGCTCGGGTTCGGCAACACCGGTCACACTCACCGAGTCGCCTTGATACAGGCCAATATCCTGCAGGGTGCGGTTTTGTTCGCGGTAGATGAAGTAGTCGGAGGGGGACAATTCGGCGTCCTTGAGCTGGATGCCGGGTGCGGTAAGCCACACACCTACTAGTTCGTCGGGTTTGGGATAGGGCAGGGGCTTGAGCAGGACACCTTCGAGGACGCTGAAAACAACGGTGTTGGCCCCCACGCCAGCGGCCAGCGTGACGATGGTGATGGCCGTGAACATCGGGGCAAGACCGAGTCTTCGCAGGACCTGCTGGAGTTGGCTTTTGAAGGATTCCATCGGGCTCCACCACCCTGATCGTGCCTGATCAACAGGTACCTTCACCGGACGATCTGAGAGGGTGATACGACAGATGGTAGGAGAAGTTCCCTAAAATCTGGCACCTGGAGACGGGTATCAACAGTGGAACGTCAGGAAGGAGGATGCGCGCGCAGCGAGCGGGCGATGAGGCCAAGTCCGCCGACAAGGAGGACCAGCATGATGAGGGTGTTGAAAAGACTAGTGGGGCGAAAATAGATGTGCATGTTGGCGAGCACGCCCGCGAAGATGAAGAGCGAACCTAGAAGAGTGAGAACCCAGCCGGCTGTGCTGCGACCGTTCCAGAACAGCAGACCCACGCCGAAAAGCATAGGGATCAGGGTGATGCCGAAAGTGTTCGCGCCGAAAAAGCTCCAAAAGGAACCGACCACGCTGACCTGATTGGCCAGGAAGTAGCCCCCCAGGCTACTCATGATGATGCCGATCAGGAAATGGCCCAGGCCGCCGGGAGTGCCACCGACGTCGCCGAAGGAACGGTTTTCCATGGTGGCAGGATAGCAGAGAGCTTGTGGGCGTTCTCGGCAAGATTGCATGATTGAGACGAAAGGAGCAATCGTGGCTGGACGGAGAATCACCCCAGGAGGCTCCGCAGCACAAAGTGCAGGTTAAGATCCTGAGGCGAACCTGGTTCACTTCAAGGTGAGAGCCGATTTACTTTTCTTTGAGCGGGGCGCCTTTGCGCGGAATGAAGATGGCACCGGGAGGCTCGACGTTGAACTTCTTGGAGTAGTTGCCCTGGTTGACGGCAATGCTGACGCGGTCGCGAGAATCGATGAACAGAAGCGCATCGCCGACGGGCGCATCCATGAAAGTTTTCACATAAGGCAGACTCACCGATTTCTTATTGATTTCGATCCGGAGTTTGTCGCCCAGGTTGTAGCCGAGCTTCTTGAATTCGTCGCCAGGAATGTCGGTGACCAGAGAGCCGAAGGGATCGTCGAGCGCGATGATGTCGCCGGAGATGCCTTTGTCGGTGAGCGTGGAAGTTCTCGGAGTAAGTCGGACGAGTTGCGGGATCTCGGGGCCGACGAGATTGAAATCCCATCCGGCGGCGAGGTGTGCGCCAGCTGGAGAAAAGATGTCGCGGCCGTGAAAAGTGGAAGAAATCGCAGATTGAATCATCCAGTTTGGATTGGTGATCTCGCGCGCGGAATCCAGACCGTCGCGATCAATTACCGGCGTGACCAGGCCATTGTCCGGAAGAACAAAATACTGACCCTTTTTTGACTTGACCACCATCGGCTTGCGTGACGTACCGACTCCGGGGTCGACCACCGCCACAAAGACCGCTCCAGCCGGATAGTAAGGGGACACCGCTTCCAGGAAGCGCGATGCGTCCTCGATGGAGTAGGGAGTCACCTGGTGGGTGAGGTCCATGATACGGGCGTCCGGGGCGATGCCCAGCATGACGGCCTTGCAGATGGCTACGGCATCGTTGGAGGTGCCAAAGTCGGTCATGAAGATGATGGTAGGACGCGTGCCAGAGAGGGAGGTGGAAGCCGCGTCTTTCCGTGTCTTGGAGCAGGCGGCGCTAGTCAGAGCGAATGCCAGCAGCAGGAGAGCAAATAACCGAATGCGAGAAATCATCAACGCTCCGTTGCGGCTGGGTCTGGTGAGCCAGTGTAAGCCGCGCCGTTGACATTGTGCAAGTCAGGTTCTAAAAAGGACGCGCGGCACGGGGAGCTACACTCGCAGGGAGAAAGACGAGGGGCAAACATGGGATTGTTCTACTGGATTGTGGTTGGGTTGATCGCCGGCTGGCTCGCCGGAAAAGTGATGAGGGGCGGCGGATACGGCGTGGTGATTGACATCGTCCTCGGCATCCTCGGCGGCATCGTCGGCGGCTGGGTGTTTGGGATGCTCGGCATTTGGCCAGGCGGAGGCATTCTTGGCTCGATCATCGTCGCGTTTGTTGGCGCGGTGATTCTGGTGTGGATCACGCGACTGGTGAAAAAGGCCTAGCCAAGAAATTAAACCGGGGTCCCAAGGCCAAGAGATCTCCAGTGGGCCAATCTCCATTGCCTTCTGAGAAGGCTAGCGAGATGTGTCGGTCTCTGGGTGCGTGACCAGAAACCACTCGACGGTTGCTCCTCGCTGGTATTGCAGGCGCGTGCGAGTTGATTGCGCCGCATCGGGCTTTTCCAGTTTTTCCTGAGTGATGGCCAGCTGCCGGAGCACCAGCGGCGAATGGGAGTCCGCGGCCAGTTCGTCGGCGGCGTCTAGATAGTCACGCTGTAGGAAGAGCGCAAAGCCACGCGCGGATTCATAAGCATTTTCGATGACAAGATCGCGGGAGGATGCCGCGAGGTCTTCGAGTTTGGAGATCGTGCTGGAGGCGAGGTCCGCGAGTCCGCTCAGTGCGGCCACTCGCACACGTTCGCGGAGCACCGTGGCGCGGGCGATCCCGCGGTCCGATTCGCTCATGCCGGCCAGGGGCCGTTCCAAAAAAACAGCCAGAGTGCCGAGTTGCTCGACTTCGTCCGGAGAATTGGCGGCAAGCATGGCGCGTCCCAAGGCGATGGCAAATTGCATGTTGGGTTCTTTTTTGATAGCGGCTCGTTCTGAGAGCGCGGCAAGCTCGTGGCGGCCCTCGGCAGCGTTTCCCTCCCAGAAATAGACCAGCGCCTTCTGAAATTCGGCGTAGAGTTCGTCGCGCGAATTTTCCGCGATTTGAGAGGCGCGATCGTATTCCTTTCGTGCGCTGCTGAAGTCGCCCATCAGCGTCAACGTGTCTCCCAGTCCGACCTGGGAGGCGAAATAGGTGGGATCGATCTGCAAAGCTGCACCGAAGTGCTCTAGGGAACCGCGATCATCACCGGTGGTTCGCAGAACCCTGCCCAGCGAGTCCTCCGGATTAGGGGAGCCTGGTTCCACTTCCGCGTATCGTTCCAAGGAGGCGACTGCGTTTGCGGGTTCACCAGTTTCAGCATACACATAGCCGAGTCTGTTCAGGACCGCGGGGAAATTTCGATCGATTTGCAAAGCCGCCTGCATCATGGTCCGCGCCCGATCGTAGTCCTGCTGGAGATACAACCATTCCGCAGTGAGATAAAGGACATGCTTGTCTTTGGGGTAGCGCTTCAGGAGGTCGTTCATGTTCATGATCGCGGGGAGAAGGTCGCGCTCTTGAATGCTGGTCATCCAGCGAACAAGAAGTTGCTCGTCGGTTGTGGTGCGGGGGAGAAGAGATTTGGCTTTCGCCAGCGCCACTGAGTTGGGAATACCGCGCCGGGCAACGAAGGAAAGCAGGGCCTGGCTCAGAGCAGACTGCGGGTCCTTTTCCGTGGCGTGACGGGCATTCACTAATGCGTCGTCAAACATTGAGTTTTCGTATTTGTCCCACGCTAGTTCGATGAACTTGCGGGCCTCTCCGGATTGCGTGGAGATAGGGATGGCGCCAAAGAGGCGCTGCCCACTGGACACCATCGGCGGGGTGTGCCTGGCCGCGCGGCTTGCGGTTTCCGCGACGCGCGAGGCGGGAGTTTGTGCCCGAGCGCCGACGGCCAAGAGCGAAAGTGAGATTAGAAAGAAAGAGCGCGCCGCATATCGTTTCATGCCAAACAGTCTCCGTTTCCCAAAGGGGAACAGAAATGAGCCCGGATTGACAGGCTAGCGCGGTGTACGGGTGCGGGGATACTGGCCTGTAGGACAGGTGTGCGTGATGATAAAGAAGGGGTTAACCGATTGAGGACAAAGGGAGGCGCACAGTTGGGCACAGGGCGAAAAACCGGGACTTGCTCCGGACAATGAGGCTTGAACATACTGTGGGTAACCTGCCTGAAAGTGAGCTGGGGCGTTATGAAGCAGAATGTACGCGGGAAATGGCTGCGCAGCACGGCCCTTTTTTGTATTGCTTCGATGCTTGGCGGTTTAACCCTTGCTGCGGTCAAGAACATGGCGGTGGTCGTGTCCATGGGGAGTAAGCTCTCGGATATCCCACTGGCCGAACTCAGCAAATTGTGCAAGGGCATCCAGAAGGCTTGGCCGGACGGAAAGAGCTTCACTCTCGTTATCAGGAATCCCGAGTCTCCCGAGATGCGCGTGGCGGTGCAGAAGCTTTTCGGCGACTCCAGCGGCGACCCCAAGGCCGCGATTGCCAAGCTGAACGAGTCTCACGTGACAGTAAAGATCGTGGCCAGCGACGAAGATCTGCTGCACCTGGTGGAAACCACGCCAGGGGCAGTGGGAATTATCGACGTCTATTCCATCAACAGTTCGGTGAAAGTCCTCCGCGTGGATGGCAAGCTGCCCTTTGACGTGGGTTACGCCCTAAGAGGAAATTATTGAGACTGCTGTGGGGCGCTCCTCGAAGCACTTTTCCCGTCCGTCGCCCGAACCCACCGGAACCCGTCAGCAAGCCTTCTTTCGATAACCAGATCTAGACATCATTAGTTGGCCCAGAGACTGGTACCCCCTTTGATGTGAGCCGTTTTAGACGCCCCTGTTGCATTTTCTCTTCGGGGGAATGAAACTTGACCTGGGGAAGATCTGCGACTCCTAAACAGCTCGATGCAGACAGCTGAAGGGAGCCGATCGAGCGCCAGAGAGCCGAAAAACCTAGGAGAGGAGCAAGTGGTGCGAACGACGGATCACTAGGGAAGGAGCTTGACCTAGGTGAGTAGGATGTGTGTAAATGTGAGTAATGCTGCACGAAGGACTCACGACCGGACAGGCGGCCAAGTATATTT
>QHYZ01000155.1 GCA_003225295.1 Acidobacteriota bacterium | reverse complement strand
GACGCGAGCGCCAAGGTCACGAGGGAGGCTGTGGCGGCACTGAGCAAGAAGTCAAATTCCATAGGCGGTCAGCGGTTATGGGAGGTTTACAATCATTCCCGCTATTTGCATGGTAAGCGTTGTGTTCTCTATCTTCTTGCAAGGATCAGCAAGTGGGATAGCATCGCATTCCTCATCCAATCCTTGACCGATCAGGACGATTCTTGCGTGGAGTTGAGCCAAAGATACATTGTCCGGTGGTTTGCCAGATATAACCGAAGCTTCGCGACTCCAACTGCAGAGCAATTGTCTAGACTCAGGAACGTTCTCAGTAGATGCAATTTGCTGCTAAGTTCTGGGACCCAACGCCAACTGGACTCGCTACTGAAGAGTCTCTAGAATCCAGTCGTCAAAGTCATGCAAGGCGAGAGGTTTTTTAGATTGCGTTGACATCAGAACTCGGATACCCCTTAACAAATGCAGATAGGCCTTGAGTCCCTCACAAAGCGCTTCGGCTCGCTGCGCGCTTTAGAAAACATTTCCCTGACAATCCACGCCGGTCAGATCGTGGGAATTCTGGGTCCTAACGGGGCGGGTAAGACGACGTTGCTTCGATGTCTTTCGGCCATCGCAGCGCCCGACAGTGGACACATTTTCTATGATGGCGAACAATTCAACCGCGGTCGCGTCGACTTGCGCCAGAGGCTTGGTTTTCTGCCTGAATTCCCGGTCATATTTCCTCAATTGACCGTTGCACGCCACATAGCAATGGTGCTTGGCCTCTACAACAAGGACGGAGAGAGTACGGCGTCGATCGTGACGCAGCATCTTCATGAGCTCGACCTGCTGCCCGCGATTGATACACCAATCGGACAGCTTTCTCGCGGTCAGATTTATAAGGCTGCCCTGGCCACTCTTCTCAGTGCCGACCCAGAGCTTTGGCTCCTCGATGAACCCTTTGCCTCAGGCATGGACCCAGTTGGAATCGCATATTTCAAACGACAAGCTCGGTTGGCCGTCGAACGTGGCCGCACGATACTTTATTCCACTCAAATTCTGGACGTGGCAGAAAAATTCTCGGATCGCGTTTGCGTCATCCATCGAGGTAAGTTACGGGTATTCGATGCGGTGGCAAATCTTCACGCCCGGCCAGGGGGAAAGGATGGTGTTCTTGAGGACGTTTTCCGCCAACTGCGAGAGGAAGAGCAGTGAGTCCCGACAAATTGCTCGCTCAAGAGATCAGAAGACTCGCGCGCGAAAAGCTCTGCGCGTCGAAGGAGCTCTGGAGAGAATACAAGCGGACGTGCCCTTCGGTGTCAGACCGGATTCGAAAGCGATTGGGCCTGATAGGCCTATCCTACGGAGCAGTGATCCTGTTGGCTTTGGCGCGGCATAGTGGCCCGAAAGCTCCGCTGTTGTTGCTTGCATTGTATTCTGCGGCTACCGTCGTGGGCCGTTCCAACGCCCTCTCCAATACACTCTATCGATCCGGTGACCTGGCGTTCTATATGCACGTGCCCGTTACAGACAAACATTTCTTTGGTTATGCGTGGCGGAGCTTTCTCAAATCATCTCTGTGGGTGTGGTTCTACTCGTTCTTGGCATTCGGCTATCTGACAGTGATCTCGAGACTTGGACCTATTGGCTGGACTGCCGCAGTAATCGCGTCCACGTTGCAATGGCTATTGATTGTGAGCCTGGTTGTCGTGGTAGAACTCTTACCTCCCTCGTGGCCAAAGACGAAGATAGGGCTTTCTCTCTATCTGCTTACGTTTGGTGCCATTTTCCTTCCCGAAGCGTGGGTGACAGTGGCATGGAGGGCACTCCTGCCACTTCCGACCGCGTGGATTCCACACATTTTTGAGCGTGGTGTGCTTAACCACGAGTCAGGGAGTCTGTATTTGTTAATCCCGATCCTGCTCTTTCTGGTTTCTCTACCTCTGAGCTCACGCCGCCTGCACGAAACCTACCCTATCGTTGAACCCGTCTACCCACTCGCATCGAATGCTGCTATAGATGTTGAACGAGACGATGATGAAATAGGTGTAACCAGAGAAGAAGATTGGCAGAGCACGAGCCACGAGGCAACGAACAATCTCCGGGTCACTCCGGCACATCTGCGAGGATTAGACTGGAATTGTTCAGGATGGATTGAAGGCCTTGCTGGGCACTTACTTAACGAGCGCGAAAAGAAATCAGCGGACTTTCTATGTGGAGGCCACCTGGGGCTGTGGAGTTCTCTATGGCGTCGTGGATTGAAGGTCGCCGCGATTGGTGTTGTCGTGTTGCTTCTTCCTAGGCTGTTCGCACCTTGGATCGGTATCGCTATCGGAGTGGTTGCTAGCATGTTCGCCCTACCTGTACTCGGGGGACATTGGGAGGGCATGCGGCTTGTCGCGGATTCGGGGAAGGTTAGACCCGCGTGCGCTGGCATTCCGCTTTCCTACACAGAGATGTCGCGCGTGCTTGCAAAGATCAATTTGTTGCGATACGCAGCATGGCTGCCAATTTTTCTAGGTTATGGAGCCATGTTCGCTTGGCGATTGCAGTTGACGCCACTTCTGGGGATTAGAGTTGCGGCAGAGATTCTCGTAGTCTTGATTTCGTTTCAACCAATCCTCATTGTTGGTCATCACTCTTACGGAACAAACGATTCAAAGCGCCTGAATCTCCACTCGATTGTTGCGATCTTGGTTATTGGTTCAATCGGGATAGCTTATGCGGTCTGCTTGACGATCGTTTTTATAGCTACGGAATGGGCTCCAGAAGGCTCACGCGCAGTGCCCGCTGTTGCAGCCGCTATGGGTATGTTCATCTGCTCTCTGCTGATCTGGTTTTGCTACAAGCTGTTCTATAACCGCGGACGCCTGGACACGATGCGCGTCGCTGACAGCTAGATTCATCCTGCACAGGTCCAGACCGGTTCGATCGCCAGAGGTGGTGTTCCTGGAGCAACCCTGACCTGCCTGCAGATAGAGCGGTCCACCCTAATTCGCAACCTTCACAAAAGCCGAATTGCCATATTGTGATGTATAGGTTACAATAAAAAACGTGATTGAGATTCGTCACTACCTCAACCGCGCCGGAAAAGATGTCTTCGACGAATGGTTGACGCAACTGGCGGATGCCCGCGCACAGGCGAAGATTGCAACCCGAATCAACCGGCTTGCCGCCGGGAACTTTGGCGACTGTAAGCCCCTACGACAGGGTGTGTGCGAACTGCGGATCGATTGGGGACCGGGCTATCGAGTGTATTACGCAATGATCGGCCGGGAATGTGTATTACTTCTCTGCGGCGGCGACAAACGAAAGCAGTCCGCAGACATTGAACGGGCGTTGGAATACCTCAAAGATTACAAAGAAAGGAGCGGAACCTCATGAAACGCAAAGCCAGCATCTCGCACGACGAGGCCATTGTTCGACGGCTCCGGAAGGACCCGGATTTTGCCGCCGAGTACCTTAAAGCTGCATTAGAAGATGAAGACGAGCCCCGCGTTCTCCTAATTGCCTTGCGCCACCTCGCCCAAGCCCAGGGCATTGCCAAAGTCGCCAAGGCTGCCGGCATCGAGCGAGAGAGTCTTTACCGAGCATTGTCGGTCCACGGCAATCCTCGCCTGTCCACACTAGTAGCCGTTACCAAGGCGATCGGGTTGAGACTCACGGTCGAAGCCGCGCAATGAGTGGACTAGAAGGCTGGCTGGGCAGTGGGGATCGAAAACAACGACGAGCGGAATTTCAAGGACTTACGAGGAATGCGAAAAAACACTAAGTCATTGAAAAGGAACGAGAGGACACGCAAAGGAATTCTTATTGCTCCCTCAAAGCTCCATCACTTTCCTTGTGTTTGAGATTCTCGCTCTCAACGTCTTCATCCAAGCTTGCAACAAATGTCGGCTTCGGGCCGAAGATTTGCGGCACGGATGGTAAGCCGACGTTTCATTTTTGATGCGGGTGAAGCCAACACCGAATTCGCCTTGTTGCCTTTGCGACAATTCAGGATTCCGTCGAGGGCTCGCTCGGCGCAAAACTCCGGGTTGTCCAATTCAGAGGGTTCTCGAAAATTACTTTGTCGTCGTTACAGGCACAGGTACCGCGCGCGATTTTATCCGGCTTCTCACTGCCGAACTGCTTTGAAAAGACAAAGAGAAAGCCGACTTGCCAGACTCACCAGACTTGCCAATTAAGGGCATGATGAAAATAGCTAATTGATTGTGGCGCCTTGCCTTAGCTTATTTTCCCCACTGTTCGCAACGAGGAGGCCGGGGGTTCGAATCCCCTCTCGTCCACCAGATTCTAAAGAACTTAACCGACTTTTCGGAACTGAATGAGTTGGCCAATTGAAGGGGTTTTGGCCAACTTTTCGCCACCGGAACAGCCCGGAAGCTCGAACCCTATTCCAATCTTCTTGGCCCATTCCAGCCGATAATCACGATCTCGCAGCAGTTTTTGTATCACTCCGAGACGTGTGTTTGTGCATGTCCAGACCAAAAGTGCTGCAGCGGCTTAGGACACTCTGCCGTCCGCAGCTCCGTGATGCGGAAGCGCCGGAAGATGTTAAATCCATCTGCGGCGCGGCGCACGTTTTCTACGAGCATGGTTCGCCGATCGACAAATCAAACCTACGATCTCGAACCGAAGAGTTCCGGCCGAACAGAAAAGAAATCCTTTTCATTTCGGGAACAATGATTTGGCGAACTACAAGTATCGTGCAAATACCGGCCCCGGCACCATCCAGTTTTGGATCACCACATCACGACAAAATCAATCGCACGGTTAACAGACCCATAGCTGGTCGATTCCGCGATCGCGAAAAATATCATCCAGAACTTTTTCCTGAAGAATTAGACTACTGCGAATGTCGCGGATGCCAGGAGTTCGTGCGCAGTCTCACGCGAAAGTTTAATGCTGGAGACACGCTCTGCGGCTTGCCTTGGAGGGCTTGATGAAACGTCGAGATTTCGTCAGTGAATTTCTGGTCGGCGGTACGTTGCTGAAAACGCGCGGCTTCAACATTTCGCAACGGGCCGGGTCTCCGCCACAAGGCGTATCCCCGACCCTCACCGAAGGCGTTTTTGTGGAGCGCGCCGCTTCCGGCAAACCTCATGCCGGCAAAGTACTCGCCGCGATCCAGCCTCATACCGATGATATTCCGATTTTCGCGGGTGGCACGGTCGCGAAGCTCGTCGGCGAAGGATACACGGGTTATCTGATCCGCACCACGAACGATGAAATGGCCGGATCCGGTACGACGGGCCAGCGCGTTTTGGATAATGAGCGGGACACTGAAAACGTTGCCAAAGCCCTTGGCCTGCAAAAGGTTTTCAACCTCGAATATCGCAATCATCAGATGGACGAAATCTCGCGCGTGGAAATGCGCGCACGTCTCGTGCATCTCATTCGCTTTCTGAAGATCGATACCATCGTTTGCTACGATCCTTGGGGAATTTACGAAGAAAATCCCGACCATTACGTGACCGCTCAAGTGGTGGAAGCCGCTTGCTGGATGGCGGGAATGGACCTCGATTATCCCGAGCAGATGGCTGCCGGCTTGCAGCCGCATGCTGTGAAGGGAAAATATTATTTCGCGCGCGGGCCACAAATCGCCAACCGCGTTGTGGACATTTCGCCGTGGATTGATCGCAAAGTGGAAGCCAATCTGGCCAACAAAACTCAAGGACCTTGCGGCGAAAACGGCGCGCGTCTCCGCTCCAGACTTGCAAGCCAGAAATTGCGCCTTCCGATTCTCGGGCCGGATGACGACGCAGCTAACCGCGCGTACATCAAAAACATCGTGCTGGATTACGACTCACTCAGCCAGCGCGGCGTTCTATCCGATAGGGAGTTGGGCCGCCGCTTTGGCCTGGAATGGGCTGAGGCCTTCCACTACATCGGCCCGCAAGAGTCGCAACTCGAGCGTTACATCTCCGAGCGTGCAGTGGCGATCTAACTGAGCGCAAAAGAGGCTGTCGCCACTATGATTCTGGTTTTCGACGCCAGCAAATGGTTGATGCGCGTCAGAAATAAAGTTTCAGCGCCAGCTGCACGTTTCGTTCGCCCTGGGAGCTGCGAATTTGTCCGAAGAGTGGGCTGGTAACAGACATTGTAGGCGAATTAAAAATCGGCGTGTTGGTCAGATTAATGAACTCACCGCGGAATTCGAGCCATTTCGCCTCACTGATTGGAATCTTTTTCCCCACGCCGAAGTCAAACTCGCTGAGGTCTGGCCCGCGCAGAACGCCGTTGCCACAAGAGCCCAGCGTGCCTGCGAGCGGTTCTGAGTAACTCGAGATGTCAAACCAAGTTGCGGCGGGGCCCACACTGCCCAGCTGCCGGGCTGGTCCATTGCAATTCGCGCGCGCGCCGCGGGAATTCGTACCCGAAGCATCGGTGGCGCGAACGGTGAGCGGGAAGCCGGTATGGAAGCTGTAGATGCCACTGGTCTGCCAGTTCCCGAGGAAGGCATTGGTGACGGAATTCCAGCTGGATCCGAAATGCTTGCCGCGTCCCACGGGCAGTTCATAAACGTAGTTGGCGGTGAAGACGTGGGTGGCGTCGAAGTACGACGGTCCCCATTCTGCGCGGGGATTGTATAAGTTCTGCCAATAAGCGGACTGCGAGGCTGCTTGTCCGCCCTCGCCATAATACCCGATGGCATCGCTCATACCTTTGGACCAGGTATACGAGGCTTGGTATTCAAGGCCGCGGTTGGTTCTACGCAAGATATTGGCTTGGAGGCCGTGATAAACCTGACGGCCAATGGAGGAGGTGCCAGAGATCTGCGCGATGCTAGCAAGTTGGGGATTGCCGGAAAGAAAGGGGCTCGGCAGAGTGCACGAAGTCGATTTGGGCACCGGCGTGCAACCTGCGGGCGCGCTGTTCGTAAAAAGTTGCCTCTGGAAATATGGCATGGGCACCATCAAATGAGTGCCATGCTGGCCGACATAGCCGAGCGTCAGAACCGTGCTGCTGGAAAGCTGCTCCTGCGCGCTCACGTTCCACTGCTGCACACTCGAGGGGCGCACGTTGGGGTCCCACAAGCGAATATTGACGTTCGCAAACGGATTGCCCGGCGAGGCGAGGACCGCCAGTCCTTGGTCGGTTGTTGAGCTGGGGAACGTCAGTTTTGTGTAGATATTCTCAAATTCCTGTGTAAACGGCGGGTTGAGCGGCAGCCTGAGGTTTGTGCCTGTGCCTTCGAGGAACGATGACACCGTGTAAGCACCCCGAATAACCATCTGTTTGCCAAGCCAGCCCGGAGTCCAGGCTAATCCCACGCGGGGTTCCCAATCGCGCCAGTAGCTATTGTAGAGCGCGCGGCTGTTGCCGTTTTGGCCAGCGTATTCAATTGCGCCGCTGATCTGCGCGAAATTGACTTGGCGATTTTGATTCTCATACCAGGGCTCAAAATATTGCCAGCGTAACCCCAAGTTGAGAGTTAGGCCGGGCATGACGCGCCAGTCGTCTTGGAAATAAGCACCAATGACGCTGGAGCGGTGGCCCCAAGTACCGGTGTTAGGGCCGCGGCCAAGATCACCGGGAAGCCCGAGAAAGAAATCGGCTTCCGGCAAACCGTTGGAGGTTGTGCCATTGCCGGTGAAGCGCCCGTTGTAGTTTATGAAGCCAGTGCGGCCATTATTGCCTGCGTAAAACGTATTTAGGTCCTCGCGCAGAAGCTGAGCCCCGAGGTGGAAGAGGTGGTTGTTCTTCAAAATCGAAAGATCGTCAGTTCCTTCGGCAGTCGTGTCGGCAAAAAGCTGTTGCGTGCCGATATTGGCGTTGCCGATATTCTGTGCAAGACTGCTGTTGAATTGAATGCTGAGCAGCCCGGGCCCGCGATCATTGCCGTTGGCAATTCCCAGGTCCTGCGCAATATTTCCGCCACCTTTATCTACACCTCCGTTGTGCAGCACAATGCGGTTAAAGCCCACGTGGGCTTCATTGACGATGCTGTTGGTCAGATTGCGGGTCCAGGACACCACGCCATTGTGAAACGGTGCGTCATTAAAGGTATTAAAAATGAGGGGAAACGTACTAAAGCTTGGATTGTGCTGCAGGCTCTCGGAATAGCGGACGCTTAGGTTATTTTTATCCGAGAAGTGGTCGTCAATGCGGATATCGAACTGATCGGTATTGGTGTAACTGCGCGAGTTGTACAGATAATTGTTGGTCAGGGCAGAATTGATTGGCTGCGGATAAAGGTTCGAATTAAATAGGTTTTTGGCGACCGGATCGATCATGGCTATCGGAATCTGGTTATTGAGGAAGGGCTGCCGAGTACCCGTCGCCGGCGTCGTGCAGGAACCGGTAAACGAGGCGCATGGATTGTAGAGCTGAAACTTCGCCGAATTGCAAATCCCATTCGTAAACCCCGCCAATCCGCCCGGGCAAAGCGCTGAAAAATCGCCGTTACGAAATGCCGTCGGCACCACGCTCGCAGCGACGGTGGCCGTGGGGTTATCAAATCTCTGGCCCTGATAATCACCAAAAAAGAAAAGCTTGCTCTTCCTGATCGGACCGCCAATGGTTCCGCCGAACATGTTCCAGCGCAGCGGCGCCCGGGGCAGGGGCACCGGCAGCCACTTGCGGCCCCAGTTGTTGGCATTGAGCTTGTCATTTCTAAAGAACTCGAACACGTTGCCGTGGAAGGAGTTGGTGCCGGATTTGAGGCTTACGTTGATGATTCCACCCTGAAAGTCGCCGAACTGCGCGGGGGCATTGTGCGTGATCATGTCAAATTCCTGAATGGCATCCACGCTGGGCTGGTAGGACGTGAGGTTGTCGGAGATCTGGTTCATGTCCAACCCATCGAGCTGAAAATTGTTGGCTTCTTTTCGATTGCCATTGACATAGGGGCGTCCGCCTCCAGTCGTGCGCTGGCCGCTGTTCATACTGGAAGGATTCGTAGTAGCCAGCACCCCGGGGGCGAGCTCAGTTAGTTCGATGTAATTGCGTGTAGCCAGAGGAATTTCGACAGTCGAACGGCCGCTGATCACCGAGCCGAGTTGCATAGTCTCGGTCTGCAGCAGGGGCGGAGCGCTGCTTACTTCGACGGACTGGTCGACAGAGCCAACTCTCATTTGAAAGTCCAGCCGCGGCCGCTGGTCCAACACTAATTCCACGTTTGAGCGGACGGCCGTCTCGAATCCGTTAGCTTGCACGGTGACGCGATAAGTTCCGACCGGCAAGTCAGGCAGGACGTACTCGCCGGCGCCATTGGTGCGGGCAACCCAACTGGTGTTGCGGATCATATCGTGAGCGGTGACAGCAGCGCCGACAATAGCCGCGCCGCTTGCGTCTGTAACCGTGCCAGTGATCCCTGCAGTGGCTTGCTGAGCTTCCGCTCCGGGGAAAGAGCAAACCAAACACATAAACACACCTATAGCAAACAAAACGAAACGGGGGAATTTCATAACCACTCCTTTTGCTGGTCGCGCGGCCGGGCCAGCCGCAAATGAGGCAGACGCTAATTCATGCGCTACTTTGTGTCAATAGTTATGTCCAGCGAGCAGGTGTTCACAGAATGGAAGAGTGATTCGCGTTGTCAACCAATCGAATTCTGACTGGCGTAAAACTCGTGAAAGAATTGCCAGACAAGTTGAAGCAAGTGGTTGCCCGCGGATAGGATAGGCGCCGTGCGCGATGAACTAGGAGGCACGACGGTGAGTCAGCACATTTTCGAGAGGCACAATCGTTACGATCGGGCCGGTTAACCAAGAGGCTGGCTGCAAACCTCGCCCCGAACTCTGGTCCATTACATTACATATAGACCGTGTGAAGGCCGTAGGCGCAGAAGTTTTAGGCAACTATCGTAGGATTCCTGATTCCATCGGTTGCCGCGTTTCCAGTGTTCGCAACAAGGAAATCGCACCGTTTCGCAGCGGATGACATTTTGGCGAGGGACAACGGATATCATCGCTCCCATCGCTAGCTGTATGATTCAGTCCGGAATGCGCAGGAATGCCGTGTCTCCGGCCTCTACGGCAGCTTTCCTGAACCCTGGCGGAGCGTTACGATGCGATCGCACTTAACGCTCGCAAATCTCTCCTTCGATCCATCCGGCCAGCTCACCTGCACGGCCTCGATTTCCGGTTGGTCTCCCAAACCGAAGTGGACGCGCACGTCGTGCGCGCTCAGATAACTCGAATCCGTATGAACACGCCTTACTAGCTTGTCGTTGCCGGGCCGGATGACGGTCACGCGCGCGCCGATCGCAAAGCGATTCACTTTTTCTGACTCAAGCTTCACCGTGAGCCAGTGTCGGCGCTGGCCTATCTGATTTCGAAGCAGCCGAACCGGACCGTCATTGTTCGCAACGACGATATCAATAGCGCCGTCGTTGTCGATGTCACCGAAAGCGGCGGCACGGCTAACCTCCGCTATTTGGAACGCCGAACCGGCTTCGGGCGACACATCGCGAAACCGCCTACCGCAGCCCTCGTTATGAAATAACTGCTTGCGCTGAGCATATCGGGATCCGCGGGCGGGCGATGTGCCTCCGAGCGTGACGCCACCATTGGCAATGAAAAGATCCAGCCAGCCGTCGTTGTCATAGTCGAACCATTGGGCGCCAAAACCCGTGTAGCCGAATGTCGGTTGCAGCAGGCCGAAATCAGCGGTGGCATCATCGAACTGTCCCTGAGCATCGCCCCGAAAAACGGTGACGCCCTCACGGGTGAGATTGGTCACCAGCAACACCAGGCCGCCGTTATTTTCAACATCCGCGAGCGTGACTCCCATGCCGGCCTTCGCCAACCCATCCATGCTGTACGCGACGCCCATGTCCAGCGCCGATTCCCGGAATGTACCGTCTCCCTGGTTAAGCCAGAGTAGGTTGGCGGAGGTGTCATTGGCGACGTAGATGTCGGTGCGGCCGTCGCTGTTGAAGTCCGCGCATAGCACGCCGAGAGCCGGCCCGTACGAGCTATTGATCCGAGAGCCTTCCGTGATGTCTTCGAACTTGCCGTTCCTGAGATTGCGGAACAAGCGCGACGGAACGGCGTGATACATTTTCGGCGTGCAATAGTCAGGCTCGCCAGCCGGCGACGAGCAGCCGCGATTGCCTTCGACCGTGAAATCGACGTAGTTGCAGACAAACAGATCAAGCCAACCGTCGCCATCCACGTCAACCCATGCCGCGCTAGTGGACCAGTGAGTATCGTCTACACCAGCTTGTCGCGTCACGTCGGTAAATGTGCCGTCACCGTTATTGTGATAAAGAACGTTGTGGCCGAAATTCGTGACGTACAAATCGAGAAAGCCGTCATTATCGTAGTCTCCAACCGCTACGCCCATGCCATACCCGATATGTCCCACGCCGGCCATTTCAGTAACATCGACGAAGCGCAATTCGCCCGTTTCTGCCAGCAGATTCTTGAAGAGCCGGCTTCCTGGCTTCCAGCCCGATGGCGGGGGCGACAAGAGTTTGCCTCCGTGGTCCAGCCGCGTGCCTTGCACGAGATAGATATCGAGATCGCCATCGTTGTCATAATCGAGCAGAGCCGCGCCCGCACCCATAATCTCGGGCATGTAGTGGCGGCCTGTGGCAAAGTTGAAATGCTGGAAATTGAGCCCGACCTCGGTCGCCACGTCCCGGAAGGCCGGAGACGCGTGCGCCCGGACGCGCGGGACGCCGAGGCTGAACGCGGCGAGCGCTTTCAGAAGATCGCGGCGGCGCAGCGGGCCTCCTTGTCCGCTCCCTGACGGTCGCAGGTCTGTGCTGATGGTTCAGCGCGGAACCAAAGTTCGTGAAACCCTGTAGGGGCCGGGCACGCCCGGCGCACTCCACTATTCTGCACTCTGCAGCGCCTTCAGGTCGCGATCGATACTCGCGAGTAACTGGGACTGCCCGTAGCGGGAGGCGGCATCATGCGCACGCTGGAGGTACTCAAGTGCGTGTGCACGATCTCCGGCGCGGGCATAAGTCGCACCGAGCGCA
>QHYZ01000345.1 GCA_003225295.1 Acidobacteriota bacterium | reverse complement strand
CGCTATCGGCACCATGGATTCGTTCGTCTAGAAACGCAGTGAGATGTGGCACGTGATCGGCAGTGAAGACCGGAGACCGCCTAATCTGCTCTGCAAACTGCGGTAAGAAAAGAGGATCGTCCTTTATCGGGCTGTAGTTGTGCAGATAAGAACAGGCATGTGCGCTGATTCCGCCTTCGCCCTGAAAAGCCGTGTGGCAATCAGTGAGATACGTCATGTACTGACCGACTTGGACGGAAGGATGAAGCACATCCCGGACATTGCCGCCAACGAAGGTCGCTACCTCGTTCTTGCCAGATGCGCCTTTGCAGCCGCTCCACTGCTTTAGCTCTATGATGACTGCGTTAGGTGCTTTCTTGCTGTCGTACCCGGTCACAAGGCAGTCAAGCCGCTTGGAGGTGAGTGGGAGTTGAAGTTCCAGCAAAACGCCATGATCGAGCAAGCTTGCTGTTTGAAAAACTTGTGAGACAGCGCGGAGAGAATTGTTCCAGGAATTCACTCCAGCGACTGGTGGCTGGTACCGAAATTCAAGGAAGAAGGCATCTCTTAGTTTCGTGGCAATGCGGTTATAAGTCGAGTCCTCGATAAGGGATTTTGTGGTGCCGGAATAGAGGCGCATGCGTTATCAGTTCTTAGGCCGCGTGACTCCGTCTAGGCTATGACACCTTGGCTGCTGTGGTCTACCGCCCACGTCGGCGGCGAGATGGGCCCGATAAGAGATTTATTATCCACTCCGTACTGGAGGGCGGCACCAAAATACGAAGTTCTAAATCACTTGAACCTCAATTCATGTGGGCAGCTAAGGGGTTTTCAAAAGGGCTAAAACACTGAAGCCGACCCAAAAGGTCGGCTTCGCTTCCTGCCCACTGAGGAACAGGGAGGATACACAACGTATTATACTCCCTTGTCGTTCGAGGACATTACGGGGACGAAAGAATACGCGAACCTCCTTTCGCGAGGTTCTATGACGAGCGGCCTTCTCGCGCGCGACGACGCCCTAAGAGCTGTTGCTCCAGGGCCTCCGTGATAAAGAACCCGCTCGCCTTCAATCGCTGGAGAACTTGTGGGAAATCGCTCACGAAGCCGGTCCGGTCAGCCTGTTCCAGGACACCCAGCGTTCCCGAGAGCGGGAGATTCCGGCTCAGAGCTATAGTGCGTCCAACTTGTTCGTCGATCAAAAGCACATCCGCCCGCAATGCTTCCGCTAGCAGAATGGCTTCCCGTTCGCCTCGATGCAAGACTGGAAACATGGTTGTCTGAGTTTCCTGCACTGTCCGGACCTCGACCAGGCAGGAAGTGCCTGCCAACACGCGGCAGCGCACAGTTTCCGGCGTTTTCGCATCCTTCAATTCCTCGTGCACCGCAACGGGGACAAAGACCTTCTCAAAAAGTTGTCCGAGCTTGTTGGATGGCGATCAAATACCGGAGTGGCGTAGTGTTGGAGACAGCTTTCATCCCGCGAGTATGTTAGCGCGGGTTGCGACGCGACGCCGCTTCGAATAATGCTGCTTCCCGGTCCAAGTCCGCTTCGCCGATCACAGCCAGGGGGACATGGTGTCGGCCCAGAAAATCTTCCGTCTCGACGCGAGAGAGCCCGAGCATCTCCGAAACCTGGTAGAGCGTCAGAGTCTGCTCGCGGTAGCCTTCTAGAGCGACCGCCTCCAATGCGCGGCGCGACACATCCCCACCAGCGGCAGAAAGCCGCTTGGCGATATCGTCGGGGATATGCAGTGTGACTTCCATGTCCCTCAGTTTAGCACGAGAATGCTGATCGGCGACGACGGTCACGCTTTGAGACGGCCAGCCGTCTGGCGTTCTTCTTCCATGTCCTCAAAGCTGTACCGTAGCGGGGGAACACCGTGCCTTGCCGCAAAATCCATGAAAGCCGCTAACGGCGTCAGGCATAGCTCAGCGGCGCGTCCCAGTGAGACCTTATCCTCGCGGAAAAATTCGAGCGCCAGCAGTCGAGCGACTTCCTGGGAGAGGCCGCTCTCCTCCAAATTTGCGACTCTCATAAGTTCGGATGGCAACTTTACGTCCACGGTTTCGATACTGGAAAATTACCGCACCCACAGCACTTTGTCATGCCTTGTCGTTTGCCCTTCGCTCACGCCGCCCTCAAGGGGCTGACCCGAACCTGACAAACAAGCGATCATCATGTGGCAGTAACCAGGTGGTTAGATTTAGCAGATATAGCTCGACTGCGCCCATCGATCGTGTTGTGATTTCGGGGAAGCCGAGGAAAGCATTTCTTATCCATGTTCTCCGCAACCGATATCATCAACTTCCTCGCGTGCCGTCACCTGAGCGTACTTGAGCAAGACGCAGCGGCTGGAAGGCGAGAAAAGCCATTTTCCCGCGATCCGAGTCAGGAGCTCCTGCGAGAGCTCGGAATTCGGCACGAGCAAAACTATTTGCACAAGCTAGACGCTGGCAAAAGTTTGAACGTGGTGCAAATCCCAGCGGCACTTTCCTGGCAGGAAGCCGTGGCGGAGACGACAAAAGCCCTCCGTTCTGGGGCGGATGTTGTCTATCAGGGGACGCTGGAAGACGGGACTTGGGGAGGGCGGTCGGATTTCTTGGTCAAAGTCGAGAAGCCGAGCCCTTTGGGTTCCTGGTCCTACGAAGTGGCAGAAACGAAACTCGCACGGTCCGCAAGGGCCAACGCTATACTCCAACTCTGCTTCTATTCCGAGGTTCTGGCCAAGACGCAAGGTGTCGTACCAGAAGGAATGCACGTGGTGTTGGGCGACTCCAAAGTGGAGTCGTTCGCGGTCGCTTGCTATATTGCCTATTTCCGGAAGGTCAGAAATGATTTTCTGAGGGCGGGCCCAGCGCCCACGGGTACCTACCCCGAACCAGTAGAACTCTGTAGGGTTTGCACATGGTTTTCCGTCTGCGACAAACAACGACACACCGATGATCATTTGTCGCTGGTAGCAGGGATTACGCGAAACCAACGGAAGCAGTTAGTTGCGCGCAATATCCAAACGCTAGAGGCATTGGGAACTCTAAAGCTTCCCGTCTTGCCTAAGATCGATCGAATCGGAGAAGCCGCGCTAGTTCGGATCCATGGACAAGCGCATCTCCAGCGAAACGGCCGTAATGAAGGGAAGATGATCTATGAGATTCTCGAGCCCATCGAAGAGGAAAAGGGGTTCGCGGCCCTACCAACCCCGTCCCCTGGAGATGTCTTTCTCGATTTCGAAGGAGATGAGTTTGCCTTTGGAACGGGTGTGGAGTATCTCCTAGGTAGCCTAATGGATGCTTCTGGCAAGGATCCCGTATATGAGCCTCAATGGTCTTTTGAGCCTGTCGCGGAAAAGCAAGCCTTTGAAGGATTCATCACGAAAATGTTGGGAAGGTGGTCAAAGTTTCCTGACTTTCACATCTATCACTATGCTCCGTACGAACAAACAGCAATCAAGCGACTGGCCGGACGACATGGCGTGTGTGTCGACGCAGTAGACCGCTTGCTACGGGCAGGAATTTTCGTCGACCTGTACCGAGTGACGCGCCAAGCCTTGCGCGCTTCGGTTGAAAGTTATTCCATCAAGAAATTAGAACCCCTGTACGGTTTTGAGCGTGCCATGCCACTGCGAGAAGCCAGGCTCGCCCTAGACGCTTTCGCATCTATTTTTGCTTTGGGAGCTGGACAGGAAGCGACAGTCGAACTTCTCAAGACCGTCGAGTCCTACAACAAAGACGACTGCTTGTCGGCTCGACAGCTGAGGAATTGGCTCGAAGAGCGAAGAAGGAAAACGGAACTAAATCTGGGACGAGCCATATCGCGCCCCGCACCCAGATCTGGCGAGGCACAGGAAAACCTGGCTGAGCAACTCGAGCAAGTCGAAGTAATTAAGAAACTGCTTCTTGAGGGGTTGCCGCCGGACCGCAGTGAATGGACGGCAGAACACGATTCGCGTTGGCTGCTAGCGCAGATGCTCGAATGGCACCGCCGGGAAGAAAAATCGATGTGGTGGGAATACTTTAGATTGTGTGACCTCTCGGATGCGGAGCTAATCGAGGACCAGAGTGCGATAGGTGGT
>QHYZ01000344.1 GCA_003225295.1 Acidobacteriota bacterium | reverse complement strand
ACGCCTGCACATTGTTGCCCTTACGCTCAGGCAAGAAATAACTGAGCATAACGTCGTCGGAACTCTTCAGAGCCTAATCAACTCCCTCCAGAGCATCGTCCAGTCCAGCAACGCGAGCACGCAGCACAACTTAGTATCTAGTCGCGATGCGTTTTATGCGGCAGTGACCGATACTCCGAGCGATTCCTTCACTCCCGCGTGGCGTCAAATTCTGGTTGAGATGGGCGGGGAAGAGTTATTTGGAAAAACCCTGAAACAGAGGGTTCAACAAATTCTTGCTGACAATCAAATGACTCCCGGCGTAGCCCACCAGCAGCTAGCCTGAGTTTCCGAGTTAGCGGTAGAAAAGAGCTCCTCTGGTTCTTTGCTTTGTGTGCAGACCGGCAAGCAGAGCAGTGAAATCGACAGTAATTACGCCCTTTTTCGCTCATCTGACGTTATCGCATGCCGGATGGTGCCGTTGTACGCAGGTGTCTTTGGATTGTATATACTAATCCTAGTTCTTTCCCGTCTCACGGCCCAAATCTCTGATGTCTTGAAAAGTGCCTATTTATGGTGCTGGCAACCGTACCACAACCCCTTGTATTTCTTGTTGACAGCTCGCCCCAGGCTAGGTATATACGAATCATGGCGAGCCTGCAATCCTACTCCGTCCGCGGGAACCGCTACTGGCGCATCGTCGAATCCTTTCGCGATAAGGGCGGACGGCCGCGCATCCGCGTGGTGCGCCATCTCGGTACCGCACAGAAGCTGCTCGAACGCCTTTCCGAGGCTCCGGGACGTCCCCTCTACGCCGAGGAGCGGGATTTCGGTGCCACCGCCGCACTCTGGGACACAGCGCAGCAACTGGACATCGTTCGAACTATCGACACCCATGCCCGCAAACGAAACCAGGGACCTTCGGTGGGCGAGTACCTTCTTCTTGCCGCCCTCAACCGGGCGCTGGCCCCGGCCAGCAAACGCAAGCTCGGCGTCTGGTACCGGAATACAATTTTGGTCCGGCTCCTTCCGCTGCGCTCGGCCGCCTTGCGCAGTCAGCGTTTTTGGGATCACATGAACTATCTGGACGAATCGACGTTGCAGCGGATCGAAAACGACATCACGCGGCGACTGGTGGAGGAATGGAAGGTCAATCTACAAACGCTGTTTTACGACACCACCAACTTCGACACGTTCCTTTCCTCGGAGAACCCCGCACGGTTAGCGCAGCGAGGACACGCCAAGTCCAAACGCACCGATCTGCGCATCGTGGACCTGGCGCTGCTGGTCTCCTGGGATTTTCATATCCCTCTTTTCTCGCAGATCTACGAAGGGAACCAGAACGACTCGGTCACCTTTAGCCGGGTTCTGGACGATCTAGTCACTCGCTACCAGATGTTCCGAGAGAAATGTCAGAGCATCACCCTGGTTTTCGATAAGGGGAACAATTCGGCGGACAACTTTGAGGATCTCGACGGATCCCCCTACCATTTCATTGGTTCTTTGGTCCCCACCCAACACCAAGATCTTTTGAACATTCCTTTGGAACAGTTTCGTTCCCTGGAGGATTCCCGTTTCTCGGGGGTGCGGGTGTATCGCACCGAAAAGGAAGTCTTTGGGCGCAAGCGCACGATTGTGATCACTCGGAGCCGTGCATTGCTGCGGGGACAAATCCGTGGCATCCGGCAGCATTTGGCCAAGAAGCTTCGTGCTCTGCGAGATCTCGAGAAACGCATCGCCCGCAGCCATGAACCAGGATGGAGGGGTAAGCCCTACACCACCGAGAGCATCCAGAACAATCTGGATACCATCATCTCCGGCCAGTACGTCGCTGATTTTCTTTGGGGCAAGGTGACTCGCAAACACAGACGCCTGGGAATTGCTTTTGGAACCGACGACGATGCCTATCAGAAACTAAAGAAGCGCGTTCTCGGCAAGAGGATTTTATTCACAGATCGTACCGATCTGACCGACGAAGAAATCATCTTTGGTTATCGCGGCCAACATCACGTCGAGCGTGCTTTCCGAGACATGAAAGATCC
This sequence comes from Acidobacteriota bacterium, assembly GCA_003225295.1. Lineage (GTDB taxonomy): Bacteria > Acidobacteriota > Terriglobia > Acidiferrales > UBA7541 > Acidiferrum. The sequence continues at coordinate 608 of QHYZ01000344.1, read as the reverse complement.
CTACTTCATCAGCTTTTCCCCTCCCCACCATTGGACCGACCACATGCTTCGCGTGCATGCGTTTTACTGCGTTCTCGCACTGACGCTGGTATCCCTGCTTCACCGTCGAGTGCACCAGGCGGGAGTGCAGGTTACTCAGTCCCACCTCATCGAGCAACTCAAACAGATCAAGGAGATCACCAACTACTATCCCGCTCACAACACCGAAAAGCCTCATCTGGGAGGCCGACCTCGTGCCGAGCGCGCCATGACTCATTTGGATCCTCAACAAGACCGCATTTTCCGCGCGCTTAAGCTGGACCGTTTTCTCGCCAGTTAGTATATACGCCTCTCCCTGCCGCGCCGACACCTCAACACCCGCCCCAATTGGCCCTTTTCGCTCTTCTGTGCGGTCACAACCGAGCTATAAGTCGGAAACTCAGGCTAGGGGAGATTCTCACTAAGCTACAATCATTCAAGAACGCACTGGATCAGCTTGTTGCTGCGTTCACGCATTACAAAATTGGCTCTGCGGAACTCGACCCCGGCGAAGCTGAGATTACCCTACTTATTCCCCGCGATGCAGTCCACGGCAAGCTGGAAGAATTTACCGAAGAACTGGAGGAAAT
>QHYZ01000339.1 GCA_003225295.1 Acidobacteriota bacterium | reverse complement strand
TGGGCAAAGTCAATATGCCCGCTGTGATGGCAAATAGAGTCGATTGCCACAAGTGATTGCCCAGCGCTGGCGCAATGGCCATCCACATCGCGGACAAATATTTCAGGATCATTGCGATTTGTCCTTTCTCTCAAACCTCCAGAGAATTCTCTCGCCTGTCCCTGACATCGTTGCCCCTGCCTCGCTGCTAATTCTCGGAAGGCTTTTCAACGTGATCGATGACGAGAACCTCCACTGGGCCTTTTTTTTGATTCCCGTTTCAGCCCAAGCTGCTCCTGAATCGCTGTGAAGATCGAAGGCCCGGTAGAATCTGGCGGCGGTGCGTTGCCCGTCCCTTGCTGGCCGCCTTCCGTCCCCTCCAACATCGACAACTGATTCTCATCTGGTGTCCATTGTAGGTTGAAATCATAGTCGCCCGTGAGCCCGGTCTTATCCAGAACGGTACGGCCCAGCGGCAGCGACAATTGCCGCACCAGATCCGCCATTGCCCTTTTCACGGATCAGCAAGGATCAAAGAGGCTCCGAGACTAGGCGAATCGGTGTACACTCCCGCCTGGTTGGCTTGCAAAATGGAAATCCCGGTTCATATGCATTGCCGAATGCTTGCTATGGCCCTGGTGGTGTGCGGACCGTTTTCCGCAAGCTCCTTGGCCACTGTCGATCTCGATGCCGCACGAAAATCGGTCGTCGAGGGAGAAAAAGCGGTTGAGGAAAAGCGCTTTGCCGACAGTGCTCACGCATACGCGGCAGCGATGGACGCGGGTATTCAGTGTCCCGACATCGCTTACAGTGCCGCCGAGGCTTTTTCTCGGGCCGGTGATCCCAAGTCTGCTTTCAAATACCTCAGCATGGCCATCGACCTCGGATTCCACGGTGACCTCTCTGGGGACGCTGATCTGCAACCACTCCACTCCGAGCCGTTCTGGAAGGAGCTCGTTCAGCGTCACGAACGGAGGGAGAAGGCCTACCGGGCAGCTCATAGAAATCCTGACAAAGTGCACATCTCGACCTCAGATGTTAGCAACTTTTGGCATGCCTACGATCTTTCGGTTACCCGTCCAGCGGCAGAGTGGCAAGACATTTTTCGACAGGAGTATTTCAACAAGCGGTCGCCTGGCCTGGAAGACTATTTCGTGACGAAAATACGCAGTGAAGCCGACTTTGTGCGAACCCTGCAACGGCTGCCAAAGTTTTATGCCAGTATTCGCGATGACAGTCTTGCGTTGGTGGGAAACGTGCCCGAAATCAAGCGAACCTTTCGACACTTGAAAACCCTCTACCCGCAGGCCATATTCCCGGACGTCTATTTCGTCGTGGGCGAACTCACCTCGGGCGGAACCTCCACTTCGACCGGGCTATTGCTGGGGAGTGAGATGATTTCGGCGGGCCCAAGGACTTCCGTTGACGAGCTCGGAGCGTGGGAAAAATCAGCCGTCGGACTATCGTCTTCCGTGCCGGGCGTGGTGGCGCATGAGATTCTTCATTTTGAGCAGCTTCCTTCCGGGGATAACCGTCTTTTGGCTGCAGCCCTAACGGAAGGCGCAGCGGATTTCATGGGTGCCATGATTTCCGGTAAGTCACTGGACGACACCCTGCGCACCTACGGTGACTCACATGAAGCGGAGCTGTGGCGAAGTTTCTCTCAAGAGATGAACGGCACCAAACTGAGTCACTGGCTTTACCAGGGCGATCAACACCCCCCAGGAGTTCCGGCAGATCTCGGATACTATGTTGGGCGGAAGATTTGCGAGGCCTACTACCAGAGGGCCAAAGACAAGAAGAGAGCTATCCGGGAGCTGGTGGAAATGCGGGATGCTACAAAGATCCTGCAAGGAAGCGGGTACGCAGAGCGGTTCTCGCGCTGACCTTGCCTAGGCTCTGGAGAACAACGCTTACCGGGTGTTTCTGCTTTGTTTGCTGCTCACTTTGAACGCAAGGATGCCCCAGCTTCCGCAATTGAGCAACGAATCCGAACAGCGCCACCTGAAGGAGTAGGTCAGCCTCGTCGCTAATTAGCCGACAGCTATTCGATCTGGGCCTTTTGCCAACTGGCGACACGATTCCGGGTTGTATCGTCGGCAACGCTTACCTAATCGCGTTACATCAGAGTTCCGCGTCAGAACGAAGCCGTCCGGCGGACCCACAAAGGTCGGGGAATTGACCATCCCTCGGCTCTCGTCTCACTCACCTGCCGTAGAGAGTCAGCTTGCAGTCGACCACGTTCCCCACGCTCAGGCCGCGCTGCTCAAGAAGTTCGGCAAGAGCGACGTTTACGACTTCTTTGCGGAAATCGACTTTCGGCATGGGCCGATTTTGCAGATAATCGCCCAATTGTTGGTACGGAGTTGGGACAACGGTTGGGACAATCGAAGGGGTTCCACACGCGACCGGATCGCGCTTAAACGACGCCAAAGAAACGACTTAGTGGGATTTGAGTTTTTTCTTCGTAGCCAGACGCTCTATCCAACTGAGCTACGGGCGCGCAGCGAAACACTTCACTGTCAACAGTTTACGGCAAGTTCTTCTTCGATTTCAACCTCGAGTTTTGGCTCATTATGAGCACTTGTGAGAAATCGCAGGGTGCGCTATCTATCTCTTACGAAAAAACTTAAATAAATTGAATTCATGCATGAGCGTCTAACTTTCTACCAGACGCTCGACTCGCGGGGAGCAACCGGACGAGGGCGTTGAAGTGGATGAAAAGAACGACCAGATTGCGCATCGCATAATGCGTAGCAGGATGGGAAATCCTAAAGAATCATGGGCGAACAACTTCGCCTTGATTCAAGACGGTGACAAACGAACGCTTATGGAAAAACAGGTCTAGTCGATTCATCAACAACCAAATCTACTCGGTCGAAGGAGCCGACGCCGTTCTTAATAGGCAAGGGCTCAAAATCGTCTCAGGGCCTCAACCGTTTGCCACCTCCACAATCCACGTAAATTACCGCTGCGGAGGATGGAGTTTCTGCACAGCATCCCTCACGGCAGTTCTCACATCGGCGGGCTGATTGGGGTCATTTGCCAGTCGTTGCAAAACGGGTGAGGCCTGCTGCAGGGCTTGTTGCCCCATCCCAGATAGTGCTTGTGCGGCGCTGATCCGAACTCCCATATCGGGATCATCCAAGGAAGCAATCATCATCGCAACAATTTGAGCATCCTTAACGGTCGCCTTTCCCACGGCGACCAATGCCTCCCTTCTACTCTTATTATCGAGTGGCCGAGAAAGGAAGTCCCGCAAGGCTGCGATTACCTCTGGGTTTTCAGGCGCAATATGGACAAGCTCGAAAATGGCGCCGCTACCCTGGGCCTGCGCGTCAGCATCGGTTCGTTTCAGGAAGGCTAGAAAAATAGGCACGACCTCAGGCGGGGGAACAGGTTTGAGGGTGCCTAGGATGACCAGCGCCGCCGCTCGCCTTTCTGGGGCGGGCGAAGTCAGTTCATACCCTACGGCGTCAACGTGGCCTCGCAGCAACTCGGCACTGTCCGGTCGGAGAGCGATACTAAACAAAGCGGAATCAGCATAGCCGCTCACGGTATTATCTTTATGTGTCAGGGCAGCGAAGATCGCTGGCAGAGCCTTGATAATTTCCTCGGGTCGCAGCTTTTCGATCTGACCTGTGACCTTCCGAAGATTCTCATATGCGGGCGGAGACGAAGGGTTCTGAACCAATGATTGGTAGAACTCCTGAAGGGAAGAAGTTTGTGCATGTACGCGATAAGTCAACGCCACTACCGCAATGATGGAAAGAGAGCATCCAAACTTCACAAATCGTCTCGCAAACATAATTTTCCTCTTTGCCCTCAGTGCGTTGGAACCACAACTGGTTGGGTTACCCCTGCAACCTTATTAATATGGCTGACCAGGCAATCGAATAGATATGGGGGCGAATTGTCTGGCGGTAGATAGGAATAAATGATGGCTCCATTGACTTTGATCTGATGGGCAGGATAGCACGTATGATTGTAGTTGACATAGGCTGTGGGCGATTGCTGATTCGTTGTATCGAGCACAGTACGCATATCCCGAGCGCGAGAGTCAGGACGGCAACGGCGGTAAAGCCGGGAGACTTGCGCAGCGTTCGGGCGGCGAAGCGAAGGTCCTGCCAACACGTCTCTACTAAGGATTCCCAGCCGCCAGAGCGAACGATTTCCTTGCTGACCTCGAGGCTTCCTCGCTCCAACCGGACGGCGCGAACGGCTTCTTTGCGGCTCATCCCCTGCTTCATCTTTTCTTCGGCTGCCATCTCCTGGTAGGCGCGAAGCTCCTCATTCAACTCCCGGTCGACTTGCTCTTTTCGGAACAATGATCGAAGGCCGCTCGTTATATTTCGCAGCAAGGACATCTCTTTACTCGTATCTCAGAGCGACGATGGGATCGACGCTGGTCGCCCGGCGGGCGGGCACATACACGGCCAGCAGAGCCACTATTATCAGCAGCATGGCAAAGGCAACGAAGGTCAGCGGGTCCCTCGGTCGGACACCGTATAGCAAGCCGGTAAGAAGTCGCGTGAGTCCGAAGGCGACAGCTACCCCGACGCCGACGCCCATCAGAGTGAGAAGGAGCCCTTCCCCGACCACCATCCGCAGGATGTCCCGCCGAGTGGCGCCGAGAGCTGAGCGAATGCCAATCTCATGCCTGCGGCGGCTGACAGAATAGGAAAGCACTCCATAGATGCCTACAGCGGACAGCACCAGAGCGATTACTGCGAACAGGCCCAGCATGGAAGCTGAGACGTGCTGCCGCCAGATTGACTCAGAGACTACGTCTTGCATGGTTCGCATCTGGATAACTGGCTGGTCGCTGTCCACCTGCCGCACGGCGTCACGCACGGCGGCGGCAACGCCCGTCGGGTTTGAGGCAGTCCGAATGACAAACGTAACCAGGAAGGATGCAAATGGATGCTGGGCGTAAGGCTCGTACAGTTCCGGGTGAGGCTCGGAATCCACGGAGTCCTGCTTGGAATCCGCAACTAGACCCACGACTGTCGCGGGCGCATCATTCGGGCAGGCGCCCGGCAATTGCTTGCCAACGGGGTCTTCTCCCAGCCAGTAGAGTCGGGCCATCGCGCGATTGATGATCCGGACACAGGGAGCATCTTTCTGGTTTTCCGCTTCGGCGAAATCACGCCCGCTGATGAGCGGTATTTGCATAGCCCGGAAGTAACCTGGACTCACACTGCGCCCAGCTACCATGACCGGCCCTGAGCCGCTCGGCGAGTTCGGTGGAGCGGGGAAATCGAGGGAGAGATGAAATCC
>QHYZ01000338.1 GCA_003225295.1 Acidobacteriota bacterium | reverse complement strand
CCAGGAAGCGGATGGCCGGAATCCACCCAAGATCATCCAAAACGGTTGGCCGAAGTTCATGGGAATACCGCCGCAACTGCTTTTCCACCTGGTTGAGCAATTCTTCAATCCGCCCCATCTGCTCTTTTTGGCGTTCCGGCAATTCCCGCGCCACGTCGGCGAGCGCCAGATGCACGGCCACCAATAGCTGACCCGCTTCGTCATGCACGGCATAGGCAATGCGCTTGATCTCTTCCTCCAGCGTTTCATTGAGTTGCCGCAGCGCCACGATCGCATCTTGCACTCCGCGGTGCGCCATTTCAAAAGGCGAGAGCAGCTCTCCCAGGAAAGCACCGGCGGCAGCCAGCAATTCCTGCTCCCGCCCCGTTCCTGGGGCTTCGGCAAGCATCTCGTGAAGCGCCCGATGATGCAGGGAGGCGATTTCCATGAGGCTCTTTTTCTCCGTGATGGCCCGCCGCCCTAGCTCGTAGGCGCGGCCCAACGCCGCCTCGCCGCCATTCCCCGCGTATTCCCCAAACGCCGAGCGATATTCTTCTTCAAACGGTGCCGGCGACTTCCTCTTCCGTTTGGTTGCCATCTTCATGCACGTACCCCGGTCAGCCGTACCACCAAAACCAGCGCGTCATCATTTCCCCGACAGTGACGTTCCAGAATGCCGTCCGCCGCTCTTTGCGGGGATTCCCGCGCGGAAAGACCTTCGGCAAAGTCACCGCGCACCCCATCCGTGACAAACACCAGAGTATCCCCTTTCGCAACCGCATGCACTGCGGCCTGCAGCGCTGGCAACTGCGCGCCGACCACACCACCACGCAGCAGCAGCACCTCCTGCACGCTGCCCTTCTGGGCCCCCGCGCGCATCAACGCTCCTTGCACGTTGCCGACCCCCGCCCAGGTCATCATGCCATGCTCCTGGTCAATGGCTGCCAGGCTCAAAACCACCCCGCGCGTCGCGCGGAGCCCCTCGTGGCAGCGCTGTAGCAGAGCAATGACCGGTTCGTCCGCTCCCGCTTTCAGTATCGCAACCGCCCCCTGCGCCGCATGGGCTGCTTCTTCTCCATGTCCGATTCCGTCGATCGCCGCAACCAGAATGCCACTCTGGTTACAGCAAACCAGATGCTGGTCGCCCGATTCCCCCTGGCCCGGGAGAACAAACTTCGCCACCCCATACTCCACCAGCGGCACGTTTATTGTTTCCACTTCTTCACCGTCACAATCGTTCCCCGGCCCGGTTTCGAGGTAATTTCAAACTCGTCCATCAGCCGGCGCACTCCCGGCAACCCCAGTCCCAGGCTTCCCGAGGTCGAGAATCCGTCTCGCAGGGCTTGCGGAATGTCCCGGATTCCCGGTCCGCTATCGGATGCGATGATCAAGACGCCCTGGCGGCTGGAGGCCTGGACGATTTTCAAGGTGATATCGCCTTTGCGCGCGTAAGACACTATGTTGCGCGCCAGTTCCGATATGGCCGTGGCGATCAGCGTGGCGTCTCCAGTGGAAAAACCTAGTTCGGTTGCGAGAGCGCGGCCTCTCTGTCGGGCTGCTACGATATCTTGGTCCGAGTTGATGCCCACCCGGATTTCTCCAGCCCTCACTGTGTCTCTCTCAGTCTATGTTCTTGAATTTCTCAATCAAGTACGCCAGACCTTCCTCCAGGTCCAGTGCCGTCGCCACGTCTTCCAGGGTCAGCCCCAGTTGCACCATGGCAAAGGCTACTTCCGGCTGAATCCCCACAATCACCGTTTCCGCTCCCCGCAGTCGGATCATGTGCGCAATCTCCCGCAGCGTCCGCGAGGCGAACGAGTCCATCACGTCCATGGCCGTGACATCCACGATCACCCCCCGCGAGCGAAACTTGACCACCTGCTGCACCAGACCACGCCGCAGGTGCTCCAGGTCCGCGTCCGAGAGTGCCGCCTGAAAGGTGGCAATCAGGACCTCTCCCTGTTTCAAAATGGGAACTTCCACGTAGCCCTTCTTTCCTAAGATTTAGCGGGTTTCCGCCAGGGTCACCACTTTGTATCCCAGCAGTCTTTCCGCCTGTTCGATGCCCCCTTGCAGGTCGCCCACGGTGTTCATCTTGCCCAGATCCACGCCAATCGTCACCAAGGTCTGCGCAATCTCCGGCGAAAGACCTGTAACAATCACCGTCGCGCCGAGCAGCCGTGAAGCTTCCACCGTTTGCACCAAGTGGTTCGCTACCGTCACGTCCATGGCCGCCACTCCGGTGATATCGATCACCACCACTTTCGCGCGATTCGTGCGGATGCCCCGCAGGAGTTGTTCCGTCAACTGCCGGGCACGCTGCGGATCGATCACCCCGATGATCGGCAAAATCAGCAAGCGTTCGCGCACCTGCAGCACCGGCGTGGAAAGTTCCCGGATCGCTTCCTGTTGCTGGCGAATGACGCGCTCGCGCTCCTGCACGAAACCTACCGCCACGGTGTTCGCGATGCGGTTGGCGGCCGGCTCATAAGCATCCAGGATGCGATTCAATTTCTTGAAATCCGTCTGGTACTTGGCGAACAGCGACCGCGCCAGAACGTCGCGCAGCAGCAGCACGATGCCCACCACTTCGTGCGTCTCCACCCCTCGCGGAATGATCCGTTCCGACAGATTGCGCGCGTAGGCTTGCAGCGCTTCGAAGGCTTCGGTCTCCAAAGCCTCCACGTAACTGTCGTATACCGAAGTCGCTTCCGCGAAAATCTCTTCCTTGGTCATCGCCGTAAGCAGCCGCGTCTCCGTGATGCGCACCACCCATTCCTCGCGCAACAGCGTACGGTTCTGCCGGAGGTGCGC
>QHYZ01000337.1 GCA_003225295.1 Acidobacteriota bacterium | reverse complement strand
TGACGGGAGTTGCGTTCGGCGTCGGCCCCGCGTGGATGGCCACCCGAGTAGACCCAATCGAAGCGCTTCACGGGAGCAGTCGCTCGACTGCTCGCGAAGGCTCGCTCCCAAGGAAAACACTCGTCGTGGTTCAGGCGGCTCTCTCGCTTGTTTTGCTGTCGGCGGCAGGGCTGCTCACGGCCGCTTTGCAGAGGTTGGAGAATCAAGATCTAGGATTCGTTCAGGACCGCCGCATCGTTGCCAGCATGGACCCGCGGTTAGCCGGTTACCGATCGGATCAACTACCCACACTTTATCGGCGCATCCACGATTCAATAGCAAGCATCCCGGGCGTATCTTCCGTTGCTCTCAGTCAATACTCGCCGGTGGGTTACGGTTGGGGTGCTGGCGTTTGGGTGGACGGACATCCTGCTCCTGGGCCGACAGATGACAACTCTGCTGCGTGGGATCGAGTTTCGGCGGGATACCTTGATGTCATCGGGACTCCCATCGTTAGAGGGCGCGGCATCTCTGAAGAGGATACGGCGAGTTCGCGAAAAGTAGCAGTCATTAATGAAGCGTTTGCACGAAAGTTCTTCCAGAACGAAGATCCGATTGGCAAGCACTTCGGCACGGAGGCCGATAACAGCCGCAAATACGAAGTGGTGGGTATAGCTAAAGATGCCCGATACCTCACCCTCGATAAGCCGGATGGCGCTTTCTTCTTTTTGCCAGAAGCACAAGCCGACTATTCGCAAACCAACCTTGGTTCACTTTTCCTGCACGACATTGTCATCCTGACACGGCCGGGAGCTAGCCTATCTGATGCGCAGGTGCGCCAAGCCATGGCTTCGGTGGACCCCAGTCTGCCGATCATTTCGATTCGCACTCTAAAAGAGAAGGTCGCCACGAAGCTCACGCAGCAACAACTCATCGCACGCCTCACCTCGTTGTTCGGGATTCTTTCGTTGGTTTTAGCCTCGATTGGGCTCTATGGAATTACTGCATACAATGTCAGACGCCGCACGGGCGAGATTGGTGTGCGGATGGCCCTTGGCGCTAGTCGAGGCCAGGTTGTTCGGCTTGTGCTACGCGGCGCATTCCTGCTCATCGCGTTTGGACTCGTGTTAGGCATCCCACTGTCCCTTACCGCCGGTTGGGTCTTGCACAGTCAGCTTTATGGACTCAACCCCTACGATCCGAAACTGTTCGCGACAGCGGCAGTTGTACTTGGGCTGTTCGGCCTGATTGCCACAGTTGTTCCCGCTTTGCGGGCGAGCGCTGTCTCACCATCGCAAGCGCTGCGCACCGAATAAGTCTCGTGGCTTTCTGCCGCACACTTGGCTGGCTGCGCGGCTCTAGCGGACGTATCGATTGTCGCTGAGATCCTATTCCGACCGCAGGGCTTCCATGGGCTCGACCGAAGCGGCGCGCTGCGCAGGCAGGAACGCGGCAGCCACGGCCGAAAGCAGGAACAGACCCGTCACAATCAGGATAACTGGCGGATCGACCGCCCGGGTCCCATAGAGCAGGTTTTGGATCGCCCGACTGGCCAGCAGGCTGGCCACAAGCCCTGTGATAACGCCCGCAAATACCGGCGTGCCTGCTTCGGCGAAGATGAGCGCATAAACCTTCGCGCGAGTGGCCCCAAGTGCCATGCGCACGCCGATTTCCTGCTTGCGTGTGACCACTGAATAACTCAGGACGCTGTAGATGCCGAGCATAGCCAGCAGCAGGGCAGCGGCTCCGAAGGAGAGCAGCACCAGGGTTTCGAAGCGCTCGGTGGCCAGCGAATCCGTCAATTGGGCGCCCAGCGTTTTGACGCGGGCGATGGTGACTTCCGGATCGTACTTCCAGATCGCCTGGCGCATGGCCGAGACTAGCCCGCCGGCGTTCGGGGCGCGAACCACAAAGTACGTGGGAAAAGGTGGGCGGTCTTTATAGTGGACATAGGCCATGCGGGCCGGAGGCGTCTTGAGCGATGTGTTACGGGAATCGGCCACCACTCCGATCACGGTAAAGATGCGGCCTTCGATTTTGACCTGCCCGCCTAGCGGATCGTCGTTTCCCCATAGCGCTTTGGCCTCGCCTTCGGAAAGCACCACGTTGCTCAGATTGCGGTCGCGTTCTTCGAAGAAGCGGCCGGCCACAAGGCGTTGCCGGGTGGTCTCGAAATACCCGGGGCTCACCCAACGAAAGTTGATCAACGGAGATTCCTGCTCGGGCTTGTCCACACGTTGAACAAATTCGACCCACGACTCGCCGCCGAGCGGCATGGCGCTCACCATGGCGGCGGCTTCAACGCCGGGAATAGCGCGCAAATTAGTGAGGACCGCGTCGTCGAAATTAACCCGGCTCTGGTCTTCGCCGTAACTCTGGGGAATCAGCCGGACCTCGGCCACCGCCACTTCTGCGGTATCGAAGCCTTTATCCTCGGCGAGCAGATGAAGCAGGCTCTTCGAGAACAGTCCAGTCACGAGTAGCAACGCAGTGCAACCTGCAACCTGCAATCCGATCAGCCATCGGCGCACGCGGTTACCCCGGTGGCTTCCAAATGAGCGGCTGCTCGATTGCTGCAGCGATGCTTGCGGATGGATAGTGAGGAGCCGAATTGCGGGCAACAAGGCGGACAGAAGGCTTGCGCCAAAAGTGAGCAGAATCGAGAACAGCAATACGCTGAGATTCAGATGGATTTCCGAGAGGCGCGGCAGGCCGATGGGGGTATCGCGCATGAACAAACTCAAAGCGGCCTCGGCCAGCAGAA
>QHYZ01000060.1 GCA_003225295.1 Acidobacteriota bacterium | reverse complement strand
CTCAGGCAGGTATAATGCCCGGCTATGATTTCATCCGCGGAACTCCTTCGATGGGTCTACCGGATGCTTGCGCGTGTATTTCCACGTTGCGGCGTGATTTCGCAGGCGATCGCCTTCAATCTTTTTCTGGCGTTTTTCCCAACCCTGCTGATTGCCGTGGCGGTGGCGACGAGCCGGATTGGCGGCCGGACGAGCCTGTTCGACCTAATCGCGGATCTCACACAGTTTTTGCCCCCCGGGAGTCAGGCGATCGTTTCGGAGTTTTTGGTGAAGCGCGGACCGGACGCGTGGAAAATCGCGGCGCTGGGATGGACGGGAACGTTGCTCGCAGGCTCACAGGTGATGAAACTGGTGATGCAGGGAATTCAGACCATCTATGGGGACACGGAAAAACTCGGGTTTCTGCACCGCCAAGTTCGCGGCCTGATGTTGCTGCTGGCCACGATTGCTCCGTTGCTGGGGGCGGCCATCCTGGGCGTTCTGGGCAAGCCGCTGCGACGATGGATTGCCCATGAAGTCGGCAAGCACGCCGTTTTACAAGGATGGTGGAATTTCTTTTTCCCGGTCGCCGCGATGGTGCTGGCCATGATGGCACTGACGGTGATTTATCGCGTGGCGCGGCCCTCGGAGGACAGCATGCGCAACGTCCTGCCCGGAGCGATGGTCGCGACGCTGCTGTGGTGGCTGGTTGACGTGCTGTTTGGAGTTTACGTGCGCCGCGTTCCGTACAGCGTCGTGTATGGCGGGCTTGCAGCCGTGATCGGTTTGATCATCTGGATGCAGCTTTCCGCAGTAATTATTTTCCTGGGAGCCGCCTGGAACGCGGAGCTGGCGGAGAGCCGCCGAGGTGCGCGGGCCCGTGCGTAAACAAGTTATTAGCGTGGAGTGCCATTCCGGGTATCAGGCGGACGAGCTTCCCTTGAGGCTGAATCTGATCGACGGAGTCAGGGAGATTGTGGCCATTGAAGATCGCTGGTATTCACCAGGCGCGACCTACTTTCGCGTGCTCGTGGACGACGGCGACCGTTACGTGCTTCGCCATGAAGAAGCGCAGGACGTCTGGAGCCTAACTGGATATCGAGCAGCTTCGTGATTGACACAAAAATTGTGCCGGGCGTATAGTCAAATCACCAGTCAGCAGTAGGGCATCCCTGGTTTCCTCCCTCGCGGACGCCTTAGGATGCGGCTTTGTGAAGGGCAGGGATGTTTCATTCACTGCTATTCCCCGGGTTCCGCCGCACCATTCTGCTAGTTTTTGCTTGCTGCCTGTCAGTTTCCGGCAGCCGGCTCTACGCTCAAACACCCGCACTCCCCCAGGATGCACCCTTAAAGACAGATTCGACGGCGAAACCCCCGTCGGCGCCGGCAGCGGGCCAGAATGAGGAAGTCTCCAGTCGCGATACGCCGACCACCTTCAAGGTGCGCGTAAACCTGGTGCTGGTCCGCGTGGTGGTCCGCGACTCGCAAGGCAAGATCGTATCCAATCTCAAGAAGGAAGATTTTCAACTCTTCGACAACCGCAAACTACAAACAATTTCTTCTTTCAGTGTGGAGACGCCCGAGACACGCACGGCCTCGGCAGTAGCCTCCACGGACGCCGAGGGTTCTTCGTCGAGCGCGGATGCAGCCGTTGGCAAATCCGTCGTTTTGCCGCAGCGATTTGTCTCCATGGTGTTCGACGACGTGCACCTATCGATGGCCGACGCGGCCTTCGTCCGTGATTCGGCAACACGCTTTTTCGAAGCTTTGGCGGCGAGTGATCGCGTCTCGCTGAACACGACCTCCGGGCAGTTGACGCAGGAGTTCACCGATGATCACAACAAACTCGCGGAAGCGTTGTTTGGAATCCTACCGCGTTCTCTGACGAGCCACAATTCTCATGAATGCCCGGACGTGGGTTATTACCAGGCCGACCTGATTGTGAACAAGTCTGACCAGCAGGCCCTCGGCGTTGCGACCGAAGAGGCACTGCAGTGCGCTTTCAACGCGGACCCCAGAATGAGGGCGGCAGCACAGAACCTGGCGCAAGTCGCGGCGGATCGCGCGGTGGCGCAAGGAGACGACGAGACGGAGTATGCCTACAGGCATCTCGAAGACGTCGTCAGACGTCTGGCGAGCATGCCCGGTCAACGCGTACTTGTGTTGGTGTCACCTGGCTTTATAGCCTCAACCCTTCAGTCGGAGGCTTCCGAAATGGTCGACCGCGCGACTCGCGCCAACATTGTGATCAACACAATTGATGCGCGCGGCCTCTACACTCCGGATATGGGGGACATCGCCGATCCACCGAACGACACCATCCGTACCGCCGGTTTCAAAACCTCCTATCGCGTGTCAACGCAAGTCGCGCAAGAGGACGTTCTGGCGCAGTTGGCCGATGGAACGGGCGGCAAGTTCTTCCACAACCGCAACGACGTGGATGAAGCTATGCGGGAGGCGGGCGCCGCCCCGGCGCTTTCCTATTTGCTGGGATTTGCGCCGCAGAACCTGAAAATCGACGGACGGTTTCACATGCTGAAGGTCGCGCTCACGAACAAGCAAAAATTCGAAATTCAAGCACGGCATGGTTACTTCGCTCCGAAGACGCTCACCGATCCCGCCGAAGCGACAAAGCTGGAGATGCAGGAAGCTTTGTTTTCGCAAGAAGAGATCCGCGACCTACCGGTGGAGCTGCAAACGCAGTTTTTCAAGAAAGATGAGGTCCAGGCACGCCTCGCGGTCTTGACGCGCCTGGACGTGAAGGGAATCCATTTCCAGAAAGTGCGGGGACGCAACAACGATCAATTGACGATCGTCACCGGAATTTTCGACGAGAACGGAAATTTTGTCACTGGCCTTTCTAAGGTCGTGGAGATGAATTTGCTGGACACGACCTATACCCGATTGAGCCGCTCAGGGTTCACGGTGAAAACCAGTTTTGATTTGAAACCGGGCACCTACCTCGTACGCCTGGTCGTGCGAGACGCCGTCGGTGCGCAGATGGCAGCACGCAACGGGGCAGTGGTCATCCCGTATTGAAGTTAAGAAATTGTGGTGGGGGAAATATGAATACGCTGACAAACTTCAGGCCAACATTTCGATCGGCGGCCTGGTTGGCTGCTGGGGTGATGTGCTTGACTCCTGCTCCTTCCCAGGGGCAAGGGCAACCCGTTCCGGCAACCCCGCAAGCGGCCTCACCGGCGGAGCAGCAGCCGGTCGTCGTGATCAAGAAAGAATCAAAGCTGGTGCTCGTCGATGCGGTGGTGACGGACAAAAAGGGCAACTATGTCCGCGACCTCGCACAGAATGATTTCAAAGTCTTCGAAGATAACAAGGAGCAGCCGGTTTCCACTTTTTCTACCGGTGCCGATGCGGCTACCCAAGCCAACGGCCAACGCCGGTATCTGATTTTGTTTTTCGACAATTCCACGATGGCGGCGCCGGACCAGATCCAGGCGCGGAGCGCCGCGACTAAGTTCATTGCTGCTAACGCCGGACCTGATCGATTGATGGCCGTCGTGGATTTCGGGGGCTCACTCCGCATCGTGCAGAATTTCACTGCAAACGCAGACGTGCTCCGCGCAGCGGTCTCGGGAGTGAAGAGTTCGTCGGTCGATCCGAACGCACCAGGGCCGGACGTGCCCGTCACGGTTGCGTCGACCGGTCTTTCGTCTCTGGGTAATGCCGAGGCGGATTTTGGGGCGCGCAGCATGCTGCTCGCGGTGCGCAGCCTGGCGAAAAATCTCCGCGCGGTCCCGGGCCGAAAAATGGTGGTGCTGTTTTCGGGAGGGTTCCCGCTGACGCAGGAAAACCAATCGGAGCTAACGGCAACCATTGATGCTTGCAACAAGTCGAATGTGGCGGTCTACGCGCTGGACGCACGCGGTCTGGTGGCGACAGCTCCGGGCGGGAGCGCCGGCAGGAGGACAGTGGCTGGAAAGACCCAGGCCGCTAGAAGCCACATCCCGGCGCGGAGGACTTCGCCGCATCCACGCGTTCTGCTGGCGGCCTATCCGGCGATGGCCGTGCCTGATCCGCAGCGACCAGGGGGTGGCGGCGGTGGAGCCGGTGGCGGTGGCGGAGGCCGTGGTGGAGGCGGTGGTACGGGGGGTGGAGGCACGGGCGGCGGTGCTAAGGGTGGTTCCGGTGGAGGTGGTGGCACAGGAGGGGGCGGTAAAGGCGGCACCGGCGGTGGAGGAAAGGGTGGGTCCGGCGGCGGCACTCGCGGTGGCGGCAGCACGGGGGGCGGCACCCGGGGTGGCGGTTCCAATCCCGTCTCTAACTACAACAGTTCGCCCTACGGCCAGCCACGGACGATCGTGCCGCCATTCCCACCTTCGGCTTCGACCAACCAGCAGATCCTGGCAGCGCTGGCGGAGGGAACGGGCGGCTTCACAATCTTCAATACCAACGACCTACTGGGTGGACTCGAGCGCATCGGGCGCGAGCAAAACGAGTTCTACATACTGGGGTACGTGCCCGGCGACACGCCGGAAGGGAGCTGCCACACGCTGAAAGTGAAGCTGAATCGTGGCGGACTGAACGTGCGTGCGCGCAGCGGGTACTGCAACACGCGGTCCGCAAACGTGCTCGAAGGCAAGCCCCTGGAAAAGCAGCTCGAATCGCATGCCGTGGGCTCGCAGCCCGGTTCGATTCATGGCGTGCTGCAGACGCCTTATTTCTACACTGCGCCGGACACAGCGCGGGTCAACCTGGCGATGGAAATTCCTTCGGATACATTTCAATTCAATAAGGACAAGGGAAAGTATCACGCCAACTTGAACGTGCTAGGTATTGCCTACCGAACGGACGGGACGGTAGGGGCGCGATTCAGTGATACCGTTAACCTGGACTTGGAGAAAGATGAATGGAAAGAGTTCACCAAGTTGCCGTATCACTATGAAAATCAATTCGACGCCACACCAGGCACTTACAAGCTAGCCGTTGTCCTTAGCGCCGGCGGCGATGCGTTTGGGAAATTTGAGTCCCCGCTGGCCATCGATCCCTATGACGGAAAACACTTCAGCCTCAGCGGCGTGGCGCTGACGAATTCCGCGCAAAGGCTGAACGATATTCCGACCGGCCTGGATGCCGTTCTGCTCGAAGACCGCACCCCGCTGGTGGTCAAGGGCACGCAAATCATTCCTTCCGGCAGCAATCGGTTCAAACATACGGACAACGTAGTTCTGTACACGGAGATTTATGAACCCCTGCTGACCTCGGCGACGCCGCCGGTTGTGGGCATGGCCTACCGCATATTTGAGCAATCGACCAACAAGCAAGTATTTTTTACTGAGGTCATGCGCGCCGATGATTACATCCAAAAGGGCAATGCGGTGATTCCCATCGGTCTGAAGGTGAAAATAGACGACCTGAAACCGGGTTCCTACCGCTTGGTGATGCAGGCCATCGACAGCGCGAAAAATCATGCGCCGGACCGGACGGTGGACTTTGACATAACGGAGTGATGAAACTCCCGCGGCCCTGAAAAATGACCGCGCGCATTTTGGAGTGCGCGAATCTTGCTGCCGCTCTTGCGGCGGCCGCGGCCGTTGAGCAAGGGGCGGTCATGCCTCCGGCGCGCTCCAGGGCCTCCCCTCTAAGTCCTTTCCTGTCTTTATTTCCGACCATGGTAAGGATTCGACACGGTCGGTGGACTTCTGCAACTTCTTCGCCGGGCAAGGGTTATTCTATGCGTGCCCGGTGATTTGCCCAATCTGCCAACCCGCAGGAGAATGCTATGAGGCTCGAAGAGCGCCCCGCCTCCTCGTTTTTTCAACGGATCCCAGCTATTTCCGCGACGCCGAGGTCATTCCTCGCCGCCATCCTCTCGGTCACATGCGTTTTGTCGCTCACTGTCGAGTTGCCGGCCAGCGCTGCAATTCCTGCCGTGGCGAAAGAAAAGAAACCCAAGGCCGATCCCGCGCTCAAAGGGTTGCCGATTACAGAACTCAGTCCCGACGAAGCTATCCTCCATGCGCTGAACCGTCTCGCCTACGGCCCGCGTCCGGGCGACGTTGAGCGCGTACAGCAGATGGGCCTGGCCAAGTGGATCGAGCAGCAACTCAATCCCAATTCCATCGATGACAGGGCGATGGAAGCGCGACTCCAGGATTACCCGACGCTGCGGATGTCCACGGCGAAATTGATCGATGAATATCCGCAACCCAAACAAGCGGAGAAGCAGGCCCAGCAGGTTCAGGCGCAGGCGCGGCAGGAACGGCGCCGCTCCGATGCGGCCGTCATAGTGGTTGAAAAAGACACGCAGAATGCGCCAGAGCAGCCAGCCAATTCAGAAGCTCCGGCGATGACGTCAGCTTCCGCGCCGCAACCCTGGCCTGACAATCCCAGCGCCGCCGCGCCGATGAAACAGCCAGCGCAGGGAAAGGCAGCGACGAATGGCACGGGAAGGCGCGACGTTCTGGGTGGCGGTGACCCCAACAACGTCCCGCGTGCCATTGCCGACGACAGCAAGAGGCCGCAGCGCGTGGTGGCCGAGCTGGGCATGGCCAAGGTGACGCGCGCGATTTACAGCGAGCGGCAACTCCAGCAGGTGATGAACGATTTCTGGTTCAATCACTTCAACGTTTTCGCCGGTAAAGGAGAAGATCGCTACTACCTCACTTCGTATGAGCGCGACGTGATTCAGCCTCATGCCTTCGGAAAGTTCAAGGATTTGGTGACCGCGACGGCGAAAAGCCCGGCCATGCTTTTCTACCTGGATAATTTTCTGAGCGTGGATCCCCGGGCCGCGCAGCGGCAGGCGGCCGAGCGGGCCATGCGCCAACAGAGGCGTCGCGGAGGATTTGGCTGGCCCCCGCGACCGACGGCAAATCCACAGCAACCACCCAAGAAAAACGACCGAGGGCTCAATGAAAATTACGGTCGAGAACTCATGGAGCTACACACGCTCGGCGTCGACGGCGGTTATACGCAGAAAGACGTCACGGAAGTGGCGCGTTGCTTTACGGGTTGGACGATTGACAAGCCCAGGCAGTATGCGGACTTCAAATTCGACGACCGGCTGCACGACCCCGACACGAAAATCGTGCTGGGCAAGAAAATTCACGCAGGGGGCATGAAGGATGGCGAGCAGCTGATCGACATGCTGGCGCATCACCCGAGTACGGCCAAGTTTATTTCCACGAAATTGGCACGCCGCTTTGTTTCGGACAATCCGCCGCCGGCGTTGGTCAGCCGGTTGGCCGAGACGTTTCAATCGAGTGACGGCGACATTCACGCCGTGCTGAAGACCATGATCTGGTCGCCGGAATTCTGGTCGCGGGAATCCTACCGCGCAAAGATCAAGACTCCTTTTGAACTCGTGGTTTCCGCGGTGCGCGCCCTGGGCACGGATGTGGACACGCCCATGCCGCTGGTGCAGTGGGTGGCACGAATCGGCGAGCCGCTGTACCAGTGCCAGCCGCCAACTGGGTATGCGGACAAAGCCGAAGCGTGGGTGAACACCGGCGCGCTGTTGAACCGGCTGAACTATTCCCTGGCTCTCGCGGGAAACAAGATGCGCGGAGCGCGTACCGATGTGACTTCGCTGCTGGGCGTGGATTCTTCAGCGGACCCCAAGACGGCGCTCGACCGCGCGGTGCGAGTATTCCTCGGCGGGCAGGCGGGCCCGACTACGGTTGAAACACTCGAAAAGCAACTCGATAACCCGCAAGTCTTGCAGGCCAAGCTTGATGATCCGCGCAAGCAGGTGGATCTGGGCGTCGTCGCCGGGTTGGTGCTGGGCGCCCCGGAATTTCAAAGACGCTAGGGCAGGAGAGGTCACCATGAAGTACAAGTGTTGTGAAGGCGTCAGGGACCTGAGATTTTCGCGGCGATATTTCTTGAAGCAGGGCGGTGTGGCGATGGCAGGTCTAAGCGCCATGCCGGCGTTTTTGCAGCGCGCCGTGGCTGCCACTCCGATGCCGAACAAGAAGCAGCTCGTGGTGTTGTTTCAGCGCGGCGCGGCCGACGGCTTGAATATCGTCGTGCCTTTTGGCGAGTCGAATTATTACCGTATGCGTCCTACCATTGCGATTCCACAGCCCAAGCGTGGCGGCACGGATGCGGCGATCGACCTTGACGGATTTTTCGGTTTGCATCCAAGCCTCGCGCCACTCGAGCCGCTCTTCCGCAAGAACCAACTTGCCATCGTGCACGCCGCCGGCTCACCTGATCCAACGCGCTCGCACTTCGACGCGCAAGACTTCATGGAATCCGGTACTCCGGGGTTGAGATCGACCGAGGACGGCTGGCTGAACCGTGCCTTGGAAACCGTTCCGGAGGAGAACGCCTCGCCGTTCCGCGCCGTGGCGATGGGCCCGAATCTTCCGCGCATGTTGCACGGGGGCGCGCCGGCCATTGCGCTGCCGGACCTCAAGCAGTTCAAAGTGATGGCGCAGGCGCCGGGCACGGGCCAGATGGTCGAAGGCGGCTTTGAAGCCATGTACTCGCAAACTGTGGATCACGCGCTGCACGGCACGGGTACCGAAACGTTTGAAGCCATCGATCTACTGCGAAAAGCCGACCCGGCCAAGTATCAGCCGGAAAACGGCGCGCAGTATCCCACCAACCGGCTCGGGCAAAGCTTGCAGCAGATCGGGCAACTGCTTAAAGCCGACATCGGCGTGGAAGTCCTTTTCGTCGATTGCGGCGGCTGGGACAACCACGTCAACGAAGGCGGCGTGCAGGGGCAGCTGTCGAATTTGTTGAAAGACCTGGGCCAGGGCCTGGCCGCGTTTCATCGAGATATGGGCGACCGCATGGAGAATATCGTCTTCGTGACCATGAGCGAATTCGGCCGCACCGCCAAGGAAAACGGCAATCGCGGCACCGATCACGGCCACGCGAATTGCATGTTGCTCATGGGCGGCGACGTGCAGGGCAGACAGGTCTACGGCAAATGGCCCGGGCTGAACGACCATCAGCTCAACGACGGCCGCGACCTCGCGCTCACCACGGACTTCCGCTCCGTAGTCGGCGAGATTCTCACCAAGCACCTCGGTGTGAAAGGGCTCGACTCGGTCTTCCCCGGATTCGACAACAACCCACGCAAATTCCTGGGACTGCTGAGAACTTAGAGCAGAGACGAAAGTTCTCGAGAGCGGGATAAACTCTTCAAGAGTTCTTTTCTTCTCGCTATCCCTGCCTGTGTCTTTGACACTTTTCCACTGCACGGGTAATCTTCTGGCCAGCCTGTTGGCGGTTCCATGAGAACGACGCGACGAGAATTCGCAAAGGGGCTGTCTGGCGCAGCGCTAGCCGCTGCCTTTGCGCACGCCAAGGAACCGGCGCGTCTGCCGATTGCATTTTCAACTCTGGGCTGCCCTGGCTGGGATATGCAGCAAATCCTGAACTTCGCGGAGCAACACGGTTTCGCTGCAATCGAATTCCGCGGACTCGAAGGCAGCCTTGACTTACCTTCTCACCCGGCATTTGCGGCGGAACGCATCGCTCAGACCAAGCGCGAAATTCTCTCTCGCAGCCTTGGTGTCGCCTGCGTCAGCAGCTCCGCCAGCCTGCACGAGTCCGATGCTGAGAAGCGTTCGAGAACTTTGGCTGACGCCCAGCGAATCATCGACTTGGCTTCTTCGCTCGATGCGCCCTATGTGCGCGTGTTCGGGTCTAGCCCTGACTCCGGGCATCCTGTCTCTCCAAGTGATGACCTGAAGATGCGTGTTGCCGCCGGGTTGCACGAATTGGGCGATTATGCGGGCCCGCGCAAAGTCACCGTGATCATCGAGTCGCATGACGATTTTACCGCTTCGGCCACGCTCACTGACGTCCTGCACCGTGCCGATTCCAAGTCAGTCGGACTCTTGTGGGACGCTCACCACACCTTCGCAGAGTCGAGCGAGGACCCCAAGTTCACCGTGCGGCAGCTGAGGCCGTGGATCCGGCACACGCACCTGAAGGATTCTGTCGGCAAAGCTGGTGATCGCAAGTATGTGTTGACCGGCCGTGGAAACGTTCCGATCAAGGAGCAGATCGAGGCCTTGCGCTCCATTGATTACAAGGGCTTCTACTGTTTCGAGTGGGAAAAAGTGTGGCATCCCGATCTGGAAGATCCCGAGATTGCCATCGCGGACTATGCCCGCGTGGTCGCCGATTATCTACGCTAGAAACGCTCCGGCACAGGGGCGCTGCGTATTCAAGCGTGGTGCCACAAGAGAGTTAGTCTTTAAGGCCGGGCATTTCTACGCAGCGGACTCTCTGTTCAGTCCGGTGTTTTCAGTTCGCGAATCCAAATATTGCGAAACCGCACGGGGTTGCCATGATCCTGCAAGGCTAACGGCAGCTTCTCCGCATGCACCTGATACGGCGGGCGCGCTCCATGCGCAGTCGGGCCCGTGGGTTGGACATGGTCCTGCGCCAGAACGCCGTTATGAAACACTGTGACGCTAGCGGGGCGCAGCAACTTCCCATCCTTATCGAAGCGCGGCCCGTGGAAGACAATGTCGTAGGCCTGCCATTGGCCCGGCGGGCGTGAGGCGTTAACGAGCGGCGGATATTGGCCATAAACCGCGGCCGCTTGGCCATCTGCATAGGTTTTGTTTTCGTACGAATCTAGCACCTGAATCTCATAGAGGCCCATCAGAAAGACGCCACTGTTCCCACGCTCCTGGCTTTCCTCTTTGGGCGCAGCCGGCTCAGCGAATTCGATGTGCAATTGGGAGTCACCAAACGCATCCCGCGTGTAGATGTAGCCAGTCTTTGCGGCGACTTCGACATAACCATTCTCGACCTTCCACTTCGCTGGACTACCGTCCTTGTGCGCCCATTTGGAGAGATCCTTTCCGTCAAAGAGTACAACGGCATCAGACGGCGGACGACCGGGCGAATCCTGCGTTCCCGGCGTTCCAGGATCGATTACCGGCGGTACCGGGCGATGGGGATCGTGAATCTTCCAGCTCGTCTGGATTTGCGCACAGCAAACATGGGAAGTACTGGCGAGGAGCAAAACGGTCCGCGTCATCAACAGGCATTTCTTCATGAGCGACACCTCAATGTGACAGTGAGTGAATTCTACTTCCTAACTGTTCGCAAGTGTACGATGGGATTCTAGATGTCTTGATCTCCACGCCCGCTGGCGGAAGGCCAAGCCGGAAGCCTGCCAACCGATCTAGGGACGCTCTTCGTGCCACTGCAGCCAGGGCGCCATGGCCTCTTGTTCAAGGAAATACTGAAGGCCGCGAATTGCTTCGGCGGTGGTGATGTTCCAAGAGGCCGGGTACTCATCGCGCTGGCCGTTCGACAGGTAATATTCAATGACCGCTTTTTCCGGCCCCGCATACAGTGGATTGCGAGTAGAGAACCCCGCGTCGCCTTCATAGCGCACGTGCATCAGCCACGCAGCCTCGCCATTGATCAGCGCACCCATGGCCGGCCAGCCCGCCTCGTGCTGCATCCAAACTTCCGAAAATTGGGTGCGACCGATCTGCGCGAGGCGCACCTTAAGTTCGCCCGCGTCGGTAACTTTATACAGAACTTTATTGATTTTCAATTCCATGAGCGTTCGCTCGCGGAGTCCGGTAACACCACTTGAATCCTTTGTATCCCAGGTGTCAAGTTGAAGAACAACGGGGCGGTGAGTTGATCTGTCAAGTCATGCGTCAGTGGGCGGCGTCTTCCCGGATGCGCATGCCATAGAAGGAACGGTAGACGAAGAGGAAGGAGACGACGAAGAACGCCGCTGCAAGAATGTGTGTCAAAGTTGTGCTGTGCTGCTCGGCGGTGAGCTGCACAGCGAGTTCGACGGCCAGCAGGCCGAAGAGAGTCGTGAACTTGATGACCGGGTTGAGTGCGACCGAAGATGTGTCTTTAAACGGATCGCCCACCGTATCGCCAATGACCGTGGCGTCGTGGAGCGGCGTGCCCTTCTGCTTGAGTTCGACTTCAACGATCTTCTTGGCGTTGTCCCAGGCGCCTCCGGCATTGGCCATGAAAATGGCCTGGTACAAGCCGAAGATGGCGATGGAGAAAAGGTAGCCGATAAAAAAGAACGGTTCGACAAAGGCAAAGGCCAAGGTGGCGAAGAACACCGCGATGAAGATGTTCAGCATGCCTTTCTGCGCGTATTTGGTGCAAATCTCGACGACCTTTTTGCTGTCGGCAATGCTGGCGGAAGCAGCTCCTTCGAGCTTGATGTTGGCCTTGATAAACTCGACGGCGCGGTAAGCACCGGTGGTCACGGCTTGCGTGGAAGCGCCGGTGAACCAGTAAATCATGGCACCACCGGTGACCAGCCCCAGAACAAAGGGCGCATGGAGGAGCGAAAGATTATTGACGTTCTCGGTTAAGCCTTTGGTGAGCGCCATGATGATCGAGAAGATCATTGTGGTTGCGCCGACCACGGCCGTCCCGATGAGCACCGGCTTTGCGGTGGCCTTGAAGGTGTTGCCCGCGCCGTCGTTGGCTTCCAGCATTTCCTTGGCGCGCTCGAAATTGACGTCGATGTTGTAGTCCTTCTTGAGTTCCTGCTTGATGTTGGGGACCTGCTCGATGAGCGAAAGCTCATATACGGATTGGGCGTTGTCCGTGACGGGACCATAGGAGTCGACGGCGATGGTCACTGGGCCCATGCCGAGGAAGCCGAAGGCCACCAGGCCGAAGGCAAAAACTGGCGCCGCAATCATCAGGTCGCCAAGGCCGAGGTTGCTGATCAGATATCCCAGGGACATGAGTAGCACCATGGCCAGACCGATATAGTAGGCCGAGAAATTGCCGGCCACGAAGCCGGAAAGAATGCCGAGCGATGCACCGCCTTCTTCTGCCGAAGTCACAACTTCTTTTACATGGCGCGACTCGGTGGACGTGAAAACTTTCACCAATTCAGGGATTATGGCGCCGGCAAGCGTTCCGCAGGAGATGATGGTGGCTAGCTTCCACCACTGTGATGTATCGCCGCCGAGGCTCGGGATGATCAGCGATGAGACGACGTAGGTCAGGCCGATCGAAACGATGGAGGTGATCCATACCAGCGAAGTGAGAGGCGCCTCGTAGTTCATCAGGTCGGCGTTGCCGTACTTGGCTTTGGCGATGAAGCTGTTAATGAAATAGGCAGCGGCGCTGGCGATGAGCATCACGATGCGCATCACGAAGATCCACACCAGCAGCTGAACTTGCACGGTGGGATTTTTCACCGCCAGCAGAATAAAGGTGATCAATGCGACGCCGGTTACGCCGTATGTTTCAAAGCCATCGGCGCTGGGGCCCACCGAGTCGCCGGCGTTATCGCCCGTGCAGTCAGCAATCACGCCGGGGTTACGAGCGTCGTCTTCTTTGATTTTGAAGACGATCTTCATGAGGTCGGAGCCGATGTCGGCAATTTTCGTAAAGATGCCGCCGGCGATACGCAACGCTGCCGCGCCGAGCGATTCGCCGATGGCGAAACCGATGAAGCATGGGCCAGCGTAGTCGCCCGAGATGAACAGCAAGATGAAAAGCATCATCAGCAGTTCGACGCTGATGAGCATCATGCCGATGCTCATGCCGGCCTGCAGTGGCGTGCTGTAAATCGGATAGGGCTTGCCGCGCAGGGCAGCGAACGCCGTGCGCGAATTGGCAAACGTATTTACGCGGATGCCAAACCACGCGACGCCGTAACTACCCGCAATCCCTACGAGACTGAAAATCAGAATGATCGGGAGAGTGACCGCAGTGGGACGCACCGGAGCGAGCCAGCCAAAGTACATGACGATCACCACGGCGATAAACACCCACAAGATCAACAGGAACTTTCCCTGCGTAAATAGGTAGGTCTTGCACGTTTCGTAGATGAGCTCGGAGATTTCGCGCATCGATTTGTGAACGGGAAGATTTTTCAGCCGCGAGTAGATAGCCAATCCGAAGCCCAGGCCAAAGATGCAGATGACAATGCCGAAGAGCAGAAGTTTGTGGCCGTCGATGCCGAGAAAAGTAACCTGGGACAGGTCGGGAAGCTTTAAATTAGCTTCGCCGGCTTCGTCAGCGAGAACCGACGCCGCCCCAAACAAGGTGAGCAGGACAGCAGGCGCTCCAAACTTAATGAATTTGCAGCCTAGAGACCAGACATTTGCCAGCCAGGTAAGCATTCACAATCCTCCGTAGATCACTTGTTCACAGGGCAATGGCTTCCCGGAACAGCCGATTCCGGTGCACTTTTTCGACGGAGCGCTGTTTGGCGCGACCACAGAGCGATTTGTTCTCATTCCACCGGCAAGACGTCGCCGCGCGCCGGTCCGAGACTACCCCAAATATCATCGGCGAAGCACCCTGAAGATGGGGCGCACAGCTGGACACAAAACGCAGATTTATAACATTTTACCAATGGCCGGTCAAACCGCACCCTATCAGAAAGGGAGGCGCAACCCCGTATCGCTTCGAATATCGCCGCGACACGTTTTAGCCAACCGATGGTAACATGCCAGATTCATCGGAGCATGATTAGCCATATCCTGATGGGGGTACATGGGTACGACGCCAGTGTTTGAAGTGGCGCTAAGTGTCGCTGCAGGGAGCGACCTGCTCCACGAGGGGAATCAAACCAAAGTCGTCGCTTCTGACCGCGCGGCTGTGTCAGCGACGGTGAGCCGCGCATGAGACATCATTTCTTCATTACGGGCACTGACAGCGGAGTGGGCAAAACCGTGCTCTCGGCGCTACTCTGCGCGGCACTCGATGCGGTTTACTGGAAACCCATCCAGACAGGCACGCTCGAGGGCTCGGACCGCGTGACCGTCATGAGGCTTGCTGGGATTGGCACCGATCGAACGCTCGACGAGGTGTACAAATTCGTGCCGCCAGTTTCTCCGGACCTCGCGGCCCGCTGGGCTGGAGTGGAAATCGACCTCGGGCGGATCAACATGCCCGGCAGCTTGATCAACGACTGGTTGATTGTCGAAGGCGCGGGCGGCGTGCTGGTGCCCGTAAACCAGAAACAGTTCATGCTCGACCTGGTAGTGAAATTCAAATTGCCGGTGGTTGTGGCGGCGCGCAGTTCGCTGGGCACGGTCAATCACACGCTTTTGACGCTTGCTGCGCTTCACGCCGCGGAATTGCCCGTGCATGGCGTGGTGCTAATCGGCGATCAGAACCGCGAGAATCGCGAGACCATCGAGAGGTTCGGCCACGTCCGAGTGATCGGCGAGATTCCCAAGCTTCCGAATCTGCACCGCACCGCACTCATGCAGGTTTTCATGAATCATTTCGATCGCGCCGCCTTCGCACAATAGTTGCCGCTCGGTTCGATTCTACCCTTCCGAGAGTTTGAGCAGCTGCTGACTTCGTTCCAAAGAGTGGGCTCAGGGAGGGCCAGAAAAGCGCCACGCGGTGCTGGCAGAACATGAATTGGTGAGAGGAGTGGCGAGTGCCGGCCAGCCTTAGTGGATGGAAGCAGAAAGTCGTGGCCTTCGCGAGCGGGCTTGGCGCGCCGGGGCTTTTTCTCATTTCCTTCCTGGATTCTTCGGTGCTGACCTTTCCGGTCATCAACGATCTGTTGCTGATCGAGCTGTCGATGGAGCATCCGGCACGGATGCCGCTGTATGCGTTCATGGCCGCGCTGGGATCGGTGCTGGGCTGTGTGGTGCTGTATTTCATCGCGCGAAAGGGCGGGGAAGCTTTTTTTCACCGAAAGACCGGTCAGCATGCCCACGCCATCCGGCATTGGGTGGAACGCAATGGTTTCGTGGGAATGTTGATTGCGGCGCTTCTGCCGCCGCCAACGCCGTTCAAATTCTTCGTGTTTGCGGCGGGGGTGTTTGAAATGCCGTTGTTTAGTTACGCGTCAGCCATCACGGTTGCGCGGTTGTTTCGGTATTTCGGAGTCGGGTACCTGGCGATCCGGTATGGCGCGGACGCCATGCCGTATCTGGTGCATCACAAGCTGCAAGTGACGGCAGCGGTGATCGCCCTTGTAGCCATCAGCTATATTTTCTCTCGCCTGCTACTTAGGCATCGGGCACCGCCGGGAGATGTGAGTTAGAAAGCAAGGTACACCCCCACCCCTGTTTCTTGTGAGTGGTTATTCATGCGCCGAAATGCACATGGGGACCTCTTGCGGGAGCGGAGAAGGCTAGGGAATTTTGCCGAATGTTGACAGCGGAGTCCCGATTAGCGGAGATCCTTCACGCACGATGACAATGCGGATGCGCGCGAACGCTACTAGGTCAACGAAACGTTTTCGGTGGAGCGCTATTGCTACCAGGGCTGTTGAGAACCGCGGTCCCAGGCGAGTTCTTGGGAGCGCATTTTGCCGGATGGGTCAGTGCCAATGAGGGCTTCGACGCGCCAGCCGGAACTCGCATCCCGAGCATACGGGAAGTCGCGCACAGTGACCTTGAAACCCTCGCGAGTCTTTTCGACGGTTGCTTTGGGGAAGCGCGCGACCTGGAAAAAGCGACGCGCAACGGCGGTGTCGCGGGCTGCGTCGAGGGCGGACGACGGTTCGGGTTTATAGGATGTGACGGCGGTGTCGGGGTCAAAGGGTGCAGCGGCGGGGCCGACTTCGATTTCAACTTCATGGAGGGCACTCTCGGTTTCTACAATGCCGTGCCAGCGGAAGGGCGAACCAGATTCGGCAAACGCTGCAACCTTGCGAGGCGACTCGCCCCGGTAGGTGCGCGATTCCATGGCGGCCAAAGCGTTGCCGTGAAGAACGAAGCGCAAGACGATATAAAGGATCATCGTGGCGAGCGCGATCGACGCGCCCACTTTGCCTCGTGGGCCTTTTGATTTGGCTCCGATTTCCTCGCTGACCAGCCCGCTGAGCGTGGGGAGAAGAATTCCGGCTAGAAGAATCCCCAAGATCCAGAGATCGAGATGGGCAACCCAGTCCAGGGCGAAGCGGCGGGCAGAAATGGGCCAAAGGAGTTCAACTCCAGCGCTTTGACAAACATCCATGAGCAAATGGAGAACGGTGGCGGCGAGAACAGCGAGGAAGACGGGAAGCGGCGAGGTTTGTATCTCGGTTGGCCCGCGTCGGCGCAGGAGAAAAGGGAGAGTGACGAGCAGGCTGAACAATAGAGCGGCAAGCAACGAATGACAGTAAGTGCGATAAAAGGTTAGGAAGGCGGAAGGGCCGAAATACGCGCTCAACAAATCGAGGTCGGAGATCGTCCCGGCGACGAGCATGGCAGTTGTTGTGAAGCGAGGGACACGCGGGAAAGCGGCACGCTTCAGGGTGTAGGAGGCCAAGGCGTGGGTGAAGGGATCCATGCGTAGGTTATCTCATGAAAGCAGTTGTTCGTGATTAGTTGTCAGTCCAGATCTTCTCGGACAGCCAGTGTCATGCCAAGCATGGGACAAAATACTCTCGAATTTCGGCGTGGTTGCCGAGCTGGGGCCCAGCATCCCGACAGATGGGGACGGGTGCTGCACTTCGAGGAGGACAATAGCAGGGCGAACTGAAGCGCGCCCCTACAAAGCCGGCGGTTACGCTGGATTGCCGGGGACGAGGAGTTTCAGGGCGCGCGGGACGATCTTGAATTCGACGGGGAGGCGGGCCAGCGGTTCGCCGTCGACTTGGGCATACAGGGGACTTTGGTCCAGCGGTTCGCAGATGACGGTGTCGGACTTGTGGAAATGCACGCCGGCGCTGCCTCGGAGGTTGCCCATCCAAAGCGTGGGCAAGTAGCTCAAATAGCGCAGGCCGCTTTGCGTGGTGAGAGCCATGATTTCGAACTGGTCTTCGAAGAGATCCGCGCCGGTGGTTATTTTGAAAGGGCCACCGTAGTTCTTGGTGCGACCGACAATGGCCAGAGAAGCGTGGAGTTCTTTATCACCGACGACGATGCGGAAATGCGGGAAACGGTAACGAAAGACTTCGCGAGCACCCTGCCACCAGTAGGCCAGAATGCCGAGGCGCGCTTTCAGATCGAGGTCGAGGGAATAGACGATCATGCCGTCGGGACCGGCGCCGCCGACGCTGAGGAAGTATTTTTTCTTTTCGGGCTGTTCGAGTGGAGTGGCCAAGCCGAGTGCGATTTCCTTCACCATGCCGCGAACGAGCTTCTTGGCGGCGCTGGGGATATCCCAGGGCAAGTCCAGTTCCTTGGCGAGGATGTTCGCGGTTCCGCCGGGAAGAAGTGCGAGAGGCACACGGTGGCCGTTCTGATGGGCTGCCAAGCCGTTGATGACTTCATTGAGCGTGCCATCACCGCCGCAGGCGATCACCAGGCCGCGGCCTTCGGAGGCGGCGCGCAAGGCCATTTCCGTGGCATGGCCTGGGCCGGTGGTTTCCGCAAGCTCGGATTCTATGCCGCCAGCGGCAAAAATATGCCGGGCAGCATCGAGCGTGCGGCGGCGGCCGCTCCCGCCGTTGCCGGCGTTGGGATTGTGAATCAGCAAAGCGTTTCGCAGATCGGTGGTCATCAATGGTCCAGGTGTAGTCCGTTCGTTTTGCAAGACATTCATTCTATATAATACCAAGCGTTTTTCAGCACACTGTTGTGCCGAGGGTTTCATGCCCAAAGCTGCGCCCGCAACCGTGAGGGAAATCGAAGAGCTGCGCAAGAAACTGCGCCACCACGAATACCGGTATTACACGCTCGATGAGCCAGAGATTTCGGACGCTGCTTATGACCGGCTGATGAACCGGTTGAAAGAATTGGAGGTGGCGCATCCGGACCTGGTGACGCCGGATTCGCCCACCGTGCGCGTTGGCGGAGCGCCGCGCGAGGGATTTTCGACGGTGCGGCATGCGCGGCCGATGCTGAGCCTGGACAACGCGTTTTCCTATGATGCGCTGCGCGACTGGGACCGGCGCGTGCGAGAGGGAAGCGGGCAGGAAAAGATTGAATACATTGCGGAGCACAAGTTCGACGGGCTGAGCATCTCGCTGCAATACGAGGATGGAGTGCTGGTACGCGGTGTTACGCGCGGCGACGGCACGACGGGCGAGGACGTTACGCCGAACGTAAAGACGATTCGGTCGATTCCGCTGCGCGTGGAAGCTGTGAAACTGAAGAAAGTGAAACTTCCCTTGGACTTCGAAGTACGCGGCGAAGTCATGATGACGCGCAAGGCGTTTGAAGCGCTGAACCGACAACAGGAGCAGATTGGCGGCAAGATCTTTGTAAATGCGCGGAATTCCGCGGCTGGTGCCGTGCGCGTGCTGGATCCGGCGACCACAGCGGCGCGGCGACTCGATTTTTTTGCCTACTACTTGCTCGTGGACGGAAAAGTACCATTTGCGAAACATTCCGAGTCCCTACAGACTCTAAAGCAATTGCACTTCCGTGCTTCGGACGACTGGAAGCTCTGTGCCGGAATCGAAGCAGTGATCGCCTATTGCGACGATTGGGACGCGAAGCGCGAGAAGCTGGCGTATGAGATTGACGGAGTTGTCGCGAAGGTGAATTCCATTCCCATTCAAAATGAACTGGGTTACACGTCGAAGGCCCCTCGCTGGGCGATTGCGTACAAGTATCCGGCGCGGCAGGAGACGACGGTGGTCAACGACATCATCGTGCAAGTGGGGCGCACGGGGACGCTGACGCCGGTGGCCGTGCTCGAGCC
This sequence comes from Acidobacteriota bacterium, assembly GCA_003225295.1. Lineage (GTDB taxonomy): Bacteria > Acidobacteriota > Terriglobia > Acidiferrales > UBA7541 > Acidiferrum. The sequence goes on along the minus strand of QHYZ01000060.1, from coordinate 91,238 downwards.
GGTGCAAGTGGGAGGCGTCACTGTCAGCCGTTCTACGCTCCACAATATGGATGAAATCGAGCGGCTGGGATTGCAGATTGGCGATACGGTGCTGATCGAGCGGGCCGGCGAAGTGATCCCCCACGTGCTGAAAGTGACGAAAGAAGCGAAGCACCGGAAGCCCTTTCGCATGCCCAAACGCTGCCCGGAATGCGACAGCGCAATTCATCACGTGGAAGGGGAAGTGGCGTACCGCTGCGTGAATGCGGCGTGTCCAGCGAAGAGAAAGGAGTCGATTCTTCACTTCGCAGGCCGGCACGCGATGAATATCGATGGGCTGGGCGACAAGATTGTGGATCAGCTTGTGGACAAGGGGTTGGTGAAGGACGTGGCCGATCTCTATTCATTGAAGCTGGAGGAGCTGGCCGGGCTGGAGCGGATGGCGGAAAAATCGGCGCAGAACCTGCTTGAGGAGATTGAGGCAAGCAAGAAGAATTCGCTGGCGCGGCTAATCTATGCGCTGGGGATACAGTTTGTCGGCGAACGGACGGGACAATTGCTGGCGGAACATTTTTCGTCGCTGGAGGAGTTGGCGGCGGCGAAAGAAGAGCAACTTGTGGAAGTACCCGAGGTTGGGCCGAAGGTCGCGGCGAGCACTGTGGAATTCTTTTCGGAAGCCGCTAATCGCCAGCTCGTCAAAAAGCTGCACAAGGCGGGCGTGCATCCCACGGCCGAGAAACGCAGGGTCAAGAGCGACAAATTTGCGGGCAAGAGTTTCGTTTTCACCGGGGGCCTCGCGAATCGTTCTCGTGAGGAAGCGGGCGAGATCGTGCAACAACACGGCGGCAAAGTTTCCGGCTCGGTCAGCAAAAAGACGGACTACGTGGTTGTGGGCACCGATCCCGGGTCCAAGCACGACAAAGCCAAGAAGCTTGGCGTGACCATCCTAACCGAGGACGAATTCGATATACTCCTCGGACTCAAATAGCCATCCGCGCGCTACTGTCTCGGATCTTTACGAACCTGGCACTCCGCCATGTTTTTGTGTGGCTCACGCTACGCACCTGTTCGACTCTTCCGGCTAGCCTCGCACACAACCCGCAGTTTGACGAAAGGCATTCCGAGTACTTCTTGGTCGCCCCACAGCCAATGGTCGAGGTATAGTAAAGATGGCGGGCGGGCCGGGTGATCGCTGGCCTGGTCATCGCAAGATGGCTAGGCGGGAGGAAAGTCCGGACATCGTCCTGAGGCACGCTCTTCATTTTGTGGGGAGCGGAACTCTTGACTGGGCAACGCGCCTGATAACGTCAGGGGGCTTGCCACGCAGGGTCTGCCGGAAGGCAGAGTTACACGCATAGGCGTGTGGCGCTGGGTTTAACCCGGCGCAGTGCGGTTGAGCTACGGACAGTGCCACAGAAAATAGACCGCCGGCGGAGCGCAGCACGGTGACATCGCGCAGGGAAACCTGCGGGACGTCTTCGAAAAGCACGCAATGTTTGGCAAGGGTGAAAAGGTGGGGTAAGAGCCCACCGCTCCGGTGGTGACACCGGAGGCACGGAAAACCCCGCGTGATGCAAGGCCAAATAGGAGGGGAGAGCCGGCCCGGCTCGATGAGTCAGCGTTCATGAGAATGAACGCGCTCCTTCTGCGGTGGCGCAAGCCATTCGTGGACTGAAAACCCTCGGGTAGGCTGCTCGAGTCACGGTGCGAACCGTGACCTAGAGGAATGATCGCCGCGGCGCTCAGGCCGTTCCGCGGTTTGCGCGCGGCACAGAATCCGGCTTACATGGCTCGCCCGCCATTTTCAACAGCTTACAAACTTAGAGTATTGGCTGTAGGCCTTACTGTCGCCAGGAACCGTACCTATAAAATTACTGCGTCAAGTTGAAGGGAAACGCCGGGCCTTCAGAGAGTTTTGGTCTTGTTGCACTGCCGCCTGTCCGAAACATGCTCCTCACGAACGGCGAAGCCGCCGCTTGCTGGCCGCGACCGCGGCGGCCGAAGACACAGCGGTGGCCACCTTCGATCAGGACTTTCGAAAGTTCGCCGACGTGCGGGTAGAAACCCATTAATTTTCCTTCGGGCAACTGGCCCTCAATCCTTGTAGCTTCCGTAGCAAGACAATCCGTCTGCAATTGCAGTCCCAACTCGAGACAGACAGTTTGAAACTATTTGTACGTGCTCCTACCTCGGGATATCTCCACTGCCAGACCTGAATATCAAGTAACCAGTCCCTGGAGGGCGACGCACATGCAAAATGCTTATGAGCGCTTTGGATCGTTGGAGTCATCAAGCGCGCGAAGGATACGACCACTCGTGTGCGAGTTCACATTGGCCGAGCCGTTTTAGAAACTCCGAAAGATGATCGAGGCCAAGCCAGCGCCCGCCTGATCTCGATGATTGCTGGAGACTCAGAGGTCGGTGCGTTGTGGGCGGCAGTAACCGAAGGAGCTTTGCTCCCAATTCAATTACCCGACCAGCCCAGCGTTGCTGCTTCTCTTGGGCCCGAGGCCCAATGCTTTCGCGGGAGTGTGATGGTCCGGGGAGGAAGCGTCGGTGCGGCACTTGGTGGCCGTGTCGGCACAGTTAGCCAAGATGAAGCCTGGTGCCGACCGTGAAGCCACACCTACCATTCTGTGCGACGACTATCCGATGTTTGTGCTCTATCGCATTGCGTATCGATATGGGCTTCCGGTGGTTCCGGAGTGGGCTCCGTAGTTATGCGCGAGCTCAATCAGCGGAAGGCGATCCGTCCTTTGACTGGACTGGGATGCTCCCCCGTCATGGTGAACGGGAATAAACCGACCTTTCTCAAGTGGATAGGTAGTGCTCTAAAACAGGGGGTTATCCAAATTCCTGATGGAGATGGATCGATCACTTGGAAGTTGCCAGCGCATTTCCTGGAGCAGTCGTGGCGCGAGTCGCTCTAAAAGCGTCCAGCGGCCACTCCGATCGCGATTTAGGTTCCATCACTAACTCAGTGCCATCCGCGTTTCGCTGAGATCCAGCTCGCGTTCGATCCGGCGCAGCACATCATCATTAATGCGCCCCTCATTTCGGAGCCGAACAGCTGTCTTTCGTTCCACGCGCAGGAGTTCTCGTATTACAACGCGGTAGCGTTCGACCTCTTTGGTACTCATGCCGTCATCGGTAGAGTTCTCTTTGCTCAAGCTCGCAAGCCGACGCGCATAGCGTCGGGCGATGTCGTCGTAGACCGCGACAAAATCGGGCAAGTTTTGTTCGCGTGCCTCTTCGAGATGTGCCAGAGCGGTGCTGGTGATGATTCGCCGCGCCTCCTCCTCCTCCGTGTTGTTATTCGCTGTACCGGCCAGCCCCAGCGCGCGGATCAACGGCGGCAGCGTCAATCCTTGTAACACCAGAGTGACAAGGATGACGCTAAAGGTCAGAAAGATGATCAGATTCCGCTCCGGGAACGGCCTCCCGTCCGCCAGCGTTTCCGGCAGTGCGATCGCCGCCGCCAAGGCAACAACGCCGCGCATGCCAGTCCACCCCACCACAAAGATCTGCTTGGCAGATGGCAGAACATAATCTTGGTGCAAGATCCGCTTACGAATGACGTATGCGAGGTATGCGCCGGGATACATCCACAGCAGTCGCAGCACGATCACGATAGTGCTGAAAAGCACACCGTAAAGCAGCAGCTGACGCAAAGTATATTGCCGAATTCCGACGAGCACATATGGCAACTGCAGGCCGATGAGCACGAACACTAGTCCGTTAACTGCAAACGTTAGCGAATCCCACACGGCCCAGGCCTGCAGCCGCACACTCGCAGAAAAAAACTGCGAACTCTGACGACTCAGATATAAGCCGCATGCCACCACCGCTAGCACTCCCGAGGCGTGAACTGATTCTGCTGCGAGGTATACCGCATAGGGTGTTAGGACGCTTACCACGATCTCGATCGGGCCATCATCAATTCGTCGTTCGAACCAGTGTACGAACAATCCGACGACCAATCCGATCGTAAGTCCCACCGCGATCAAATAAATGAGCCTGAGGGCGCCCGACGTCACGGTGGGTGTCTGTCCGTTCACAACCATGGCAATCGCGAATTCCAGAGCCAAAAGTCCCGTCGCATCGTTCACCAAGCTTTCGCCTTCGAGGACATCGACGATCCGTTGCGGCAGTCCTAGGCGCTTGGCGATCGACGTCGCGGCAATCGCGTCCGTGGTCGCCACGACGGCACCCAACACGAAGCCCAGCCGCCAGTCGAAGCCTCTGAATACCCATCGCGTCGTTTCCGCGACCCCGAGCGCAGTGAAACCTACAAGCCCGAACGCGAGAAGCAAAATGCTCACCAAGTTGTATTTGAACTCTCGCCAGGAAGTCAGCCAAGCCGCCGAGTACAGCAACGGAGGTAGGACGGCTAGAAAAATTACATCTGGATCCAAGGCGATTTTGGGGATTCCTGGAACAAAGCTGAGAAGCAGCCCTGCTACCACCAGCACAATTGGATATGGCGTCTGCAACTTCCTCGCCAGCGCCGCGAAGACAACCACAAAGAGCAGTAGCACCAGAAAGACAATTTCGACCGCATGGATTCCACCGCTTTGCATTACCCGTTCGCTCTCTGCTCTCGACAGTCAGTGAAAGAGCGCCGGTGTCGACCTAACCACCGCAGAAAGCCCAAAGGGAAGTGGTTAAATCGACCATCGCATCTGACACTGCTTAACACTGTTCCTGCCCGACTCAACGCACCGTGAGACCAAACCCATGCAACTACCCAAGGATATCAACGATTATCTGCGTACGCGCGCCCCGAACTAGCTGAGCGGATTCTTGGCACGTACCCACCGCTTCACCGGGTTGATCAACCAGCTTCGCCGCTCAGCGGGCAACTCCTCCGTAAACCCTTTCCGGCTCAAACGCTCGCAATAATGGGCGTGGTAAAGCATTGGAATGAGGCGCGGGGCGCAGCGGTAATCACGGAGTGTGGGACTGGCAAGATACTGATCTCGCTCGGCGCTGTTCACGTGCACAGTGACCGCAAGCCGTTCACGGCACTCGCCATGTTCCACGTCAGTTAGTTGAGAAGTGGGCAGAGAAGCAATTGACAACACCGTCTTACATGTTTACGATTCGACCTTTCAGCGCCGAGCCTGACCGATCCCCAGCTGCGCTTTGCGAATGATCTGGCCGTCATTCGATTTCGAGGGGTGAGCCTTCACATGAGCAAGAGACTTTTGAATCCGAGAATGGTGTTTGCTGCCATTGCAGGAGTATTCGCGACGTCACAGGTCGTGCTGAATGCGCAGCAATCTGCCGAAGCAGTTCGCGTCGGCAAAGACGCCATCGGCGGCGTGGTCAGCAGCACGAATGGGCCGGAAGCTGGCGTTTGGGTGATCGCGGAAACGACTGACCTGCCGACCAAATTCGTGAAGATCGTGGTCACTGATGATGGCGGGCGCTACGTACTGCCGCAGCTTCCCAAGGCCAACTACAAAGTGTGGGTACGAGGCTATGGGCTCGTGGATTCGCAGCAGGTTCAGACCATGCCCGGCAAGGTTGTCAACCTGACCGCGGTGACGGCACCAAGTCCGCGTGCCGCGGCGGATTATTATCCGGCTATCTATTGGTTTTCGCTGCTGAAGGTTCCGGACAAAAGCGAATTTCCGGGCACAGGGCCCAAAGGCAACGGTATCCCGGAGACCATGAAGAGCCAGGGTCAATGGTTGCATTTGATGAAGACAGATAGCTGCTGGTCATGCCATCAAATGGGTGACCAGGCGACGCGGGAGATCCCTAAGAGCCTGGGCCACTTCGATTCCACGACCGCAGCATGGTCTCGTCGCCTGCTCTCAGGGCAAGCTGGCAACAACATGATTAACGGACTCGCGCAGCTTGGTCCGGAGCGCGCATTGAAGATGTTCGCGGACTGGACTGATCAGATTGCGGCCGGCGAATTGCCTCCCACGCCTCCCAGGCCGCAAGGTGTCGAGCGAAACGTCGTCATTACCGAGTGGGACTGGGCCGACCCCAAGGCCTATCTTCACGATGAGATTGCGACGGACAAGCGGAACCCGATACTCAACGGCAACGGCCTAATTTATGGAGCCACTGAGCTCAGCACGGACTATCTGCCGGTTCTTGATCCGGTGAACTCCGTGACCAGCCAAGTGAAGTTGCCTGTTCGCGATCCGAAGACTCCATCAAGCGCCGACGATAAGGTTGTGGCGCCTTCGCCGTTTTGGGAGCACGAAGCGATCTGGCACAGCCAAGCCAACGTCCACAATCCGATGTTCGATGAAAAGGGCCGAGTGTGGATTACCTCCAGAATTCGCCCGAGCGACAATCCGGTGTTCTGCAAAGAAGGCTCAAGCCACCCGTCGGCGGTTTTATTCCCGCTGAAAACGAGTGGCCGACAACTGGCTGTGTACGATCCAAAGACCAAGCAGGTCACGCTCATTAACACCTGTTTCGGTACGCATCATCTGGTGTTTGCCGAGGATGCCAACAACACGCTATGGACGAGCAGCGGTGGCGGCGGAGGAGCGGTAGGCTGGCTGAATACAAAGATGTTCGATGAAACTCACGATGAGGAAAAATCGCAGGGCTGGACGGCGCTGGTCCTTGACACCAACGGCAACGGGAAGCGGGATGAGTATGTAGAGCCCGATCAGCCCATCGACCCCACCAAGGACAAACGAATCAACGCCGCTTTCTACGGCGTAACGGTGAGTCCAGTGGATGGGTCGATCTGGGGAACGGTGTTGGGTTTCCCCGGCGCAGTGGTTCGGCTAAACCCGGGATCGAATCCACCGGGGACGGCTCTGGCAGAGATGTACGAACTGCCCTGGAACAATCCAGGCGCGCCCGTTCACGGATTCTCGCCGCGCGGATTGGATATTGATCGCAACGGCGTAGTGTGGACAGTGATCGCCAGCGGACACCTCGCGAGATTCGACCGACGCAAGTGTAAGGGGCCACTCAACGGGCCGACAGCGACAGGGCGGCACTGCCCCGAAGGATGGACGCTTTATCCATTGCCGGGACCGCAATTGAAGAGTGTCACCGATCCAGGAAGCGCCGAGGCCAGCTACTATGATTGGGTGGATCAGTTCGATACCTTTGGACTCGGGAAGAATGTGCCGATTGCCACCGGCAATGGAAATGACGCGCTGCTTGCGCTTCTGCCCGAGAGTGGCAAGTTTGTCGTCCTGCGCGTGCCTTATCCGATGGGGTTTTATGCCAAGGGGATGGACGGCCGGATCGATGATCCGAAAGCGGGCTGGAAGGGCAAGGGAATCTGGGCGACCTATGGCACGCGAACACCTTTTCACGCCGAAGGCGGCAAAGGGACGACGAGCAAGGTATTACATTTTCAGCTTCGCCCTGATCCACTCACGCAGTAAATGGGACGTGATGAAGAGCATGAGTTATCAGTCCGACGACCGCTCCAATCAGCACGAGCCAAAGTGAGTTCAAGCGCAACCTCATTAGGGCCACCACTGACGAAAGACACTATCCCGTTTTCAAAAGCGTCTGCAGTTTATCGCGGTCAAAGCCCACGACAACCTCTCCGTCAATCACCATGACTGGGGTCCATTCTTTTCCGCCCTCTGCGTTACAGCCATCAGTTCAGTTTTTTCTGCTCTGAATAAATAGTGTTCAATGCCCCGCGCGTTCCTTCGATGAAACGCACCACCGGGCGGCCCGTGAATTGGGGTTGAGGCGGTGCGTCTGTCCAGATTTGTTCTGGCTTGTAAACCGCGATGTAGTCCCAGACCACGCTCGGACGATCATGCTCTCCCATCGCATGGGAGAGAACTCGGTTTCGGTCCCAGTATTGCTTCACCCGCGGATCGTGAATCCGCCGAAGAGTGATGGTCGAGGGCGCGCTCAAGTCCGTAGCAAGCACCGGTTCCCAAATTACGAACACGCGCAGATGCGAGTCTGACTGTGATTCCAGTAAGGCTTCGAGCGCGGAGGCCCCCCGCAAGCAGACCGGTCAAGTCGGGGAAAGAAGCACGAGTATGCGAGCCTTGGCGTGGCTGCCGTTGAACTCATTCTTGAGTTCGCTCAAGCTCGCTGCATTTAGAGCGGCGAGAGGCGCTTGGCCTGTGGGAGTCTGGTGCCCGCCATAGAAATAAAACAGCCCAGCAAAAATAGTCAGCGCCGCCAGACCTAGCCCCACGTTTCTGCGGGTCATAGCAGCCTCTCGACCAGATCCGCGAATGCCTGCGGCAGCAGAATTGAAATGGCAACAATCAAGGCTGACAGCCACAGCACTACTTGGCTGAGAGCACTCGGTTTGCAATTACATCGGCTGGCCCGTCTGCTTTGATAAAACCCGAGAGCAATGAAGAGAACGGAAGCCCCCAAAAGATATGGCCGAAAGGCGCCGATGTAAGAAGAGAGAAACCTAGCGCTGCTTGCTGTTCCAGCAGCGAGCACAAACGGGAGCACCGGCAGGCAGCAGGTCAGAGCGGCCAGGACACTTCCAACCGCTGATAGAGCTGCGGCGAGAGCCCCCTTCGAGGAGGGTTTGCCAGTCGTGCTAACGGCTTCAGTATTCATGGATACTCGTTCCTCTATCTAAGAGCAAATGGCCCGGCAGGAAGCGCATTCACATCCTCACAGCTATGATGCGGAACGCCGCGCATAGCGCCATTCCAGCAGAAACGCAATGCCGACCCCTAGTAGCACGAATGGCCAAACCAAAAGACTGTTGACGTGAGCAATACTCACGTCTGAAAGCAGGAACAGGACGGCAGCGATCAAGAATAGTGGCCCAGTGATACCGCAGTGCAGAGTGCGATTCCTAAACCAGTTGGCAACGCAGCCGATTGCCATTGCGAAAAGGATCGTAGCGGCAGACAACGCATGGAGAGCACGCCAATACAAGCCGATGAGGCTAAGTACTCCCCAGGCGATCAGAGACGCAGCGAACCAGTAGCACATCGTTGCTGGTGAGCTACAGCAAGCTCCCTGGTGCTCGGTCATAACTTGGACCCTCCATTCACTGAACTCAGGATCGCCGCAGAGGGAGACCGAAATGCCCGTGCCCCTTTTCACCGTCTTGCCCCTTGCCGGGCTTTCAGCACTGCCTGATGAACCATCTCCGCTGGTGGAAGACCGATCTGCTTCGATCCAGGATACAAACGGCAACTCAGCGCGAAACTCCGAGCGTCCTGCGACTCTCCCGTGACATCTCGTCCATTGATTCGGATTGTCGGAGAACCGCAAAATCCAAGTTCGCTGGCCATCCCTTCGTCCCTGACGAGTACCTCGTGGATCTCCGCCTCGACACCTTCTGCGGCCAAAACGTGCTTAACCAGCTTCACCGCGGCTGGGTGAGTCGGGCAATCTGCCACATATAAGACCTCAACTTTCACTCGGCACTCTCCGGTTTGCGTACATTTACTTTTCTCGCGAGATTGGGCAATGAGCGGATCGCTTGTGCAGTTCTTTGTTGCAGCTGCGTAATGCCAAACGCAGCTCGTGTTCCAGCTTGTGCAGGTCGCTAAGCTTCCGCTGTACATCGGCGAGCTTTTCTTGCAAGCGGCGCTGCACCGGTGCGCATGGCTGCAAGCGATTCCCTCTGAGCTTCAGGAGGTCTCGGATTTCGCTCAGTTTGAATCCCAGGCCTTGCACGCGACGAACGAAGGCCAGAGTTTCTACATCGTTTTCCGCATATCGCCGGAAGCCTCCTTGCGTCCTAGGCGGCCGAGGCAACAAGCCATTGTGTTCGTAGAAGCGAATCGCGTCCACGCTAAGCCCAATCTTTTTCGCGACGATGCCAATTTGCATAACCTTCACTCCTCCTCAAAATCTACACCCTGGAGTGTAGGCCAGAGTCAAGCGCTTTTTTCGCGTGCAACTTGCGCGCCAGTTCAAGGTTTTCTAGTACGATCTTGTGTGGGAATACTGCGATTCACTCGCTGACAGGTCACATGCGTAAACTTGATTGTCCGCCATCGTCCGCCGATGATCTGGCCTTCGATCTCGCGGCCTATCTCAGAATCAGGGTCACAGCCACGGCTGCCACGACTAATTTCACCAGCCATCCGAGAGAATAAGCCGCAGCAATTACGGAGTGCAGTTTAATAAACAGTGCATTCGCGATGAGCAGTGGCAATGGTTCGACAAACCAAATAGCGACCGCCAGTTTGAGAGTCGCACTGGACGAGTGGAGATTCAGACGGGCGCACAAGAGTGTGAAGACCGCGCAAGTGACGAAGGGCAGAGGAGTGTACCAGGCGATAGCTTTCATTTCTCCCTGACCATGCGGGTACCGCCAAATTTCAGGGTATTGGTTATATCGCTTGTAGAGCCAATCGCCCATGAACAGCCAATCGGTCAGCGATGCCACTAGACCCCCGACAAACACGGTCAATGTCAAGTTAACCCAATTCATATCACCTCACTCGCCTTCGGAAAAGACGCCGCAAAACCGTCCACTGTCAAGACCAAAAAGTCTGGGGGGGATCGCAGTGGTGGCGAGGATAAAGCCTATGCCCGGTTGTGAAGCGTGGCAGTTCTAGTTAGTTTCCCAATGTCGGGCTTGGCCTAGCTGGGGCGCAGCGCCGCTGCGTCCCTAGGAACTCAGGCGCCAGAATGCGGAACGGAGTCCGACGTTGTTCAATGTGGCCTGGGCTTGTTGCGGCGAGAAGGGACGCCACTTGGGCGAAAGGCGGTCGCCGTACCAGGCTTTGGCCAGACGCAGACCTTGCTGGAGTGGGAAGACAGCCCCGCGCCGAAGCTTCCAGATGCGGCACCAGCGGGCGACGTGCTCTTCCGACCGGAAGAGCAGCATGGTCTTTCAGGTGAAGACGATGTTCTCGTACCAGCGGGATGCCGGCACAGCGAAATGAATGACGCCTTTCGTTCCGAGGAGACCTCCTTTATGGACGATAAGCTCCATGGCGGAGTCGCAGCAGGCACACGCGGTGGTGACGCGAGCGTCGCGGCGAAGCATTAAGGGAATCGCGAGGGCGTCCCAGACGCACGATGCCCACCAGGAGCGCTTGGCGGACTGCACGTGGAAGGCCGTGGGCACAGCCCAGAACGGAGCGGCGCGAAGAACTTCCGACGTATTTTGCTGGAGCACCAGAATGTGCAGATCCGCGAGACGCTGCAGAGCGGAGCGCACGGTCTTTTGGGAACGCGACAGCGCCGCGGTGAGTTCGCCGATTTTTGGGACGTGGCCGCGGGTGACAATGAAATGGTAGAGGGCCTGACGAAAAGCGGCGTCCGCTTCGGTGTAGGTAAGTTTTTTAGCCACGGGCAAACTCCTTTCGTTTAGACGGCTCAAACAGTTTCAGAGTCTTCCTGGTAGAGGCAAGGAGAGATTTCCAACGCGCGAAATCTCTGGCATTCTCGGTCACGAGTGTGGCCCCAGCCTGCGCAGTTTCCAGCGCGATCAGTAGGTCGCGAAAGTGGCGGACGAAATCCATTTGCCCATATGCACTCCGCGCGCGGCGCAGCAGAATGCCGGCATCAATCCATGCCGCGGAGGAAGGAGACGAGAAGTGACCGAGGGCTCGGTGCGCCTTGCAAAGTTCGTCCAGAACTCGCTTTTCCCGATGGTCGTGGGTACCGGCATAGAGTTCGGCGGCCACAACGGCCGTCAGGATGGTGCGCTGGAAGACTCGAGCATCCTGGCCTAGCCAGAAGTAGTTCTCTCCCCGGCTAAACCGGATGTAAACGCCAGTATCGAACAGAAGCGGTCCGGCCGGTAGGGCAGTCATCTCCTCTTCGCTGGAGCGCGTCCGAAGACGTCCTCCGGACCTCCAAGCTTTCGCAGATCCTGCAGGGCCTGAAGTCCAGCCTCCACCGCCAGGCGCTCGTCGATTACGCGCCGCACGGCCTCGGAATTACTGCGTGACTGAAGAGCCTTGCGCAGCCGCCGGACTTTCCCCGTCTCAAGCAAGAGATTGGTGCGCGTGAGTGCTGTCCTGCTCATAGCGGCCTCAGGTGTGTAGGTTCACCTGCGATTATACACAACAGGCCGTATGCGGGCAATGAAGGGCTTCACGGCCCGGCGCCCTGAAGACCGACCGCGCAATCCTTCCTCCGCATCGCCTATCCGCGTCCCTAAAGCCTGTAACTACCATCTGGCGGTTCACATCCAAGTGATGGTCTCGCGCGAGGAGTGGATGGCTGTCTCTGGAGCAAAAGAGAGAATCAATGGCCCCCGGCCGCACTTATCTAATCGCAAAGGAATGTCCCAATGCATTTGTTCGACGAGCTTCAAGTCCGTGAAGTGACGCTGCGCAACCGAATCGTTGTTTCGCCCATGTGCGAGTATTCGAGCACGGACGGCTTCGCCACGGATTGGCATTTAGTCCATCTCGGAAGCCGCGCCGTCGGCGGAGCATCGTTGGTTTTCGCGGAAGCTTGCGCAGTATCGCCCGAAGGCCGCATCAGTCCGGAAGATCTAGGAATCTGGAAGGACGAGCACATCGAGCCGCTCGCACGCATCACTCGTTTTATTCGTGAACAAGGCGCGATCCCCGGAATTCAACTCGCGCATGCAGGACGAAAAGGGGATGCGCCCCTGGGAAGGCTCGGGAATGGTACCGGAATCCAAAGGTGGCTGGACGCCCGTCGCGCCCAGTGCCATTCCCTTCGCGGACGGGTATCCGCATCCCGCGGCGTTGGACGAAAGCGGGATTCGGGAGATTGTCAAAGCCTTCGTCGCGGCGGCGCGCCGCGCCTGCCTGGCGGGATTCGGCGTTGTCGAAATTCACTCCGCGCACGGATATCTGCTCCATGAATTTCTCTCGCCGCTCTCGAATCAGCGAAGGGATGGCTATGGCGGTTCATTGGAAAATCGCACGCGGCTTGTCTGCGAAGTCGTTACCGCCGTCCGGCGCGTCTGGCCGGAGAGCGCCCCGCTTTTTCTGCGCATCTCCGCCACCGACTGGATCGACGGCGGCTGGGACCTAGCACAATCCGTCCAGCTCGCGAAACTTGTAGGTCCGCTCGGCGTTGACCTGATTGATTGCTCGTCAGGCGGGATTTCTCCCGGAGCAAAGATTCCAGTCCGCAGCGGCTATCAAGTCCCGTTCGCCGGAGAAATTCGCCGTCAGACCGGCCTTCTCACCGGCGCGGTAGGGTTGATAACCACCGCGGCTCAGGCCCACGCCATCCTTCAAGAAGGGAAAGCCGATGTGGTCCTGCTCGCGCGCGAATTCCTGCGCCAGCCTTACTGGCCACTCTACGTCGCAAACGAGTTGGGGGTTCCCATCTCGTGGCCATCTGCGAGCCGCGCCAGACGGCACGCCCGCTCGCGAGGGCTTAAGCCTGCCCGATTTCAAACACTGCATGGCAGACCAGCACGGCATACCTGAATAACAGGCAAAGAATGCGGTTAGGATCCCTCAGGTAAGCGTAAAGGCCGCGCAGGGCTACTGCTCGTAGTTTTCTACGACCTTCGGCGGGCGCACCTTGGCCTGATCTGGGTCACGCCCAAACTCTCGCAAGGCTCGACGCTGACGCAACAAATCCCAGCACTGGTCCAGTTCGACCTTTATCTTCGCTAAGCGGCCACGATCTTCATCCGTGAGTTCAGATTGGGCATAGAGACGCTCCTCCTCCTTGACCAGGCTGTCGATGTGACCCAGCACAGGCAGATCTTTGCTCTCGTTTGCCATAGAAGTCTCCTTTTGCGAGCAGCGGCAGCAAGTCTTGAGGCCTACCCTCCAGCGCTCCGTTGCAGATTTTACGAACACGTCGAGCAGCTCTCACGGCCTTATCCCGCACCAGATCGAGTGAGAATGATTTTCAGACACACTGGTGTGAAGCGCAACAAGCAAATAGTTTCATCTCACGCGCCGCTCCCTTTCGAAGAGTACATGACCTCTGGCAATGGCTCCAAACATCGGTCCACCGGCCAAAGTCTTCTCCATGGGAACCGAGTTTGAAAATCCGAAGAGAGGAGGTCCGAGGACATGCTCTGCCCATTTTGCGGTGACCGGCGGACGGAAGTGCTCGAGACTGTTGATCGTAGCCACAGTACCTATCGCGACTGCCGATGCCTCTGCTGTAAGGCACGTTTCAGCACACGGGAGAAACAGGTGCCTGGGCATCGCGTGCACCGAAGGTGGCCAGGTACCCGAGCGCCACGGAAACGGTGGAGAGGAAGTCGAATTTCGGCGCTCCGTGCGAAGTGGAATCTTGCAGCGCGAACTTTCGACCGGAAGATGTGACGCGCCATGTGGACCACATCGTGCCGGCGATTGGTCCGCAAACTAAAAGGTGGCAATCCCGACCGCCGTGAAAACCTTCGGTGCATCTGCCGAACCTGCCACGGGTACAAGCTCCAGGCTGACCACAAGCTGTGCCTGGGAGACCAGCTGGGCTACCTGGAGATTCTTCGCACTCACAATTTTGATCTTGCACGGGTCGAGCGAGCGCTGGCCCTGTACGGTCTGTAGCTCCTACGAAGACATCGTTGTCTAAAGTCTGCGATTGTGCTGGCTAGGTAAAAAATTGCGTGTGGGGCGGTGACATGGTTATGGCGTTTTTGGTTGCCAGTCGTGCCCGCGTGACCCTGCGGTAGGGCGGGGTGAACGCCATGCCAAGATAGCCAGCGCTTCGAGCTGGGGCGTGCCTGGAAGCTTGCAAGTTGCCGCCAGTAGAATTCCGTGTATTATCGGGACAGGAGTTGTGTCAGGAAGTCCGCCAGCGGCGATCTTTCCGAGACCAAACGGGGAATCCAGTTTGTCAGGCTAAAGGAGAGCGCTCACGTGAGCCGGAGTAGTTTACTACTCAGAATGGAGTTGCGAAGCGATCCCGAGATGCTCTGCGTGGTGCGAAACGCCTTGGGACAACTCGCCGCTACCCTGGGATTTTCCGAGCCGGAGTGCCGTGCCGTTGTTCTTGCCGTCGACGAAGCGCTGACAAATATCATTCGCCATGCATACCTAGGGGACCCAGAGCAACCCATCGAGGCCTCCTTCCGCCGGATCCATGTGCCCCGGGATGGCGGAGGCAACGATGCTCTCGAGATCGTGCTGGAAGATCGTGGTACAGCGGTGAATCCGAAGAAGATGTGCGGGCGCGCGCTCGAAGATGTCCGGCCGGGCGGCCTGGGCCTGCACTTTATCCGTGAGTGCATGGATACGGTAGAATTCAGCCGCAGCAACGGCAGGAATCAGCTCCGGCTAGTGAAAATTTTGCATGTGCAGGCGCCTCAGAAAGGCTCCTGAGGAGAGTTCAACTTGCAGATTGCCGCGCGCCATTTGGACAAGACCACCATTTTCGACATTTCCGGAGACATCGATCTTGCGACTTCCCCGCAACTGCGGAAGGCACTTCTGCGCGAGCTTCGCGAACTGAAGATGCCTCGGGTGGTGCTCAACCTGGGGGCGGTTCGCTATATCGACAGCTCCGGCGTGGCATCTCTAGTGGAAGGACTTAAAGCCTCACGTGATGTCGGCTCGCGATTCATCCTTTACGGCTTGAATAAGACGATCCGGGAAGTTTTGCAGCTCTCCAAATTGCTGAAAATCTTTGAGATCTACGACAACGAAGAGCAGTCCGTAGCGACCTGAGTCTGCCAGACCCGCAAACCGAGGAAGCCCGACGAGAGCACCGTGGAACTGACGACGCAAATTGGGGGATCGGTTACCGATGGGCTTGCATATCTGGGAGCTCTGACCAGGCTTGGAGGGCGGGCCGCGTACTACACGTTCGTCGCCCCTTTTCGGGGCAAGCCACTTCGCTTCGAGAGCGCCATTTCGCAAGCCATGCAGACCGGTGTCGGGGCGCTCCCTATTCTTTCTCTGATTACGTTCTTCATCGGATTGATTCTGGCGCTGCAGAGCGCCTATGAGCTGCGCAAGTTCGGCGCCTTGAATTACGTTGCCAGTGCCGTGGCGATTTCCATGACGCGGGAACTCGGTCCGTTGATTACCGCCATCGTGGTCATCGGACGGTCCGGTTCAGCGTTCGCCGCGGAAATCGGTACGATGAAGGTCACCGAAGAAATCGACGCGCTGGAGACCATGGCGATCGATCCGATTCACTTTCTGGTGACGCCGAAATTTATCGCCATGATCGTGATGCTGCCGTGCCTGACGATTTGGGCGAACTCCATGGGGATTCTCGGTGGAGCGCTTTTTGGTGTGGCGCAAGCGGATTTCACATTGGTCCGCTATATTCAGTCCTCCTTGGACGCGCTCTTTCTGCGCGACATTACGACGGGTCTAATCAAGAGCGTTATGTTTGGCATAACGATTACGGCCGTGGGTTGTCACGAAGGGCTTTCCACAGGTGCAGGAGCGGAGCAGGTTGGCCGATCGACCACCCGTGCCGTGGTAGTTTCCATTTTTCTAGTGATCCTGGTAGACCTCATCTTTACAGCGCTCTTTTTCTTTGTGAGTGAAAGGTAGGGTTTGGAATAACACCATGGAGCAGACCAACAGGGCGCCGACGGAGTCACAGGCGATGATCTCGCTGCGGAATCTTCGCGTCAGTTACGGCGAGCGCGAAATTCTCCACGGCATCAGTTTTGACGTAATGCGCGGCGAAACCTTGGTGATACTGGGCGGGTCCGGGTCCGGGAAGAGCACGCTGCTGCGCACGCTGGTGGGCCTGGAAAGGACCAGTTCGGGTGAAATCTGGCTCAAAGGGAAAAACATCGCTGCGATCTCATCCCAAGAGATGGATGAAATCCGCAAGAAAATCGGCATGTCGTTTCAGGGCGGCGCGCTGTTTGGCTCGATGACCGTAGGGGAAAACGTGGCGCTGCCGCTGCGCGAGCACACCAAGCTGGAAGATTCGACCATTGAAATCATCCTACGGCTGAAACTGGATCAAGTGGGCCTGTCGGGATTTGAAGACTACATGCCGTCGCAGTTAAGCGGCGGCATGAAGAAGCGAGCCGCGGTGGCTCGCGCGCTGGCCATGGATCCTGAGATTCTTTTTTTCGATGAGCCTTCCGCGGGGCTGGACCCGATTATTGCTGCCGGCGTGGATCAGCTCATTCTCGAACTCAAACAGGCATTTCACATGACCATCATCGTGGTCACACACGAACTGGCCAGCGCGTTCCTGATCGCCGACCGCATGGTGTTGATTGACAAGGGAAACGTGGTTGCCATCGGTTCCACGGAAGAAATGCGTTCGAGCACGCATCCGCGCGTGCGACAGTTCCTCGACCGCATTGCCGAACCGGCGGTTTCTGAGGAACTGGACTATCTGCAAATGCTGACGGAAGAACACCGTCATCCGGGCCGTTGAAGACCGGGGAAAAGAGGTACGCGATGGAATCGAAACGTGAGCAAGCCATGGTGGGGTTGTTTGTTCTGGTTGCCGGCGCCGTGCTGGTGGCCACGGTTTTTGCCCTCTCGGGCGCATTCGGCGGCAACGCCACGACGTACCGCGTCTACTTCCCGTTTGCCGGCGGACTGGAACCCGGAGCGACGGTGCGCTATGCGGGCGGGCCCAAAGTCGGCCGGGTCGAGAAATTGCAGCTGGATCCGAAAGATACCTTGCGCATCGAGATAACGTTCAGTGTGAAATCAGGTTTGCCTGTCAAGACGGATAGCCATGTGAAGATCATGAGTTTGAGCCCGCTGGGAGACAATCATCTGGAAATTGTTCCGGGAAGCGAAAAGGCCGCGCTCGCCACGACGGGAATGATCCTGCTGTCCGACCCCTACGTGGACTTCAATGCGCTCACGGCAAAAATCAACGACATCGCACCCCAGGCGCAGCAACTTCTCAAGACGCTCAATGACCGCGCCAGCGAACTGCAGGTCACGCTGGCTCGCGTCAACGATTTGCTGAGCGATTCGAATCGCGCAAACCTTGCGGGGACGCTGGCCGACACACGCGGGATGATTTCGGAAAACCGCGGCTCGGTGAAGGCGACGGTACAGAACTTGAACTCCGCCACTCAAAAGTTGGAGCCGCTGCTCCAGGATCTGAGGAAAACCTCGGCGCAAGCCAATGAGACGCTAAATCACGTCGATTCCCTGATCGGAGAGAATCGCGCCGACATTCGCCAAGCGGTGATCGAATTGCGCCAGTCGCTGGCAACGGTGACGGATTTAACCGGGCGCCTCGATCAGACGCTTGACGTAAACTCCGACAACATTGATGAGTTACTCGAAAACCTGCGCCACGTGAGCCAGAATCTGAAGGAATTTACCAATACGATCAAGACCAGGCCTTACACGCTCATTCGGTCGACGAACCCACGCGAGCACAAACCGGGAGAACCTCAATGAGCCTAGTGCGCGGCGACATGGAACTGCGATATTGGGAAAGAGTGCCAACGGGCCGCGAAGAAACGGTTCCTGGTACGGCTAGAAGAGCGCTAATCATGGCCGTCGCACTGGCCGCTGGATTGCTCAACGGCTGCGGCGCCACGCGGCCGAGCAAGTATTACCAGCTTACGGTCCCGGCCGATGCGGGTGCGGTCGAGAAACCGGACGCCGTTCCCGTGACGCTGCTCCTGGGCGCGCTAACGACCTCACATTTGTATCGCGAGGATCGCATCGTCTATGGCAACGGTCCCGAGCAATTAGGCACCTATGAGTATCAGCGTTGGGCGGAACCTCCTACGGAAATGATCCAAGAAGTCTTGCTGCGGCAACTGCGGGCATCAGGCCGCTACCGGGCTGTTTATTACCGACGCAGCAATGTACGGGGAGACTTTGCTCTGCGCGGGCGCCTGTATGATTTCAAAGAGGTCACTGGGAGGGAGATGTCGACGCGGGTCACGTTGGAATTAGAAATGCGTGACCTGAAGAATGGCGCGACCGTATGGACTCACTACTACACACATGACGAACCGTCGAGCGGAAAGGATGTGCCGTCCGTCGTCGCAGCCTTGGACAAGAATGTCCACCAGGGCGTGCAAGAAGTTGTGGAGAGTCTAGACCGGTACTTTGCGTCCCATCCGGTGAAATAGCGCAATAGGCCCGAACACTGGACTGCTGTTCTGCAGGCAGTCAGGCTAGGCCACGCTCCGAAGCGTGAGCAGCGTTATGTCGTCCTCCAACGCACCTTGCTGGCCGCGGTAAAGATGCACGCCTTCGATCAGCGCGCGAGAAAAATCCCGGAGCACAAGCGGGTGAGGCAAAGTGCTTAATGTCCTTTCCGCAAGTCCCAAAAAGCCCTTTGAAGTGAGTTGCTCCCCAAGTGGCGAGCGAACTTCGGTTGCGCCATCGGAGAACGCCAGAATCAAGTCGCCGTGGTTTAACCGCACGCTCTGCTGGCTGTAGGTTTCACCACTGCTGTATCCCAGCGGGAAGCCTTCCAGCCCTTCTCCCAGCTCCAGGAATCGCCTCTCGCGCCCGCGCCAGAGGAGCATCCGCGGGTGCGCCGCATATGCGAAATTGAATTCGCCGCTTGTGCCGTCAAAGGTTCCCGTGACCACTGTAGTCAGCCGCAGCGGGTCATCCGATTGTTCGTTCGAGAGCGTAAAAGCGTCATTCAGCGCCGCCAGTAGCCCCGCCGTATCTCGAATGTCTTGGAATTTATGCAAAAGGTGGTGGACATGCCGGGCCACGCCGCTGGCCGTATAGCCGTGGCCGACGCAATCGGCAAGAACCACCCGGGCGGTGTTGTCGCTGCAGGAGAACACCGCAGAAAGATCGCCGCCTTTGTCGCCGCCGGACGGCACCGCGATGACATCGCTTTCCAGTCCGGCCAGAATGAGAGAGCGGTGCGCTCTCTCATTACCGGCCCACAGCTCCATGCAGCCGAAGGGCCGCATTGCCGTTCTCGTGCAATCGAATTGTTGAGGCTCGATGTTCTTGAACTTCATACTTGTTTCGATGCTTGACGGGCTTATTCTGGTGCGCTCTTTGACGATGAGCCAGAACCTCGCGTCTCGGTTCGTACCAGTCACTCGACCCGGCGGGAACGAAGGACCGGCGTCGTGCGCCGTCAGCAAGTATCTCACTTTTCCTTGCACCTGCCGTATGATGCTCGCATGCGGCTACTGCTTGTCGAAGATGATGCGCGTATCGCGCGGTTCGTGGCCAAGGGCCTGCGCGAACAAGCCTACGCGGTGGACGTCGCCAATACCGGTGACGATGCGCTTTACCAGGCAGCGATCAATACTTACGATCTGGTGATCCTCGATGTAATGATTCCCGGCCGCAACGGATTTGAAGTCTGCCGCGAGCTCCGAAAGTCAGGCCAGCGGATGCCCATTCTGATGCTGACCGCGCGCGATGCAGTGGAGGACCGTGTCACCGGACTGGACCACGGCGCAGACGATTACTTGACGAAGCCTTTCGAATTTCGTGAATTGCTGGCGCGCCTTCGCGCCTTGCTGCGCCGCTCCGGTGAGCTGCGCCCCGGCAAGATTGCCGTCGCCGACCTTGTCCTGGATGCCGCCGCGCAAAGCGTGTCCCGGGCGGGCCGGAGTGTGACCCTCACCGCCAAGGAATATGCGCTGCTCGAGTATCTGGCCCGCAACGCTGGCCGCGTAGTGGGACGCGCCGAAATCGCCGAGCACGTGTGGGATGAGACGTTTGATCCCTTCTCGAATCTGATCGAAGTTTACGTGAATCGCGTGCGCCGGAAAATTGACGCGGATTCCAGCAAGCCCTTGCTCCATACTCGCCGAGGCGCAGGATACATTTTTGGCCTGCTGAACGATTCGGAGGCGGCGGAGGCGGGAGACGAAAATGTTTCGCCACGGAATCGCGCCAAGGCAACGTCCTCCGCCCGGAAAAGCAATGCTTGATTCGGTTCGCGTCCGGCTCACACTTTGGTACACCGCCGTGCTTGCAGTCGTGCTGGTTGCGCTGTCTCTCATCACTTATTTCATTTTTTGGCAGAGCACCGTGCAACGGACCGACGTAAATCTGGCGGAACTCTCCAACGCATTTCTCACCACGCTGGACGCGGAAATCAGCGACCAGAGCGGCCCGGATGCCTTCAAGCTGGCGGGCCAGGTTGCCGTTACCGAACATCGTTTTCGCGATCACGTCTTCGCCATCTTTGACGCGAAAGGAAACCTCGTCGTTAGCTCGCAAGACGTGCCCTTGGCGGCTCCGGCCATTGATTCCGTGCCGGCGGGGCTTTTGTCATCGGACTCATTTCAACGATTTCTCAACGCGTCTTCGCGCTCCGAGCGTTTTTTTGGCAAAGTCCGGAGTAACAAAGCCGGCTACCGGGCGTTCGCGCGGCACTTTTCGTCAGGCGGAAAAGCCGGCACGCTGGTGATCTTGCAGTCGCTTCATGCGCAACAAGAAATGCTTGGCGAAGTCACCGTGACGTTTGCATGGGTGATCCCCATCGCTCTCTTGCTCGCCAGCGTAGGCGGTTACTTTCTCGCGCGCAAGAGCCTCGCTCCCGTCGTGGCCATGAGCAGCCAGGCCGGACGTATCGGCGCCGCCAATCTGCACGAACGGCTGGCAGTACAGAATGATAGGGACGAACTGGGGCACCTGGCGCGATCGTTCAACAGCCTGCTGGACCGTCTCAGTCAATCCTTCGAACGCCAGCAGCGCTTCATGGCCGATGCTTCACACGAATTGCGGACCCCCGTTGCGATTTTGCGCGGCGAAGCGGAGGTCGCTCTTTCGCAGCAGGCACGTTCGCCCGAGGAATACCGGGAATCGCTGGGAGTGCTTCACCACGAGGCCGAGCGGCTCACCCACATTGTGGAAGATCTCTTCACCCTTACGCGAGCTGACGCCGGCCAGTATCCGCTCCAGCCGCGCGATTTTTATCTCGATGAACTCGTGGGCGAGTGTGTGCATTCGGCCAGAACGCTAGCACTTGCAAAAAAGATTTGTCTGAATTTCGAAGAAGCATCCGAGTCTCCTATCCGCGCGGACGAATCCCTGCTGCGCCGAATGATCCTCAATCTGCTGGATAACGCGATTAAGTACACCTCCGAGGGTGGACGCGTCACGGTGACCTGCCGTGGCCGAGATGAGGAATACACCGTGAGCATCACCGATACCGGCGGCGGAATCCCCGCGGATCTGCAGTCGCGCATATTCGAGCGCTTTTTCCGCGCGGACAAAGCCCGTTCCCGGGTAGAGAACGACGGAGGCGGCGCCGGGCTGGGCCTATCCATTTCCCGTTGGATCGCGGAGGCCCATCACGGGCGTTTAGAGCTGACACGTTCCGACTCGATCGGCAGCACCTTCACGGCTTATCTTCCCGTCGGCCCGTCTCCTCCTCGATCTAGCGATTAATCCTGCGTTTATGTTTGCTTCGCTAAGGTTACATTCTTCCTTGGCGTACATGCGTTTTCGTCCGGCCCAGGAGTCGACATTTATGAAATCGCCTAGCATCCTCGTTCTGTCGTGGGTCTTGGTTGCCGCCCTTTTGTTGTGCTGCGCAGGGATTGCCGCGGCGCAGCAAACGGCGGCTCCCGCGAGCGCCGCACCTTCCAGAGATGCGCAGTCGGGAGCGCCTGCCACGTTGCCCGTGCTCCGCCTGACGCTCGAAGATGCTCTTGCCCGGGCCAGGAAGAACAGCGCGCAGTTTCAATCCTCGCAGACCGACGCCGCGATCGCACGCCAGGATCGCTATCAGGCGGCGGCCGCTCTGCTACCCAGCGTCACCTACAACAATGAAGCGCTTTACACTCAGCTCGACAGGAGCGGCAATGTCAGACTCATTGCCAACAACGCCGCGCACGAATACATCAGCCAGGCCAATGTGCACGAGAGCATCGATCTGGTCTCGATTTCGGCCTTCCGCCGGTCTTCCGCGGCCTCCGCTCTTGCAAAAGCGCGCGCCGAGATTGCTTCGCGCGGGCTGGTCGTTACGGTTGTGCAGAGCTATTACGCCGTCGCAGCGGCCCAGCAGAAGCTGGAAGCCGCGAAGAAAAACGGTGAGGAGGGCGACCGTTTCTTGAAATTAACGCAGGATCTCGAAAAGGGCGGGGAGGTGGCGCATTCCGACGTCATCAAAGCGGAATTGCAGATGCAGGACCGCCGCCGGCAATTGCTGGAGGCGCAACTCGGGCTGCTGAATGCGCGACTCGATTTTGCAGTGCTGATCTTTTCTGATTTCAACGACAATTTTGAACTTGCCGAAGATCTTCACGCGAGCGTTCCTCTGCCGACCATCGCTGAAGTGCAACAGCGTGCCGCGCGGGACAATCCCGATCTTCGCGCCGCGCTGGCCGCCGTGCAGCAGGCGGGACACGATGTGACAGGCGCGCGCGGAGGGTATCTGCCCTCTCTGAGTTTCGATTATTGGTACGGAATCGACGCCCCGCAGTTTGCCGTAAACGGATCGAACGGTTCCAATCTGGGTTCGTCGGCTGCGGCCACGGTAAATATTCCCATATGGAACTGGGGCGCCACACAAAGTCGCGTCAAGCAAGCTGAGTTGCGGCGCACACAGGCCCAACGGGAACTCTCCCTCGCGCAGCGCAGGCTGGTTGCCGAGATCCAATCCTTATATGCCGAAGCGGACACGGCTCTGAACGAACTCGGCGGCCTCAGCCGCTCGGCCGAACTGTCCGCAGAGGGCCTGCGTCTCACGACCCTTCGCTACAAGGGCGGTGAAGCTACGGTCCTCGAAGTAGTGGACGCGCAGACCACGTTCGCGCAAGCCAACGCGGCGTATCAAGACGGAGCCGTGCGCTATCGCGTGGCCCTAGCCAATTTGCAAACCCTGACGGGGGTTCTGACAACACCATGAAGCTGACGACGATGAACACCACTTTGACGTTTCTCCGGAAGTGGATAGCTCCTTTCAGCACCATGGCCGCCATACTCTGCGTGGCGAGCGGCTGCAGCAAGGCCGAAAAAGAAAAGGAACCCGTGGTCTACGTGCAGACCACGCCCGCGCGGCGTGCCCCCATCTCACAGGTGATTTCCGCGGAGGCCGTTGTTTACCCTTTGGAGCAAGCCACCATCGCGCCGAAAATCACTTCAACCATAAAGCGATTCCATGTGCAACGAAGCAGCCGCGTAAAAAAAGGGCAACTGCTCGTGGAACTGGAGAATGGCGACTTGTCTGGCGTTGCGTTGGCCAGCAAAGGAGACTTCAAACAGGCCGATGCGACCTATGTCACCACGGTCAATGCGGGCCTCCCGCAGCAGATCCAAAAGGCGGAACTTGATGCGGCGGCCACGAAGGCCGCTTTTGATGCGCAGCAGAAGGTCTACAACAGCCGTAAGGAGCTTTTCGAGCAAGGTGCACTGCCGCGGCGCGACCTGGACTCGGCCGAAGTGGCCCTGCTTCAGGCCCGCAGCCAGAGCGAACAAGCGCAAAAGCAGCTCGCGGATTTGCGCCGCGTGGGCCAAGAGCAGGGTCTGAAAGCCGCTCAAGGTGCAAGGGAGTCCATGCAGGGCCACATGCTCAGTGCCGAGGCGCAGCTCAGCTATTCGGAAATTCACAGCCCTATCGACGGCGTTGTGACGGATCGCCCGCTTTATGAAGGGGATCTTGCAAATGCCAATCAGCCAATCCTTACGGTGATGAACACGTCCAGGCTCATCGCCAAGGCGCACATTCCGCAATCGGAAGCCGCGGTTCTGAAAGTGGGAAACCCGGCGGAACTTAGAATTTCCGGTCTCGAAGCCACCATCAAAGGCCGTGTCAGTTTGGTGAGCCCGGCTCTCGATCCTGGCAGCACAACCATTGAAGTGTGGGTCGAAGCGTCCAAGCCAGACCCGGCACTGAAACCCGGCATGGGCGTGGAAGTTTCCATGACCGCGAAGACGGTGAAAGAGGCGCTCGTCGTGCCCACTCCGGCGATCTTTAAGAATTCCTTGGGCCAGGACTACGTTTTGCTCGCAGGCTCGGACGGCCACGCGCACCTCAAGACTGTGCAGCTGGGTGTGCGCAACGCGGATTTCGCGCAAATCGTAAGCGGCGTCATCGCCGGCGATCCGGTGATCAGCTCAGGCGGCTATGCGTTACCGGATAACACGCAGATCAAGATCGAAGCACAGGCCCCGGCGGAAAAAGAGGCGGGAGACACGTCCGCCAAATCGGATAAGTCCGGCGATGCCGCGAAACCCGATACCAAGGACAAGGATTAGCCGCGCATGGACCTTCCTCCTGATTCGTCGCGCGTAGTGCGTCCTTCCAGCAAGCGCGATGCGCCCTGGTTCCAACGGCTCTCTCGCCCCATTCTGTTTTTGATCGTCAGCCTCATGCTCGTCGGCACGTATCTGGCCTTCACCATTCCAGTGGCAGTCTTCCCGAACACGGATTTTCCGCGCATTGTCATCGGCATTGACAACGGAGTGATGCCCATCGACCAGATGCTGGTGATCATCACGCGTCCACTGGAGGAATCCGTCAACAGTGTCCCGGGCTTGCGAAAGGTGCAGTCGATCACCAGCCGCGGTTCCGCGGAGGTCGATCTCTTCTTCGACTGGAACAGCGACATGATTCTGACGTTGCAGCGTGTCGACGCCGTGGTTGCCCGCATGCAGGCGGAATTGCCACCGACGGCCAAGGTTGAGACCCACCGCCTCACCTTCGCTTCATTTCCGATTCTTGGCTACAGCCTGACTTCAGACACGATCCCGCAGAACAGGCTTTGGGAAATCGCCACTTACGACATCAAGCCACGCGTGAACCGGCTCGATGGTGTTGCCTCCGTTCTCGTGCAAGGTGGCCGCGTTCCGGAGTTCCAAGTAACGCCCGACCCGGCGCGTCTGCTCACCGCCGGCATCACCGTCAACGATATTCTCGAGGCCATCCGCCGGACCAACCTAATCGACTCTCCCGGTCTCATCGAGAATAATCATCAATTGGTTCTGGGCTTGATCAGCGGCCAGGTTCGAACGCCGGAGCAGATCGGCCAGATAGTGGTGAAGAGCTCGACAGCAGGCATTCCCATTCGTCTCGGCGATATTGCAAAGATTGCGCCCTCGGTCGCTCCGGTCTACACCATGGTTACGGCCAACGGCAAACCCGCCGTTCTGCTCAGCGTGCATCGTCAGCCCGATAGCAATACGCTCGATGTCGCCAACCAAGTCCACTCCCAAATCGAAGAGATTCGCCCCACGCTGCCCCCCGGTGTGCACATCGAGCCGTTTTACGATCAATCGACCATCGTTCACGAATCCATCGCCAGCGTTCGCGATGCCGTGCTATTGGGACTACTGCTCTCTTCCGTCATCCTGGTTCTCTTTTTGCGTGACTGGGGCACATCCCTTGTCGCCGGGCTGGTGATTCCGGCCACCTTGCTCATCACGTTCATCGTCCTGAGGCTTACTGGTGAGAGCTTCAACCTCATGACCCTTGGCGGTCTGGCGGCTGCGGTCGGCTTGGTTATCGATGATGCGATCGTTGTCTTGGAAAACATCGTCTTGCACCGTGACGCAGGACAGGGACGCTTTGAAGCCATTCAAAGCGCGCTGCAGGAAATGACCATTCCTCTGATCGGTTCCACGATCACGCCGATCGTTGTTTTCCTTCCGCTGATCTCGATCACCGGTGTGACCGGGAGCTTTTTCCGGGCGCTCGCCGTCACTATGACGGTCTCGCTCTTCACCTCGCTTCTCCTCGCTTTGTCCTGGACGCCCACGCTCAGTCAGTATCTTGTGCGGCGCAGAGAAACGCCAATCGCCGAAAGCGCATCATCCTCGGGCGACGATGTCGCCGCACTTCTTGCTGTGGAAGAAGCCCAGCTCTCCGGTTTCTTTGGCCGGATTGTCGCGTTTTATGCGCGGGCGATGGAAGCGGTTGTCAAACGGCCCCTTCTTCTGGCCGGGAGTTCCGTGGTCATTGTCATTCTCGCGTTCGTTTGTTATAAGGCCCTCGGTTCCGACCTCCTGCCCGAAATGGACGAAGGTGGATTCATTCTCGATTACTTCACTCCTTCGGGCAGTTCGCTCGCGGAATCAGACCGCATCTTGCAACATATCGAAGAGATTGTTCGTTCACAGCCCGAGGTCGAAAATACTTCGCGTCGCACCGGTTTGCAACTTGGCCTCGCTGCGGTCACGGAAGCCAATCGCGGCGATTTCACCGTCAAGCTCAAGAGCGACCGCAAGAGGGACATCGATGAGGTCATTTCCGACATCCGTTCTGAGATCGAACAGACCGAACCTGCCACCAAAGTGGAGTTCGTCCAGGTCTTGCAGGACATGATCGGTGACCTCACCAGCCAGCCGGAGCCCATCGTGATCAAACTCTTTGCGCAGGATCCAAAACTCCTTGCGAATACCTCTCCGCGCGTAGCCGACGCCATTCGGAATATTCACGGCGTCGTCGACGTTCTCGACGGCATCGAGAACACCATCAGCGGACCCGCAACCACTTTTCAAATCGATCCTGCCGTGGCTGCCCGCGCCGGCTTCACGCCCGAAGAGATTGCTGTCGATGCCGCCGCCATTCTGGAAGGCGAGCCTGCCAGCACACCCGTGGTTGTAAACGATCGTGCTTACACCATCCGCGTTCGATTCCCGGAGCAGGCCCGGGCGACGCTGGATCGCATGAGCAACACGCTCCTCACTAGCGCCACCGGACGCACGGCAACCCTCGGCTCCCTCGCAACAGTTAGTTCGGACCCCGGACAGACGGAAATCCGCCGGGAGAATCTTCAAAGGCTCGCGGAAGTCACGGGACGTTTCGAGGGCGTGGATCTCGGATCGGGCATCACCGCCGTCAAGAAAGCTGTCGACGATCTTCACCTGCCGCCCTCCGTCCGCGTGGAATACGGTGGCACGTACGCGGAGCAAATGAAATCGTTCGGCGATCTGCTCATGGTTCTCCTGCTCGCGTTGGTGTTGCTATTTGTCGTGCTGCTGTTCGAATTCCGCACATTTTCCGCGCCGACCGCGATTCTGGGTTCCGCTTTGCTGTCGACTTTTGGCGGTTTGCTCGCCCTTCTCGTTACTCGCACGACGTTTAACGTCGCCTCCTTCATGGGCATGATCATGGTAGTTGGCATCGTAGCGAAGAACGGCATTCTTCTCCTTGACGCCGAGCACCGCTTCCGCGACCTCGGCTTTTCCGCCGAGGAATCCATGATTCAGGCCGGCCGCCGCCGTTTGCGGCCCATCGCCATGACCGCGCTCGCCACCGTCGCCGGCATGCTCCCTTTGGCTTTCGCCATTGGGAAGGGCTCCCAGATGCTTAAGCCGCTCGCCATCACTGTCGTCGGCGGGATTCTGAGCTCGATGGTGCTTTCGCTCATCTTTACGCCCGCGATCCACTTCTATCTGCAACCGAAAAATGCCCACTGAGGCTTTATTTCAAGTCGCGGAAGCGGATGATGGAGGAAGTTCCGGAGAAAGCAGTTAGCTGGCGTGAAGATCCTGGTCGTCGAAGATGAAAAGGGAACGGCGCAGGTGCTCCGGCGCGGGCTCCAGGAAGATAATCACGCCGTGAGCCTTGCTCACGACGGCCCGTCGGCACTCTCCCTAGCGCAAGACACACAGTTCGACCTTGTCCTGCTCGACGTGATGCTGCCTGGAATCAACGGGATTCAGGTCGCGCGCCGATTTCGCGAACTCCGGCAAGACATTACCATTTTGATGCTTACCGCTCGCGACTATGTCCCCGATATCGTCAAAGGGCTTGACTCAGGAGCCGACGATTACGTGACGAAACCGTTCTCGTTTGCTGTTTTGCTCGCCCGTATCCGCGCGCCGGAGCGCCGGGTAGCCGAGCCGCGAACTCATACTCTGCGATCTGGCGCTGGAGATCACCGAGCGGCGCGTCTTCCGTGGGACTCGAGAAATCCATCTCACCCCGGCGGAACTTCTCTTGCTTGAATTCCTCATGCGCCACGAGGAGCGTGCCGTCTCTCGCCATGCCATTCTCGAAGGGGTATGGGGGCCGTCGGAAAACATCGAAGAGAACACTCTCGACGCCCTTTGTGCGCCTTCTTCGCCGGAAGATCGATGAGAACGAGCCCATAAAACTCATTCACAGGCAACGGCTCCGTCTTTTGTATTACTCTGCCCATGGCAACGAATCGCTAGCCCCTTCCTGCCTTCGCACATGCAGTGCCATTCGCCCTAGCTCTGAATCTGAAGATTCTTTCATTCTTATTTCAAAGATTCGTGACTAGCCATTCATCTCCCAGTAGCAATCCACACCGCAAATAGAGGCCAAGGACGGGGCGAGCCGTATTCCGACGACCCATACCGCCCCAGGGTCCTAACTGCTGGCGTTTGAAAAGCTCAGTGGTTTTCGACCGGAGGTGTGATGATGTCGAATGGGAAGAGGCTTTTATTGGCGCTAGGCGCCATTGTTGTCCTAGGGGTGCCGGCTCTTGCCCAGGAGCCTAAGGGCGGAATCCGTGGCCACGTCACGGATAATTCCGGTGGCGTTTTGCAGGGCGCACGAATTGAGCTACAACCTAAGGGAATTATCGTCGTTTCCCATACCCAAGGCGAGTTCTTCATCAATGACGTGGAACCGGGCCGTTTCACGATCAGCATCACTTACATTGGCTTCAACGGCTTCACCAAGCAGGTAACCGTCTCTGCCGGACAGATTGCCAGCCTCGACGCCAAGCTTGAGGTCGGGTCTCAAAATCTGGAAGTCCTTGTCACTGCGGAGCGCGCCTCCGGTGAAGCTGAGGAGATCAACCGCCAGCTAACCGCCGACAACCTTGTGCAGGTGCTCACCTCGGACGTGATTCGCAGCCTGCCCAATGCCAATATGGCTGATGCCCTTGGCCGTTTGCCTAGCGTTACCTTGGAGCGCGACGAAGGCGAAGGCAAGTACGTGCAGGTCCGTGGTACCGAGCCCCGGCTCACAAGCGTCACCATCAATGGCATCAACGTGCCTTCTCCGGAATCGGGCGTGCGCCAAATCAAGCTGGATGCCATTCCGGCTGACATTGTCGAGTCCGTTGAAATCAACAAGACCCTCCAAGCCAACATGGACGCGGACGGAATCGGTGGTTCCGTAAACCTGGTTACCAAGACGGCGGGCGAACGGCCTACCATCACCCTCAACGGAATGGGGGGATACACGCCCATCGTAAATGGCCGCGGCCTGGTCGAAACCGCTGCCACGATGGGCCAGCGATTCGGAAGCGACAAGCGTTTCGGTGCGCTCATTGGTGGCACCTACGATTGGAACGGCCGCGGAATTGACGACATCGAGCCGGTACCAGATATCGCCAGCTTGCTTCCGGGGAGTCCACGCTGGTTCGACACCATCGACCAGCGCGAATATCGTTACTACCGCAGCCGCTGGGGCCTAGCTGGCAGCACGGACTACAAACTTGCCGAGGGGTCCAATATCTATCTTCGCGGTTTCTACTCGGACTTCAAGAATTTCGGTGATCGCTGGGTGTACACGTTAAACGACAATACCGACCCGGTGGCCGTCGGTCTCCTGAACGGCAATGGTGGCACTCCGAGCTTCAATACCCAGATTCGGCTCCCGGACTATGGCATCGGAAGTCTGGTGCTTGGCGGCAAGCACGTGCGTACGAGTTCATGGTTCGCCTGGGACGTCTCTGCCGCGCGCTCCCGGCAGTTGGGCGAAAACGATCCCACGGCATCTTTCAGATCAAATCTCGCGAGCGGCAGCTGCAGCTTCGATCCCGCCGCGACCAAGAACATTTACCTGCCGCAGTGGGCTCCGGTTTGCTACAGCGAAGCGCACGATCCGACAACTATGTCGCTCGACAGGATTGGCGGCGCCGCGATCGGGCTCACCGCTCAGTTGAATCTGCAAGTGAACGGAGCGGTCGCCAAGAATTACCACCTGGGTTCACACCTCTCCACCATCGAAGTTGGGGGCAAGTTCCGCAACGAACACAAGTTTGACAATTCCTTCACCCCCGATTTTTCGGTTCCTGCCGGGACGACGCTGCTGCCGCTGAATGCATTCCCGAATGTTTTATCGAACAGTAATTATTATAATGGTACCTACCCACTGGGATACGACCCAGGTTACCGCGCCGTCCTCGCCGCTTTCAACACCGCTATGCCCGGCGCACTCTCCGGCCCTCCCGTAGTAAGTGGCAATAACTTTGACCTGATTGAAAAGGTTTCTGCCGGCTACCTGATGAACACCATTGATTTCAACCGAGTTCGCCTTGTGGCTGGCCTTCGGTTTGAGGGCACCAACCTCGATGCCTTGAGCTTTGATTCGGTTGCGGGCACGCTAACAAGCAAACTCGGCGGTTCTTATCTTAAGGTGCTTCCGAGCGTCTCCGCACGCATCGCCCTCACCGGTGACACCGACCTCCGTCTTGTCTACGGTCGAGGTTTGTCGCGTCCGAATCCGCAGGACATCGCCCAGGCAGCGAGCTTCTCGACGGGCGGTGGCATCAACACCGCTTCCCTGGGGAATCCCCATCTCAAAGCGGAAACCGCTGACAACTTCGACGTGCTCCTGGAGCATTCGCTGAAGCCTTTCGGACTCATCGCGGTAGGGTTTTTCTATAAGAACCTCAGCGACCCGATCGTAACGAAAACGGTCCAAATCGCCAACTATCAGCCTCCTGTTTCGGGGGCTCCGCCGGGCCATTACAACGTGACGCAGCCCGTCAACGCCGGCAGCGGATGGGTGACGGGGTTTGAAGTCGCCTACCTGCAACATCTGACGTTTCTCCCAGGACTGCTCGGTGGTTTCGGTATCTCGGCAAATTACGGCTACACCGATTCTAGAGCCATCGGGCTCTTCAACCGCGCCGACAACCCAAGGCTCTCGCGCTCCGCCCCGCACACCTGGAACATCAGTCCGACGTATGATCGCGGTCGTTTCTCTTTTCGTGCAGGCTTGTCCTACAACGCCGCGAACATCTTCGAGTATAGATATCAGGACGGATCCGATCCGCTCGCTGGTGGTCCTGCCACGATAACTCCTGGAGGAATCAAGGGGCCAGATAGCGACATCTACCTCTATGCGCACCTCCAGGCGGACGTTCAAGGCAGCTATCGCCTGGTTCATGGCCTGCAGTTCGTCATGTATGGCCTCAATCTCAACAACGAGGTTTTCGGCTTCTATCAGGGCAGCCCGCAGTACATGATCCAGCGGGAATATTACAAGCCCACAGTGGCCGCGGGCTTCCGCTGGTCGCCCTTGCACGAGAAATGAGGACTTTGAAATTCATGCCAATGCCCGGAGTCTAGGGCTAGGGGGGGTGCTCCACTTCCCAACTAGGAGAGCTTTGGATCTCTTAACAACATTGTGCATTCATCCCCTTTTGTTTCGATACTCTGGCGCACTGTTTGCGCTGCGGGAAAGGCTAACTCTCCTGTTTTCAAACACTACCGCTCCCTTTGGCAAAAGCAACTACGGGGTTGGGTACCCCCTAGGAAGGGCTCCGCGGGAATTTCCGGCTAGGTCACAGGGGGGGTCGCCCTTGTCGAAGATCGTCTTACAGAGTCTCTAATCTCTCCTGGCCGTGATTTAAGCTGTGTTTAGGTTGTTTGGTTTACTTTTCCTTCTCACGCTATGGTCATGAATCGATCGAGGGGTTGGCGATGCAAAAGCACTTCTGGGGCATAGGGTTGATAGTTGCTGCGGAGGCGTTGGCAACGCTCTCTCCATGCCCGGCAATTCTGTCCTCGGCCACGCCGCCTGCGGATCAATCTGCCATCCTCGTCGGTGCGGGTGACATCGCCGACTGCAAGGATCTTTCCGGCGCGGAAGCCACGGCAAAACTGCTCCAGAATGTCGGCGGCACTGTCATGGCCGTAGGCGACCTGGCCTATCCGGATGGCAGCAAGGAAAACTTCACCTGCTACGACAAAACGTGGGGCCGCGCAAAATCCCGCACCCGCCCCGCACCCGGCAATCACGAGTTTCATGCCGCTGGTGCGGCACCTTACTTCAACTATTTCGGAGCAGAAGCCGGCGACCCGAAGACCGGCTACTACAGCTACGAACTCGGAACCTGGCATATCATCGTGCTGAACAGCGAGTGCCGGGATGTCGGCGGCTGCGAAGCCGGTTCACCGCAAGAAAGGTGGCTGCGTGCGGATCTTGCCGCTCACCCCGCTGCCTGCACGCTCGCCTACTGGCACCGACCGCTCTTTAGTTCCGGCAGCGCCCACGGCAATGATCTCACCGTTAAGCCTCTCTTCCAGGCACTCTACCAAGCCAATGCCGATATCGTTGTCGGCGGCCATGATCACGATTACGAGCGCTTCGCCCCGCAAACGCCTGCGGGCGTTGCCGATCCGCAGCGTGGCATTCGCGAATTCGTTGTTGGCACGGGCGGCAAGAATCACCGCCCGTTCGGCGCGCCAAGGCCCAACAGCGAGTTGCGCGACGCCACGGCCTTCGGCGTCTTGAAACTTACTCTCAGGCCCGGCGCCTACGACTGGCAATTTATTCCCGAAACGGGCAAGAGCTTCACAGATTCCGGCAGTGGAAAATGCCACTGAGAGCTTCAAGTTTTCAGGGGAGAACCGGGCAGAGCATCACATTTCATCATAGGAGAAAAAATGAAACGCAATTTCACAGTGTGCACAGCGATTCTCGGCCTTTTCGCGATAACCAGTCTGGCGTCGCCGTCATCCGGATACCACATCATCAAGAAAGTGAACGTTCCCGGCACGGGTAGCTGGGACTACGTCACCGTGGACGAAGCGGGGCGGCGCGTTTACATCGCGCATGCCACGCAAGTCGAAGTCCTCGATGCAGATACCTCCGAACTTGTCGGCACGATTCGAAATACTCCGGGCGCTCACGGGGTGGCCGTCGTGCCGGAATTTGGCCGCGGATTCGTCACTGCAGGCAAATCAGACTCCGTGATCATCTTTGACCTGAAGACGCTAAAGACGCTGGGTGAAGTCAAGGTCGGAAAGAAACCTGACGCGATTATTTATGATCCCGGTACCAAGCACGTCTTCGCGATGAACGGTGACAGCGATAACACCACGGTGATTAACCCGGCGGACGGAAAAGTGATTGGCACCATTGACCTGGGCGGCGGACCGGAATTTGCCGCAGCGGATGGAAGAGGCAATGTTTATATCAATCTTGAAGAAAAGGCGGAGACCGTTCACATCGACTCGAACACGCTGAAGGTTCTGCACCATTGGCCGCTGGCGCCGGGAGGAACGGCCACTGCTTTGGCTTTCGATCCACAATCCCGCCGGTTGTTTGCCGGCTGCCGGGGCGGCCAACTGATGGTTGTGCTGGACGCCGATAGCGGCAAAGTGATCACCACGGCTCCGATCGGCGAGCGCGTGGACGCAGCCGCTTACGACCCCGGGACGAAACTGGTGTTTCAGTCAACAGGAGGCGGCACCATCGCGGTATTCCATCAGGATTCCGCGGACCAATATACGCTTCTTGAAAACGTCACAACCAACCCAGGTTCAAAGACCATGGGCCTCGATCCCAAAACGCATCATCTTTTCGTGCCCGCGAATCTAGGAGGACAATTCACGATTCTCGTTTTCGGTCAATAAACAATCCGCAATTGGCCCTTTTGGTGGTGCGCGAGCCGCCACGCTCTCTCGGCTCGCGCGCATTTTTTTTGCCGTTGCTCGATCCCTCGTGGGCATTCCAATTTTGTGGCAAAGTAATCTGTGATGGCCGCGCTCGAGATCTCCAAAGCCACCAGGCGAATTGCTTCCACCTATCCGAGTTTGGTTCTCTTCCAGCTGGCGCGTTTCTTCCTCGTGCTGGCCACCGAGATGCAGGCAGTCGCCGTCGGCTGGCAAGTCTACGAAATCACGAAAAGGCCGCTGGATCTTGGCCTCGTCGGCCTGGCGCAATTTCTTCCCGGCATTTTCTTGTTTCTGGTTTCCGGTCACGCGGCGGATCGGTATCCGCGTCGCACGCTACTCGTCCTCTGCTATTGTGGATTTACGCTCTGCTCGGGCTCGCTGCTCTTTCTCACTTTGCGCGGCCTGCATTCCGTTTACCCGATCTTCGCCGTGACGGTACTACTCGGTGTCGTTCGCTCCTTCAACGGACCCGTGAGCCGCGCGTTTCTTCCCCAGCTGGTCTCCGGGAAGGATTTTCAGACTGCCGTTGCCTGGTACTCGATCTTCATTCAATCCGCGGTGATTTTGGGTCCTTCACTCGGAGGTCTGGTTTACGCCGCTTTTCGTGGGCCCGCCGCTGTGTACACGCTTTCTTTCATCGCAGCGGCCCTCGGCGCGATGTCTACTGTGGCGATCAAGGCGCAATCTAATCCCCGTCTGGGAGAGCCGATGAGTTGGAAAACCATGCTTGCGGGTTTTCACTACATCCGGAGTGAAAGACTGATCCTCGGTTCCATCTCCCTGGATCTCTTTGCCGTCCTGCTGGGCGGTGCCGTCGCACTGCTTCCGGTCTATGCAAGGGAAATCCTAAAGACAGGGCCTTGGGGCCTGGGAATTCTTCGCAGCGCACCGGCGGCCGGAGCCGCGACTATGGCGGCCTTGATTGCGCACAAACCTTTGGGACACCGAACGGGATCAACCATGCTGTGGTGCGTGGCGGGATTTGGAGCAGCCACCATTGTTTTCGGCTTGTCTCGCAGCCTTACCATTTCTCTGATCGCACTTCTTCTCGTGGGCGCGACGGACATGGTTAGCGTGATTGTTCGCCAGTTGTTCATTCAGGTTAGCACGCCCGATGAAATGCGCGGGCGCGTGAACGCCGTGGACATGATTTTTGTCGGTGCTTCGAACGAGCTGGGACAGTTCGAATCCGGGCTTACCGCACATTGGTTCGGGATCGTGCCTGCGGTTGTGCTGGGCGGCCTCGGCACTCTGGCGGTAACCGCCTTGTGGTCTTGGTATTTTCCTGAATTGCGAAAAACTGAAAAGCTCCACAGCCCGGCGCCTTAATTCGGCGCGTCGAATCTATTTCTTCTTCGGCGCCGGATTGCCCGCGGGCATGGCCATTTCCATCGGTGTAGTCGCGCCTGCGGCGAGCTCCTTTTTCACGGATTCCGTGATCTTGTCCGCATTCTTCACCAGTACGCTGACCTGCCAGATCTGCGTTTCCGTCAGTTGGCCCTTGAATCCAGGCATCCCCGACATGCGAATCCCGTTTTCCACTTTCCAGTACGATTCCCACGCATCGTCGTCCGTCACGCCAACGCCATGAAAGAGTTGCGGCGGCGCGGGAAACATCCCTTGCGCGACCGCGGTTTTGGGTTCGTTCGGTAGGCCATGGCATGTGGCGCACTGCTCCTTGTAAACCTTTGCGCCGGACACCAGGTTGGCTTCATCCGCCGGTGCCTGGGGCTCCGGGTGCGGCAGCTTATCCAGATAGGCATGCAGTCCCAGCCTTGCCAGCGTCTTTTCAAATGGGATCGGAGGTGCCGAAGTGGCCACCGGGGCGCGCCCCGAGGAGAAGTAGAAGTAGACGCCCCCCGCTACCAGCAGGATTCCCAGCAAAATCCCCAGGATCAAGCCCTTGAGCATGTGTTTTTTGTCTCCTAGTCATCCAAGTTTTTGGCTGTTTGTTCCGAAACCAGCACCGTTCCGCGACAGTCTACTTTCTCCCGGACAATTCTGCACGTCTCAAATTGCCAGAATCTCCTCGGTTGCGATGCTGGTTTGACCACCCGGACGCCACGGCCGGCTTCCCGGCGCCCTTCGTAACCATTTGCCTCCAAAAACCGTCTTATCTAGGCGCAGGCCATAGTCTCCGGTAAGCTGTTTGTGTCTGACGCCGCAGCCCCCAGCGTCTACTTGCGATTGTCCTGCCTTCGGCAGATTCTCTCGCGGAACCGCCTTCATGACAGGAGCGAACGGATGGGCCAGACCAAGTCCATAGACCTTCCCGAACCTGGCTCTCGCGGCACTGCCGCCACAGTGCCCTCCAAGAGCCGTTGGTGGCTCTGGGTTCTCGTACTTGGAGTTATCGCTCTTGGTGGTTGGTATTACCGCAACTCGAGGAACGCCAGTTCGGCAGCAGATGCCGCCGCTCCCGGGGCGGCCGGCAAGGGCAGGGGGGGGTTCGGCGCGGGCAGCCTGATCGTGCCGGTTGTCGTTTCGACCGCCCAACGTGGCGATTTGCGCGTCTATTTCAATGGCCTTGGCACGGTCACCGCCTTCAACACCGTCACGGTTCGCAGTCGCGTCGATGGCCAGCTCAGCAGCATCGCGTTTAAGGAAGGTCAGTTTGTCCACGAAGGAGATCTTCTCGCCCAGATTGATCCCCGTCCCTTCCAGGTCCAGCTTGAGCAGGCTCAGGGACAACTTGCTAAAGACCAGGCGCAACGGAAGGATGCAGAGGTCAATTTTGAGCGTTATAAGCTGCTCCTTAAAGAAGGCGTCATCCCGCAGCAGCAGCTCGATACCCAGGCCGCATTGGTTGGCCAGTTTGATGGCGCCATTACATCGGATCAAAGCCTGATTGACAACGCCAAACTCCAGCTCACCTATTCCCGCATCACTGCGCCGATCAGCGGCCGCATCGGTCTCCGCCTCGTCGATGTCGGCAACATCGTGCATGCCTCAGACACCAACGGACTCCTGGTCATCACCCAGCTCCAGCCAGTATCGGTGATTTTTAGCCTGCCACAGGATCAGCTTCCCCAGGTGAACGCCAAGCTTCGTTCGGGCGTCCAGCTCGCCGTCGATGCCTATGACCGCGACGACACCGCCAAAATCGCCAGTGGAAAACTGCAGACCATTGACAATCAGATTGATCCGACTACCGGGACCTATAAGCTCAAGTCCATCTTTAGCAATGCCGACAACGCCCTTTTCCCCAATCAATTTGTCAACGTGCACCTGCTCGTCGACACCAAGCGCAATCTCACCATCGTTCCCACTGCTGCCATTCAGCGCGGCCCACAGGGTACTTATGTCTATGGTGTCGCTAAAGACCCCGCGACGAAGGACACGGTTGCGAGAATTTATCCCGTCACCATCGCGCAAACTACCGGCAACAGCGTCGGCGTGAGCTCTGGTTTGAATCCCGGTGATGTCGTGGTTATCGATGGCCAGGACAAGTTGCAGGATGGGACCAGAGTCAATCCTAGCGCTGCGGCCGGCGCGAATGGCGCGGATCGCGGCTCTGCGTCTCCGTCTCCCGCTAAAGGTGCGCCACAATCCGGGAGCCCGTCGAAGGGCCGCGCCGGAGGGTCTCCGCGATGAGCCCGTCACGGCCGTTCATTCTGCGGCCGGTCGCCACCACCCTCTTGATGGTCGGTGTCCTCCTGGTGGGTTGGGTGGCCTTCCGGCAATTGCCAATCTCTGCATTGCCCCAGGTCGACTACCCCACCATCCAGGTACAAACGTTTTATCCCGGTGCCAGCCCGGACGTCATGGCTTCCTCAGTCACCGCGCCACTCGAGCGCCAGTTCGGCCAGATCCCCGGCTTGAACCAGATGACCTCTACGAGCTCCTTCGGTAGCTCGATCATCACCCTCCAATTCGGCCTGGACTTGAACATTGACGTCGCGGAGCAAGGAGTTCAAGCCGCCATCAACGGCGCATCCAATCTCCTCCCGCAGGGTCTTCCCAATCCTCCGATCTACAGCAAGGTCAATCCTGCTGACGCGCCCATCATGACCCTCGCGCTCACTTCAACATCTCTTCCGCTCTCCAAAGTCGAGGACCTCGCCGATACCACACTCGCCCAGAAGATTTCTCAACTCTCTGGAGTCGGACTCGTCAGCATCAGCGGTGGCCAGCGTCCCGCCGTTCGTATTCAGGCGAATCCCACGGCCCTGGCTTCTTACGGCATGAGTCTGGAAGATCTCCGCACCGCCCTCGGCCAGGCCAATGTCGATCAGGCCAAGGGCACTTTCGACGGCCTGCATCAGGCCTACACCATTGGCGCAAACGACCAGCTCATCTCCAGCGACAGCTATCGCCCTCTGATCGTTGCCTACCGAAATGGCGCGCCGGTGCGGCTGACCGACGTGGCCACCGTTGTTGACGGCGTAGAAAACGTCAGGCAGGCCGCCTGGGCCGATCAGAATCCCGCCGTCATTCTGAATATTCAGCGCCAGCCCGGCGCGAACATCATCGCCGTGGTCGACCGCGTGACAAAGCTTTTGCCTCAGCTTAAGGCCGCGCTTCCCGCCGCTGTTAAGGTGGACATTCTCACGGACCGCACCACCACCATTCGGGCCTCCGTCGAAGACGTGCAGTTCACCTTGGTGCTCACCGTCGCTCTCGTCGTCATGGTTATTTTTCTTTTTCTCCGCAGCATTCGCGCCACCATTATTCCCAGCATTGCCGTTCCTCTTTCTCTCATCGGCACCTTCGCGGTGATGTATCTTCTCGGCTACAGCCTTAACAACCTTTCTCTCATGGCGCTAACCATCTCGACCGGTTTCGTCGTCGACGATGCCATTGTCATGATCGAGAACATCAGCCGTTACATCGAAGAAGGGGAATCGCCGCTGCAGGCCGCGCTCAAGGGTTCCGAGCAGATCGGCTTCACCAT
This sequence comes from Acidobacteriota bacterium, assembly GCA_003225295.1. GTDB lineage: Bacteria > Acidobacteriota > Terriglobia > Acidiferrales > UBA7541 > Acidiferrum. The sequence goes on along the minus strand of QHYZ01000060.1, from coordinate 52,055 downwards.
CGTTTCGCTCACCATTTCGCTCATCGCCGTGCTCATCCCTCTTCTCTTCATGGGTGATATCGTCGGCCGCCTGTTCCGTGAATTTGCCGTGACCCTTGCTGTCACCATCCTCGTTTCCGCCTTTGTTTCTCTGACGCTCACCCCCATGATGTGCGCCAAGCTCCTCCGTCATCACAAAAAGGAAGAAGAAAGCTGGATGTATCGCAAGTCGGAAAATGCTTTTAACTCCATCATTGCTTTCTATGGCCGCACCCTGCAGTTTGTCCTGCGGTTCCGCACCACCACGCTGCTCGTCACCGTCGCCACTCTTGTCGGCACCATTCTTCTCTATATCTACGTTCCCAAAGGATTTTTTCCGGTCCAGGACACCGGCGTTATTCTGGGTGTCTCCGAAGGTGCGCAAGACATTTCTTTCGCCGCCATGGCCCAGCGACAGCGGGAGTTGGCCGGCGTAATCCTCAAGGACTCGGCGGTCGAGAGCCTTTCCTCTTTCATCGGCATCGATGGCACAAACACCACGCTCAACAGCGGCCGCATCCAGATCAATCTCAAGCCGCTCGCTCAGCGCAAAATCAGCGCCTCCGATGTCATCCGCCGGCTCCAGCCCGAACTCGCCAAAATCGACGGAGTTTCACTCTTCCTCCAGCCCGTTCAAGATCTGACCGTAGAAGATCGTGTGAGCCGGACCCAATTTCAGTACAGTCTTGAGGATGTTGATCCCAAGGAACTCTCCTACTGGACGTCCCACTTTATCGACAAATTGAAAACACTACCCGAGCTGCGCGATGTCGCTAGCGACCAGTTGAACCAGGGCCTCGTCGCCGCACTCACCATCGACCGCGACTCCGCTTCGCGGCTGGGCATTCTTCCTGCCGATATTGACAACACGCTTTACGACGCTTTCGGACAGCGCCTGGTCTCCACCATTTTCACGCAACTCAATCAGTATCACGTCGTCCTGGAAGTGGACCCGCGATTCCAGCAGGATCCCGATTCGCTGAAATATATTTACGTAAGATCCTCCAACGGTTCGCAGGTTCCCCTCAGCGCCTTCACGCGCTTCGAGCCCGGCGCTGCCGCTCTGGCGCTGAACCATCAGGGTCAGTTTCCTGTTGTCACGCTCTCGTTCAACCTTGCTCCCAATGTCTCGCTTGGCGACGCCGTCAACTCCATTAACCGCGTCAAGCAGGATCTGAACATGCCGCCCAGCGTGCAGGCCACCTTTCAGGGCACCGCGGCGGCCTTCCTTAATTCCCTCGCAAATGAGCCGATCCTCATCCTCGCGGCAGTGATCACGGTCTACATCGTTCTCGGCATCCTGTACGAAAGCTACATTCACCCAATAACGATTATTTCCACGCTCCCGTCCGCCGGTGTCGGCGCTATCCTTGCTCTCCTGATCTGCCGCACCGATTTCAGCGTTGTCGCCCTAATCGGAATGATCCTTCTCATCGGCATCGTCAAGAAAAACGCCATCATGATGATCGACTTCGCTCTCGAGGCGGAGCGCAAGGAAGGAAAGGCGCCGCTTGACGCCATCTACGAAGCCTGCCTCCTTCGTTTTCGCCCCATAATGATGACCACCATGGCAGCGTTGCTTGGCGGTTTGCCGCTCGCGCTCGGCACTGGCGTCGGTTCAGAATTGCGGCGCCCCTTGGGGATCACCATCGTCGGCGGCCTGATCCTCAGCCAGTTGCTCACGCTCTACACCACGCCGGTGGTTTATCTTGCATTTGACTGGCTGGCCCACCGCTTCTCGTTCCACGTCGGCAATCCCGTCGAGGAGCCTGCGCCAGGAGCGGTGTCTGGAGATTGATCGGTGAATTTCTCTTCCAACTTTTCAGCGCCCTTCATCCGACGGCCCGTGGCCACCTCGCTGATTACTTTCGCCATTCTTCTGTCGGGAGTCGTGGCCTTCCGATTCCTGCCGGTTGCGCCGCTTCCGCAAGTCGATTTTCCAACCATCTCCGTCGGTGCCGGCCTGCCGGGCGCAAGCCCGGAAACCATGGCTTCCGCTGTCGCCACGCCCCTCGAGCGCCAGTTCGGCCGCATTGCCGGCGTCACCCAGATGACTTCCTCGAGCGGCCTCGGCTCCACGGGCATAACGCTGCAGTTCGATCTCAATCGCGATATCAACGCCGCCGCGCGCGACGTGCAGGCCTCCATCAACGCCGCTCGCAGCCAGCTTCCCGCCGATCTTCCCGGCCAGCCTACTTATCGCAAGGTCAATCCCGCAGATGCTCCCATCATGCTCCTGGTTCTGACGTCAGAGAACATTCCACCCGCGGAAATCTACGATGCCGCTGATTCCATCCTTGCCCAGAAGCTCGCGCAGGTCGAAGGCGTCGGCCAAGTATTTACCTGGGGCAGCGCCCGCCCCGCCGTGCGTGTCGAAGTGAACCCTAATCAGCTCAATAGCTACGGCATCAGTTTGGAAACGGTTCGCAAGTCGCTCCAGGCGGCCAACGCAAACCTTGCGAAAGGCGCCCTCGCCGACCCCAGGCACACCTGGGCCGTCACCGATACAGACCAGCTTTTTAAGGCCTACGAATATCAGCCTTTGATCGTTGCTGGACACGTAGGCGCTCCGGTACGCTTGCGCGACGTCGCAGAGGTCATCGATTCCGTCGAAGACACGCGCAACTTGGGACTTTCAGGCGGAAAGCGTGCTGTGCTTCTTGCCATCTTTCGCCAGCCCGGTGCCAACATGATCGAGACGGTGGACCGCATCACCGCCCTTCTCCCACTACTCAGCGCTTCCATTTCTCCCTCTCTCCATCTGAGCGTCGCCGTTGACCGCACCACCACGATTCGCGCTTCGGTCCATGACGTGGAAGTTGCGCTCATCATTTCCATCATCCTTGTGATTTTCGTGGTCTTTGCATTTCTCCGGAATGTTTGGGCCACCATCATCCCCAGCGTCGCTGTCCCGCTTTCGCTCATCGGCACTTTCGGGGTGATGTATCTCTGCCACTACAGTCTGGACAATCTCTCTCTCATGGCCCTGACCATCTGTACGGGTTTCGTAGTTGACGACGCCATCGTCGTCATCGAGAACATCTCCCGTCACATCGAAGGAGGCATGAAGCCCTTCGAGGCCGCCATGAAGGGCGCCAGCGAAATCGGTTTTACCGTGCTCTCGATGAGCACTTCGCTCGTGGCTGTCTTTATCCCCATTCTTATGATGGGCGGCATCGTGGGCCGTCTTTTCCGCGAGTTTGCTGTCGTTCTCAGCGTGGCCATCGCGGTCTCTCTTTTCGTTTCTCTCACTACCACGCCCATGATGTGCGCGCGCTTCCTCCGCCACGAAACAGGCAAACACAACAGGATCTACCGTTTTTCCGAAAACGCCTTTAACTGTCTTCTCCGGACTTACGATTTCTCCTTGCGCTGGGTGCTTCGCCACCAGTTCCTGATCTTGCTGGTCACGATCGGCACGGTTTGCCTGAATGGTTACCTCTTCTACCAGACTCCCAAAGGCTTCTTCCCGCAGCAGGACACCGGCCGAATCAACGGCAGCATCCAAGGCGATCAGGATCTCTCTTTTGCCGCCATGTCGAAAAAAATGCGTACTTTTACCGACATTGTTTCGCAAGATCCCGCCGTGGACACCGTAATTTCATTCACTGGCGGCGGCAGCGGTGGCAGCACAGCCCGCATGTTCGCTCAGCTCAAGCCGCTGAACGAGCGGAAGCTGAGCGCAGACCAGGTTATCGCACGGATCCGCTCCAAGACGAGTGGAATCCCCGGCGCCGCTTTGTATTTGCAGGCCGTTCAGGACCTCAGCGTTGGTGGTCGCGGAAGCGCCGCTCAATATCAATACACCCTGCAGGCCGACAATCTTGACGATCTCACTCATTGGGCTCCCATTGTTCAGCGGCGCCTGGCTAAAATCCCCGAGCTGCGCGACGTCAATTCTGACCAGCAGATGCACGGGCTTGAAAGCGCCATCGCTATCGATCGCGACACCGCCAGCCGTCTGGGCGTCGATGTGCTGGACATTGACAACACCCTGAGCGACGCCTTCGGCCAGCGGCAGGTCTCCAACATCTACAAAGGCCTCAACCAGTATCACGTCGTGCTGGAAGTCGCGCCGGAATTCCAGCCAGGTCCGGAGGCCCTCAACTCCGTTTACGTGCCCTCCAGTTCCGGGAAACTTGTCCCCCTTAGCGCCTTCGCCCACTACGAGCATTCCAACACCGCGCTTTCCGTCAACCATCAGGGCATCTTCCCGGCCATCACCCTATCCTTCAATCTCGCGCCGGGCGCCTCGCTCGGCCCCGCTGTCCTGCATATTCAGGCAGCCCAGCACGAACTCGGTGTTCCCGCGACCGTCCATGCCACCTTTCAGGGCACCGCGCAGGCCTTTCAGGATTCCCTTGCAAATCAGATGGTGCTCATCATCACTGCTCTCGCCGCCGTCTACATTGTTCTCGGCATCCTCTACGAGAGCTTCATTCATCCCATCACCATCCTCTCCACGATTCCTTCTGCTGGAATCGGCGCGCTCCTCGCGATCCAGTTCATCAAGTCCGATCTAAACATCATTGCGCTCATCGGCATTATTCTGCTGATTGGCATTGTCAAGAAAAACGCCATTCTCATGATTGATTTTGCGGTTCAAGTGGAAAGGGAAGAGGGATTGTCTCCCGTCGAAGCGATCTACAAGGCCTGCTTGTTGCGTTTCCGTCCGATTCTGATGACCACCATGGCCGCGCTACTCGGTGCCATGCCTCTGGCGCTCGGAGCGGGTGTCGGCTCCGAACTCCGCCGCCCACTGGGCATCACCATCGTCGGCGGGCTCATCTTCAGCCAGATGCTCACGCTCTTCACTACGCCCGTCGTTTATATCTACATGGATCGCTTGCAGTCTTGGATTCAACGCGCGCGCTCCCACGGGGTTTCACCCGCCCCTGCTCCAGCCCAGACGGACTAGCCACCTTGCTTGATGACCAGATTCTTGGCTGGGCCATGGCATTGTTTACCTGGAGGTGCGAAGTGCTGTGCGTGTCTTGTTGCGCTCTCGTCACACATCACGCGCTGCCGATCAGCCAACCCGTCAAAAATACCAGTACCCCGCCGACAATCACTTGAAACGCTGCCTGCAGGAACGGCGTATCCATGTAGCGGTGACGGATGTAACTGATAACCCCGAGCTCCACGGCCACGATGATGACGGCCACCAGCATTGCGAGACGAAAATTGCTGATCAGGAAGGGAAGGGTATGCCCGATTCCGCCGGCCGTGGTCATCAACCCGGTCACCCCACCGCGCAGCCACGGCGATCCGCGCCCCGTCAGCGACCCGTCGTCGGAAAGCCCCTCGGAAAAGGCCATCGAAATCCCCGCGCCGATCGAAGCTGCCAGTCCCACCAAGAACGCTTCCCAGCTCTTGTGCGATGCGAAGGCCGCTGCGAACAGCGGCGCCAGCGTCGACACCGAGCCATCCATCAAACCCGCCAGCCCCGGTTGCACTACTTGCAGCAGGAACAGCTTGCGGTGTGATTCATCCTCAGTGGCTTTGGCGCTTGCGGTAAGGTGCTTTTCTTCGAGTTCACCCGCTGTCTGTGTGTGCTTTCTCTCTTCGTCCGCAAGCTTGTTCAACAATTCCCGCGTCGACACGTCCCCGGTCCGGCTTGCCGCCCGTGCATAGAACCGGCTCGCTTCCATCTCCATCAATTCCGCTTGTTTCCTTGCAACCTTCACGCCCAACGGCCGGACCAGCCAAACCGGTTTCCTGGTCAAGAATCCCTTCACGTTTTCCCGACGAATCAGCGGAATGTGATCTCCGAATCGTTGGCGGAACATCTCAAACAATCGGTCGCGATGTATCACCTCTTCTTGGCGCATCTCCTCGAACATTTGCGCCGTTGATGGATATGCTTCCCGCAGGGCATCCGCAAACTCCCCGTAAATCCGGCCGTCTTCCTCTTCCGCGGCAATGGCGATCGCCAGAATCTCTTTTTCCGTCAGCTCTTTGAATTTTTTCAGCATCGTTCTCTGTCCTCGGACTTCTGTGCGGAAGAAGAATCGCACAAACCGAGCAGGGAAGTCATCCTCAGCCTCGGATGCGACGCAAGTTACTCTTTGCTATGCGTGTCAATTCAAGAATCGGAAACTGAACACTGAACGCTAAAAACTACGGCATGAACTCCTGTGTCCGGCACGCCTGCTCAATTGTCCAGACGATCGTCTGCGCCGATGTTGTGCGTCATTCAGTACAAGCGGTTTTTCACCGTGCCTTCCGACAGACAAAAGCGATTGGCAATTTCCTTGTTGGTGAGCCCCTCCACGATGAGGGGAGTCGTAATCAGCGATTTGCTGGAACTCCACGGAACACCACACCAATGCTATTCTCCGCAAACGCGCCGGGATACACCCACCAACTCTCTCCATCCGCCGTAAATCCCCAGCAAAGGAACCGTTTAGGGTCTCGACCATAACTTCCTCTGACGTCTCGAATTGGTACCAAGTCGGTTCGCGCCTTCCCTTTGGGATTTCTCGCTCTCCTCTTCTTCGTCAGCACTCAGCGCCGTTTTCCACACCCCTCCCTTCCGTTTGTAGTACTTCCGTACTACCATTTTCTTGGAACGTCCTTGGGTACGTTTCCGCTATAGGTTTAGTTGTCGCCCCCGGGTTACACTCTTCTCGGATGGAGCGCGACGTTTCTCCGGAAAGATGGTTTACCCTTGGCGACCCAGCACGATCTGATGACGAAAAAACCCCCAACAGGAACTTCCCCTAAACAGCCGGTTTCACGTACGGAGCGCCGCGGCAGCCGCCGTTGCAAGATTACGCAGCTCATGCGCGTGCGTCCCTCCGACCCGGAAAAAGACGACTTTGAAGACATGCGCGGCTCAGTCAGCGTTTCCCGCTCCGGTGTTTTTTTTCAGTCCAGTGAACCTGGCTATGAAGTTGGCATGCGGCTGTTCGTAACCATGCCCTACTCACAAGATCCCGCTTCCATGGCCCGCGAGTACCTAGCGGAAGTCGTTCGAAGGGACGTTCTCCCGACTGGTATGTTCGGCATCGGGATCAAGATCCTCATGGAAATGGGAATCCGACACTCTTATAACTTTGGCTCCGCCAACTTTCGTTAGTCTAGGTCGCGCGCTTAGCCATTCCGCTGAGCCGATGAAAGCAAGAGCGGGCGCCCCGGGGGACCGGGACGCCCGCTCTTGTGTTTGGGGGGTGGAGAGATCGATCTTATGTCGTCTGCGCGAACATCCGCATGGCGCGGTGCCTTAATATTCCTAGGTGACGGTTAAGCGGGTGCCTACGGCCGAGGAAGCTCAGAACGGGAGCTCGGCGCGCCGTAAGTTTGTTCATGGCAATGGTCAGCCGTATGTCGCGGCGCGCAAATTTCAGCCCGGTCTGCAAAGCGTCAACGGCGTCGGCGCGCCGCCCAGCGGTGGCATAAACCTCAGCGAGATTCAAGTAGAGCTGTGCCTGATTTCGCTTCATGCGAACCGCAGAGTCACACAGCCGTTCCGCTTCGCCCCATTTTCCTTCCGAGCGCGCCAGGACCACACCCAAGTAGGACATGTAATAGGGATTGTTCTTGTCCAGGTCGACGGCGCGCCGCATATGCGGCAGAGCTTTCATGGCGTAATTATCTCGCAGGAGTGTCAATCCGGTCTTGAATTCACGGAAGGCTTCCGTATCCATCATCGGCTCACCTCATCCACCGCGAGGCCCGACGGGAAACCAGGCACGTGGCGGTTGCAGGAGAATAGGATTTCCGGGACATCGGGAAGTTCCCGCGCGACGCCTGGGGAGTCGCGCCACACCAATTGTGAGTCATCCAAAAAAAATGTCCCACCCAGCGGGGTCATGGGCAGAACATCGAGTAACACGGTCGCGAATAGGCTTCCCATCCCAATCCTTCTCGAAGCTACTCGTAGTCTTACTCAGAATCTACTGACCCGGAGGACAGTCTTAGGCCAGCGGAACTCTAGTGGGAGGGCCTATAATGAGGACAGGTCCTTTGCCAGCGTTTAGCGAGGGGCGGAGCGCTTCCCATCCCGCTGCAACTTTTCTCAATCTTTCCCGGTTGTTGCCAGCATGGTCTTTGGGAGCCAGCGGCCCCGCTGCGCCGCAAGACCTGGGCGCTGCGCCATAACGAGCGCGTACGGCGGCGGCCAGAGCCGTGTCCAGCGGTAGAAGGTGGTTTTTCGTCATGTGCTAATGCTTTGGCGCAAGATCCTGTCTAATGATCGGGAGTTGCCCTGCCAGCCAATGCTAGAAAATGGGCCGTCGCTTTGAGGATGTTCATACGAGCCCAGGGATTCCCCGTTGGGCTAAACGTGGGCGTGTTCGGTTCGCGCTGGACCGCCTCGCAAGCGCGCCTCATAGATCGGGAATCCTGATGCCAGCTCCGCAACTTGCTTGCGCACGCGCTGCTCGACCTCGGTGTTGCCGATGTTGGAGAGAATTTCCGTGATCCAGTCACCGATCTGTTCCATCTCCGGTTCGCGCATGCCGCGTGTGGTGACCGAAGGGCTGCCCAGACGAATTCCGCCACCTTTCATGGGCGGGAGAGGATCGAACGGTATCGAATTCTTATTCACGGTGATACCTGCGCGATCGAGGGCTTTTTCGGCGTCTGTTCCGGTGATGCCGCGCGAGTGCACGTCGATCAAAAAGAGATGGTTGTCTGTCCCGCCGGTGACAATACGGAACCCGCGCTTGGCAACAGCTGCGGCCATGGCTTTCGTGTTGGCCACGACCTGTTTCTGATATTCCTTGAAGGACGGCTCCATCGCTTCCTTCAAGCACACCGCCTTTGCCGCCATCGTGTGCACCAACGGACCGCCCTGGGTCCCGGGGAATGTCAGCTTGTCCAGTTCCTTGGCAAACGCCGCCTTGCACAGGACCAGGCCGCCGCGTGGCCCGCGCAGCGTTTTGTGCGTCGTCGTCGAAACAATGTCCGCGTGCGGAACTGGGCTCGGATGCATGCCCACGGCCACGAGTCCGGCGATGTGCGCCATGTCCACAAAAAAGAGCGCGCCAACGGACTTCGCGGCTTTGGCAATGCGCTCGAAATCGATGATCCGCGAATAAGCGCTGGCACCGGCGACGATCATCTTTGGCTTGTGCGCGCTGGCGAGCTTCTCGATTTCGTCGTAGTCGATGCGCTCGTCTTCCTTTTTCACGCCGTAGGCTACGAACTTGTACATCCGCCCGGAGAAATTTAGGGGATGCCCATGGGTCAGGTGGCCTCCGTGCGAAAGGTTCATTCCTAGAACCACGTCGTCCTTCTGCAGGGTTGACATGTAGACGGCCACATTCGCGGATGTGCCCGAATGCGCCTGCACGTTAGCGTGCTCCGCTCCGAATAGCTCCTTTGCGCGATCGATCGCGAGCTGCTCTACTTTATCGGCATACTCGCAACCGCCGTAGTAGCGCCTTCCGGGATAGCCCTCGGCGTACTTGTTGGTGAAGATCGAGCCCATGGCTTCGAGCACAGCTTCCGAGACGAGGTTTTCCGAGGGGATCAACTCGAGACCTGTGGCCTGTCGCTTGGCTTCTTCGCAGAGGAGATCGGCGATCTGGGGATCGACAGAGTCCAGTGGGCGGTTCATCCGGTCATTGGCGTTTGTAGTCTTGCTCATCGTGATTCCTCGTTTGCCCGGTGCATTTGCCGGCACGTTGTGGCGGTGAGGCAATTTTAGCGGATGGGGTGTGCGAAAGCCAATTTGCTGTGGCCGGCCGAAGAGGGTTGCGGTAGACCGCTGAGAGTCGAATGAAAAAAGAGGACTTAACGCCCCGACCGGTCGAGGCAAGCGCCGGTCACAGAGAACAGGAGAGCGCGCAAAAACGAAGCATATTCAAGAATGGAATGAAGTCACGCTTTTAGGAGAAGCTGCGTCCGCCTGATGGCCACGATCCGGAGCTGGCTGCGGTTGGCATGCTGTCGCGCTACTCCCGGACTTAGGAGAACTTCTGAGCCGGTGAAGCGCAATCCGAGACAGCTGGTCCAGCTCATCGTGTCATCGTGACGTTTCGCTATTAGTTGTTTGCGAACGAGTGTTATAGTTTTTGCAATTCGCTATCTGTTACGATGGAGCCGCCACGTTAATGCTCAGTGCTAAGAACGTGCGTTTGTCGGACCCGCTTAAGCAGCCACGGCCATGGGCGGGCGCTTTTTTCACCTGCACCCTGCTGCTGCTCATGATTGGAGTGTTCGCGGCATCTCTCCAGGCCCAGAACAAGAATCCCCTTGCGGGCGATCCGCGAGCGGCAAAGCTCGGCGAATTTGAATTTCGAGCAAACTGCGCGTTTTGCCACGGATTGGGCGCGCGGGGCGGAGGCCGGGGACCCGATTTGACGCGCGCGAAGAAACGGCATGGAAGCACGGATCCCGATTTGTTTCGAACCATTAACGAGGGAGTTCCGGGCACGGCCATGCCGCCGAACGGAGCGACACAACAAGGCGTGGGCATGACGGAAGAAGAGATATGGCAGGTGATCAGCTACATTCGGAGCGTGGAGAAAAAGGGTGAGGCTGCCGCCATTGGGAATGTGGCGCACGGGAAGGAGCTTTTCAACGGGCCGGCGGGCTGCAGCACGTGCCATATGATTCAGGGAAAGGGAGGCCGCATCGGGCCGGACCTGAGTACGACGGGCTCGACTCGTTCTACCGGCTACATTGTAGAGTCGCTGCGGAGCCCCAGTCGCCGGCTGGCTCAGGGCATTTCCGAGGCCATGAAAGAATTCTCGCAGGAATACGAAACCGTCACGGTGGTCACGGCGGACGGGACGAAATTCATGGGCGTGGTGTTGAACGAAGACCACTTTACGCTGCAAATGATAGACACGCGAGAGCAGCTTCACCTTTTTGAAAAGGACAGGCTACGTTCGTTCGAAAAGAGCCGTGAGTCGTTGATGCCGGCGTACGATCAAAAAATGTTGAGCGATAAAGATCTTCAGGATGTGATCGCCTACCTGCTTTCCGTGGGTGCCCAATGAAGAGCACCTTCATGAAAACGGGAATGCAGCTGGCTATGGCTCTGCTAAGTTTGGGCGGCTTGGCCTCCAACGCTCGCGCGCAGGTGACGCCGCAGCGGCTGCTGGATTCGGGGAAGGAGCCGCAGAACTGGCTGATGTACTCCGGCGACTACGCGGGACACCGGTTCAGCGCGCTCGACCAGATCAACGCGTCGAACGCAGCGATGCTCGTTCCCAAGTGGGCTTATCAGACGATGGCGGGCGGGAAATTCGAAACGACACCGCTGGTTGTGGACGGCATCCTCTATGCCACGGGCCAGGACGATCGCGCATTTGCGCTCGACGCGCGGTCGGGCCGGCCGATCTGGCAATATCAACGCGCGCTGGCGGCGGATATTCGGCCGTGTTGCGGGCGCGTGAATCGCGGGATGGCCATTTTGGGAGACAAAGTTTTTCTTGGCACGCTGGATGCGCATATTATCGCGCTGGACGCCAAGACCGGAAGCGTGGTGTGGGACGCTACGGCGGTGGACTATCGCAATGGCTACAGCATCACGCTCGCGCCGCTGGTGATCAAGAATCTCGTGCTCATCGGAGTGTCGGGCGGGGAATATGGAATTCGCGGCTTCATTGACGCGTACGATGCCGCGACCGGCGCGCGCAAATGGCGCTTCTACACGATCCCTGGTCCCGGCGAGGCGGGACATGAGACGTGGGAAGGCGACTCCTGGAAAATCGGAGGGGCGCCCGCGTGGATCACGGGGACCTACGATCCCGCTACCAACACTACTTTTTGGACCACCGGCAATCCTTCGCCGTCGAATCGCGGGGAAGGACGCGCGGGCGACAATCTCTACAGCAATTCTTTGTTGGCGTTGGATCCAGACACGGGAAAGCTCAAATGGTATTTTCAGTTCTCCAAGCATGATGAGCATGACTACGACGCCACCCAAGTGCCCGTCATGATCGATCAGGGCGACCAGCACCTGATCGTGCAAGCGAACCGCAACGGGTTCTTTTATTTGATTGATCGCACCAATGGAAAGATCGTGTTCGCGAGCCCTTTCGCGAAGGTGACATGGAGCGACTCGAAGGACGCAAGCGGAGCTCCCGTGGCGCGAAAGGACGCCTCGCCGACTCCGGAAGGGAATCGCGTGTGCCCGGGGGCGGCCGGAGCAACGAACTGGATGTCGCCTACTTACGATCCGCAAACGCGGCTCTTCTATGTAACGGCGCGGGAGCAGTGTGACGTCTTCAGCACCGCCCCGCAGCCATACGAAGCGGGGCACGCTTTCTACGGCAGTGCCTACTTTCCGAACGACGATGCCGAGCCGTTCACCGGTGCGCTGCGCGCCATCGATCCGCACACCGGAAAATTGAAGTGGGAATGGAAGCATCTCTCGCCGACGTGGTCCGGTGTGCTTTCTACGGCAGGGGGGCTCGTCTTCACCGGCGATGCGGAGGGCAACTTCATGGCCCTGGAGGCCGCTTCGGGCAAAGCGCTCTGGCACTTTCAGTGCGGAGCGTCGGTGTATTCGTCACCGATGTCCTTTGCGATCGACGGCAAACAATATGTGGCCGTCGCGGCGGGGTCGGCGCTCTTTGCGTTCAGTTTGCCGTAGGCGTGGCTCAGCGTTTTTTCCTCACGGTGTTCTATCCCCCCAAATGTTGTACCTAGCGGCCAGCGCGAACGCCCAATCCACGCTATACTTAGAGGGTTATGCTCTCGGTCAATAACATTACCATGCGGTTCGGCCCGCGTATCCTGTTTGAGAATGTGACTTGCACGTTTATGGCCGGGCGGCGCTACGCCGTCACCGGGCCGAATGGCGCGGGCAAGTCCACGTTTATGAAGATTTTGACCGGGGAGATTGACTCCACCAGTGGATCGATAACGCGGCCGAAGAAGATGGGCGTTTTGCGGCAGGATCAATTCGCGTTTGACGAATATCGCGTCATCGACACGGTCATTATGGGAAACGTATCACTGTGGAAGGCGCTCGAAGAACGCGATGCACTCTATGCCAAGCCGCACGACGAATTGACGGACGCCGACGGGATGCGGCTTGGGGAGCTCGAAGGCATCGTTGGTGAAGAGGGCGGCTACACAGCGGAAGCGGATGCGGCGGTGTTACTTGACGGTTTGGGTGTGGAAGGCGCTCTGCACGAGTGCAAGATGGGCGAATTGCAGGGCGGGCAGAAGGTGCGCGTGTTGTTGGCGCAGGCGCTCTTTGGCAATCCGACGGCGCTGCTGCTCGACGAACCCACCAACAACTTGGACCTCGATTCCGTGCACTGGCTGCAAAGGTATCTTTGCGACTATGAAGGTGTGCTGATTGTCATCTCGCACGATAGGCACTTTTTGAATAGCGTGTGCACGTACACTGCGGACATCGACTACGAGACGATCATCATGTACGTCGGTGGGTACGACGACATGGTGGTGGCCAAGACGCAGATTCGCGGGCGCATCGAAGCGGACAACGCCAATCGCGAGAAAAAAATCGCGCAGTTACAAGAGTTTATCGCGCGGTTTTCCGCGGGCACGCGTTCCGCACAGGCAACCTCGCGCAAGAAAGAGGTCGAGCGTTTGCAAACGGCGGAACTGGCGAGGAGCAACATCCAGAGGCCGTACATCAAATTTGACATGAAGCGGAATTCTGGGCGCCATCCGCTGGAGATTCGCAGCGTCGAGAAATCCTATCAGGATTTGAAGGTGATTCCTCGATTTTCGGCGAGCGTGGTGCGGGGCGAGAAAATCGCGTTGATGGGCCGGAACGGCACCGGTAAGACTACTTTGCTTAAATCGCTTGTTCGCAATGCGCCGGGATACATCGAGGAGAAGGACCAGCAGTTTCCGATCGATGGCGGCGAGGTGAGATGGGGACACGAAGTGGCGGTGGGCTACTTCGCGCAGGACCACGGCGAATCCATCACGAAAGGTATGACGGCGATCGAGTGGCTGTGGCAGTTTGATCCCGCCGCGTCGCAACAGGAACTGCGAGGCTTGATGGGACAGATGCTGTTCAGCGGCGAAGATGCGCTGAAGCCGACGCGTGCGCTTTCCGGCGGCGAGTCGGCGCGCCTGATCTTTTGCCGGCTGATGCTGCAGAAGCCCAATTTCTTGGTGCTCGACGAGCCGACCAACCACCTCGACCTGGAATCGATCAACGCGCTGAACATAGCGTTGCAGCGGTACGACGGGACGGTGCTGCTCGTGACGCACGACCACGACGTCATCGACGAAGTGGCCACGCGCATTTGGCATTTCCAGGGCGGGAAGATCGAGGACTTCAAAGGTCCCTATGAAGAATACGTTGCTTACGCGGAGCAGGAGGCTTCCTAGGTACGCAATCTTCGAGATCCTTCGTTGTTTTCACAGCGCGCGGCCTGCGGCGGCACCCGACGCCCAAGCCCACTGAAAATTGAATCCACCCAAATGACCGGTGACATCGACGACTTCGCCGATGAAAAATAGTCCTTTGATCTTTAGACACTCCATCGTTTTGCCCGACAATTCGGCGGTATCCACGCCGCCGGCCGTCACCTCTGCCTTGTCGTAGCCCTCGGTGTCCGCCGGCTTGATCATCCACTCGTGTACCTGCTTCTCCAATTTCGTCAGCGCATCATTGGTCCAGGCGGCGGGGGCATAGTTTTCCAGCCAGCGTTCGGCGAGACGCTTCGGCAGAATTCCGTGAAACGCCTTTTGCGCCGCGCCTAGATTACGAGCTTTCGATGCGCGAATCACTGCAGTGATCTCGCGTTGCGGAGCGAGATCGATCTGGATAGATTGCCCCTTCTGCCAATAGGAGGAGATTTGCAGGATCGCTGGCCCGCTCAAACCGCGGTGGGTGATCAGCATTTTTTCGCGGAAGGAGTGATGATTGGTCCTCGCGACTACTTCGGTCGAGAGGCCCGCCAAGTCGCAGTATCGGCGGCGATCTTTGTCGGCCAGGACGAACGGCACTAGCGCGGGTCTGGTCTCCACGATTCTTAATCCGAATTGACGCGCCAACTGGTATCCGAACGGCGTCGCACCCATTTTGGGAATCGAAAGTCCGCCCGTGGCCACGACGAGGGCCGGGGCTCGAAATTCGCCGGATTCGGTGCACACCATGAACTCCGTGGTGCGCTGCACTTCCCGGATTCGGCTCTGCAGAAAAATCTGCACTCCCGCCGCCCGGCACTCCGATTCCAGCAATTCGGTGATGTCCTCGGCGGAACGGTCACAGAAGAGTTGCCCGAGCGTCTTTTCGTGGTAAGGAATGCGATGCTTTTCGACCAGTGCGATGAAATCCGCTGGCGTGTACCGCGCCAGCGCGGATTTTGCGAAGTGCTCGTTCGCAGAAATGAAATTTTCCGGCTGGCAATAAATGTTGGTGAAATTACAGCGCCCGCCGCCGGAGATCAGGATTTTCTTGCCGACGCGATCGGCATGCTCGAGCACGGCGATACGACCCCCTCGTTTGCCGGCCTCGATTGCGCAGAGGAGTCCAGCGGCTCCAGCGCCAAGGACCAACGTGTCAAAGTTGCGCTTCAAGAGTGAGTCTCACTTGAGCCGGAACCAGCGGCCTTCTGAGTTTCCACAGCAATGACTCTCAAGGTTAAACTATGTACAGGAGAAGGCCGAGAAAATTGCCTCCGATCATAAGCGCGCAAGGACTGTCGAAGAGATACGGTCTCACACCGCTCTTCCAGAACATTTCGTTTACCGTTTCGGAAGGGGACCGCATCGGCGTGATTGGGCCGAATGGTTCGGGTAAGTCGACGCTGCTGGAGATGCTCATCGGTCGCGTCAAACCGGACAGCGGAGACGTGGCGGTTCGCAAGGGTACGCGGCTCAGTACCGTCGCCCAGATTTCGCAGTTTGCGCCGGGCGTGACGATTCGTTCTGCCATTGAGACTGCTCTCGAACGCGCCGCCGTTCCCGAAGCCGAGCGAGCCTCGCGTTTTGCCGAAACACTGGGCCGCGCGGGCTTTACGGATCTTGATGCGCACGCCGCGACGCTCTCAGGCGGATGGCGCAAGCGGCTCGCCGTCGCCGAAGCCTTGGTTCAGGCGCCCGACATCCTGCTCTTGGACGAGCCTACGAACCATCTGGACCTCGCGGGGATTCAATGGCTCGAATCCGTTCTTCAGAACGCTGCGTTCGCGTGCGTGGTGGTCAGCCACGACCGCTACTTTCTGGAAAACGCTGCCAATGAAATGGTAGAACTCAACCGGGCCTATCCGGATGGTGCGTTCCGCGTTGGCGGAAACTACAGCGCATTCCTTGAAGCCAAGGAAGAGTACCTGCATGCGCAGAAAAAGCGGCAGGAGTCGCTCGAGAACCGCGTTCACACCGAGCTCGAATGGCTGCGCCGCGGACCCAAGGCCCGCGCCACGAAGGCGAAGGCGCGCATTGACAAAGCACACGAGATGATCGGCGAGCTCGCCGAGATGAACGCTCGCAGCCGCACGTCCAGTGCCGAAATCGATTTCTCCCCGACGAACCGGAAGACCAAACAGCTCATCACCCTGGAGGGAATTTCCTTCGACGTCGGCGGTCGCACACTCTTCAAAGACATTCACTTCAGCGTGACGTCCGGAATGCGAATGGGGCTGGTCGGTCCAAACGGCAGCGGCAAAACCGCCTTGCTACGCTTGCTGCACGGAGACATCAAGCCAGCGTCAGGCAAAATTCGCCGCGCCGAGGGATTGCGAATTGTGTACTTCGACCAGAATCGCGAACTCGATCCCGATGTGACTTTGCGCCGGGCGCTTGCCCCGGACAGCGACGCGGTGATTTATCAGGATCGCGTCATCCACGTCGCTTCGTGGGCCGAACGATTTCTTTTTTCGGCGGAAAGTCTGAACCAGCGGGTTGGCCGGCTTTCCGGGGGTGAACGGGCCCGCGTGCTGATCGCACAATTGATGCTTCAACCTGCGGACCTTCTCCTGCTGGACGAGCCGACCAACGACCTGGATATCCCCACACTGGAGATTCTGGAAGAGAGCCTGGTCGAATACCCCGGGGCGCTGGTGTTGGTCACGCACGATCGATTCATGCTGGACCGCGTATCAACCGTGGTTGTTGGGCTCGATGGCCAGGGAAGCGCGGAGCGCTTTGCCGATTACGCACAGTGGGAAGCCTGGCAACGATTACGGCCGTCCAAAGTTGCTTCTAAAGCGGGGGACGGAAACCGCGGCCCGCAAGCAACTGCAGTCCAGGGTCGGCCTGCCGCCACAAGAAGGAAACTCTCCTATTCAGAGTCCCGCGAGTTCGACAACATGGAAAGCCGCATCGCTGAGGCCGAGAGGGAACTGCACACCAAGCGTGGCGCGCTCGATGATCCTGCGATCACCAGCAATCGTGTCGACCTCCAGAATGCTTGGACTCAATTGGACGAAGCCCAGAAACTGGTGGATAACCTGTACACGCGCTGGGCAGAACTAGAACAAAAGCAGAGCTGATACGCTCCGCCCTTGTCTCGCCGTGGGGCAGCAGTTACGGGGCCCTGCATAGCTTCGAATACCGGACTCTTTACGATTCCGTTGCACGCGCGCTGCCTTCCTTGATTACCTGTCCTAGCCGTAAAGCCCCGGCGTTCAGGCCGGGGATATAAGGCTGCTCTCTTTTTTCTTCGGTTTGTTCTATCGCTATGCCCGCTGAAGTCCTATCTCAGGTCGCGCAACGTGCCCACTTTGGCTGAAGCTCAGAGGAACGCCCTCTCGTTCGGGCCGAGTTCGACTTTCCTTGGCGTAGCCGCGCACCATCGCTGGCATTACTTGCTGCCGCTGAGTAGGCTCTTCCAGCGCACCCAAGCGTCGGCGCGGGCCTTCTTGTCGGCCTCTTTTGCATCGGGGGCTTCGCCGGCGCGCATGAAGCCGTGTCCGGCGCCGTCGTAAGTTACCGGGTCATACGCTTTGCCGGCCGCCTTCATTTGAGTGATGGTATCTGGGATGGTGGCGTCGATGCGTGCATCATTCCCAGCATAGAAGCCGTAGACTGGCGCTTTGATGCGCGCCATCGCCTCCTTCTCCGGCGGCCCGCCGTAGAAGACGAAAGCGGCCGCCAGGTCACCGCGGTTGGTCGCGAACCGGAATGTTTGACTGCCACCCCAGCAGTAGCCGCCAACAAAGAGCTTGCCATTCGAAGCGGGGAATTTCAGCGCATAATCCGCCGCGGCATTCAAATCCGCGGTCACCTGGTCGGGATTCAGGTGGCTTACGGCTTCCATCGTTTTGCCTTCCGCAAAATCGCTGCTGCGGCCGCCGTTCGGGCCCATGCCGGACAGAAGATCGGGAGCGGCCGCGATGTAGCCCGCCGCGGCCACCTGATCCGCCAGATCCTGTACCCAGTCGGTCATGCCGAAAATTTCATGGATGATCAGAACCACGGGAGTCTTGCCCTTCGATTCGGGATAAACGACAAATGTTTCTACCGAGCGGCCATCGTGCTTAACGGTGACCCATTCGCGGTGGCGCGAAGATTTTTCGAGCGTCGCGCGTGCCCAATCTTGTGCCGAAGTGACTTGCGCTGTGCAAAGAACCAGCAAGGAAATCAAGGTGATGCGTTTCATAGCGTGATTTCTCCTTCATCGAGCATCGCTGGCCGGACACGGCCTGGAAGCGTCCGTTCAGAACGAGTGAGATAGTAATTCCTTGTGAGTGGGTGGGCAAGGCCGTGATGGAGACGACCTCGGACGTAAACGCAGTCCTGCCAGGAGCGGCTGAAACGAAGCAATACTTGACCTAGGCCAGAATCAGCAGCAGTTAGGCGTCTCACTGGACTACCAATAAAGCTCTGAAATCTTTCCTCCATGCTGGAACGGGCAAGAGACGGCGTGCGCCATAAAAGTTATCCGCGTCGCCGGTCGCCCAACAGACTCGGCGCGAATGCGTGGGGCAGCTCCTTCATCATCGTGGACGGCGAGATGTTTCCGGTTGCCAGCTTGGTTCGCTGAATGGAGCACCACCGATTTTGGCTGGTGCGCTTGTCGAAGACCCGAACTCACTTGCCGCGCCTGGATTTGTCGATGGCATGCGCGAGTGTCCTCCGTTCCGCTAGTTCAATGGGAATGGCGCCATCTGCAAGGATGATCAGCAATCCTACCGTGCTGTCGAGCCAGCCATTGGTCTTACCGCGGCATCGTTCCTGATGTTTGCATGGTGGACAGCGGTTTCTTCCCGGGCGGGGATTTGTCCCCCCGCCCTGGGCAACCGGCCTTCCCCAGGACCAAGCCCAATCCGCTGTGGCCGCCGCGCCGGAGCGCCATCATTCGCGCCGGACCTTCGTAACTACGCGACTCTAGACGCCATTACATTTGCTATTCGTTTCGTTGACACATCGCGGCGCCTCCGATACGCTTTTGAGTTCACGCGGCACGATTTTTCTTCATCGCTGGCGGTTCTGGTGAGTCATCCCCGGAGCAAGAAGTGTCTTCGCCACTGCGCGTGACGAGGAGAACGGACAAACCGCTGCATGGCCGAAGAAAAGCTTCCTACTCGCGCACAAGATTTTTCCGAGTGGTACAACCAACTGGTCGTCAAGGCGCAGTTAGCTGATTACGCACCGGTGCGCGGCTGCATGATTGTGCGGCCTTACGGTTGGGCTTTGTGGGAAAACATTCAACAAGCGCTCGACCGTCGCTTCAAGGCCACCGGCCATCAAAACGTGGCGTTCCCGATGCTCATTCCACGCAGCTTCATCGACAAGGAGAAGCATCACGTGGAGGGATTTTCGCCGGAGCTCGCGGTTGTCACTATTGGCGGTGGCGAGGAGCTCGCTGAACCCCTGGTCATCCGCCCCACATCGGAGACCATTATCGGCCATATGTGGTCGAAGTGGATTCAGTCTTACCGCGATTTGCCCGTACTGATGAACCAGTGGAACAGCGTGGTTCGCTGGGAATTGCGCACGAAACTTTTCCTCAGAACGCTGGAGTTTTATTGGCAAGAAGGTCACACCGCGCACGCGACGCGCGAAGAGGCCGAGGCGGAGACGCGCCAGATGCTGGACATCTATGCGGATTTTGCGATAAACGACGCGGCGATTCCGGTGATCCCCGGGAAAAAATCCGATGCCGAGAAATTCGCCGGTGCCGACGTGACTTACTCCATCGAAGCGATGATGGGCGACGGCAAGGCGCTTCAGTCAGGCACGTCGCACTTTCTGGGACAGAATTTCGCCCAAGCCTTCGAGGTCAAATACCTCGACCAGAACGGGCAGCTGCAGCATTGCTGGACGACATCGTGGGGGCTCTCCACACGCATCATTGGGGCCATTATCATGGTCCACGGCGACGATCAGGGCCTCGTCCTCCCGCCGAAGCTTGCGCCTTGTCAGGTTGTGGTTGTCCCCATCTTCAAGACGGACGAAGAGAAGGTGTCCGTCCTCGACACTGCGCGCAAACTGAAGGCCGAGCTGATAAAAGCCAACATCCGTGTGACTCTCGATGAACGCGAAGGTCAGAGCCCCGGCTGGAAATTCAATGACTGGGAGATGCGGGGAGTCCCGCTGCGCGTGGAACTGGGACCCAAGGACGTCGCCAAACAAGCCGCCGTGCTGGCGCGTCGCGACCGCCCTGGCCGGGAAGGAAAGATCAGCTCCTCACTTGCCGACTTGCCTGCTTCCATCGAGCGGTTGCTGGCGGAAATCCAGCAATCGCTTCACGACAAAGCGCTGGCTTTCCGCAAGAGCAACACTCGCGATGCCCAGACCTACGACGACCTGAAGAAGGCCGTCGAGAATGGCTTTGCCTACTCCTTCTGGTGCGGGAGTGCCGATTGCGAGGCCAAAATCAAGGAAGAAACCCGCGCCACCATGCGCTGTATTCCGCTGGAACAGGAGGGTGGAAGCGGGAGTTGCGTTTACTGCGCCCAGCCCGCCGCTGCCCGCGCGATCTTCGCCCGGGCCTACTAGGCCCATTTCTCTCCGGGAACATGTCCCTCGCCAATTTCTCGACACTCGTTCAAGCAGGTGCTAACTTTGAGAAGTTAAGGGAGCACTTATCGCCGTTCGCGCCGTGCGCTTACTGTGGCACGAACGGACCGGGGGAGACGAATCTAGTGCATTTCCGAGATCGTCGCGCGCCACTGCACCGCCGCTCCGAACGGGGAGAGGGCAAGCTCAAGGCCATCATTTACCTGGTGATCTTGCTGCTCATCATCTATTCCGCGGTCAAGATTGTGCCTATCTATGTTTCGAACTATCAGCTCACGGACAAGATGCTGGAACAGGCGCGCTTCGCGGTGGTGAATCGCTACACCGAAGATCAGATTCGCGACAATGTTTTCAAGATCGTGCAGGAACTGGAACTTCCTGTGAAGCGCGACGCCATCAAGGTATTGGCCACGAATTCCGTCGTGAAGATATCGACGGAATACACGATCCCTGTGGACTTGCTCTTCTACCACATGGATCTTCATTTTTCTCCGTCCAGCGAGAATAAGGCCCTCTTCTGAGTTATCGCTGCCGCGGTTGCCCGCTTTGTTGGCAACCAGGATCGCCTTTCCCAGAGTGCGGTCTTGCGAGACAATAAGAGTTCAGCCCTCGGGAGTTAAGACTTGCGCATCCGCGTTCAAAAGGGATTCTTTACTTCAACCATCGGCCTGACGATCCTGGGCACTGTTTTCGCCTCGTTTCTGGCCGCCGGCGGAGTTTTCATCTACTACTACGTCAAGTACTCGCGCATGATCGATGCGCGACTCTCCGGTAACGTGCTGCAGAACACCACGCAGATCTTCTCCGCGCCGGAACACATCTCGGCAGGTCAAGCCTGGGGACCGGAAGATCTAACCGCGTATCTCACCCGCGTGGGATACCGTCCGATCCAGGATGCAAACGCCATTGGCCAATTCACAGCGCAGGAGAATACCGTCGATATCCGGCCTTCGAAACTTTCCTATTTCGCAGGGAACAATGCTTTGGCGGTTCAATTCCGGGGAAAGAGCATTCGATCCATCAAACCGCTTGCCGGCGGCGGAGAACTGGATACCGCGGAAATCGAACCGGAACTCATTACCAATCTTTTCGACAGCGCGCGTGAGAAGCGGCGGCCAGTGCGCTATGAAGACTTGCCGGTAATGCTGGTGGACGCGATTCTTTCTGCCGAGGACAAGCGCTTCTTCGAGCACGGAGGCTTTGACTTCATCCGCATCGTGGGGGCGGCGTGGGCCGACGTGCGGCACAGCAGCCAGCACTATCAGGGCGCCAGCACCATTACGATGCAAGTGGCGCGCACGTTCTTTCTGTCGACCGATCGCAACTGGCGGCGGAAGCTCTCCGAAGCCATGATTTCGATCGAGCTCGAGCAACGCTTCAACAAGCAGCAAATTTTCGAGCTGTACGCCAACGAAGTTTACCTGGGCAACCGCGGGAGCTTTGGCATTCGCGGATTCTCGGAAGCCAGCGTGGCCTACTTCGGAAAGGATTTGAGACAACTGGGGTTGCCGGAATGCGCCTACCTCGCGGGAATTATTCGCGCGCCAAATTATTATTCGTCCGCTGACCGTCACCCGGAGCGCGGAGTGCAGGCTCGCGACCGTGTGCTGACGCAGATGCTCGACAACAAATACATCAGCGCGGAGGACGTCCAGGATGCCAAGCGCGCCACGCTAAAGATTATCCGGACCTCGATTTCGGGGAGTGAAGCCCCCTATTTCGTCGACATGGTGAAAGACCATCTGTTGGACAAGTATTCCGAGAACGAATTGCTGAGCGAGAATTTCCGCGTCTATACGACGCTTGATCCCGTTCTGCAGCGTGCCGCGGCCGCCGCCGTCGATGCGGGGATGAAGAATGTGGACTTGCTTCTGGCGAAGAAGTACGACAAGTGGCGGCGCGAGCAGGCCAAGAAGGGAAGTACCGAGCCGATCCCGCAGGCGCAAGCGGCGCTGGTCGCGCTGGATCCTCGGACCGGGGAAATCAAGGCCGTCATCGGCGGGCGTGATTACGGGCAGAGCCAGCTGAATCATGCGCTGGCGCACCGCCAGCCCGGCTCAGTGTTCAAACCGTTCGTCTATGCCGCGGCATTCGACAATGCCGTTGACGGCGTGCAGCCCGTCATCACTCCTGCCACGACGATTGACGACGAGCCCACGACGTTTGAATTCGACGGCAAGGAATACACGCCGGATAACTACCATGAAAGATTCATGGGGCGCGTCACGGTGCGCGACGCGCTGACGAATTCTCTCAACGTCGCGACCGTCAAAGTCGCCGAACTCATCGGCTACGGTCGAGTCGTGCAAGTCGCACGGAAAATGGGCCTGGGCATGAACATTCAGCCGACACCATCTGTCGCTCTCGGCGCGTATGAAATGACGCCTATCGATGTCGCCGCCGGTTACACGACATTTGCCACGATGGGGACGCGCGCGGAGCCGCAGTTTCTGCGCATCGTTGTCAATGCGGACGGTACGCCGCTCGAGAAGTTCACGCCGCAGACGCACTTGGCGCTGGATCCACGAGTGGCATTCTTAGTCGACAGCCTGCTCAAGGATGTTCTGAACCGGGGCACGGGCGCGAGCGTCCGCGCGCGCGGCTTCACACTCCCCGCCGCGGGAAAGACCGGGACGTCTCGCGACGGATGGTTCGCGGGATTCACCTCGAATCTACTCTGCGTGATCTGGATTGGCTTCGATGACAATCGCGACATTGGACTTGCAGGCGGTGTAGTAGCGGCACCCATCTGGGCGGACTTCATGACCCGTGCCACGGCCCTCGCACAGTACCGGGATGTGAAGGATTTTGCGATGCCGGATGGAGTGCAATCCGTGTTGATTGATCCGGACACCCTGCAGCTCGCCACGGCCAATTGTCCAACGACGCGGGAAGAGGTCTATGTGGTAGGCTCCGCACCGACCGTATACTGCGAGGTCCATGGGAGCCATAACCTGTTCACTTCGGCGGGTTCCATCCTCTCCCGAGTCTTTGGGGGCGAGCCCAAAACGCCGAAAACGGATGCCAATGGTCAGCCAGTCACCCCCTATGATCCCAATCGGCCGCCCCAGGCAACCGGCCAAGCCCCTGTTGATACTTCAGCGCAATCCGGCGAAAAGAAAAAGAATCCTTTACAGAAGATTTTTGGTATCTTTGGGGGTAAGAAGAAGGACCCCGACAAGGCTAAGCCTAAGCCGGAGAAGGGAGATTCGCCATGACCAGCATTAGAATGGCGTTTCCAGCAATCGTTCTCCTCTTCACGCTTTCCATGTCCTCTGCAGGACAGACTTTCGTTGAGACTCCGGGTCTTCCGGTGGCGCCGCGGTTAGGGCAGTCGCAACCACAATCCCCGGCGGAGTCTTCCGTCATCGTCGTGAAGCCGGAGCTCACCGACGAGCAGCTTGCCGATCTTTACATGGCGCGCAAAGACTATCGAGAGGCGGCCCTTTCCTACAAGCGGCTTGCGGATCAGAACCCCCAGAATCCGGTGTATCTGAATAAGCTCGGAATTGCGCTGCACCAACAGGCAGCTCTGGGGGCGGCGCTAAAGTATTACGAACGTGCGTCGAAGGTTGATCCTTCCTACGCCGATGCGCAAAACAACATCGGGACAATTTGGTATCAGCGGAAGAAGTACGGCCGCGCCATCAAGGCGTATCAAAGAGCGATCACCATTCGTAGCGACATGGCCGTCCTCCACAGCAACCTTGCCTATGCGTATTTTGGCGAAAAAAAATACCAGCAGGCCATCTCCTCGTTCCGTCAAGCGCTGGCGTTGGATCCACAGCTGTTCGAGCACAATAGCTCGAGGAGCGGGTCGATTCTGCAGGACCGCTCTGTGGGTGACCGGGGGCGATTCTATTTCCTGCTTGCCAAGTCGTTCGCGGAAGCCGGCAACCTGGAGCGTTGTCTGATTTACCTGCGAAAGGCCAAGGACGAAGGCTACAAAGAGCTGTCGGCCGTGAAGACCGACCCCTCTTTTGCAGCGGCCCTGAAAGATCCAGCGATGCAAGAAGTTCTTACTCCCAAGTCCCCCGGCGGCACGCAACCCTGAACCGATTTCGATCCGCACGTCCACCGCGAAACGTGCGGTTGCGTCTGTTACAATGCAACAGACATGGGGCGCCCTTTCCTCAGCGCGCGTTATCTGGTTTTACTCTCCGTCGTCGTCGTTTTTGAAACCACTTCGGTTGCCGCGCAACCACCCGCTCCCTCTCCGCGCGCGGGAACTGCCGCAGCTTATCAACACGGGATCTATCTGGTTTTTCCGTTTGAAAATGCCGGCGCATCTCCACGATTGGATTGGCTGGGTGAGGGCCTGGAGGAGTTGACTATCCAGCGGCTGTCGGGAGCCGGCGAGCAGGTGTATTCGCACGCGGGGCGGCTTGTCGAACTGGAACGGTATGGCCTGCCGCGTTCTTCGAAACTGAGCCGCGCGACCATGCTTCATATTGCCGAAGACCTCGACGCGGATTTTGTGGTTTTTGGCCGGTTTTCGGTGGACGGGACGTCGCTCACCATCGAGTCACGGATGCTAAAGGTGAGTCCGGCGCGACTGCTGCCGGCGTTGCGGGAAACCGGTAAGTTGGATTCGCTTATGGACCTGCACTCCCGGTTGGTGTGGCGAATGCTCTCCGCATACGATCGTAATTATTCGCTGAGTCTCGCGGAGTTCACAAAACGCCAGCGTCCGCTGCGTCTCGATGCATTTGAACATTACATTCGCGGCGTGCTGGCCAGCGAGGATGATGCACGTTTGCGGGAACTGCGGGAAGCGGCGCGTCTGGAGCCGGAATGGCCGGAACCCGACTTCGCGTTGGGGGAAGCTTATTTCATGCGGCGCGACTACGATTCCGCGCTCCTGTGGTACGCCAAGGTGCCAAGAGCTCACGATCGCTATGTGGAAGCGTTCTTCGCGACGGGCGTTTGCCGGCTTCTGCTTGGTCAGCCCGATCACGCGGAGGAAGTGTTCATTTCGTTGCAGGAGGCCTTGAAGAACAACAGGGTCTCCACAGCGGACCTGCCGGAAATTCTGAATGACCTGGCGATTGCGCGGGCACGGCAGGGCAAGACGGCTGCGGCGCAAGCCGATTTTCGCCGCGCGGCCGACTTGGATCCCGACGAAGACGACTATGCCTTCAATCTTGGCCTGCTTGCGTTACAGACCAACGATGCCGCCGCTGCGGCGGCGTATTTCCGCGAAGCCGCGGAGCGCGAGCCGGATAACTCGGAAGACCGGGCGCTGCTGATACTGTCCCTGGAAAAAGCCGGCAACATAACCGAGGCCGACCAGGAACGCGAGGCGGCGAACGAAACCTTTGGCCCCAACGGACTCCCGGCGATTCACCTGGACGCGAAGAACGAAACGCTGGCGCGGCTGAATCGCGTCAAGACCGAGCTCGACGTAACGGCTCTTCACGCGGAGATTGAATCGGCGGAGCTTCCTGCGAGCGCGGCTGCTTCCGCTGCTTCCGCTGCTTCCGCTGCTTCGAGCGACACACCTGCAACGCGCATTCGGCGCGGTCGGCAGGAACTCTCCGCGGGACACGCCGATGCTGCGGAGAAGGAATTTCGTGCTGTTCTTGCGGATGATCCCAGCAGCGGCGCCGCGCACCGCGGGCTTGCGGAAATTGACCGCCGCCA
Source organism: Acidobacteriota bacterium (assembly GCA_003225295.1). Classification (GTDB taxonomy): domain Bacteria; phylum Acidobacteriota; class Terriglobia; order Acidiferrales; family UBA7541; genus Acidiferrum. Next base: position 25,538 of record QHYZ01000060.1, on the reverse strand, counting down.
GGGCAAGCTGGATGATGCGGTGAAGGAATTGCAGGCTTCGCTGGTAGCGCGAGATTCCGCGGTAGTGCGAACGATGCTGGCGAGAATCTACCTCGAACAGAAGAAGCCGGATCTCGCGCGGGCGGAACTCGAGAAAGCGCTCAAGCTGGCGCCGAACTATGCAGAAGCCAAGCAACTGTTTGACCACCTGCAGAACTCCAAGCCAACCGAGAAAAAACCAGGCGGAGGTGCCGAATGAGCGATTGGTGGCATAAAATGAAGCGCTCCTTTTATCCCTGGCGATCCGCATTTGTTGCCGCCCCCTTCCTTTTTTGTGTCCTGGGTGCTGCCGTAGTTTTCTTGCTGATGCCTGCGGTTGCGGCGGACCAGCACTCGTCCGTTTCCCTCGTTCTGGAGCTTAGTCTTGATGGCGAAGTGGAGCCTATCTTGGCCACGTACATCGACGAAGGACTTGCCGACGCGGCGCGGCGCCACGCCGCGCTGGTTCTGATCACCATGGATACGCCGGGCGGGCTCAGCGATTCGATGAAGGACATGATCCAGCACATCCTGGCCTCAGCTGTGCCGGTGGCCGTTTACGTTTCACCGACCGGTGCGCGCGGCGCGTCGGCGGGTTTCTATATTCTTCTAGCCGCGGACATTGCCGCCATGGCTCCCGGCACACATGCAGGCGCGGCTTCGCCCATCATCGCGATCGGGGGATTCCCTCAGCAAATTGATGAAGTTTTTCGAAAGAAGATCAACCAGGATGCGATGGCGTTTCTGCGGAGTTTCACGGACCGGCGCGGCCGCAACCCGGAATTGGCGGAAAAAGCCATTACCGAGTCGAAAGCCTTTACCGAGAAAGAGGCACTGGATGGAAAAATGATCGATTTGATTGTGAGCTCGCCCGATGATTTGTTACGGCAACTGGATGGGCGAACAATCAAGCGCTTCGACGGAACGCAGGTGCCATTGGTCCTGAAGAGTCCGGTGCGAACGCCCTTTGCACTCTCGGCGCGGCAGAAGTTTCTGGCGCGCATCGTCCAGCCCGACGCTTTTTTTGTGCTGCTGATTCTTGGTGTTCTTGGCCTCTATACCGAATTCACGCATCCGGGAGTGATCGCTCCGGGTGTTATCGGTGGTATCTGCTTGATTCTCGCGCTTTACGCCATGAATTTTCTGCCTGTGAATCTTGCGGGTCTGTTCCTGATTGCGCTGGCCCTGGCGTTTTTCATTCTTGAAGCTAAGGCTCCAAGTCACGGCATACTGGCCTTCGGGGGAGTTGTGTCGATGTTTCTGGGCGCGATCTTTCTGATTCGCTCGCCACTTACTTCCGGAGGAGTGAGTGTAGGAGTGGCGCTGGCAGGGACGCTGCCCTTCGCGGTGCTAGCCGTATTTCTGATGCGGCTGGTTTTGCGGTCGCGGCAATGGAAAACGTCGACGGGAAAGGAAGAGCTGATCGGAGCGCGGGGCGTCGCGGTTGCGCGGCTGTCCGCAGGAGCTGAGGGCATGGTTCGCGTGCATGGCGAACTCTGGCGGGCCGAAGCTTCGCGGCCCGTGCAGGAAGGCGAGACCGTCATGGTTTTGCGTATCGAGGGATTGAAGCTTTACGTTGAGCCGGCCGGTGTGGCTGTCTCGGCAGCGAAATAAGAATTCTTACCTTCAGGAGGAGAAGATGGAGATCAGTTTCATCGGGATGGCGTTGATCGTGGGCCTCGGGCTCATCTGGTTTTGGAATTCGCTGTACATCATCAAGGAGTGGGAGCGGGGCGTGGTACTTCGGCTCGGGCGATTGATACCCGAGGCAAAAAGCGCCGGCATAAATCTTGTTTTTTGGCCCATTGAAACACTCTACCGCATCAACATGCGGATTGAGACGCTCGACGTTCCGCCACAGGACATCATCACGCGAGACAACGTTTCAGTGAAGGTCAATGCGGTTTGCTACTTCCGCGTGGTCGACGCCAACCAGGCGCTTTCGCAGGTTCAGAACTACACGTATGCGACTTCGCAGCTCGCGCAGACGACCATTCGCAGTGTCGTCGGGCAGTTTGAACTCGATGAAATACTCTCGCAGCGCGATAAGGTCAACGCCAAGCTCCAGATCATACTCGACACAGACACCGAACCTTGGGGCATCAAGGTTTCCAAAGTCGAGGTGAAACAGGTCGACATCCCCGAACAGATGCAGCGTGCAATCGCAAAGCAGGCGGAGGCCGAACGCGAGCGCCGCGCAAAAATCATTCACGCTGAAGGAGAGTTCGAAGCTTCACAGAAACTCGCGGATGCCGCGAAAGTTCTGGCCACGCAGGCTTCCGCAATCCAGCTCCGTTACTTGCAGACGCTGACGGAGATAGGTGTCGAGAAGAACACAACGATTGTGTTTCCCTTGCCTATCGATATCATTAATCAGTGGACTAAGAATTTAGGGGGGCCGCAGTCGGGCGTGTTTTTTACGCTCGGCTACGTCATGGGGCGCAACCAGTACGATAGCCCCGTGCGTGCCTCAACAGATTTCTTCAAGAAGCCGGAGAATTCCGTTTTTCCCAAGTCGGACGCCAGGTCGAAGCGCACCAGCAGTCCCGCTCCTTCCGCCACCCCGACGGACACAGCGGCGCCGCCGAATTCGGATTGGGAGTTTTATCACGCCGGCGACAATAAGAAAACCGAAGACCATCTGAAGCCCGCAGCGTCTCCAACCGCGCCAGCACAAAAAAACGTGCCCGTGCTTGTGAGGTCCACCGCGCCGCCGAGAACCTCCGGCGGTTCATCGAAGACTCTGAACACGCCACCCATTCCAGGGGGTAGTTATACCCTGCAGGTGGCGGCGCTGACAAAAGAAGCGGATGCGCTGGAACTCGCGACGCGTTTGCAGAAGAAAAACTTTCCCGCGTTCGTTCTTTCTCCGCATGCCGACAAGTATTACCGCGTGCAAGTCGGCCCTTACGCCGATCCGAAGGCCGCCGACGCGGCCAGGATAGGCCTCAAGGGCGCAGGTTTTAGAGCCATCGTGAAGCACTGATGCCTCGGGGCAGTTGGCTCTCCTATCTTCGCGTGCAGGCCGGTGCGGAAATACCTGCGGGCTTGCGTCTCATAGTTGGCGCCGTGTCTGGTGCCGCGCTTTCGCTCTCCTACACTGGTCTCTATCTGAGTATCTATTCCTGGCTTTGCATTGGGATTCTTCTCTTTTCCCTGTTTGGCGCGCGAGCTCGCGTGGCGTCTGGTTGCGGATTTCTACATGGGCTTCTTTTTGTCCTAACGTCAGTGCCATGGATTGCGACGGTTCTTGCCGTTCACGGCGGCCTCTCGGTGGCCGGTGGATGGGGCCTCTTGCTGTTGATCGCCATTACCTGGGGAATTCTCACTGGCGCTTTTGCTTGGACCGTTCACCGGGTGTCCCTTCAAAGTATCGAGCTGGCATGCATAGGTGCGCCATTTATCTGGGTGACGTTCGAGTTTGTTCGCGCACATCTGCCGGAAATTAGTTTTCCATGGAACTTGCTTGGCTATCCCGCAGCTGCCAATCTGGGCCTCGTTCAGCTCACCACCATCACGGGAATTTACGGGCTATCCTTTCTCGTAGCGTGTTTCAACGCATTGCTCGCATGGACGAGCAGTTCCGGCACGCTGACGCCTCGCGGGCGCATGGCATGCGCGGCCATTGCTACGGCGATACTTTTGGGCGGCACGCTGGCCGGGCCGCGACTTGTACCCCAAGCGCAAGCTCATCATTTCGCCCGCGCCGTTCAGCTCAATTTCCCGGAGGTGGACTCGTACGCCGCGGATTGGTTCCCGGCGCACGCGGAGGACCTCGAGGAAATCGAACGAATGAGCCTTGCCCCTGCGGCGGAAAAACCGGACCTTCTGGTCTGGCCTGAAGCGCCCGCGCCTTTCTCGTTTCAAGATTCACAATTCGCAAAGATTGCCTCAACACTGGCGATCCGCTTCGGGCACCCATTCCTGGCAGGGGCCATCGAATGGAAATCACCGGTGAACGCGTCCGACACGGCGCCCCAAGGCAGTCTCCTGCCGTACAACAGCGCGCTGCTGTTTGATGCGCAAGGCCGGCGCACATTCGTATACGACAAGGTCCATCTCGTTCCGTTCGGCGAGTATGAGCCGTTTCCATTGATCCATCGCGTAGTGACCAGTGTGTCCGGCGAAGTCGGCGGCTTCCACAAGGGAAACAAGTACGTTGTCGGGCAGCTTCCGCAGGGGAATAGCTTCGGTGTCTTTATCTGCTATGAAGCGATCTATCCGGGCGAAGTGCGCCGGTTTGCCGCCGGCGGTGCGCAGCTATTCATCAACATTTCGAATGACGGATGGTTTGGAAGGTCCGCCGCCGCCGAGCAGCATCTGCGCATGGCGCGGGTGCGCGCCGTGGAAAACCGCCGCTGGATCGTGCGCTCCACGAATAATGGCTTTACGGTTTCGGTCGATCCCTACGGCCGCGTCTTCGAGCCGCTCCCCCCGGATGTGCGCGCCGCGATCGATCTTCCTTATGATTTTCGAACTGACGAAACGATTTACGCGCGCTTTGGGGATGGGTTCGCCTGGCTCTGTGTGCTCGTTTCCGTTATTCTAGTTGCGGCAACTTTTCGAAAGGCCAAGTGACGTCCGTCCCTGACGGGCGCTTTACCAGAAAAAACATGATCCTCGAAGATCTCCAGCATCGTTACGAAGGGCTCAATCAGCGCGTTACGCTCGTGCGGAGCTATCTTTGACGCGCCACAGTATCGTGAGCGCCTGAAGGCTCTCGAGGCACGCGTCGCCGACCTCAATTTTTGGAACAACCAGGAAGCTGCGCAGAGCGTTCTGCGCGAGCGAAAGCGCGCCGAAGAGCAGATTGCCGCGGATGAGAAACTCACGTCGATCTCTGGCGACATCGAGACCTACATCCACCTTGCTCAAGAAGAGACTAACGTCGAGCAAAAAAACGATCTGCTGAAAGAGCTGGAGCGCGAGCTCAATGCTGCGGATAGCTATGTCTCCGAACTGGAAACGAGGACGCTGCTCTCCGGCGAAAGTGACCACCTCAACGCCATCATGACCATCAAGCCCGGCGCGGGTGGTACGGAATCGCAGGATTGGGCATCCATCCTACTTCGCATGTACCTGCGATGGGCGGAGCGCCGGGGGATGACCGCCGCGGTCCTCGATGAGACTCCGGGAGAAGAAGCTGGCATCAAATCGGCGACGATCCAATTTTCCGGTGAAAATGCCTATGGTCTTCTCGCGGGGGAAACCGGCGTTCACCGTCTGGTTCGAATCTCTCCGTTCGATCAGGCCGCGCGGCGCCACACTTCTTTTGCATCCGTCTTCGTAATTCCTGAAATTGACGACCGTATCGAGATCAACATCCGTCCCGAAGACTTGCGCGTCGACACGTTCCGGTCGGGTGGCAAAGGTGGGCAAAACGTCAATAAGGTGGAGACCGCCGTCCGTATCACGCACATCCCAACCAACATCGTCGTGGGCTGTCAGGCCCAGCGCAGCCAGAGCAAGAATCGCGAGCTGGCCATGAAGATGCTCCGCTCGCGCCTCTACGATCTGGAAATCCAGAAGCGCCAGGCCCACACCGACAAACTTGACGAGAGCAAGCTGGACATTTCATTTGGCAGTCAAATCCGGTCCTATGTCATGCAGCCTTACCGCCTGATCAAGGACCACCGCACGAAGTTCGAAGTGGGCGATGTAGACCGGGTGATGGACGGTGATCTGGATCCCTTCATCCGCTCCTACCTGATGGCCAAAAAGACGAAAGGAAGGCTGGACATCCAGCCGGACGATGATGCAGACGCGGCCTAGCCCTGGCCCACTCCCAAGCAGCAATTCGCCGTTGGCAGCCTGATTTCGACCGTTCGACGCAGGAATAAGCTAGCCGGAATCAATACGTTGATTCTTCTCCGCGCGAATGGTAGTTTTGTAGGGTTTAGCAGAGAGCTGAATAATCAGGCGTGTATGCTAGCAGTGCATTCCCCTGCAAGTCACGAAGGAGAATTCGTTTGAGCGAAGCCTTACGCAACTTTTTATTTACGTCGGAGTCCGTCACCGAGGGCCATCCGGACAAAATTGCTGACCAGATTTCTGACTCCGTCCTTGACGAGGTTATGAAGCACGATCCGAAGGGGCGAGTCGCTTGCGAGACGCTTGTCACTACGGGCGTGGCGGTCATCGCTGGTGAAATCACCACCAGCGCGCACGTCAACTACGATGAGCTTGTACGCAGTACCATCCGTGGTGTCGGCTACGATCGCGCAAAGTACGGCTACGACGCAGACACCTGCGCCGTCATGTGCACGGTGAAGCGGCAGTCGCCGGACATCGCCTTGGGCGTGGACACCGGCGGAGCGGGCGACCAGGGCTTGATGTTTGGCTTTGCCTGCGACGAAACAGAAGAATTGATGCCCATGCCCATCCAACTCGCCCACCGCCTCACGCAGCGCCTCTCCGAGATTCGCAAAGCCAATAAAGTTGATTTTCTCCGGCCCGATGGAAAATCGCAGGTCACCATCGAGTACCGCAACGGCCGCCCGGCCCGCGTCGATTGCGTGGTGATCTCCACGCAGCACAGCGAGAAGGTCTCCAACTCGGACCTGCGTGAGGCCATCACCGAATACGTCATTAAGCCGATTATTCCCGCCTCGATGCTGGACCCAAAAACCAAATATCACATCAATCCGACGGGCCGATTCGTCATCGGCGGTCCCATGGGCGACGCGGGTTTGACCGGCCGCAAGATTATCGTCGACACTTATGGGGGTTACAGCCGTCACGGCGGCGGAGCGTTCTCCGGCAAGGATCCCTCGAAGGTGGATCGCTCGGCTTGCTACATGGCGCGCTATATCGCAAAGAACATTGTGGCCGCGGGCCTGGCGCGAAAAACGGAGGTGCAATTGGCTTACGCCATCGGCGTCGCCGAGCCTGTCTCGGTCATGGCGGAAACCTTCGGCACCGCCAATGTGCCGGAAGAAAAAATCACCGCTCTGATCCGTGAAATCTTCATGCTGACGCCCAAGGCCATCATTGAAACGCTCAACCTGCGCCGTCCGATTTACAAGGCCACGGCTGCTTATGGCCACTTCGGCCGCAGCGGCGCGGGATTCACATGGGAGCGCACGGACCGCGCGGATGCTCTCCGCAAGGCCGCTGGCCTCGGGGCTGCCGCGACTGCCGAGGTCGGGGCGCGCAGCTAACTTCCAAGACTAGAGAAACATAGACCCGGCACGTGCGGGCCTTTGACCGGGGACGTTGGGTTTATTCCCCTTCCGAACGAAATCCACAATTGAGGAGCAAGACTTTGGCAATCGCTGAGCTGAAAAAGGGTGATGTAAAGGACATTGGGCTGGCCGATGCCGGCAAGCGCAAGATCGAATGGGCGGGACAGCAAATGCCCGTGCTCGAATCGATCCGCAAGCGCTTCGTCAAGGAGCAGCCGCTGAAGGGCCTGCGTGTCTCCGCCTGTTTGCACGTGACGAGCGAAACCGCAAACCTGATGATCGCGCTGCGTGACGGCGGCGCCGACGCGGTGCTGTGCGCCTCCAACCCGCTATCCACGCAGGACGAAGTCGCCGCTTCGCTGAATCGCGACTACAACATTCCTACTTTCGCCATCAAAGGCGAGGACAACGACACCTACTATTCGCACCTGAGCGCGGCGCTGGAGCACAAGCCGCAGTTCACCATGGACGACGGCGCGGACCTGGTCACCATGTTGTTGACCAAGCGTACCGAGCTCGTCCCAAACGTGATCGCCGGAACGGAGGAGACCACTACCGGGGTGATCCGTCTTCGCGCAATGGCCAAGGACGGCACGCTCAAGTATCCCATCATTGCGGTGAATGATGCGATGACCAAACACTTCTTTGACAATCGCTACGGTACCGGGCAGTCCACGATTGACGGTGTTATTCGCGCGACGAACGTTCTGCTTGCTGGTCTGAAGGTAGTCATTGCCGGTTACGGCTGGTGCGGGCGCGGCGTGGCCATGCGCGCCAAGGGCCTCGGCGCGGACGTGATCGTTACGGAAATCGACCCGGTAAAGGGCATCGAAGCTGTAATGGACGGCTTCCGAGTTATGCCCATGGCCGAAGCGGTGAAGGAGGGCGACGTTTACATCACCGTGACGGGAAACAAGAGCGTGATCCGCGGCGAGCATTTCGAAAAGATGAAGGGCGGGGCCATTGTTTGCAACTCCGGCCACTTCAACGTGGAGATTGACATCTCCGCGCTGGAAAAGATGTCCAGTGGCAAGCGCGAAGTGCGCCCGCTCGTGGACGAATATCAACTGAGGGATGGCCGCAAAGTTTACCTGCTTGCAGAAGGACGTCTTGTCAATCTGTCGACCGCCGAGGGACATCCCGCTTCGGTAATGGACATGAGCTTCGCCAACCAGGCGCTGTCCGCCGAATACCTTCGCGCGAACTACAAGAATCTCAAGCCGCAGGTGTATGTCGTGCCGGAGCATCTGGATAAGGAAATCGCGCGCCTCAAGCTCGATTCGATGGGACACAGACTGGACAAGCTCACGGCGGAGCAGGAACGCTATCTCGCTTCCTGGCAGGAAGGCACGTAACTCTCGCCGCCATTCCGGGCTGCTTGATGGTGTTATCTTTCTGCGGGGCGTAGCATTCCGACGGGTCGGAACAGTGCTGCGCCCTTATGCATTTGCTGACAGGTTTTTCAGTCTGACTTACACGCATGTGGGATCTCTGCACAAACGCGCTTGATACGGCCAAGCTGCGCGGGGCTACCTACGGCGACGTGCGCGTGATGCATCTGCGCCAGCGCGACCTCACGACAAAGAACGGCCAGGTCGGCACGCTGGCACAGAGCGAATCGCTAGGCCTCGGCATTCGCGTTCTGGCCAATGGTGCCTGGGGCTTCGCCTCCACGGACCGTTTGACGCGCGAAGGCCTTGCGGCTTGTGCGGCGCAGGCCGTTTCCATCGCCAAGGCTTCGGCACTGGCAAAACGCAGCGAGGTCGTTCTTGCCCCGGAAAAGGCTTACGTGGACAGTTGGCAGAGCCCGTTCCGTAAGGACCCGTTCGAAATTCCCCTGGAAACCCAGCTGGCATTGCTGCTCGCGGCCGACGCCGAAATGCGCCAGGTGAAAGGCGTGACACTGACGGAAACGGACATGCAATTCCGCAAGATCGATTCTTGGTTTGCTTCGAGCATCGGCTCGCGCATTCACCAGCGCAAAGTGATTTCCGGGTGCGGAATTGCCGCCACTTCTTTTCAGGGTGAGGAGATCCAAAAACGTTCATATCCTAATGGTTTTGGCGGCCAGCATTCGCTGCAGGGTTACGAACTCGTTGAATCACTCGATTTGATGAGAAACGCGCCACTCATCGCCGAAGAAGCCGCCGCGCTCCATTCGGTATCGCAATGCCCGGAAAAGGTCGGCACACTCATCCTCGGCGGCAGCCAGCTCGGACTGCAGATTCATGAATCGATCGGCCATCCGATCGAACTGGACCGCGTCCTCGGCCAGGAAGCGAATTTCGCGGGCACGAGTTTTCTGACGCTCGATCAGTTGGACCAGCTGAAATATGCTTCGAGCATTGTGAACGTGGTCGCGGACGCGCGGCTCGATCACGGACAGGGACTGGGCACCTTTGCCTACGACGACGAAGGCGTTCCCGCGCAGTGCACGGACATTATCAAAGATGGCACATTCCGCGGCTATCTTTCCAATCGCGAAACCGCGCACCTGGTGGGCCTGGATCGCTCTTCCGGAACGATGCGCACAGAAAGCTGGAACCGCCTTCCGATCATTCGCATGACCAACGTCAGCTTACTGCCCGGCACATGGGACTACGACGATCTGATTTCCGACACGCACGACGGAATCCTGCTGGAAACAAATCGCTCCTGGTCCATCGATGACCGGCGCTACCAGTTTCAGTTTTCAACGGAAATCGGCTGGGAGATCAAAGGCGGAAAGAAAGTCCGCATGCTGAAGAATCCCAGCTACAGCGGAATTTCCACGGAGTTCTGGAATTCCTGCGACGCCATCTGCAGGTTCGATCACTGGACGCTGTGGGGCACCCCCAATTGTGGAAAAGGGCAGCCTATGCAGACCGTGGGCACCGGCCATGGGGCAGCACCGGCGCGTTTCCGCAACGTGCACATCGGGACGGCATTTTCGAACCAATGAAACCGCCCGCCCAGAACAGGAAAGTATCAACGGCATCGAGCGCCGGAGCCGCTGAACTTCTCCACGAGCGCGAGCTTCGGCGAATCGTCGATACCGTTCTTCGTCTCGCGAAATCCACGGGAGCCGAAGAGGCGGAAGTCCATGTGGACGAAGTTGCGGACGCGTTGACGCGTTTCGCCAACAACGCCATCCATCAAAACGTTGCCGAGCACGGGCTGACGGTGTCGATTCGCACGGTCGTCGACGGCCGCACTGCGCGCGCCACAACCAATCGCATTCATGAAGACTCGCTTCGCTCCGCGATCGAAGTTTCTCTCTCTCTTGCACACCGCCAGCCGAAGGATCCGCGCCTTCTGCCGATGCCAGGAAAACAGCGTTATCGCGCCGTGAACCGTTTCATCAAACAGACCGCCGCCCTCTCCGCTGAAGAACGAGCCCGGGCCGTCCGGCATGCCTGCGATTTGGCCGTTAAGAAAGGCCAGGTTGCCGCCGGAATCTATTCGAATGGCCAAAGCCAGTCCGTAGTGGGAAATTCTCGAGGCCTTTTTGCGGCCTATCGTGAAACGCACTCGGAGTTTTCCATCACGGCTCAGGAAGGCCCTGCTGCGAGCTGGGCCAAAGCCAATTCCACAGATGTTCGCGCGTTCGACCCACAAAAACTCGCCGCGCGAGCCTGCCAAAAAGCACACCTTGCCATCAACTCCCGCGAGCTTGCGCCTGGACGCTACACGGTAATCCTCGAACCTGCTGCGGTGTTAGATCTCGTGGGGTTTCTCTTCTACGATTTCGCCGCCACTGCCCTGGAAGACAAACGGTCCTGCCTGAACGAGCGCATGGCCAAGCAGCTCTTCGGGCAAAACATCAGCATCAGCGACGACGTTTATCACGCACTCCAACAGGGCGCGCCATTCGACGGCGAAGGGCTGCCGCGTCAGCGGGTATTGCTGGTGGATTGCGGTATTCCGAAGAATCTTGTCTATTCACGCGCTGCCGCCCAAGCCGCGGGCAAACGGCCCACCGGACACGGTTTTGCGCTGCCCAATGAATACGGGGAAGCGCCCATGAATCTCGTCTTCGGCGGCGGAGACTCGTCGATGGACAAAATGGTCACTTCCACCGACCGCGGGCTGCTGGTGACCCGCCTGTGGTACATCCGGGAGGTCGATCCTTATGAAAAGGTGATGACCGGGATGACCCGTGATGGCCTCTTTCTCGTTGAGAATGGGCGGGTTACCGGCGCCGCGCGCAACTTCCGATTCAATCAGTCGCTCATTGAAATGCTCAAAAACGTCGAGCTGCTCGGTCCTGCCGTTCGGGCCACCGGAGAAGAGGCTTTCGAGATGGTCGTGCCCGCCATGAAAGTTCGTGACTTCTGTTTTTCCGAAGTGACCAAGTTCTAGCGTTTCTGGCGCTCACCCTCAGCTATCAAGAAATCAATTCACAGAATCAAAATTCTGCGTTGTACATCCACCCCCCGCCCGTTCAATAAACTGGTATGTACTACCCGAACGGTCGAGGCCACAGCAGCGCGGCGGATGCGCGAGCGCGTTCGACCGAGGGTGGTCACCCCAACTGGGGCCACCCAGACCACGACGCCTGCGGTACAGGGTTCATTGCCCGCCTGGGCGGCGCTCCCAGCTACGATATTATCCAGTTTGCTTTGACGGCTTTAGAGCGCCTCACCCATCGCGGAGGCGTGGACGCCGATGGAGCCAGCGGCGACGGCGCCGGTTTGCTCACTTCGCTCCCGCAGGCCTTTTTCCGCGCCCGCACGGCAGAGCAGGGAATTGAACTGCCCGAATTGTTCGCGGTCGGCTGCGCCTTTCTTCCTTCTTCCGTCATCGACGAAGCCCGCGCCGCTGTCGAAGCCGCCGCAGACGTTGAGCGTCTGCGCGTCATCGGCTGGCGCCGTGTGCCGGTGAACACCAATGCTCTAGGGCGCCGCGCGCTTGAAACAATGCCCGAAATCTGGCAGTTTTTTGTCGAACCATTCCATCCGGCGCGGGCCATGGCGCGATTCGAGTGGCGTCTCTCTCTTTTGAGAAAACGGGCAGAATCACTCTTGCCGCCGCGATGTTACATCTGCTCGCTCTCCTCGCAGACCATCGTGTACAAGGGGCTGCTTACGCCTTGGCAGTTCCCGCAGTTTTACGAAGATTTGCGCGATCCTTCGTTCGCAACGACATTCGCCGTTTTTCATCAGCGCTATTCGACCAACACTCAGCCTTCCTGGCATCTGGCACAGCCGTTTCGTTACGTGGCGCACAACGGTGAAATCAATACGATTGTCTCGAACCGGCGCTGGCTGCGGGCCAAGGCAACCGAATTCCGCTCGCGGCTTGCAGTGGGATCCTGGTTCCCCCTGCTCGAAGAAAACGTCAGCGATTCCGCCAGTTTCGACAACGGGTTCGAGCTGCGGCTGCTGGAAGGCTTGTCATCGGAGGAAGCCATGCTTGCCATGGTTCCTCCCGCCTTTGAAAAGGATCCTTTGCTCTCGCGGGACGTGCGCGGCGCGCTGACCGCGCTTTCGCAACGCAGCGAACCCTGGGACGGCCCCGCTGCTTTGGTTTTTTCCGACGGCCAGTTTGTGGGAGCGAAGTTGGATCGCAATGGATTGCGCCCGCTGCGCTACACCTTGACGCATGACGGGCTGCTGATCGCGGGATCCGAGACCGGCTTGGTTGATTTGGACGAATCGCGAATCGCTGAGCGCCAGCGGCTTGGCCCCGGAGAAATGATCCTTGCCAATCCCGCCACCGGGCTCTTTTTGCGCTGGCGCGACATCCTCAAGCGCCTCGCGATCCAGCAGGCCCGCAACGCCATTCCGCAAAGAATGCTGACAGCGTCGGTGACCCCAGCGCCAGCCCCCCTCCATGAGCCAAAGCGCATCGCGGGCGCCGCCGGCTGGACGGAAGATCAGTTCAAAATTCTCTTTTCCGCCTTGGCGCACGGCAAAGAAGCGGACTGGAGCATGGGAGATGACGCGCCGCCCGCATTTCTTTCTGCCCTCCCAAGGACTCTGTGGGACTACTGCAAGCAACGGTTCGCGCAGGTCACGAACCCGCCAATCGACCCCTTGAGGGAAACCCACGTGATGTCTCTCGATGTCCACTTGAAAGACGGAATCACGCTGCCGAGCCCGGTGATTTCGGCCGGGCAGCTGTCGCAACTCTTCGCGATTCTTGGACCAGAGCAGCGAATCGATATTACTTTTTCTGCCGCCAGTGGAGTCTCGGGGGCGCGCTGCAGTTTTGCTCAGCTTTCTACTACCCCACTGAGTAGCAGTGGGCGCCCGGGGCTCCTCCTCCTTTCCGATCGCGCGGTTAATGCCGATCGCGCATCGCTGCCTGCGCTGCTTGCTACTGCGGCAGTGTGGAAAGCGATGGTTCGCGAAGGCTGGTGGGATGTCCCGCTGATTGTTGAATCGGCACAGGTCTTTGATACGCATCATGTGGCGCTGCTAGTCGCGGCTGGCGCCAGTGCCGTGGTGCCTTACCTTGCGGACGAGTTTGCGGAATCTCTTGAACCCGGCGGCATAGAAAAGGCCCGTGCGGCCATCAATGCCGGGCTGCGCAAAGTTCTCGCGCGCATGGGTGTCTCCACCCTGGCCAGTTATCGCAACAGCCATCTCTTTGAGATCGTGGGCCTCTCCGAGGATCTCTGCGCTGAAGTGTTTGAAGATGCCGCTGATTTTCCTGGCCAGAAATCGCTGGACGATCTTCTCTTGGATTATCTGCACTTGCACAAAGCAGCCTTTTCTCGTGAATCCGATGACTTGGCGGATGCCGGTCTTTATCGGTTCCGGAAAGGCGCAGAACTTCACGCCAGTTCGCCCGAAGTTGTTCGCCGGCTCCACGCGCATGTGCGCGCGCCCGGAGCGAAAACCTATTCGGCGTTTGAAGAGCTGGCAGACCATCAAGGCCCGATCTTCCTGCGGGACTTGCTCGACACCGTTCCGGACACGGCCATTGCGTTGGAGGAGGTCGAGCCGCTCGAGTCCATCGTCAAACGGTTCAGCACACAAGCAATGTCTCTCGGTTCGCTCAGTCCGGAAGCACATCGCACGCTGGCGCTGGCGATGAATCAGCTTGGTGGCCGGAGCAATACCGGGGAAGGCGGCGAAGATCCCAATACCTATCGCTTTGAGCCAGCCGCGGCCAACAAGATCAAGCAGGTTGCCTCGGGGCGTTTTGGAGTCACCGCGGACTATCTCGTCCACGCCGAAGAAATCGAAATCAAGATGGCGCAGGGCTCGAAACCCGGTGAGGGCGGCCAGTTGCCCGCGAAGAAAGTCAGCGAATACATCGCGCGCATCCGGCACGCTACGCCAGGCACGCCGCTGATTTCACCACCGCCGCATCACGACATTTACAGTATCGAAGACCTCGCCCAATTGATCCACGACCTCCGCGCCGTGAATCCGCGCGCGCGTATCGGCGTAAAACTCGTTTCCGGCGCCGGAGTCGGCATCATTGCCGCGGGCGTTGCGAAAGCAGGTGCGGACGTCATCACCATCAGCGGGCACAACGGCGGTACCGGCTCCTCGCCATTGACCTCCATCAAGAATACTGGTCTTCCCTGGGAAATCGGATTGCGCGAAGCCCATGACACGCTGGTTCGCGCGGGCCTCCGTTCACGACTCTCTCTCCGCGTGGACGGAGGCCTGAAATTCGCGCGGGATATCGTGTTGGCCGCTATTCTCGGCGCGAACGAATTCGGCTTTGGCACCGCGTCGCTGTTGGCCATCGGATGCGTCATGGCGCGGCAGTGCCATCTCAATACTTGTCCGGTGGGAATCGCCACGCAGGACGAAAAGTTGCGTGCGAGATTTGAAGGCAAGCCGGAGATGGTGATCGCGTACTTCCGTTCACTGGCCGAGGAAGTGCGCAATCGGCTGGCGCAACTTGGCGTGCGTTCGCTCAGCGAGCTCACGGGTTGGTACGACCGGCTCAGTGCGCGATCGGGAATGGATCCGCTCCTGATTGTGCCGATCTCCTCCTCGAATCGAGTGGCGCCGCAGCAGGAGCGGGGCCTCCACGTCGCGGCGCTGGAAGATTCGGTTCACTTCAATGCTTCGCTGACGCTGCAAAATGAGTCCCAGCCGATTCAGAACTCGGATCGCAGCGTTGGCACGGGCCTGAGCGGCGAACTGATGCGCCGGCGTAAGAACGGTCACCGCGTCGATGGCGAAATCAGCCAGGAATTTCACGGCGCGGCGGGTCAGAGCTTCGGGGCTTTTCTAGCCGAGGGAGTGACGCTCAAGCTCCATGGCGAAGCCAACGACTACGTCGGTAAAGGACTGTCCGGCGGGACCATCGCTATCGCCGCCGGGCTTGCTGCTTCCCGGCGCGGTGACGTTCTTGCGGGCAACACCGTGCTCTACGGCGCGACGTCGGGCCAGCTCTTTGTCGCTGGCCGGGGCGGCGAACGTTTTGCCGTCCGAAACAGCGGTGCGCTCGCGGTGGTGGAAGGTGTCGGTCAACATGGCTGTGAGTACATGACCGGCGGCGTGGCCATCATTCTTGGGCCACTCGGCCTGAATTTCGGTTCGGGCATGACTGGCGGTCTGGCTTATGTGTTGCGGGCCGAGGCCGAGGATGTGCTTCATCGCGATTTCGTGACGCTCGCCGACCTCGATGCTGATGAAGAGAATTGGTTGCGGCGCACTCTGGAGGAGCACGTTCACTTCACGGCGAGTCCTCGCGCGGCTCGCTTGCTCTCGCGGCGAGGGGCTTTGCCGTTAATGCGCGTGCAGCCGGTACATTTTCAGGGTACGGTGGAGGGTACTTGGAGAGCCATTCTCGCCCAATTCAAACGGCGTCGCACGATTTTGCCGGTGCCAGCGATCGCGCCGATTTCACAAACTGCGCTTCACGCCTGAGAGGAAGGACAGTAACTCCGCGTCCGCCACGGAAGAATCCGCTATAATTATCACCGGACGTTTAGACTATGGATTTCGATCAACTTGCTACTTTTGTTTTCGTCGCCAAACTGAAGAGCTTTTCACGCGCGGGCCAGAAGGTCTTCCGCTCGCAATCCGCTGTTAGCGCGCAAATTCGCCAGCTCGAGCAAGCATACAAGGCTAGGCTGCTCGACCGCTCCGCCAAGTCCGTGGAACTGACTCCTGCCGGCGAAGTCCTTTTCGAGTTCGCGGAAAAGCTGCTTCGCTTGCGTGACGAATCCATTCAGGTCGTCGCGGACCGCGGCAACGTGGTTCAGGGCCCAGTCGTTTTTGGCGCCAATGAAGCGACGTGCCTCTACCTGCTTCCTGATATTTTTGCGGAATTTCAGCGCCGCTATCCGCTGGTGCACATCAGTATTTACCGCAACTTCAGCCACAAGATCTTGCAGCGCGTGGAGGACGGCTCCGCCGACGTGGGCATCGTCACCCTGCCTATCAAATCCCCTAATCTGAAGATGCACCACATTTACAAAGACCGCCTGCGCTTCATGGTCAGCTCGCGAAACCCACTTGCCCATCGCTCGAAGATCACGCTCGCAGAGGTCGCCGAACAGCCGCTTATCTTTCCGAGGACTGGTTTTACGCGCCAGGTGCTCGACAAACTCTTCCGTCCGTACCGCTCGCGCCTTCACGTGACCATGGAATTGCCGAGTATCGGCATGATCAAGCGTTTCGTCGCCGCTGATGCCGGCGTCTCGTTTATCAGCGAGAGTTTTGCCAAGGATCAGGTGAAAGCCGGCGAGGTAAAGCTGCTCACCGTCGAAGGCGTGGATCTCTGGCGCGAACTCGGCCTGGTTTACCGCCGCGACCGCAGCCTCCCTCGCGCCGCCCAGGCCCTCATCGGCATGATCCGCGAACACCGTAAGCTCGCCGAGCCTGGCGAAGCCGCCGCCAGCTAGGTCGGTTATCTCTGCCCACTTTTCTCTAGACCTCGGTCGTGGTACGGACTGGTTTTAAAGTCTGACGGTTTTCGCAGCTCCAGTCGGCGCCCGGCCGCTTTTTCGTTCTCAACCCAAAGACTATCGCAACATCTGTCGTATCAGGTAGTTACGCACTCTTTCGCTGCCCGGTGCGGAACGCCAAGCCATAAAATCCTTCTTGCATCCGCTTTTGCACATTCTTGCACGTATGCAAGATTCAACTCCTTTTCTTTTCAACCAGTTCCGCGCTCTCTGACGAAAAACAGCCGGCGGTACCAGGGTAGCGCGGTCGCTGACGTCCCGGCTCGCGGAGGTTCTCAATTCGTTTGGGGGGAACCAAGGAAGATCGAGCGCTTATTCTGCTGTTATTAAGAACTGCCAACCGCAGAGAGTGGGCTAGTGCGCGTTGAAAACGAGACTGGCGATGGCCCGGGCGATCACGTTTTCCTGAATCTGAATGAGGTCACTGTCGGCATAGGTCATCGCCAGCACCGTGAACACGTCCTTGCCGCGCGCAACAACCACCAGCTTTCCCGACCAGTCGTGGTCGTCGGCCTTCCCTCGATACTGATACTCCACGGCTGGTAGTCCGCCGACCGCCGTTTTGCGCTCCGATAAGCGCTGGTAGTTGGAGTAGACCCCATGCAGCCGCTTTTCCACACCCGCGGCGGCCGCATCCAAAGGCTCTTTCGTTTGCTCCTCGCCGACTACCATCAGGGTTGATTCGTTGGATGTGCCCATTGCCACGATCGCGTTTGGCAGGCCGCCGCGCGCTTCCTCGATCAAGCTCCAGCTCGGCGCTTTGTACATGCGGAAGCCGTGAGTGTAATTCGTGTAGAGATTGCCTTGGATCTCTTCGCGGTTTGCGGGAACTTCGGGCTCTTTCGGCGGGGCAGGCGATGCCGTAGCCGACGCCAGTCCATTAGCGACTACCACCGGAGATCCCTTAATCGCCGGCGCAGGGAGATTGGCTGCCGCTGTATTCGCGGGAACTTCGGGCTTCACAGCCGCGTTCCCTATTTTCGGCCGTGCTTTATCGCCTTTCCCCGCCGGGCCCGGATCTGCCGTTCTTGCGCTCGCATTCGCTGGTGTGGCCGAAGCATCGGAAGACGATGCGACCGCTGGCTCAGCCTGTGGTTGTGAACCGGCGTCGGGCTTGGATGGATGCTGGGCCGCATCTTTCTTCCCCGCGGGGGGCGTTTCCGGTTTTCCTGCCGGTGTTGACGGAACAATGGACGCGATTTTGTCCTTTTCGATGAGCTCATATCCAAAGTCGGTTTTGATCTTGAACATGTTGTCTTCGTAGGCGACAATCACGCCGTAAAGCTTCCTGCCGTCTTTGAGGCGAATCTCATCCGCCCGTGCGGAAAGAGCAATCGCGGAGAACGTCAGAACAGTGATCGTCAGCAAAAGGGGGCCGCGCTTATGGGGGACAGCCATAGAGAAAGTATCCCGCCGCTGAGCGCGGCCCGCAACCTTCACACTCGCGGGGGTGTCCGTCGTGCTACCTCCGCCAGCAGCGCCCGCGTCCGGGCTACTAGCCGCTCGAGTTCGTTTATCGTAGTGCTGAGGCGTGCAGCGCAGTGGTTCGGGGAGCTGTGCGTGAATTTGCTGCAGCGCCAGCGCCTCGGCAATCATACGAATCTGCCCGCGGCTCCGCGGATTCAATCGCTCCCAGAGCCGGCGCCTGCTGCTGCGGTTTCGCCCCAGCCACTCCTCGCCGGTTCCGGCCGGGCGCCCGGTCTCCGGTTCTGTCGCTGGCGCTGGGTTTTGTTTTCTTGGCTGAATCATGACGCACCTATGGCGTTCGCGGGATGGCTTCCGTGAGTCACCACTCACGAATCAGCGGTCACTTTTTCAACGCTTCCAGCTTCTCGCCGTTGATCTGCCCGTCGTCCTGGACGCGACCGGTCACGCGCATTAAACGTGTCTCAAACACCAGACCGCCATATCGATCGTAGGCATCGGGGAAGAGCACCACTTCATACACGCCCCGCTGGTCCTCGAGCGTGACGAACATCATGTTGCGATAGTTTTTTGTTCCGACGTGGCGGTACGTCACCACCCAGCCGCATAGGGTCACGCGTTCCCCGCGCAGGCCCGTTAGTTCATCGCTCCAGGCTTCGCCGTTGCGCGGCAGGAAATCGAGCGGGTGTCCGCTCACGCAGACTTCCAAAATCTCGCGTTCGTATTTTAACTTTTGCTCGATCGTATATTCCGGCGCGTGCATTTCCGTCAGCGCCGCGTCAATGGCATCATGTGCATTCGCAGTGACAAACAGTGTTTTTGTGTTCTCCGTCAGCTCCGCCGTTCCTGATCGTGCATTTTTCCCACCGGCTTGCAAGAAATTCCAGCGCCACAGCATCGTGGGCCGCGTCATATTACAGACCTCGTCGAACGCACCGCACTTGATCAGGGCTTGAATTTCATCGCGTTCGACTGTCACACGGTGCAAAAAATCCTCCAGAGAGCGGAACGCGCCAGCTTCGTCCCGCATGCGCAGAATAGCCATGATCGTTTCGACGCGCAGGCCCTTCACCTGCATCAGTCCAATACGAAGCGCGTGTGCTCCGTTTTCGCCGGCCTCGACCGTGTATTCCATCCGCGAACGATTCACCGACGGCAGCCGCACCGCGATGCCCCAGCGCTTGGCTTCTTCCACATACCCCGACACGTGATAGAACCCCGCTCCCGCGCTGCACATCGCTGCCAAGAACTCCGCTGGATGATGCGTCTTCAGATACGCCATGCGGTAGGAGATGTCCGCATACGTCGCGGCGTGCGCTTTGCAGAAGCCGAAGCCGGCGAATTTTTCGACCATCATCCAGGTTTCGTTTCGTTGGACTCTCGTCAATCCCATCATTCCTGCAGCTTTCATGAATTTCGCGAGCAATCGCTGGCGGTCGCTCCGGCCGGAAACTTTTGTAGACGCCCGCCGCACAAGGTCGGCTTCGGCCAGCGACATGTTCCCGATGGCCTGTGAGATTTGCATTACCTGCTCTTGGAAGATGCATACGCCAAGTGTGGTGCCGAGAATGGGCTCGAGTCTTGGATGAGCGAATGTCACGTTTTCCTGTTTGCGCAGCCGCTTCACAAATAATTCTTTCGACCCATACTCCGCCGCGCCTGGACGGATCAGTGCCAATGCCTGTGCCACTTGCTCAAGGGTGCGAGCTTTCATCGTTCGCAGCAATCCGCGCATGGCCGGCGATTCGATCTGAAAGATTCCGATCGTTCGCCCTGCGGCGATCACGTCGCACGTCGCGGGATCGTTTTCCGGTAGGGCGTCAAAATCGATCTCCCGCGGTTTGGGACACGGTGTCGTTCCATCCGGCGCTATTGTTGTGTTGTCAGTGCCCCCGTTCTTAGCTTTCTCCACGTTGTCCAGTGCCAGCGACAGTGTCGTGAAGCCGCGCTGTCCGAGCAGATCCATCTTGATCAGGCCAAGCGCTTCGATGGCGTTCATATCGTACTGCGTCACGACGATCCCTTTTGTCGCCCGTTCCAGCGGCGTCAGCCACGTCAGCGGGCGCGCAGAAATCACTGTGCCGCAGGGATGAATCCCCAGATGCCGTGGCAGGTTGTCGAGCCGCAAGGCTACTTGCAGGACCGTTTTCCAGGGCTCGTCGTGCACGGGGAGGTCGCGGCACTCCGGCAGATCGCGAATCGCCGAAAGAATGTCGCGCACCGGCCGATGCGGCAGCCGCTTTGTGAATCGGTCCACCTCTCCCGGTGACACGCCAAACACTTTGGCCACTTCGCGCACCGCGAGCCGCGCGTGCAGGGTGATGAAACTCGCGATCATGGCGACGTGTTCCGCGCCCCAACGCTGGTACACATAGTCGAGCAATTCATCGCGCCTCGCACCACAGATATCGATGTCGATGTCCGGACAATCGCCGCGCTGGTCATTCAAAAATCTCTCAAAGTACAGCCCCCATCGTAACGGGCACACGCGCGAAATTCCCAGGCAATACGTGACCATGGAGCTCGCCGCCGAACCGCGCGCGACGGCGGGAATGCCGCGCCGCCGCGCTTCTTCCACGATCTCCAATACCAGCAGGAAATACGGCGCCAGGCCCCACTTTTTGATGACCTCCAATTCACGCATGAGCCGCGAGCGCACTTCTGGTGTAAATGAGTGATAGCGTTTCAATGCGCCCGTGAGGCTCAGCTTTTGCAAATAGGAATCCGGCGTATGGCCTTCTGGAACGGTAAACTCCGGAAAGATCAGTTTCCCCAGCTCGAGTTGCAAGTTGCAGCGCTCGGCGATTTCCAGCGTTGCTCGGAGTAATTCCGGATGATCAGGGAAAAGTTTCTGCATTTCTGCCACCGGTTTGAACCACGCCTTGCCGGTAGTGATTTCTGGTGGCGCCACTGTCGTCAGCAAGCCGCCTGTGCGGATGGCGTTCACCGTGCGATGATGCAAATGCTCCTCGGGCCGGAGGAAGTGCACATTGTTTGTCGCTACCAGCGGCACGCCCAGTTCGTGGCCGAGGCGCTCAGCCTCGCGCAGCGTTTGTCCGTCGCCCGGTGACAGATGCTGCACCTCGATATACAAGCGATCGCCGAAAATCTCCTTGAGTTGTGAAAAGTGAGTGGCAATTGGTGACTCCTGACTCGTGGAAGAGATTCCTTGCTCCTGGCAATGGTCGTCTCCCTGAGTTGTTTTTGTAGGGGCGGGACTTGCCCCGCCCGCCCTCTTCTTTTCGTTTGTCATCCTGAGCGAAGCGAAGGATATCAACTGCAGATGGTTCGCAGGTGCCAATGCGATCACGCCGCGGTTGTGCTCCGCCAACTCCTCGAATGTCACCGGTCGGCCATCGGTTTCCGGGGAACGAATATTTTGTGACGGCTTGGTGGTGCCCAAATGCCGCAGCGTCACGAGTTGGCACAAATTGCTGTAGCCTTCCATGTCCGCCGCCAGCAGCGTTAGAGGCGCACTCGACGAATGTCGAGTTTTGCTTTTGCAATTTCGAAATGGCTCGCTCGAAACATAAAATTCGACATCCAACACCACGCCGACGATGGGATGGATGCCTGCTTTTTTCGCTGCTTGGTAAAACGAAACAGCGGCGTACAGCCCGTTCGTATCCGTCAGCGCCACGGCAGGCATTTTCTGCTCAACCGCTGCCGCGACGATTTCCTCCGGCGACCCCACGCCTCGTAGAAAGGAATAATGGCTATGACAATGCAGATGTACGAACACGGGAGCCCCACATGGAAAGGGAGAAGGCATGTCCGCCTTTCGGCAGCCCTGCTTGTTAATTCAAATCAGGTAGGGAAAGGGAAGGAAAAACTCACCAAATTACCTCGATAAGCATGGCGTCGAGAGCACCAGCCCATTCGGCTTGGTCGCGTAATGCTCGCGCAGCTCGAGGCCTTTGCCGTAGAAGACGGCGTTCCAACCGTAGCGGCCGCGCACGGAATCGAGGCCGCGGTTCAAGTACCAGCGGCGGTTGGCGTTGGTGTCAAAGAGCTCGTGCGGGCGTTTATCGGTTTCGAGGTTCGTCACGCTGACGCCGACTAGGCGCACGGCCACGCGCCGCGTGAACAATCTGCCAAAGAGGTCCTTGGCGGTGACGAGCAGTTCGCGCTCGTCGTTGGTTGGTTTGCTGATCCGCACTGTCTGGTGCGCCAAAAATTGATCGACATAGCGGATGCGCAGGCCGATGGTGCGCGCCTGCTTGCCGTATTCGCGCAAGGTCGAGCCGATGCGCTCGCTGAGATATTCGATCAGGCCGCCGAGAAATTCCGTGTCGATGGTGCCGCCTTCGATGGTTGTTTCGCGCGAAACGGATTTCGGCGTCGAGGGCAGCAGCACTTCGCGGCCATCCAGCCCGCGGGCGCGTTCCCAGATTTGCTGGCCGATGGCTTCGCCGAAGGCAGCCTGCAACGCGGGCTTGGGCACCTGGCGCAGCTGGCCGATGGTTACGATGCCGCGCTCGGCCAGCACCCCGGTGTGCACGTGGCCGATACCGTGGAGCTTTTCCACCGACAGCGGCGTCAGGAACGCTTCTTCTTCACCGCACGCGATCACGCGAAAGCCCCGTGGGCGCTCCAGCCGCGACGCAATCGACGCCACCACCTTCGTTCGCGCCGCGCCAATCGAAACGTTCAGGCCCGTGCGGCCAAATATCTCCGCCTGCAAACGCCGCAGCGTGCCTTGGTAGTCCGGATACAGTCGCTCGGTGCCTGCAAAATCGAGGTAAAAGTCGTCCAGTGCAGCGGTTTCAACCGCGGGCGTGTAAGTTTCAAGGATTCGCCGCACGCGCTCCGCAAAATCGGCGTAATGCTCGTATTGCCCGGGCACGACAACGGCTTTCGGGCAGATGCGCAGCGCTTCGCGAAAACTCATCGCCGTGCGCACTCCGCGGAACTTCGCTTCGTAGCTCGCCGAAGCCACTACGCCGCGCCCCACCAACACGGGCTTGCCGAGCAGCCTGGGATTCAGCACTTGCTCCACCGAAGCGAAAAACGCGTCCACATCCACGTGCACAATGTTAGGAATTCTGCGGCTGGAGTTTTTGCACATTCCCAGCCACGCCCAGGCGGACCACGGATTTTTCTCCGCCGCCGTTTCCGTGCGTGGTGTTTCTGCTGAGTCCGCAGGGCCCGGGCTCTGTGCCCCGGTTTCCTGTCCCGTGCCCCCGTATCGCGGGTCTTCCTTGTCCTGAGACCCGCACTGTCGGTTGAGGGCGGCCCTGCGCTTCTCCTCATCCGCAGTTGCTTGAATCACATTGATGGCCTCAATGGCGGGGCCGGTAAATACGTTTTCAACACAGACGTCCATGGCGGCTCCTCATAGGGAAGCGGGCAACTTATACTGTCATCCGAGCGGTATGGACGGAGCGGAGCGCGTTTTTGCGTCACCGATGCGTCTTCGGGATCGAGGGATCACCCTTTCGAGTCGACCCCTCACCCCGCTTACGGCTCGGAACTTTCAACGGGTGGCGGCCGTCTCGTGAGAGCCTTGACGGCAATGGAGCCGACGCGCCACCCGTTTCCCGTTTCCTCTACCGCCCGCACTATAGGCGAACAAAAAGCGAAAGTCAACACTTTTCATTGCTACTTCACTGAGGTTCACTGAGGCTCAAAAAATCCACGCTAAGCTACCCCTTGACACTCGACAGGAACCGATGGCATTCTCTTGTCGAATGCCGAGGGGAGAGATGAAGCAATCTACCGATCTTCTACAAGGGACGCTCGACTTGCTGATCTTGAAGTCGCTGGCGCTTGCTTCCATGCATGGGTGGGGAATCGCCGAACGTATTCAACAAGTATCGAAAGACGCGCTGCAAATTGGACAGGGGTCCTTATATCCCGCACTGCACAGATTGGAATACAAAGGCTGGATCAAAGCCGACTGGGGTGTTTCCGAGAACAATCGTCGCGCGAAGTTCTACTCGCTTACTCGTGCAGGGAAGAAGCAACTACAAGCCGAAATGGAAGATTGGAATCGACTGACAAACGCAATAGCCCTCGTGCTGGAGCGAGTCTAACAGGCCACGAATGCTCGCCGAATTTCTAACACGTCTCCGGTTTCTGGTCGCACGCAAGGCTCCCACCGATGTAGATGAGGAGCTACGATCGCACCTCGAACATCTCATCGAGACGAACATAGCCGCGGGCATGTCGGCTGAAGAAGCGCGGCGACAAGCGGCAATCGCTTTCGGAGGGGTTGAACAGACACGCGAGGAGTGCCGTCAACAAGCGCCTGGATGGCTCGCGGAGACTGTTGCCCAGGACGTGCACTATGGCTTACGCATGCTCCGGAAAGATCCCGGCTTCACGCTCGTGGCTGTCCTGACCCTAGCGCTCGGTGTCGGCGTGAACACAGCAATGTTTACGGTGATCCGAGCAGTGCTCCTGAAGCCGTTGCCATACCGTGATCCGGGCCGACTGGTGCGTCTCGTGCTGACGGTCCCCAATCGCAACGTAATTGATCAAGCGTTCAACGAAGTGCGATTTGAGGAGATGCGAGCCACCGCTAAGTCCTTCAGCGAATTGGGAGCCTTCGGACCGCTAGAGAATTTCACTCTTTCCGGTGGCAGTGAGCCTCAGGTTGTGAATGCCGCTCGCGTCTCCGCGAATTTCCTGGCGATTCTAGGCACGGAGCCCATGCTTGGACGCAGCTTCCTTCCAGAAGAGGACAAGCATGGAGGGGATCCTGTGGCCATGATCAGCAGCGAGTTATGGTGGCGCCGATTCAACGGTGATCCACACGTTGTCGGTAAATCCGCCACCGTTGATGCCGTCCCGTACACAATTATTGGCGTCTTGCCCGCGGGTTTTGTCTTTCCGACGGCTGACGTAGACATTTGGGTGACCCGCCCGTCCGAATGGTCTGCGCTTCCATCTGGAGCTTGGCGCACGGTAGGTTTATTGAAGGGTTTCGCCCGCTTGAAGCCGCAAGTCAGCTTCGAACAGGCGCGCGCTGAGATGAATGTACTACAACGACGCTACGCTACCGCTCATCCCAATCCCAATGACGCAGATCCACGTGTAACCAT